>JAEZKC010000030.1 GCA_023436205.1 Fibrobacterota bacterium
GACCGAACCAGCTCAAAAAGCTCCCCCTTGAGCGCAAACCCCGCATGATCAGCCGCCAACCCCACTTTCATTTTTTTCCCTCCACTTTCCGGCACTGAAATTGCTTTTTCCCAATTGCATTTTAGCGCCGCTGCCGGCCTTACCGTCAACCATAACCATCCCAGGAGGATTTCCATGGAAATCAAAGGCTTAGAACAGATCCGCTCCACCGCCCCCTTCCAGCTGCCACCGCTTCCCTATGCAAAAGAAGCCCTGGCACCCAGCATCTCCCAGAACACCATCTCCTTCCACTACGAAAAACATCACCAGAAATACGTCTCCACCACAAACGAACTGGTCCAGGGTTCCCAATTTGAAAAAGCCAGCCTTGAACAGATCATAAAATCCACCGCCGGAAACAAGGAATACCAGAAACTCTTCAACAATGCCGCTCAGGTCTGGAATCACTGGTTCTACTGGAACTGCATGGACCCCCGCGGCATGAAAAAACCGGGCGGCAAACTGCTCGATGCCATCAATGCCTCCTTCGGAAGCTACGACCAGTGCATTAAAGAGTTCAGCGATGCCGCCATTGCCCAGTTCGGAAGCGGCTATGCCTGGCTGGTAAAAGAGGGGCAGAAAATCAAAGCCATAAAAACCCCCAATGCCGAAAACCCGCTGGCCATGAATATGAAACCGCTCCTGGCCATAGATGTCTGGGAACACGCCTACTACCTCGATTACCAGAACAAAAGACAAGATTATGTGGCCGCCTTCACCAACAATCTGATCAATTGGGAATTCGTGGCCCACAATTTCGAAAACGACTAAAACCTGGCGACCGGGAGCCGCAGGGCTCCCGCTCACGCTCACTTAAAACGGCTTTCCCTCAAAAGCTGCCTGAGCTTACCACCCTTTCGGGTGTTGATTACCCCATCCTTTTCAATCCACCCCCGACGAGCCTGGGAAATCCCGAAACGCATGAATTTCAGATCCCCGATATTGTGAGCATCTGTATTCACCGCCACCTTCACTCCCCCTTCCACCGCCGCCCGAGCCATTTGCGCCGAAAGATCCAGACGGTAAGGGGAGGCGTTAATCTCAAAAAAACACCCTCTCTGCCGGGCATGACCAATCACCCGGTCAAGATCAAATTCGTATGGAAGCCGCCTGTTGAGAACTCTGCCTGTTGGATGAGCAAAGATGGTGAAATAGGGGTTGTCCATGGCTCGCAGAATCCGTTCGGTCTGCTTCTCAAAAGAAAGGTTGAACCGGGAATGAATGGAACAGACACAGAGATCAAGCTCCCGAAGCACCGAATCGGGAAGATCCAGCGAACCGTCTTCCAGGATATCCACCTCTATGCCTTTGAGAACCGTAAAATCCTTCAATTCTCCGTTGAGCCTCTCTATGCGGCCGATCTGCTCCCGAAGCATGATCTCGTCAAGCCCCCCGGTCATGGCCAGCCTCTGAGAATGATCGGTGATTGCCAGATACTCATAACCCATCTCCCGGGCTGCACTTACCATGCCCTCCAGAGACACCTTGCCATCGGTATAGGTGGTGTGCGCGTGAAGATCCCCACGGATATCAGAAAGCTCCACAAGCTTTGGCAGGGCCCCCCGCTCGGCAGCCTCGATCTCCCCGGCATCCTCCCGAAGCTCCGGTTCGATATAGCTCAACCCCACCGCTGAAAACACATCCGCCTCCCGCTCCCCGCCAATGCGCTCCTCACCCCTGAACACCCCGTATTCATTGATTTTCAGCCCCCGTTTCACCCCGCGCCTGCGTACCGCAATATTGTGCAGCTGAGAGCCGGTGAAATAGTGAAGCGCCGCCCCGAAACTCTCCTGAGGTACCACCCGAAGATCCACCTGCATACGGTTGGCCAGGATAACAGTCGATCGGGTACCCCCCGATGACACCACCTTCACTACCCCCGGAAACGAACAGAAAAGCTCCGAAGCCCGCCCGGCATCATCACAGATCCCCAGGATATCAAGGTCCCTTATAGTATCTTTGCGCCTGCGGAAACTGCCGGCCACCGTCACGCTTTTAAAGATGGAGCTGTTCTGCAGATAACTGGTCAGATAGGTGGCGGTCTCCTCCGCCTCCAGAAGATCAAAACGATCCCCCTGCTGACGCCTCTTCTCAATCCCCTCAAGAATGGACTGCTCGATCTTCTCCCCGAATCCGGGCAGTTTGCTTATGCGATGCTCTTTAGCCGCCTCCTCAAGCCCCTCTAATGTATGCACCCCAAGCTTGCTGTAGATGGCACCCACCCGCTTGCCCCCCAAGCCGCCTATGCGCATGAGCTCTATGAGCTGAGGGTCAAGCTTTTCCTCGAGTTTATCCAGAACCGCCAAATGACCGGTGGAGGCGATCTCCTCAATCTTACCCGCCAGATCCTTCCCGATCCCCGGAAGGGAGGAGAGGTCCTCCCCCTTATCTAAAAGCTCCCCGATATCCTGCGGCAGAGCGGCAACGGTGCGGGCAGCATTGCGATATGCTCTGATCCGGAAAGGGTTCTCCCCCTTGATCTCCAGCAGATCGGCAAGCTCGTTGAATATATCGGCAATCGCGATATTATGTACCCGCATCGCCACCTCCCGCGCTTAAAACTGCTGACTTGCAATCTCCCGCACTTCCCTGACCATCTGAGAGGCATACCCCCACTCATTATCGTACCAGGCCATCACCTTAACCAGATTCCCGTCCACCACCTGGGTGAGCGTGGCATCCATAATTGATGCCCGAGGATCCATGACTATGTCGGATGATACAATATCTTCATCATTCACCCCCAGCACCCCCTTGTAGCGCTCGGAACCGGATTCCTCCCGAAAGATCTTGTTGATTTCATCAACCGTGACCTGCCGCTTGGCCAGGAAAGTGATATCGGCCAGAGACCCGGTGGGCAGCGGAACCCTGATCGCCACACCGTCAAAACGGCCGGTCAGCTGAGGAAGAGCTTTGGTCGTGGCTATCGCTGCCCCAGTCGAGGAGGGCACCATGTTCACCCCTGCCGCCCTGCCCCGGCGACGCTTCTTGTTGGGTCCGTCCACCAGACTCTGACTGGATGTATAAGCATGCACCGTGGTCATGATCGCCTTTTCCACACCCACCCTGCGATCCATTATTTCCATTACCGGAGCAATGGCATTGGTGGTGCAGCTCGCACAGGAAAACACCCTCAGGCGACCTTCCGGATCGTTCACCCCGTAAACCACCGTGGGCACATCGTCGCTTTTAGAGGGAGCTGAAAGCACCGCCATGCGGGCACCAGCCTTGAGATGCTTCTCGAGATCGTCCTTCTTCACCAGCTTTCCAGTGCACTCAAGCACCATGTCCACCCCCAGATCCCCCCAGGGAAGCTCCTCCGGGTTTTTCTCGGAAAAGAATCGCACCTGCTTGCCTCCCACATACAAATCTCTACCCTCCACCCGCACTTCCTTCTGATACCTGCCGTACACAGAATCGAACCGCAGAAGATAGGCGATATCCTCCACCGGAAGCAGATCATTGACCGCCACTACATCAAGATCGGGAGTATCCAGCGTAATCTTAAGTGTGGCCCGCCCGATCCGACCCATTCCGTTAATAGCAATTTTCGCCATAAGACCCCCAAAAGAGAATTTTTGATTTACGATTGTTGATTTCGGATTTTAAGAAAGAACCCTTAAAAGTTATGATTTATGATTGTTAATTTGCCAATATCCCAAGCCTGCACCATTTAAAACCCCAGCACCGACCTGAAACGGCGAAACATGGCTGAAGCGGATACCGAACGGTTGACAGATCCCCCCTTTACCTGCGCCTCCCGCTCGACATTGCGATACTCACTGGACATGGGATTCACCAGGGCCGCCCCGATCACCTTCTCCGCCTCCCCCATCTCCAGACGAGGAATGCGAAACAACGCCATGGAACGGGACTCCATCTTGTAATCGCTGCCGCAGCTGTAGATCTTCTGCTCAAGATCCACGAAAGGGTTCACCGTATCGAACACCCGCTCCCATCTGCCCTCCGGAGAACAGGGAGGCACCTTGAAAACTACCGGATCGAAATGTCCGTTGAGCATTATCAGCAAAGTGTCATCAAGAAGCTTCTCTCCGTGTTCATCCAACTCATCAATAGCATCTCCTGCAAGCCTCAAGGCCAGCGACCGCAGCTCCGGGTTTAGCCAGTCCCCCTGCTTCATCTCCCGACCGTCGGGATGAAACCAGGTGGCATCCTTGTAGCCGGAAAGCTGCATGTTGCGTCCGTTAAAAAATTTGCGCCGCTGAAGAATAGGGTGAGCATGGAAAAAACGTAGAAGAAAACGGGTGAATTCAAGCAGCTCCATTCCATCGGGAGCGATATTCCAATTAACCCAGCTTATCTCGCTGTCTTGGCAATAGGCGTTATTGTTACCTCCCTGGGTGCGCCCGAACTCATCCCCCATGGTAATCATGGGAACCCCCTGGGAAAGAATCAGAGTGGCCATGAAATTGCGCCGCTGCCGCTCCCGGAGACGTTTCACGGATGAGTCGTTGGTAGGACCCTCCACTCCGCAGTTCCAGCTCAGATTGTTGTCGGACCCGTCGCGGTTTCCCTCCCTGTTGGCCTCGTTGTGCTTATAGTTGTAGGAAACCAGATCGTTGAGAGTGAAACCATCGTGGGCAGTGATAAAATTTATGCTGGCATAAGGGCGACGACCACTGGACTCGTAAAGATCGCTGGAACCGGTAACCCGGAAAGCCAGATCCCCCACCTGACCTGCATCACTTTTCCAGAAACTGCGCACCGTGTCCCGGTACTTTCCGTTCCACTCAGCCCACAAAAGGGGAAAATTGCCCACCTGATATCCCCCCGGACCCAGATCCCAGGGCTCGGCTATGAGTTTCACCTGAGAAATCACCGGGTCCTGATGAATCACATCGAAAAATATACCCAGACGGTTCACATCGTGAAGCTCCCGGGCCAGAGTGGACGCCAGATCGAAACGAAACCCGTCCACATGCATCTCGGTCACCCAGTAGCGAAGAGAATCCATAATGAGCTGAAGCACATGCTGGTTGAGCATGTTGGGGGAGTTGCCGCACCCGGTATAATCTGTATAGAAACGGCGGTTTTCGGGCGACAGCTTGTAATAGCTTGAGTTGTCTATCCCCCTGAAACAGAATGTGGGCCCCAGATGATTCCCCTCGGCGGTGTGATTATAGACCACATCCAGTATGACCTCTATCCCCTCCCGGTGCAGGGTCTTCACCATGGTTTTAAACTCATTGACCTGCTGACCCAGAGACCCGCTTCCGCAATAGCGCGCATCGGGAGCGAAAAAACCGATGGAACTGTATCCCCAGTAATTGGTGAGCCCCTTCTCCGCCAGAAACCGCTCCGCCACAAACTGATGCACCGGCATGAGCTCTATGGCGGTTATCCCCAGGGAATGGAAATACTCGATCACCTTGGGGTGAGTAAGCCCGGCATAGGTACTACGCATCTCCGGAGGAACATCAGGATGCAAAGCAGTAAACCCCTTCACATGAAGCTCATAAATGACGGTTTTATGCCAGGGGATCTGAGGCCGCCTGTCCTCCATCCAGCTAAATGCCGGATCCACCACCACACACTTGGGAAGAAAGGGAGCACTGTCGGAACGATCGATAACCATGTCCGCCTGACCGTTACCCACTTTGTAACCGAACAGTGCATCATTCCAGCGTATGGTACCATCGATCGCTTTGGCATAAGGGTCAAGCAGAAGCTTCGCAGGGTTGAACCGGTGCCCCTCCAGAGGAGCATAGGGACCGTAGACCCGGTAACCATACCGCAAACCCGGCCTGGCCTCCGGAAGATACACATGCCACACTTGATCGGTATGCTCGGTAAGCTTTATACGCGCCACCTCTTTAGCGCTGTCCTGATCGTCAAAAAGACACAGCTCCACCCCGGTGGCATTCTCGGAAAACAGAGCGAAATTCACCCCCGCCCCATCCCAGGTGGCTCCCAAAGGATATGCCCTGCCGGGCCAAACCTTCGAAGGTACAATGACCATAGTAGTATCCTGCGTTTGAAAAGTGGAAAAACGGTATCCCGTGAACAGTGAAGGAGCAAGGAAAATGCCACGAACTGAGCTCCTGCTGCCCCGCCACACTTCAACCTGTAACTGTACTTTGCTGTTCCGAAAAACCGTGGTGTATCCTCAAAGGATTACAAAAATGATGGTCTGAGACTCTGTTTTCAGCTATATTCTCCATAACCCGCAACTGAAAACGAAAGAGTCGGATGACTGCCACCGAAAGAAGAAATCCTTTTCTAATTTCCGCAGTTCTGGTACTGCTTCTATTCTCTTTCTGCTTTTCTCAGGTTACAAGCCAGTTACAGTTTCACTCAAAACTCGGCACTCAGTTCTACAATTCCTACAGCCAGCTTACATTGCAGGTCCCCATGAAAATCGGGTATCCCGCCTTCAGAGCACTATCCATTTTCATTGAAATAGGCGCATCATTTTCACTGCTGAAAGCGGATAACTCGATCTCTTTTTTCTTCACCTCTTCGGGATTGTCTTCTGATGATGGTCTGGAGAAAAACCTTGTATTGACAGATCAAAGCAGCCTTCTGCAAACATCCCTGACAGATCACCTGTTGTGGCAACTATTTGACTGGAAAGGGTTTCGCGGAAGTGCCGGCGGTGCATCGGAACTGCAATTTCACTACAGAAAGCTTGTCTACCCCAGCAGCATGAAAGAACGCACCATCGATTTTGACCTGGGTCTGGGTCCCGACCTCATGCTGCAATACCAGAAACAGCAGATGGAAATCGGAACCAGTGTAACGTCCCTCTTCTACCTGCCTTACTTCAACTATGGTAACCTGAAGAAGCAATCCGGCAATCAGATAATCTCATATAGTAGTTATTATGCCTTTTATTACCGCACTCTCATCGATTTTCATCTGGGCTACAGCATTTCACGGAATAAAAAAGTAACGCTTGGAATTACACAAGATAACATCGTGGGATTTGCAGACAGGAAAAGGAAATTCTTCAACGAAGATCTCATTCACTACAGACTTGACCGCACCTACAGGCTTTATCTGGGGTACAGCCTATGAGAACACTGGTTATCATTTTACTCACCGTGCTTTTTTCCTGTACGGACTTTATTGCACAACTTGACCTGGATAAGGAGTGGCTCTCTTCAGATCTTGAAAACATCACCATTTACTACCGCAAGCCAGGCGCTACCAAAACCCCCTCCCCCACATCATCACAGATAGACACCATTTTACAGCAGCAGGTTCTCTACTACCATGCAATACAGGATAGTCTTCAGTGCTCTTTTTCAGACCCGGTGCTGATCTATCTTTACAACAAAGATGAATCCCCCGACAAAATCGGTACCATTGCAGGAGGTCATGCGATACCCCGGTTCCTTTCGGTTTATTACACCTTCATTTATGATTTCAACAATATCAGACTGTACACAGATCAGTACGGAGCAGTGAACCCCTATCTCAGTGCGCATGAATTAGCGCATGTCATTGCCATACATGCTCTGGGCAAGCACGGTTCAAAAATGATGAGCGAGGGGTATGCAGTTTGGCTTGACGGAAGCTACGGGCGTTACGACATAGAAGATATCATATCATCATATCGGGAAAACAATCCGGAATGGATTCTTTCCCCCTCGAGGCTGATCACCGACATTGAGACCATCGAGTCGATTTACTATCCCAATGCCGGCATGTTTATCCGCTTTCTTACTTCCAGATACGGAGTGACAGTCTCCAACAAACTCTTTACCGAGCAGGAAGAGAGACTGAAAGAGCGCTTTGAACAATTGACCGGCACACCCTGGGCCACAATGGAGAATGAGTATGAAACATATCTCGCAAGTCTATAAACTCATATTGCTGTTTTCATTGCTCTTGCCAATCTGTTCCACCATGGCCATGGGACGGAAAGCAAATACGTTCAAGGGGTCAACCGAAGAGGATGTCAGGACATTTCTTTCACTGCACGGGTTTGACAACCTGAAGCTTATTAAGACCATTCCTGATTCCATAGTGAGATCCACCCTTATTGCATCTCAGGTCGCCACTGACAAACGGGTTCAGAAATACAAATCCCCCAATGAACTCTGCACCATTCACGAATCCAGAGTAAACTTCAACCTTGAACCATATACATCCTATAACGACGGAAAAATCATCTTTATGTACAGCTGTCTGTATGACAGTACTCGATACACAATTTTTGTAAATGACAACAGTTTTCTCTACCTGCTCTCCCAAGACGGCCGCGCTTTCAGCATATTTCACAGCTCCACCCGTTATAACAGAGTCGAGAAGTTGTTTGTCTTTACTCTGGAAAAATAGTTACGACCGGTACAATGGAGCCTTAACTCCGCCAGACCTATGATTTAACCACTATTTTTATCAGAGTTTTTACTAACGGCGAAGACGCCTCTCAGGTCACCGGCTCCCTTTTCCCGCAAGGCAGCACCATCGAAGATAGGCATCAGAGTCTGTCGATCACGAAACTATCAATCGGGGTCGAACCTCGCTTATTTTTCCACTAATCAGGCACTTGCCTCCACTTTGGGGGCTCAATTCTATTCGGTTAAATCCAGATGCGTACCCATTCCCTTTTGCTTGTTTCCGGTTCCCTACTCGTGATTGATTTACTCCGATGCTTATCTTCGATAGAGGTTCATAGCGGGAGAGAAGGCAGGTGACCTGAGAGGCGTCTTCGCCGTTAGCAGAATAATTCTTTCAGAACCACCTGACCAGTGAGGATTACATTTCGACTCCGGAAGACCTACGCTTCCTACGATAGGAATCGAAGGACAGGCAATGTGAGCGAAACGACCTCTGACCTCTATTTATAATCTTGCCGATATCCTATGCGGCTCCTTCCAGAATATTCATTTTTCCCTGGTCTTAAGTGACTTCTGATTTGCCTCCGAAGCGATGCGGGACTCATCCTGGCAGTGACGGGAAACCTCATTAATGGTCGCACTCATCTCCTCAATCGCTGCTGCCACAGAAGACACGGAGGTGTTTACACTTTCAGCATCGGATGAGATCTCCTTAATCACCGAGCTGATCTCGCTTGTAGTATCGGATACCAGCTGATAACTTTGCAGAATCTGCTCTGAAGTGGAGGCAAGGCTGCTTGAATACTGCGCCAGTTCAGTTGATTTGCCAGAAACGGTAACGGCCGACCCGCTCACCTTCTTTACCATAATCTGAAGATGTCAAGAAAGCTGTTGAAGCTCTGCCCCAGCTCCCCAATCTCATTGTATTCCGCTATCTCAAGCCTCTTAGTAAGATCCCCCTCCCCTTTGGCAATTTCAAGGATACGGACCCGAATAATTAGTATTGGCTTATGATCACCTTTTTTAAAAGAAAGACAGCAACCAGTGAGAGTAACACATTGAGTATGAGTACAAAGATGATCAATCCCTTGAGCAGTTTACCCATGCTCATTTCCGCCCTCTTCTGAACCTGGTCTCTTGCCTTAATCAAAGTCCGGGTGCTCATCTCCATGGTCACCCTGCCCACCGTCATTTCCACACCCATCTTCTCTTTATCTGTTTTTATCTCTTTACTGAAAGTGATCACTTCATAATTTGCGGTTGATTACTCTTAATAATCAAACCGAATGATGCTTACAAACAAGAATGGAAAGCTCAATCAAACAGGCACCGGTCAACCGTGTCCAGACATTAAGGAGCAGCGATCTTATTTCACTCGTGGAGCTCTGGCTGCCATTGTTCAGGCGATTACCAAAGACTTTGGAAAAATAAGTGCCACGCAGTGCAGCTGGCGCGCCGCGTGGCTCAGAGAAGATCAGTAGATGCTGAAGTTTTGAGTATACTTGGTTCCATTAACTTTTGCGGAAATGTAATATGATCCTGAAGCAAGCCTCCCCACCGGTATGGAAAACCCTGCGCTGCTTTTGTCAATAGATGCGAGGGGAACATCCATGATAAGACGGCCATTGATGTTGAAAATCTGAATCCCATTCAGCTTATGTTCTCCGGGACGCTCCACTTTAAAAAGGAGTTTGCTTCCAGAGCTGATAAGCGAAAAAGCGCTCTTAGTCGAGTGTTTCTGCACTCGAATGGCTGAGGACTGGGAAAAATTGATGGGGTCTACAGTGGCCGTATTATTATTCTCGTCAGATTCATCGACCTCATCGTCCGGGTCCACGGTAAAGATCATTTTGTAGCTGTTTTCAGGATTTTCCGGGTCGAAACCGAACAGAGAGGTCATATCGACATTGCTCAAGTCTATCTGCACGGTACTGCCAGGCGCAACGATTCCCATGCTCTGAGTACTTGACATATTGGCGTCTATGAACCCGCTTTGAATGATGGTGATTTTTATTTTTGAGGAAGCCGCACTGACGCTTCCGTTGTTCTTCACCATGACAGTAACATTCTGCAAACTTTCACTTACCGGATCATAAGTATATGAATGACTGGTAATTGTCAGATCGGCTTTATCGGTCTGGACAGCACCTTTGGTATACTCGATCACCCCGGAAAACAGTATGGCATTATTGTTTTCATTTGTTTCGGAAATCTGCTCATCGGCATCAACATATACTCCCAATCGATAGCTACCGCTGGGCACTTCCGAAATGGTGCTGATATCAACGTCGATTCTAGGCTGCCCCTCGTCGTAATCACCGAGAGTTCTGGCAGACATCTCATGAAAACCGTTGATAGGGATTGTTTTTATAAAGTAATATTCCTGATCACTGACATAGAGATACAGTTTTACCGTGAAATCAGGAACCTCGTTGAGGGTGCTGTTCCCCTCATTTTCCAGAACCATAAAGTGAATACCTTCGATGGTTTTCGTTTGAGCGTTGTAATTATCATAATAGATATTCGAAGATAGATTTGAAGGAGCCAAATCAAGTGCTGCGTAAGAATTCATGAATCCAAACCCCAACAAAATCAAAGCGAATACTTTTTTCATTTTCCCCCCAACGTTAATCATTCTTTTTTGATCTTTCAATTCAACTATGCCCTTCTAGATAAATGTTCAACAGCCAAACCGTTCTTATTTTTGCATAATCTTTTCTCCTAATTTAAAGTATATGGAAAATTGTACCCTCCCTTTAGACATTTTGCAAGAGATAAAGTAGCCGATGAAATTTTCAAGGAGTGATGAACTTTTTTATTGGCGGATTCAAACCCGGCTAACCAAGCGGATTCAATCGGTTAGCCATTTTTACCTGCGCGTTTATTTAACCAGGGTAAAATATCGCAAGGAGCGAATTATTAATGTGGCATGGATTGGTTTCACTCGTTGTCCGCAGAACCAAACAGAGGATACACAAAATGCACCACACTTTGCGGCGCTCCGCCGGTAGCCCGGTAGAAATCGAGGGCATGCTGGTCACCACGATCGGCCTGCACATAGATTTCCCGGTAGCCCTTTGCACGGCAGTACTCTTTAAGCGCCTCCAGAAGTCGCCGTCCGACCCCTCGTCTCTGAAAAGAGGGGGTTACCGCCAGATCGTAAATGTACACTTCAGTGGCGGGGTTATAGGCTGAAGGCAGGATATAGGCGGTAAGACCGCCAACCACCTCTTTTTCGTGAAATGCGCAGAAAAATATGATGTAATCATTCCCGAGCAGGTACTTGAGGTAATCGGCAGAAGGAAGCACAAAATTTGGCATTTCGAAAGCGACTTCGTAGACTCTCAAGAGGCCGGCTAAAGCCTGCAGATCGTTTCCGGTAAGTTTTCTGATTTCTTCACTCATTGTTGATTCCAGTGTACAAAGAATCTTGAGCACAATCTGTGCCGGTTTCAGTGCAGATCGATTCAGGAGATTGTGGTCGGATCTCGGCTACAGAGATACAATGATCATCAAATTGACCGAAGGTAAAATATAGTGAGATGGGCTGTTTGGTACAGCAAATAAAATGTCGTTCCATCTCCAGTTTTCCTTTAGTCCAGAGTCAGTCATTATGCCTCCCTATCTCTATGATGCGGTTTAATATGACAAGCCCGATTCCTGTCCTTTAAATTCCCCTTCCATCAGCGGCCACCTGCGGTTATAATCAAACGATCAGCTATCTCAATCTGCACTCGGCCCTGCTGGAGATAAGTTATATGCAGCATCTGGTTTCACAGAATCCAGAATAACCATAATTTTTGTTATATTTGCAACAAACTGCCATACCATAAAGTCTAATGTACAGAATTACCGCGAGAGACAGACCTCACCAGGTCAGAATCCGGTATTTTACAACCAGCATCATTAATCGGTACATCATGGACAATACAGGAGCATGCCTTGTTTAAAGGATTTGGAACAGCAGGCGAATTAATTCCGTCGATAATCATAGCCCTATGTGTGCTTATCATATTACATTCTTCTGCATACGGCAATGATTCCAGCTGGAGCCTGCAGAGATGTATTGATTACGCCCTGCAAAACAATATCAAGATCAGAAAATCAAACCTGGACAGCTTGTCTGCAGTCTCCTTGTTGGATCAATCCAGGGCACAAATGCTTCCCGGTTTATCCGGCAACGCCTCGTACCAATTATCACCCGCAAACAACTCTTTGTCGGGACTTGGTGAGGACATTAACCACTCAATGCGCTATTCATTAAGTGCAAACTGGACAGCCTTTTCGGGGACAAGCATTCTGACCGGCATAGAAAAGAGCGAGGCGGAGTTGAACCGTAGTTCCTTGTACTTGAGACGGTCAAAAAACGAAGTGATCATCGCTGTGGCTCAGACGTATATAGATGTGCTGTTTGCACAGGAAACTGTGCTCAGTGCCCAGCGGGCTCTACAGTCAAGCCAAACGCAGTACGAGCGGACGATGAGTCTCCGGGAGGCCGGCAGCGCATCGGCGGTGGATGTGGCAGGAATGCGCTCACAGTTCGCACAAGATAAATATCAACTTGTCGTCGCCCGAAACAACCAGAACAGTAAAGAGCTGATACTCAAGCAGCTGCTTGAACTAACAGATGACAGTGAACCCTTCAGTGTGGTCTCCCCTTTCGGGGATAGTCTCACCCTTATGGAGCTCCCGACTCAAGAAGCCTTCATTTCAGCCGTCCTGGACTCCATGCCCGATTTGCAGATCGCGCATTTGGGAGTCGATATAGCCAGACTGCAGCTAAGACAGTCTCAAAGCGGTTATCTGCCCACGCTATCGCTTTCAGCAGGGATTTCCTTGAGCCAGAGCATGGGTGGTACCATGAACAGTCCTGACGGAAGTGACAGGCTCAGTACCAGTGCCGGTGCACAGCTCAGTGTGCCGATACTTGATAAAAGACGCAACAGAACTGCTGTTGAGCAGGCGAGTATCGGTATTGAAAAGGCGGAACTGGAGCTTGAATCGGCCCGCAGGAATCTTGAGCAGAGCGCCCAGACTGTCTACCAGAACGCCGCTGCCGCCAGAGCGAGACTTGAGGCTGCACAGGAGCGGCTCGCTGCGGCCGGGGCAATCCGCGATCTGGCAAATGAACAGTACACTTTGGGAATAATTCACCCTTCCGAACTGCTGGTTCAGAAAAATGCCTTCAGCGCAGCTGAAAGCGAATTCTTACAGGCCAAATATTCAGCCTTGCTCTATTCAGGATTATTAAATGTATACCGCGGACACACTGCCGACATCTTAAATATGGAATAGGTGAAGATAATGAAAGTAAAGACGAAGCTGGTACTTGCAGTTTCAGCGGTGGCACTGACGGCTTTTGCCATCACCGCCGTAGTGCGCAGAAGCAAACCGAATGAAATCCTTTTTGAGACCGTTAAGATCAGCAAGGGGGAAATCAAAAACGCCATAACCGCCACCGGAACAATTGAGCCGGTAGACAAAGTGGAAGTCGGAACCCAAGTGTCAGGAGTGATCCTGAAGATTCATGTGGACTACAACTCAACTGTGAAGAAGGGGCAGCTTCTGGCGGAACTCGACAGGACTACGCTCAAGTCAACGGTTGACCAGAACCGGGCTACTCTGCAGGCTGCCCTGACCGATCGTAATTACAAAGAGAAGAATCTCACTCGGATGAAGACTCTGCTTGAAAAAGATATGATCAGCCAGGAGGCATTCGACAAAATTAATTATGAATACGAAGTTTCTAAAGTATCGGTTATACGGGCACAGGCGGAACTTGAACGATCAAAAAACAACCTGAGTTATGCCACCATCTACTCACCCATCGACGGTGTGATTTTGTCCCGCGCAGTCGATGAGGGGCAGACTGTGGCAGCAAGCCTCAATGCCCCCACACTCTTTACTATAGCAAAAGATCTCACTCACATGCAGCTGCAGGTTGATGTGGATGAGGCGGATATCGGACAGGTGAAGCAGGGTCAGAGGGCGACGTTTACTGTTGATGCATTTACCGGTGAGGAATTCGGAGGGAAAGTCAAACAAGTGAGGCTTGAATCCAAGGTGAGTTCCAATGTGGTGACATATACGGTGATCGTGGAAGCCGGCAATCCTGAGCTGAAACTTATGCCGGGGATGACCGCTACAGTTTCCATCGTCACAAAGGAGATTACCGACATCAATGTCCTTCCTCTGAAGGCGCTCAGTTTCAGGCCCGACCAGAAGATGCTTATGGAACTAAGAAAACTGAACGGGGAAGATACGCCGCAGAAACAGTCAATAGAACAAAAGAACAGACTGCCGCAGTCTGCTCAGAGCAGAAGAGGAAAGGCTAACGACAGGCAGATGGTATGGGTTAAAGACGGGAAGACAATCCGGCCGCTCAGGATAAAGACCGGGGCCAGGGATAACTCTTTTGTAGAGGTGGTGGAAGGGTTGAGCGGAGATGAGGAGATCGTGGTGGCGATGACAGACAGTAAGGCGCAGAAAGGTGTTTCCGGACAGACAACACAAGGCACTAACCCCTTCATGCCTCAATCAGGCCCTAGAGGAATGCGCCGCCTTCGTTGACAATAATAGAGGAAATAGAGAACACATGAGCTCCATAATAAAAATAGCATTACTTGAGCGGGACTTTCAGGTTGGAGGTGAAACGGTGCGCGCACTGAAGGGAATAAGTTTTCAGGTGCAACCTGGAGAGTTCGTTTCGCTCATGGGTACCAGCGGATCGGGTAAGTCAACGCTGCTTAATATTCTGGGCGGTCTGGACAGACCTACCTCGGGCCAGTATGTTCTTGACGGAATATCGGTGGGTTCAATGAGTAAAGACGAGCTTGCAGCGGTACGGAACAGTAAAATCGGTTTCGTGTTCCAATCTTACAACCTACTGGCCCGCACAACAGCACTGGAGAATGTGGAGCTCCCCCTTCTTTACAATGCAGGCATCAGTGCAGCGGACAGGGTAAAACGCGCCAAGTCGGCCCTTGATAAAGTCGGTCTGGGCAACCGGATGGAGCACAAGCCAAACCAGCTCTCCGGTGGGCAGCAGCAGAGGGTGGCGATTGCCCGTGCTCTGGTCAATGACCCGGTGATACTGCTTGCCGACGAGGCGACCGGTAACCTTGACACCCGAACCTCCTATGAAATCATGTCGCTCTTTCAGGAATTAAACGACCGCGGCATTACTGTCATTTTTGTAACACATGAAACGGATATTGCCCTGTTTGGCAGAAGAATCATCAGACTGCGGGACGGAAGAATCGTTTCAGACAGTCAGGTGGCGAACAGGCTCTGCGCAAGGCAAGCTCTTGCCGAACTTCCGGCTGAATCCGATTACCCCGGGGAGGCACGCTGATGAACATTCTCCGTCTGATTCTTTTTGCGGTGAGGGCAATCGGAAGAAACCGCCTCAGGACATTTCTGACCATGCTGGGGATCGTTATCGGGGTTGCCTCGGTTATCACGATGCTGGCGATCGGACAAGGGTCAAAGGACAGCATAAAGCAGCAGATATCCACGATGGGTTCCAACATGCTTTTCGTGATGCCCGGAGCACAGAGTCAGGGACCTGCCCGGGGAGCCGCCGGGTCGAGGCAGACCCTGACCGTAAGCGATGCCGAAGCGATCAGGAAACACAGCAGCAGCATTTCCGCTGTGTCGCCGATGGTTTCCTCACGAGGGCAGGTGGTTTACGGATCAAAGAACTGGTCTACCGAACTTCAGGGGGTAGGGACAGATTACCTGCATATTCGCCTTCTGAATATCATTGGGGGTGTTAATTTCAGTCAAGATGACATCAGAACGGCGGGCAAGGTGTGCATTATAGGTCAGACCATCGTTGACAATCTGTTTGAGCCCGGTGAAGACCCGCTGGGGAAAATGATTCGATTCAACAGAATCCCCTTCACAATCATTGGTGTGCTTGCGCCAAAGGGTCAGAATAATTTCGGACAGGACCAGGATGACATGGTCATCGCACCCTACACCACAGTCCTGAAACGAATTCTGGCCAGAACACATCTGAATGCTATCTATGTTTCTGCAGTAAGCGAAGAGCTTACCGCAGCGGCCCAGAAAGAGATAACAGAAATACTGAGAACCGAGCACAGAATCGGTCCGGGACAGGAGGATGATTTCAATGTACGCTCACAGCAGGAGCTTTTAAGTATGCTCAGCTCCACAAGCCAGCTCATGACCGTGCTGCTTGCGTCAATTGCGGGCATTTCTCTTCTGGTAGGTGGAATAGGGATCATGAATATCATGTTTGTGTCGGTCACGGAGCGCACGCGTGAGATCGGTCTGCGCATGGCGGTAGGCGCCCGGGAGAGGGATATCATGCGGCAGTTCCTGATTGAGGCGGTTATCGTCAGTATTACTGGCGGGGTGATGGGGATGCTTTTGGGTGTTGTCGCCTCGATGGTGGTGGCGAAAGTGGTGGGGTGGCCCACTGCGGTTACTCCCGATTCAATCATTCTGTCGTTTGCTGTGTGCGCAGTCACCGGAATATTTTTCGGATGGTATCCTGCACTTAAGGCATCCAGGCTTGATCCCATAGAGGCACTGAGGTATGAGTAGATAGTGCCATAGGTTTTCCAGAGGGTCATAAATGGCAATGTGGGCTCAGACCAGGAGTACTTCATTTCATTTTACGGTAGTGAGGTGCCACCGTTGCTGAGAAGCAAAAAAAGTAAGCTCCTTGCAGTATAGCGTAACATTTGTCACCTTGTGCATGCATCTAGCTAAGCGGCATTTTTTCTGATTGTACTTTCATTTGTGAAAATAAAATTCCGCTGTCGCCTGCGGTAATGAACGCCACCTTTCCTTCAGTTTACCACTGGGGGAAATAGTTGGGGGCTTCATTTGGGATACCAGGCCGGGCATGCGGTTCTGACGCTGGGCTGGAAAGTTCTGCTTTTCAGACATGATGCACCTCCTAAAGCCAGGGGCTTAGCCCCTGGCCACGTTGAGCTACTGATAAGCTGCCAAATTGACAGCTTATTTGGCGGTTTCAGCTTGTGAAGAAGTTCCATTAAGGGCTCCTGTTAAAAAGAAAGCTGAAGATCGATAAGCTGCCAAAGTTGCATATATGCCTCAGGAATTTCGGCCAGCGATTTTAAATTTGAAGGTTTTTACCGATTTTTATTTATAATTTCCTTTCAGATTTTTTATTTAGATTCCAATTACTACTTAACAGGACGCTAATATAATATTATAATAAAAGCACCATGAGCATCAGGAATCTCAGTTCCTTCAGGTTGGGGAAGCTATTATAAAGCAATAAACCAGGGAAGATTCTACATGAGTACTGAAAGAAACATTGTTTCCTTCTTCACATCCAGGGTAAAAGGTATTCTTGATGAAGAAGCAATGAGTATTGCCACTCTCTCGAATTATGATTGTGGTATGCTTGAGTTCCAGAAAAAGCACCACTTGAAGAGAGAAATAGCATATCTGGTGCTAACCTTGAATGACAATGTTGCTTTCGCAAGCCAATTAACAAAAGAGACACGGTTTGATATAGTGGATCTGGTTTATTATGACCATTTTCAACGTGATGACAAAAACGAGTGGGTGAGTTCCCTGGTTGATCGATCGATCGAGTATAATAATGTCCTTCATTCTTCATCCAAGAAAACTCCACTAAGAATTGCCAGTTGTTTTCTTCGTAACTTGGTTGGACAGAACTCATTTATTGTCGGATTTCAGAATCAGAATAAGATAGGAAATTTATTCCATAACTATTTTCTAGGTACCATGAGTGATTTTAAGGTTTTTATAACTCCGAGTTTTCATGAATCGAAGATCACTGAACGTGAAACATGAGTGTTTGGTCAATTTGTCAACCGATACTCGCGAAGCGAGAGCATACGAGAAACTTTGAAGGAGATATTCGGCTCGGAAGAATATAAAACAGCCATTTCGTTACCAACCAGAAGCTTACAACGGAAGGACTACGATGACAACACCGGAAGAGTTCTGGAAAATGGAAGAGAAAGAGAGAAGTAGGATTTACATGGAGATGATGCCATGGGAACAGGAGGAGATGTTCGCCTGGGATCCGAAAGTTGAGACTGCGGAAGAACGCCATGAAAGATTGCTGGGGTTGTTAAAAAGCGTTTGTAATTCACTTGAGGAGATAATTGATAACCTGAACGAAGATGGTGAATCTGATAAGATCCGAAATTCCTGACAACGTCACAATGCCCTGGCAACAGGAGATGTATACCGCAATGTATACCGCATCCGGATTTTCCCTCTTTCCCCCGCCCTAATCCCCCATTATATTATATCCAAGCGGCTCGAAAGCGAGCAGCCCGGCCAGAAACCGCTTTTTTGAGGAAATCATAAAAGGAACATGGGTATTCTCGGATCTTCAAGCCTGAACGCAATCATGGTGCAATCGAACGTTTTTCTTTTGCAGAAAAAGGCTGCTGGCAACGAAATAGTGTGTAAGCAGATCCAAGCGTATTTATATGTAATGATCAGCCCATTTCTCTTACATACAGAGAGTTATATGTAACGAAAAGCGGGTTTGACTTACATATAGATGGAAATTAGTTAAAAAATCTCATTTTCAGGAGACCTTACCATACATGCCCCTTTTAGATTGGCTCAACAAATCTGAAGCGCTCAAGGCCGCTTCTGCGGCACCGTTCAGGTTACTGGACGAAGTGCCGGAACTGTCCTACGGTGATGAGACCAATGATAACATGCTCATTCAGGGTGATAATCTGGATGCTCTAAAGGCACTACTGCCCCTCTATGCGGGTAAAGTGAAATGCATCTATATAGATCCGCCTTACAATACCAAGAGTGCTTTTGAGCATTATGATGATAATCTGGAGCATTCTACATGGTTGAGTCTGATATATCCAAGGTTGGAAATTCTGAGGGAGTTGCTTAGTGAAGATGGGAGTATTTGGGTTAGTATAGATGATTCAGAGATGCCTTATTTGAAAATTATTGTAGTTTCCCAATTTATCTCCAGTCCTAATCCTTCTTTATTTCCGGCCTCATTCTCGCTTTCTGCCCAGGCAAAAAAGGGCTGATACTAAATTATCAGTTTGTTTCCTGCTTTTTTCGACGAAA
>JAEZKC010000040.1 GCA_023436205.1 Fibrobacterota bacterium
GTGTATAGACGCCCTTTTCCTGGCCCATGAAGAAGAAGCCGTATTCCCCCTTCAGCTTGTAGCTGAACCTTACGTTCACGTCCTCGGCCGCCGCGGCCGCGGTGGCGGCGAGCGCGAGGGCTACGGCAAGGCAGATGCGTGCCATGCGCCCAGTCCGGGCCGAGGGGCGTGTCCAGGCTTCGATTGTCATGGATGGTCTCCGCGGCGCCGTCCGGATTCCGGGGCGCAATGTTCCCGTTGAAGGCAATAAGGGCGGAAGGACTTTTGTCCGTTATTGATCTCATATTGTGATCACAATACTAAGTGTGTCAAGCGCACCGCCGCTACGGCAGGCGGTCCTGCGGAGTGATTAAAACTCAGGCAAATGCCCGCAATGGGATGCCGATATCGTCAGCTGCGCGCTGCTTTCCGCTGCAGTGTGGGGGCACGGCCGGTTTTGCTTGACAGAGCTAATTGTGATCATCAAATGTGATCAAGTTTTTACCTGAAGCGACGGTGCGCTATCCGTGGAGCCCCGTCGCGGTTGGGGCGCGAAGGCTGAGGGAACCGGCATGGATGTGACTGTGTTGGGGTGCGGCGCCGGAGCGTGCGCGGCGGCGGTCGAGCTGCTTGCGGCCGGATACCGGGTGCGGGTCTGGTCCCGCTCGCAGGCGACCATCGCGCCGCATCTGGAGCGCGGCGGCATTGTCTATGACGGTGTTCTGGGCGAGGGGCTCGCCATCCCGCATCGCATGACCACGAACCTGGCGGAGGCGCTCGCGGGCGCGGACGCGGCGGTTGTGGTGCTCCCCACCTTCCTGCACGCGGGTGTTGCCCGCGCCATGATCGATGCGGACATGCGCGTCGACATGCCGGTCATCCTCAATCCCGGCCACACCGGCGGCGCGCTGGAATTCGTGCAGGTGTTCGTTCAGGCGGGGCGCCGGCCGCCGCCGCTGGTCGAGTTCTCCACGCTCACCTACGTGGCGCGCAAATATAGCCCCGAGTCTGTCACTGTCAGCGGGCGCGCGGGCGCGGTGCGGGCGGCGCCGCTCGGGGCGGCCCGGGATGTGCTCGATCTGGCCATCGGGCTGTTTCCCGGCGCGACGCCGGTTCCCGACGTCCTCGCCTCAGGGCTCTGCAACGTCAACATGGTGCTGCACGCGCCCGGTGCAGTTCTCGCGGCGGCCTGGGTGGAGGCGACCGGCGGCAACTTCACCTTCTATGTGGAGGGCATGACCGAGGGAGTGGCCCGTACCGTCCGCGCTCTCGACAGCGAACGGCTCGCGGTCGCCCGAGCGTTCGGCCACGACCTGCCCAACCTTATGGGCGAGATGCAGAAGATCGGCACCATCGATACCTTGGACGATCCCGATGACTATCGCGGTGCAATCTCCTCAGGCTCGGCGAACCAGCGCATTCGCGCGCCGGGCTCGTTCGACCACCGCTATTACAAGGAGGACTTCGGCCACGGCCTTCTGCCCTTCCTGGAGTTTGCGCGGATCGCCGGGGTGGACGTGCCGGTGGCGGGCGCGCTGATGCGTCTCGCCGAGACGGCGGTCGATGTGGACTACCGCGCGGGAGGGCGCACCGCGCAGGCCATGGGCATTGCCGGCCTCTCTTTGGCTGCGCTTCTGCAAAAGGTGAGGGCGGCATGAACTGGCAGGGCCTGACGATCGCTGTGGTGGCGGGCGATCCGCGCGAGCAGGAGATTGCGCGCTGCGCTGCGGGGTCAGGGGCCGAAGTGCGCGCCTTCGGCTTTCCCTGGCCAGAGGGCGGCATCGAGGGCGTGCGGCTGGCACAGGATGCGGCCGAGGCGCTCAGCGGGGCGGACATCGCCCTCTTCCCTATTCCCGGCATCACCAAGGAAGGCGCGCTCTTCGCCCCGAGCTGCCCGCAGAAGATCATCCCCACGCGGGAGATGCTGGCGGGAATGAAGCCGGGCGCACACATCATCCTCGGCTGGGCCGACGCGAACCTGAAGGCCCATTGCGAGGTGCTCGGCATCACGCTCCACGAATATGAGTGGGATGTGGATCTGATGCTGTTGCGGGGCCCTGCCATCGTGGAAGGGGTGCTCAGGGTGATCATCGAGAACACCCGCATCACCATCCACAAATCAAATATTTGCCTCGTGGGGCAGGGGACCATCGGCTCCCTTCTCACTCGCACGCTGATCGCTCTCGGTGCACATGTGCACGTGGCGGCGCGCAATCCCGTCCAGCGGGCGGCGGCCTATGCCGCAGGAGCAGAATCCGCGCCACTGGAGGCGCTGCCCGAGCTGCTGCCGCGCATGGATATTGTGATCGGCAGCGTGCCCCTTCAGATCCTCGGCGAGGATCTGCTGCGCCTGTTGCCCGCGCATGCTCTGCTGGTGGATGTGGCGGCCCCGCCCGGCACCATCGATCGCGACGCGGCCGCAGCGCTGCGGCTAAAGGCGATCTGGGCCCGTGGCATGGGCTCGCGCGCACCGGTCACGGTAGGCCGCAGCCAGTGGAGTGGCATCCGCCGCCGGATCGCAGAAATCCGCAATGGCGGGGTCGGGGCCTGAAGAAGAGCTGAGGAGAAACATGATGCCATTCGTAGTCGTCGAGATGTGGGAAGGCCGCTCCGTGGAGCAGAAGCGCAACCTCGTTAAGGCCATCACCCAGGCAATGGTGGAGGAGGCTGCCTGCAAGCCCTATCACCTTCACGTGGTGATCCACGAGACACCGAAGGACAGCTGGGGGCGCGGCGGCATCCTGGGCATCGACATGGAAGAGCAGAAGAAATGAGCGGCGCCATGCAGCAGGCCGCGTCCGCGGCGCGGGTTATCGGTTTTGGCCATCAACTCATCATGGTGGCCGATATCGACAAGTCCGTGGATTTCTACACGCGCCTGCTCGGCTTCACCATCCGGCCGGCCAAGCCGCTCGCCGATGGTCGCCCGTTTGTCGCGTTCCACCACGGCATAGCGCTGATCGCCGGACGGGAGACGGAGCACCGGCAGATCGACCACATCGCCTTCGAAGTGGACGATGTGCGCGCCATGAGAGAGCACCTCCGGTCCGCCGAGGTGCCGTTTTTCACGGATCTGCACAATGGGCCCTACGGCCTCACCATCTATGTGGCAGATCCCGATGGAACCAAGGTTGAGCTCTACCAAGTCGGTGCAACGGCCGACGCGTGAACTGCCCAGAGATCAG
>JAEZKC010000045.1 GCA_023436205.1 Fibrobacterota bacterium
CGGGGACGGACTAACTTATTCGGGGACGGACTAACTTATTCGGGGACGGACTAACTCGGTTTAAGCGTTTATAAAAGTAAAAAACGTAGTCCGTCCCCGGAAGGCTAGAATCGAGAGGCGGAGCTGGTTGTCACCACTTTTTCAGAAATGGTATACCTGCCGCTCTCGACTTTTAGCATATAAATGCCTTTGGGAAGTCTGGCATCGATGGTAATGGACTGATCCCCGTCAGGTGCTATAAATTTGTATCCCCTGTACAGAATTTTTCCATTCAGAGATAATACTGAATAGCTGATCGGGTCGGCTGGAATATCCAGAAATCGTAACTGAATTCGGTTTTTCCTGTAGCTAACCGAGAATGTTTTCTTCTGTTGGCTGCTGCTGTGATGCAATACCGGAACTCCCGGTGAAGTTGCTGTAGCTATCCAGTTTGCCGGGTCATTTGCATAGAGAATTTCCGCTTTTCTGGACAGAGAATATCCGTCTGCGCAAACTGGCCAGGGGGTGTCTGATGAATAGCTGATTTTGTCTATATCCATGTAAGGTACAATGGAATCTACACTTCCCGCTTCCAGATAGGGTTCACAAGGCATTCTTATTGTGATTGACTCTCCACTTGTCGAGAGTGTTCCTGTGTAGGAGAAAACTTTGGTATCTGCTGAAAGGCCGTATACGGCTTTGAATGTATGGGGGTCGACAAGTGCTGCAATTATTACTGCTACTTCGCCGGGCAGAAGGGAGGTGTTTTGGGGAAAAGAGAAACCGACCCCGCCGACCTGCCAAGTATTGGCTGGTCTCAAAGGATCAAACAGGTCTACTGTTACTGCGGATATGTTTTTTATTTCGATGTAGCTTAGTCCGTTTGAAGGATTGTAATTCACTTCTGTAACGATGACCGGACCATTTCTGGGAAGACTGTTCTGTTGTCCTAAAGTTGCCTGAGCCATCGCGGGGAAGTGCTCTTCGCCGGTAGAAGTCACGATTCTACCGAATGTGGTGCCGTTGTCAATTTCTCCATAAGTGAAACCGTGGCTGTAGCCGGTCAGAGTTCCCTGAGAAGCTGAAAAAATGAACACGCCGTCGCCATGGGCACTAAGAGAAAATGCGAGTGGATCGTCAAGTTTGTTGAACTGCCTTTCATCAAAAACCATGTAGCTGTTTGGTGAAAGTACGGTTCCTGCCGGGATTTGATACTTTTTTGGATTCTGTTTATCATCCGTTAAGTACCAACCGCTTATGTCCGCTTCTGTGGAATTAGGATTGTAAATTTCGATGGCGTCGTATTCCGGTTCATCAGTATGGGTGAGAACTTCGTTAATGAGAACAGGAGAGATTGTCGTCTGAGACGGGTCATCACTGCCCGGAGATCCTCTCACTGCGCTTGATGCTCTCCAGTAATATGCATCGTCAGGTGATCCGGTTCCCCCATTGGGGTTTACTGGTACCAGCGAAAATCCGGCTCCGTCCGCAGAACTGGGCCACGGAACATTTGTGCCGTAAGAGACTGAAAATATCGTTTTGCCTCTAATTGTATCGCTCAGGGTAATTCGCTCTCCACTGTTGTCAAGTTTACCGGCATATATTCCGAAAGGGGCAAAGCCGTACCTTTCTTCAAAACGGAGCTCATCTGTGGCAAGAACAATGAATTCTCCAGCACCGATTTTGGTTTCAGCAGGAAAACTATAGGTGATACCCTTATTGAAGCAGTATCCCGAAAGGTTTACTTCTGAAATACCGGTATTTTTAATTTCGATAAATTCATACAGGTTCTTATCAACCAGTTCCTCTCCTTCCAGCGGATGGTAGTTGATTTCAGAAATGATTACCGCCGATTGCGAAGTGGCGTTTAGAAGCATGGTCATTGCAAGCATTCTGAGTACATCAATGCCTTTTTCAAAACGCAGCATAGCTGGTCTCCTTTTAATGAGAATCGATTTTTCGTCAGCATTTGAGTACATGTTTCTGTATTCATTTACTTAGTGCTGCTGAATCTGCTTGAAGGAAAATAATTCCGATTTCCGATGAAGGTGATCCCGATCACAATGGTGATCACTGAAAGCAGCAGTGAATAGACTACAATGACAGCGGAAGTGGTTGAGGAGGTAGGAAGGGTAAAAATACATGGCATTGAATCGATCCTGGTAAACTGCACAATAAATGAAAGCAACTTTAGCTGATAGGATTGTTATCTTATTTTGTGCCTAAAATCAGCTGGCAAGTTTGTAAAAATATGCTGCGGTTCAAAATGGAGGAATTCGGTTTTAAGTACAGATACAGTTCACCTTGGCCAAGAGCTCCCAAAGCACTTCCGAAGAAGTATATCTGGTTGGTGCGGGCATCGCAGCCGTCCAGAAGAACACTTTCACTTATGTTGTCCAAAAACGTTTGCAGTTGAAATCCCTTGAAGCTCTGCTGATTCCATACGGTGATGCTAAAGTACCTTTTGAACAAGAGGTTTTCAAGAATAGCAGGGTTAAACCATCCTTTCAGTAGAATGGTGTTTTCACTTGTGGCAATCAGTGGTTCAGTGAAGGTGAAATGGGAGAAGCCTTCGCGGTTGCACGTGCAGATAAAGTGAAACCATTTTCCTGCGAAAGCCTCTCCGCAACTCTGATAATCTTCGGAGGTTATCTGGGTTCGTAAGTGCCGCAGTCTGGGTGATCTCCGTTCATGATAACCTTTATGGTTTGGGCAGTGCACTCGAAGCTTTTGTTGTATTCACAATCTTCCACCTTGCAGGCGCCAACACCGCCGGTAATGTCCTGATAGCCGCCTTTTGTCTGAGAAGACTTGAAGGTATCGCAGCAGGGTTCTTCATCACCAACCGTTATGGCTAGCGTATGGCACTGACTGCCTTTGTTGTAGATGCACTGGGTTGCTTCACATTTCATAACTTTGGGCATGTTTTCTGCCATGGCGAGGCCTCCTTGTAAATGTTTTTTCATGTCAGGCGGGTAAAGTCCGCCTCTTGAACGGCACTATTACAATTCAAAAAGAGTGCCACATATGTGAGCCGGGATGAGCAGGGAAAGTCAAAACGGTGAGAAAAAATTTTTTCATTTTGAGAAAACGGGGAGAAAACAGGGTTTTGTTACGGAAAAAAAATTTTTAAATGATTTATCTCTGTATGTATATTAATATCAGAGTGTTTATATATTCCCTGAAACAATGATCCTGGCGGTTTTCTGCGTTTCCGGTCCGCATCAGCAGGTTAAGGGAACTGTTTTTGCTGAGTGGCTCTGGAAATCAGTGAATTTTTTGAGTATACATCCTGAGAAACTACTTTATCAGCTTATATTGCTTTGGAGGCACAGAATGAATCGAGCTGGTCGGCATTGTCTTGCTCTCATTTTCCTTTTAAGTGTTGCAGTTACCCAAGGTTACTCCGATGAAACCTTTTATCGACTGTTTAAGGCAGGGAACTATTCCGCTGCTGTAAAGCAAGCCGATGACAACATTCCGGCTCCCAAAAGAGATGCTGATCTGTGGTCAAAACTGGGTTTTTGTCATGAGAAGCTGGGGACAGTTGAAAAGGCCCTGGCGTGTTATCTTGTGGCAGTGAGAACCGATGCCAAGAATTACGATGCTCATCTGGGCGCGGCTCGAGTTTATAATACGCTCAACCAGGCTTCAAATGCCATGAGTATGGCTTCAAAAGCCATGGACCTTCAGATGACCGGCGAAGCAAGCTGGGAATACGCTCGTGCCTGTATTGCTCAGGGCAAGCCCGCTGAAGCAAAAAAGGCTCTGGAAAAAGTGGTGGAGTCAGATCCAGAAAATGTGGTGGCAAACGGAGCACTCGGTCAGATTTACTATGATGAAAAGAACTATTCCAAAGCTCTTCCTCTTCTCAAACTTTCCCTTTCCAAAAAACCCGACAGCGAAATGGCCCTTAAGGTTGCCAATGCTTATCGCGAGGCCAAACAGCCCGAAGCTGCCATCGAATATTACAACATGGCTGCCCGAGACAAAACTGCTCCAAAGGTGGAAGCGCTTATAGAACTGGCACGTCTTTATTACGAAACCGGTGATTTTCGCAATGCTTCCGCTAATTTTGAAAAAGCCAACCGTGCACTTCTGCAGGCAGACGACCTTTATGCCTGGGCTGTTTGTATGGAGAAGAACAAGGATAATGAAAAGTCGGTTATGGACATGTTTGAGGCGGCTTCCAAGAAGTTCGGCAACTCGACTTCGGAAAACGCTTTAAGAGCAAGAGAGAAAACAGGTCGCTACCTGCTGGATAAGAAAGCCTACCAGGAAGCAAACGCCATTCTCTACCCTCTTTACAAGGCTGACAGTACTGGAAGAGTGGTTCCTGATATCATTTTCCTTATGGCTCAGGTGAGCGAGGGTCTTAAGAATTCCACCGCTGCCATTTCCTATTTGGAAAAGGCGATAGCCAAAGACAAAGATAACGTGGAAGCCTATGCCAGACTTGGTGATCTGTATGCTAGGGAAGGTCGGGAAGATAAGGCCAAAGCCACGTATGACAGACTAGTTTCACTGGAACCGAACAGTCCTAAGATTCATCTTGCTCTTGGAGAGTATAACCTCAAGGCCAAAAAATATGAGGAAGCTTTGAAAAGTTATCAGCGCAGTTTCACACTTGATGCCACTGCCGAAGCAGCGGTAGGTATGATGAATTCTGCAATGAATCTGAAGCGTTTTGACCTTGCCCGTGATGCGGCAGAGTCTGCATTGCATCGTGATCCCGGTCTCAAGGAGCCACAGATTGCTTTGGCTAAAATCTATATGCTGGAAAAGAATTACAGCTCAGCAAGAGGTGTTCTGCTGATTCTCCTTAAGACAGATAATAACAATCTTGAACTCTGGAAAGATCTTGCCGAATGTTGTGAAAATCTCAAAGATTATCCCGGACTGGGTGAAGCTGATAAACGCATTATTGCTCTGGATCCCAAGAATGTGGAATCAAGGGCTCGGTTCGCCAAGTTCATGGAAAAAGCCGGTGATCTGAATTCAGCATATAAAGTCTATAAGGAGCTCGCGGAGCTTCAGCCCAAAGAAGCCGACATTCAGAAAAACCTTTACGATATCGCTATGAAGCAGAAAAACACCTCTGCCGCTATCGTCCATTTAAAAGCTTTCATTTCTTTAAAGCCAAATGTGGCCGAAGCACACAGAGACCTGGGTAATCATCTTTATGCTTCCAAAGATACTGAAGGAGCTTTGGCCTCCTATCGCGCTGCCGCCAAACTGGATCCTGCCATCAAGGGTGTTTATAAAAACTACGCTACTATCTTACTGGGTAAAAAAACTACTGATCAGGAACTGATGCCGGTGCTTGTGGCAGCGGTTTCAGCTAATGAGGCCGATGAGCCGATCTACACAGCTGCCGGTGATATTTATCGCAAGCAGAATGCTTATGACAAGGCAATCGAAATGTACCAGAAAGCCTTGCAGCTCAAGCCGCAGAGTTTTGAAAATTTGGCTTCAATGGCCTACTGTCAGGAAAAGGCCGGAAAGGTAAGCGACGCTATCCTTTCCTATGAGCAGGCCACAGCCATGAATCCTAACAGTGTTAAGGAACAGAAGGCTCTGGGTGATCTGTATCAGAGTCAGAAGAAAATGCCGGCTGCCGTTGGGGCCTACAAAAAATATCTGGAAAAGACTCCTACCGATGTTGAAACTGCCCGTCTGGTGGGAGATTATGAATTTGAGAAGAAAAACTACACTGAAGCTATTAAGTACTACAGTATGATCACCGGTAAGGAAGCTTCCAGTGCAGACTATCTCAAAAATTTCGGGGCAGCCTGTTATGAGGCTAAAAATTATCTCAAGGCCGGAGAGCTTTATAAGAAGTTGATCGTGGCCACCCCAAAGGACCCTGAGCCGCTCAAAACTCTTTATGAAATAGAAATGAAGAGCAAGAACACTTTGGCCGCATCAGACTATTTGAAAAGATATGTGGCTCTGGTACCTACAGATGCAGAGATGCAGAAGACTCTGGGTGATATTCTGTTTGATTTGAAAGATGCCCCCAATGCGTTGAATGCCTATCGCGGTGCTCTCAAGGCTAATCCTAAAATTAAGGGTCTTTACAAAAACTATGTGGAGCTGGTTCTCAAGTCCGGTTCCGGTGATGAGCAGATTTCCGCACTTAATGGAGCAATCACCGCCAACGAGGCCGATGTGAACATGTATGCCAAGCTTGGTGATCTCTACAAGTCGGGAGGTAACTGCCAACGGGCTGTACCGCTTCTGGAGAAAGCCTCCCAGATGGATCCCAAGAATACTGCAGTACTGGCCTCCATCGCTGATTGTCATGTTAAAAGCGGCAATGTAAGTGGTGCGGTGGTCATTCTTGAGCAGGTTACCGCTCTTAACCCAAACTCCACGGCAGAGTTCAAGGACCTTGGTGATCTTTATGTAAAACAGAAGAAGATCGATCAGGCGGTGAATGCCTACAAAAAATTCCTTGAAAAAGATAACGATGACGGGGCTGCCAAGCTTGTTGGAGAGACCGCATATAATAAGAAGAACTATCCGGAAGCAGTCAAGTATCTGGTAAAGGTGAAGGGCAATGAATCCAAGTCAACCGAATTTCTCGAAATGCTTGGAAAGGCCTGTTATGAATCCAAGGATAATGTAAGGGCAGCTGATATTTACAAGCAACTTGCTGTAAAGAATCCTCAGAACGCTGAATATGTTAAGGTGCTCTTTGAGCTTTCAATGAGAAGCGGAATTAAGGATGAGGCGGCTACTCATCTTAAAAAGTATGTGGCTTTAAAGCCTGGTGATGCTGAAATGCAGAAAACCCTGGGTGACATGCTTTATGAACGTAAGGAGAAAGCCGGGGCACTTGCTGCTTACAAGGCTGTTCTTGCTGCCGATCCCAAGGCCAAAGGATTTCACAAGCGTTATGTGGAACTTGTGAATGCCAGTGGTACACCTCAGGAAAAGATCGCTGCCATGGAGGGTGCTATTGCTGCAGGTGAGGCGGATGCCTCAGTGATGGTTTCTCTGGGTGAGATTTACATTCAACAGAAGCAGCCCGGAAAGGCTGTTCCACTTTACGAGAAGGCGGTTCAGGCAAATCCCAAAGATGTGGACCTTCTTGCAACTCTCGCCAGAAGCCAGGAAGCGGCTGGCATGGTAAACGAGGCCATTATTTCTTACGAGCAGTATGTGGCCATGAATTCAAAAGCTTCAAAGGAACTTAAGACTCTGGGTGATCTCTATACTCAGCAGAAAAAGTCCGATCAGGCTCTGAAGATGTACAAGAGATACCTGGACAAGAATCCAACAGACTATGAAGTTGCCTCCATGGTAGGTAAGCAGGCTTTTGAATCCAAGAGCTACTCTGACGCTGTTAAGTATCTGGCCATGGTTCAGGGTGAAGAGTCCAAAAAACCTGCATTTCTCAAGATGTACGGTACGGCTGCTTACGAGGCTAAAGATAACGCCCGTGCTCTGACAGTGCTCAAGGACCTCTCCGCTGTCAGCACTAAAGATCCCGATGTGTTCAAGATGCTTGAGGATGTGTGCAATCGTACCGGTGCTCAGGAGATGGGTGTTACCTATCTCAAGCAGTACTGTGCACTGGTTCCTGCAGACGCCGAAGCTAACAAGAAGCTGGGTGATCAGCTCTATGATCGCAAGGATTTTGATGGTGCTCTTACAGCTTACAGGGCAGTGGTGAAAGCCGATCCCAAGGCAAAGGGATTCTTTAAGAATTACGTAAAACTGGTTTTGAAATCCGGTTCCGATGCAGAAAAGATGTCTGCGTTGACGGGTGCTATTGACGCCAATGAAGCGAATGTGGAAATGTATGCAGCTTTGGGAGGCATGTACAAGAATGCCAAAAATCTGCCAAAGGCAGTGCAGATGTTCGAGAAAGCATCACAGCTTGACCCCCGCAATCCTGACTATCTGGGGGAACTGGCAGACTGTCAGCTCAAGAGCGGTGCTGTAAAAGAAGCTGCCATTACTTATGAGCAGGCGATTGCGCTTAATCCCAAAGCTGTTGATGAGCTGAAGGCACTGGGTGACATCTACATGCAGCAGAAGAAAACAGACCAGGCAATCGATATGTACAAGAGATACCTGGAAAAATCTCCAAAGAATTCCGACGTTGCGATGCTGGTTGGAGACAACGCCTTTACCAAAAAGCAGTATGAGCAGGCTTTCAAGTATTACTCTATGGTAAGCGGTGAGAACGGAACAGAGTTTCTTTATAAGCTAGGGTATTCCGCTTCCGAAGCTAAGGACTACAAAGCGGCTGTCAGTGCTCTTGAAAAGTTCAAGGAGGCGGCCAGGGCTTCCAAGACAGTGGTTCCCAATAAGGGTGAGGCGCTCATGGCCCTTGCTGATGCCTATGAAAAGCTTGGTGATAACGCTAAGGCTGCAGATGTACTTGGTGAATACCTCAGGCCCAAAAACGTGAAGGATCAGGAGGCTGCATATCGTCGTGCGCAGCTTATTGAATCTTCCAACGCTGCGACTGCTGTCAAGATTTATGAAAGCAACACTTCTGAATACCCTCGTGATTACAGAAACTTCCTGAAACTGGGTATCTACTATTCACGTAAGGGTGGAGATGCTTCCAAAGCAGTTTCCATGTTTACCAAGTGCGTATCTCTGGCAGACACCATTTCAAGAGCATGGTTTGAGCTTGGACTTGCTTACGGTGGTATGGGCAAAGACAAGGAAATGCTAAACGCTTTCCAGAGATTCATTTCCATTGAAACAAAAAATGCAGACGCTATTGCCAGAGTCGGTGAATATCTGCTGGTGTATCGCAAGATGCCGGAAGATGCCATGATGTTTCTGGAAATGGCTAATTCTCTCAAGGAGAACGATTCCAAGATCATGTCGCTTCTTGCCCAGGGATATCTTAAAACCGGACGTCCCGATGAAGGTGTGAAACTTCTGGAGAAGGTGGTTAGAAACTCCAGAGGGTCAGTTGATCTTGAGGTGCGACTTGCTCTTGGTGAAGTATATCTCGAGCTTGGAAGATACATGGAAGCTGCAAATGAGCTTAAGATGGTTACAGATGCCAAGAGGGAACCTGAGAATCTCATTAAGTTTGCAACAGCGTTGTCGGGAATGGGACGCAATTCAGAGGCTATGGGCATCGCCAATGAGGTGCTCGCCAAGCAACCTGAAAACATTGAAGCGATCATGCTTTCCGGTAGAATCAAAACTGCATTGCGCAATTACGAAGACGCCATGGAGACATATAAGAAAGTCGGTTATATCAATCCCAATTATGCGCCGGCTCTTTATGAGAGAGCCAATATCTTTTACCTCCAGCAGAACTGGGACTGGGCCAAGACCTTCTTCGAAAGAGCTCTGAAAGTGGATCCCAAGTATGCCCTTGCTGAACTTGGTCTGGCAAAGGTGTGCAAGGCCAAGAGAGACAATGCCGGTTATCAGAGTCATCTTGACAAGGCACGCAAGCTTGATCCCAACAGCCGGGAAATTCAAGAGGAGCTCAAAACCAAGAGATAGGCTGAATTTATTTCTGCTGATCCATATTGTCCTTCTCTGCATTCGTGTAGAGAAGGACATTCTCTTTTAAAGAAATCCTGATGACTACTCTACTTTTTGTCCTTGCGGCCACTATTCTGCTCTCTTTCTTCATAACCCTGGTGGAAAGCATTCTTCTTGGGATCAACAGCTCCGATGTGGAGAGAATCAAGTCTGCAGATTTCAAGGCGGGAACTTTCTGGCAGATATTAAGAAAAAATCCTTATCAGTCAATAACTACTGCTGTAATACTTGATACACTTGTGCTGATTTTGGGTACATCACTGGCATCCGGGTTGTTTGTTAAAACCTATGGTACCTCTTACCTCATCATCTTTTCTCTTCTTCTCTGCATTGTGCTTATACAGATCACCGAAGTTCTGCCGAAGAATATTGGGTTAAGGCATAAGCTTGTCCTGGCCCAGTATAGTGCCATTCCTCTCCAGATTATCATGAGGGTTCTCAGGCCGCTGGGGCTCCCCTTCAGATGGTTTTTACGCCCCTTTGACAGTTCAAAAAACGGTGGGGAGAAAAGTGTTCTCAATGATATTACTGTTTTAGCCCATGCGGCAGCTTTAAACCAGCAGATCAGCAGGGAGCAAGAGTTGCTTATCCAGCGCAGTCTTCAGCTCTCCAGAATACTGGCATCAGAAATCATGGTTAAACGGGAGGCCATGAATACGCTTTCAACCTCCATGGATCTGAATCAGGCCTTGATTGAGGCTCATTTTCATAATCATACCCGTTATCCTCTAACACTTTCGGGTGACATCGATCGAATCGAAGGCTATGTAAATTTTAAAGACATAGTGGGTGCCCTCAGGTTGAATCCGGAAAATCCCACCTTGTCCGGAATCGTGAGACCTATGGCTTTCGTCTCACCGTCAACACCGCTCTCCAGACTTCTTCGAGTGCTTACACGAGGCTATCAGCATATCGCTGTCGTGAGAGCCGACGATGGTTCCACTCTGGGAATGGTCACCCTTGAGGACCTGCTCGAAACTCTGGTTGGTGAAATGGAGGATGAATATGATAGTCCTCCTGATATTTTTGTGCAGCTTGCCGAAAATCGCTTTCGAGCCGGGGGTGGTACCTCTTTTTCAAGGCTGCGCGGACGGATTGGAAACAGTTTTCCCGATTGGGATGTGACCATTGATGAATGGTTGCAGGGGCTGTGTGAGGGAAAAGTGCCGGAAAACTATGAAATTGATTTTGAAAAGGCTCATTTTAAAGTGCGTCGATTATCTAGAGGGCGAGTTTTTGACGTGTTTATAACCCTTCCTGCAGAGGGTAAGCGGGAGTAGATCAGATGCAGTTGGCTCTTTCAAAGTGTTTCACCCGTGTTTATCGTTGACACTGCTTTAAAAATAAGGTAACTTACAATGTTTGTCATAAATGAGGAGAAGTTTATTGTCTGATCTTCCAGTTATCTCCATCGTGGGACGTCCTAATGTGGGCAAAAGCAGCCTGTTCAACCGTATTTTAGGCAAGCGGGTGGCGGTTGTAGATGATTTTCCGGGGGTAACTCGGGATCGCAATTACATGAAAGCGGTATGGAACGGGATTGATTTTACCCTGGTGGACACCGGTGGATTGATCCCTAATGTGCATGACTCTATTCCGGAAGCCATTCATGATCAGGTGGACATTGCCATTAGAGAAAGCGCTGTGGTGCTTTTCATAGTGGAGGCTGGCACCGGAGTTACTGATCTTGATCTTATGGTAGCTCGTCAATTGAGGCGCTCCTTTGCTTCCAAAACACTTCTAGTAGTCAACAAGGCAGAATCTGCCAAAACGGTTTACGATCTCGATTCATTTCTTTCTCTGGGTTTGGGGAAACCTTATCCGGTTTCTGCACTGCATGGAAGTGGTATCGGGGATGTTTTGGAAGATGCCCTGAATATGGCAAGCAGCACCTTCCAGCCCTCTGCGGACAGTACTGAAAATCTTGAAGAGCTGAAGGTGGCCGTTGTAGGCAGACCGAATGCCGGAAAATCTTCCATTGTAAACAAACTTCTCAAGCAGAATCGCATGATCGTTGATTCTAAACCGGGCACTACACGTGATTCCATCGATTCGGTACTTCTGTTCGGTAACAAGAAAATTACCATCATTGATACAGCTGGCCTGCGCAAGAAATCGCATGTCAAACAAGACATGGAATACTATTCCAATCTCAGGGCGATTGACAGCATCGAGCGCTGTGATGTTTGTATTCTCATGATTGATGTAAGTCAAGGCATTGGGGTGCAGGACATGCGCATTTTGCGCAAAGTGTATGAAACCCGCAAGGGACTGCTGCTTGCGTGGAACAAGTGGGACCTTCTGGAGAAGGATCACAAGACTTTTGATCATCTGGTGGCCGAAGTTCGTCATGAGTTTACAGAACTCAAAAATATCCCCATGATTTCAGTTTCTGCTCTGACAGGTCAGAGAGTGACCGGTGTTCTGGATCTGGTGTTTCAGATCAAGGAGCGCATGGTAACCCGAATCGGGGCTTCAGAATTTGAGAACCAGATTTTTGAATGGGTTAGGGTTCATCCTCATCCGGTTACTCCGGGTAAAGAGGTTCGGTTTCTTGGGGCCAGGCAGGTGACTACGGCTCATTTTCCCCTGTTTCGATTTTTCGTTACGCATCCGGAACTCGTTTCTCCGGGTTATGTGCGTTATCTAACCAATAAAATTTACGACAAATATGATTTTCTGGGCTGCCCCGTAGTGCTTGAGTTCAAGCCAATATCAAAGAATCGGACGATTCCGGGCAGTACTACTGAAGATCAATAAGAGATTAGGAGGCGGGCATGAATATAGGTATTCTTGGAGCAGGCAGCTGGGCTATAGCCCTGGCAGTGCTGCTTGAGAAAAAAGGTCATCGTGTCAGCATGTGGGAATTCAGTGCTGAAGCGACGCAGTTTTTGAAAGAGAAACGTGAGCTGCCATCTAAGCTCCCCGGGATTATTATTCCCCAGAGTGTGCAGATAACCAACAGCATAAGTGAAACGCTTGAAATGGCGGAACTGGTTCTCTGCGTTGTTCCATCCCAGACCATGCGTTCAACACTCAAAACAGCTGTCAAGCAGACTTCTGCCGATATACTTGATAGAATTAAGGGATGGATCATGGCTGCCAAGGGTATCGAAATCGGCACTCTTGAGTTGATGACAGATATTTTGATGGATGAGATTCCCGGGCTTAAAGAGAATCGAGTTGCTGTCCTCAGCGGACCATCTCATGCAGAGGAAGTGTCCAGAGATATGCCGACCACAATTGTGGCTGCTTCTGAAAACATGGAACTGGCTCAGTTAATTCAGGAGCAGTTCTCGACTGATACCTTCAGAGTTTACACCAATACAGACATGCGTGGCGTCGAGCTTGCTGCCAGTGTAAAGAATGTGATCGCGCTTGCCGCAGGTATCACTGATGGAATGGGATTTGGCGACAACACCAAAGGTGCTTTACTGACCAGAGGTATTGCTGAAATGATGCGTCTGGGGAGAAAAATGGGAGCACAGGATGCCACCTTTTCCGGGCTGGCGGGCATCGGGGACCTTATCACCACCTGTATCAGCCGTCACAGTCGCAACCGCCGCATGGGTGAGCTTATTGCAAGCGGCCTTACCCTTGAGCAGGCACTCGGTCGCATGACCATGGTGGCTGAGGGAGTGGAAACCGCCCGCTCAGTTTATGCTCTGGCACAAAAACTTAAGATTGACATGCCCATCACCACTCAGGTCTATAAAATGCTGTTTGAAGGCAAACCGGCCCGCGAGGCGGTTAAAGATCTCATGATGAGGGAGACTAAGCCGGAATTCTGGTGAGATCAACGTAACCAAGGAGAGGAAACCATGCCGGGAGATAATTTCAGCTGCGAGCAGTTGAGCCTTATTCCTGTTAGGAAAGTATACTATTCCATTAGTGAAGTATGCCGACTTACTGGCTTGGAACCTCATGTCCTGCGTTACTGGGAAAGTGAATTTTCTCAGCTGCGGCCCAAGAAGAATCGGGCAGGCAACCGGGCCTATCGTGAAAAAGATATTGAACTTATCTGCTATATCAAACACCTTCTTTATGAAGAAAAGTTCACCATTCCCGGAGCAAAGAAAAAGCTTCTGGAGGGAAAGTCTGCAGAAAATACCGAACAGCCAAAGGCTGAAGTGCAGCAGAGTGAATCCGAAAATGATGCAGCTCCTGAACCTGTAAATACAATTTCTCAGGTGAAAAGTGAACTGAATGATATATTGGCTATGCTCAGGAGCTAATTGCTGATCATTGTTCTAAGCTTCGAATTCCTCTTAAGTGCCTGATCATTTTTTACCGCTAGAGACAGCGCTTTTCTTGATCCGATAAGAATGCAGAGCTGCCGCGCCCGGGTAAGTGCTGTGTAGATCAGATTTCTCTGCAGCATGATGAAATGCTGAGTTGACACCGGGATTATCACCGCTTTAAATTCCGAACCTTGGCTTTTGTGAATACTGATGCAGTAAGCCGGAATGACTTCATCCAGATCTCTCACTTCGTAAAAAACAGGCGCGGTGTCGTAGGTGATCGCCACTGCCTCTTCAGATATTGCCGTAATGGTGCCGATATCTCCGTTGAAGACTCCAAGATCGTAGTTGTTGCGGGTCTGCATGACCCGATCTCCCTGTCTGAAGGTATATTGACCATGAATAATGGAGCTGCTGCTTTTGTTGACTGCATTCTGCAGCACCGTATTGATATTTACAGTTCCCAGAATGCCCTTGTGCATGGGGGATAGCACCTGAATGTCCTGCAAGGGATTAAACCCATAGCTGGTTGGCAGTCGTCGTGAAATGAGATCAACTATGGTGTCCAGACATTTCTCGGGATCTTCTTCGGGGATGAAAAAACAGTTGTCAGTCTTACCGTTTGCAAATTGAGGGGTAATACCGCTGATCATATCATGAGCCGCGGTTACTATACGGCTTGCGGCTGCCTGACGGAAAACCTGTGTGAGTTCCACATGTGGGATGCGGCCACATGAGATCAGGTCAGACAGTACATTCCCGGGTCCCACCGACGGTAGTTGATGGGAATCTCCCACCAGTATGAGAATGGTGGTGCTTTTTACCGCCGACAGGAAGCTTTTCATGAGGGTAATATCCACCATGGATACTTCGTCGAGTATTATGACATCTGCATCAATGGGGTTTTCCTTGCATTTAACAAAAGAAAAACCGCCCCCTCCGGGTTTGAACTCCAGAAGCCGGTGAATCGTTCTGGCATTCAGCCCTGAAATGGATCCCATTCGCTGAGCAGCTCGTCCGGTGGGAGCGGCAAGTTCCACTTTGCATCTGAGATGAAAGAAAAGAGCAACTATCACCTGCAGAACGGTAGTTTTGCCGGTTCCTGGTCCACCTGTCAGAAGGAATACATTGCTGCGGGCTGCTTTTCGTACCGCTTCAAGCTGCTCCGGTGCCCCTGTCCAATTTTTCCGGCTCTGGTATTCGGAAAGCCACTGGTTGATTTCCTGTTCAGATATGGGGAATTTGGTATTGCAGAAGCTTATCCGCTCCTTGAGATCAGAAGCCACCGCCATTTCAGCATTATGCAGGTAGGGAAGATAGACGGAGTTTTCCTCGGAGCGGTATATTTTTTCAAGAAGGCAGTGGTCCAGAGTGAACGTGACCTGCTCGGGAGTAACTTTCAGAAGCTCCGTTGCCCTCGCGGTTAACTCCTCCCTGTTCAAAAAGGTATGTCCGTCGTTTGCACCTTCCTGCAGAGCGTAGGTAATCCCCGCCCGAATTCTTTTGTAGCTGTCGGAAGTGAACCCCAGTTTGGATGCTATAGCGTCCGCTTTGATAAACCCGATCCCCCAGACATCATCGATTAAAGCGTAGGGGTTTTGGCAAATCTTCTGTTTGGCTTCCTGCCCGTAAGCTTTGTAGATGCGAGTCGCCATGCCCAAGGAGATGCCATAGTCCTGAAGGAAGAGCATGAGGTCTCTTACATTTCGCTGTTCCGCCCAGCTGGCCTTGATTTTTTCGAGGGTTTTGGCTCCTATGCCGGAAATCTCCCCGAGCTTTTCCGGGCTGTTATCCAGAATCGACAGGGTGTCCAGTCCGAAGGTATTAATAATCTGTTTGGCCCTGACGGCGCCCACGTTTTTAATGAGCCCCGAGGCCAGAAGTTGTTCAATACCTTCAAGAGTAGTGGGCCTGATTATCTCATAGCCGGAAATGGAAAACTGCTGTCCGAATTTTTTGTGCTTCTCCCAGGTACCCTTAAGGCACACTGACTCCCCTTTTCGTACAGTGGGTACTGTTCCGACACAGGTGACCAGACGGGTATGCGTCTTGAGCTGAAGAACGCAGAATCCGTTGTCTTCATTTTGGTAGGTAATAGTCTGTATTACACCTTCTAGAGATTCCATACAGGAAAAATAGATCTGTACGGACCTGTCGTGGGGATAATCCGCCTCATTTTGAAACAGCGTGAAACCCTTTTTTGTTTCAAAAATAAACCATCAGCGGGCTATGCTTTGCCAAGAGATTCTATATAAGCAACAATCTCAAAATGGCATGTCTGTTGCATAAATGGGATGGTGAAAAAGAGATAAAAACTAAACCAAATTAATAAAAGGAGGGTGTTATGAATGCACTGGTTCGTTACTCAAATCCTGTCACTTCTCTGTCAAGCTGGCTTGATGACATTCTGGGTGGATCACTGTTTGAAGCGGCAGATCGGGAACTTGTGTGGGGGAACTGGCCAAAGGTTGACATTTCTGAAGAGGATGATCACTATGAACTCAAAGCGGATCTCCCCGGGATGGACAAAAAGGATATAAGCATTTCAATCGAAAAAGGTGTCCTGAGTATTGAAGGTGAGAAGAAAGAGGAGACTCGGAAGGGAAAAGGCAAGTATTGTCACTATGAGCGTTCTTACGGAAGATTTTCCAGAAGTTTCACTCTGCCCGATGAGGTTGATGCTGAAAAGATCGAGGCCAGAATGAACAATGGCGTACTGGAGCTAAGGCTTCCAAAAAGCGAAAGAGCTCGCAGAAAAGCGATTGAGGTGAAGATTAACTGAATATGCAGGGGGCGGTGTGGCACCGCCCCTTTTTTGAAATCCTACCCGATACGCTTTCATATGGTTACTTCAAGAATTTTGTCCTGATCACCGATTCACAGCTGAGATTCGTCAACGGACAACGAAGCTTCTATGGCTTCGTTCACATTACGTAGCGGTTCATCAAATGTCTCGCCTTGGGAAACGCATCCGGGCAAAGCAGGGACCTCCGCCCAGTAACCGCCCTCCTGAGCCTGAATGAACTATGATTTTAATTTTAATCCTAGCTTCCGATTCTGTTTAAGCGTGAAGAGAAAATGCGGTCCTCATTAAAAAATACGTTTTGGTATGTCCTCCTGTTTTTATGATCTGCCGAAAATACAGGGGGCTTCGCTCCACAGTGAAAAATCTTTGTTTGACATTTTGTATAACATTTGCTATACTTTAATCGTATTGTATTAAAAGGAGGTTATTATGCAGAAGGTTAGTATTAGAGATTTAATGCATAACTTTTCCAAGTATCTTAAAGATGTGAAAGAGGGTGAGTGTATTACAATTCTCGAAAGGAATCAAGCTGTTGCCGATATTGTTCCTCATAATCCTAATATCCGTTATCCGGGATGGAAAAGAACTATAAAAAGGCGGCCGGTTTCTGGTGAAAGTTTTTCTGAAACGGTAGCAAAGAACAGGGAACAGGAATAATGAGGGCATTTATCGACACATCTTCTCTATTTAAAAAATATGTGGATGAAAAGGGTGCCGATACATTTGACGTACTTATACAGTCGGTGTCTGAAATTATTATTGCACCAGTCACCCAACTTGAAATCAATTCAACAATCGAACGAAGGCTTCGGGAAAAAACTTTGAGCACATCTGATGCGAACTGGATTATGAAGGAATTCATGTTTGACTTTAATTTTTTCGGAGTTGTTGAATATAATGATGTCTTAATTTCGGAATGTATTCGGGTAATCAGAACGTATCAGATGAAGGTACTCGATGGGATTCAACTGTCTTCAGCAATTACCGCACAATCTGAAGTGTTTATCGTCTCAGACAAATCACTTTACAAAACTGCTTCTAAGGAGCTGAAGCGGGTCGAATTTATTGGATAATTTTTTTGCTACAGCAAAGCACCCATAAAAAAGCCGTCTTGCTCCAAATCACTAATAAAATTTCTTCCCCCACGAAATGATCATCCGGTCTTGATACCTGCTCAGGCATTACCTATACTACCTCTCGAACAAAGCTTTAGGATTATTATGTTGCACGATGCTCCTCACATGACCGTTACCGACCCGCTGTTGCTGCAGAGGTTTCTTTCCCGAACCGGGATCAATCCATCACAGGACAGATCGCTGCTGATAGAATCGATTGCCGCAGCCTTTTCCAGAATTCCCTACGAGAATCTCACGAAAATTATCAAGGCGGAATCGGTGATCACTCCCCGGTCTGCGATGCGCTATCCCGATGAGCTTATAAGCGATTATCTCAAATGGGGAACTGGCGGGACCTGTTTTTCTCTCACAGCCGCCATTGTGGCGGTCTATAATGCTCTGGGGATCGAGGCTCACCCGGTACTGGCTGATCGACATTATGGCCCCGACACTCATTGCGGTCTGGTCATTGCACAGGGAGGGCAGTTTCTGCTGCTTGACCCTGGATATCTGCTCTTTGTGCCCACCATGCTTCACAAAGACCGGGAGTCGGTGATTCAGACCGGAAGTAATACCATTGAACTGAAACCTGTTCTCAACGGGGAAAAAGTCGAACTCTATACGGTTTACAGGAAAAATAGAAAACTGCGGCTTACCTATAAAATAACACCTATAGATGCAGCGCAGTTTGCCAGAGCCTGGGAGAGTTCCTTTGCCTGGGAGATGATGAATTATCCGGTACTGACCCGCAGATCAAACGGAAGTCAGCATTATTTGCAGGGTGATAAGCTGGCAATCTATTCTGAAAATGATGCCAAGAGGTTTTTACTGGGTGATGATGCCAAAGTCAATCTCATTGCCTCCTCTTTTGGAATAGACCGGGAGATTATCAACAAGGCACTGGGGGTGATCAAACATGGCTGAAGTGAACGAAGCTTTACCTGTAAAGTATTTCGTGGCAGTTCTTTTCAGTGAGGAACAGGTACTGGTGCAGGCTCTGGAGCAGCTGCAGGCCAGATGGGGCAGTTTCGATATTGCAGGTTCCGATCACGAATTTGATGTTACCGATTATTATTATCCCGAAATGGGTGGTCCTCTTTACAGGAGATTAGTTTCCTTTGCCGAACTACTTGACCCCATGCAGCTTGTGGATATGAAGCTTGAATGCAACAGAGTCGAAGATGCACTCTCGGTTGAGGGGAAACGCAGAGTTAACCTTGATGCCGGCTATCTGGATCATAACAAAGTGCTTCTTGCATCTGCCAAGGAGGCGGGTCAGAAGATTTACCTCGGTAAGGGAATCTATGCTGATCTGGCCGGGCGCTACAAATCGGGAAAGTATCAGCCTTTTGAGTGGTCGTTTCCCGATTTCAGGGACGGGCGCTACGATGCTGAACTTTTAAGAATGCGTTCAAAGTATCTTGAGCAGGTGAAGGTATACAGGAAAAGTTGCGTGAAGTAGGCCTCCCGAAGAAGGCCCTGTCTGGACTTTTATTTCACACAGAAGACAGGAAGCTGCTGCATTTTTCCATTAACTTCTACCCTTACCAGATAAAAACCCCCAGTTCTGATGTTCGCTGAAGAGAAGGGAATGAGCAGTTTTCCACTGGGAGGATTTCCAAAAGTGTTTTTGTAAATAATTCTTCCCGCAGTATTGAATATTGTCATTTCTAAAGGCGAATCCACTCGTGTACTGAATTTCAGTCTGATGTTCTTTTGATCAGCTGTTACTTTAAGGTTCTCGTTAAAAACAAATCGTGTCCGATTTCTGTATGGAACAGAAGAAATCGGTTCTTCATCAGAGGAAAGCAGTGTCATTGCAAATGCAGCTATGGCGTTGGCTTTAAGAGCCGGTTCGCTCTGGTAAGAGTTGTTGTAATGATCTTCATATAATCCCTGATCGGGATTTGTTGCACCGTACAGTGCCCCGACCGGTGGTCTGTAGGAGTACTCAATTTCATCATTTCTTCCCTCGGGATTTGATGCCCGGTGATGCGGGTGATTGAAATTTTTCGCTCCGATTCCGTAAATCATGGAAACATCCCAGGGGTTTACACCCAGCATATAATCCATAGCCTCTATTGCAACCTGCTCGACCTCGGGGCCTTTCCAGTCCGTTGAGGAAGGAGTATTAGGGAGTGTGGTGTTCTGGACATATTTGGCCATATCAGCATAGCAGAGCATATCCAGAATATTGCCCATCTGGTAATGGTTGTAGTTCCAGTTTTGCTGAACGTACATTGTTTTCCGCAAATTATCATATTTCATAGAGTGCCCTGTCCAGATTCCGTGATCGGGAAGAACGATGGAGGCGTCTCCTGATGACAGGGAACAAAGGTTCTGCAGTAAACTGTAAGCGGTTTTTTCTATCAAGCTGCTGCGTTTTGATTCTTCCATTCCTATTCTGTCGCAAAGGTCAGCATCAGAAAGAATGAGCTTGAAAAATCCATACAGCACTAGGACATGAACAGAACCCCAATCCGTATTTGTCAGATTCTTGCTGAAATGTACACTCTTATTCGCAAACCATCCACCCTCAAAAGAGATTTTAGGGAAATTGGAATTTCCTAATGATCCTATCGATTTAATCAAACGCAAGATCCTGAAGATATTTACTGTCCTCTGTTGCCCACAATAGTCCCAATGCGGCGAAAGCCAGCTCGTCATTTACCGTTGCGTTTCCGTTATAAGCCGGGGATTCGGTGGTTATCTGATGTACCTTGGCATACTCATAAAGCTTTTGAGAGACAAGCAGACATTTTTCGACATACTGCTGATCATAAGGTTTGTAAAGTTTTCCCACAAACGCCAGTCCGGCAGAAAAGTCACCCAGGATATTTGCTCCCACTTCATTTCTCGCCTCGCGGATTGGACCTCCGCGATTCTGGCTTTTTCCATCCTGATATTCAGGAGACCCCCACCAGGAGTGGTCACTTGAAAAATTACCAATGGAGGTGATCATGTCGGCAACAGAGTCAGCCTTTTCATAAGCCTGGATTATATAATCAGTACCGATTTTGGCTTCGTAGAGCAGATCGGGAATGCCGTCAGTAGCTATAGTCTGATTGTGGTTTGCTCCGTAGTGATCGTTGTCGCGATCGGGAAAACAGGCTGCCGCCAGACCAAGCATTGCAGTGGTGAAGCTCTGAGTGATACCTTCTTTAATGTGATCGCCACAGTCGTGCCAGCCTCCGGAAATTTCATCTTGAAGGTGGCAGGCGGGGTGAAACCACGATTGGTTATCGCCACACCTCTGGATTCCGAAGAACTTGATACCTGCCCGTGGCCGCTACAGAACCGGTTTCCACGTTGATAACTGTAAAGGAATCGAACCATGCAGCAGTATCATTCGATACAAAGAGGAAACGCTTATCATCTTGTGGACGGTACCCGGCCTGGTTTACTCTAAATTGTCTTATCTTTACAGTAGTGGAATCTAGTTTCTTCTGGTCGATGGAATCGGGGTAACTGATTGCTATTAGATCATAGGGGAGGGGGTCAGCGCTTATACTTTGAAAATGAGAAATCAATGTGAAGAAAGTAACTGGCGCAAGTAAGTACTTTCTAAAAAAGGATATCTGCATAAGTCACCTCGGAAAAATTTATATGGGCAGCAATGGGTAATACTATTAATGTAATATTTTGTATCAGATGAGAGTAAAAGTAAATATTTCACAGAGCGATGCGAATGCCTCTCATAGGAATCCGGAGCAGAAATCGATTGTTTAGGGATCTTCCATTGTAGTTTTAAAGATGTTTGTAGAATCGGCTAACCAGAAAGTATACTATACATCCTGAGTCAGTTTCGGTGCCTAATCTGCCCCGAAGCTCTCGGAATTAACGTAATAAACAATCCTATAGGAGGTATAAACCATGGCTCACAAAATTTCTGATGCTTGCCTTGCTTGCGGAAGCTGCCTTCCTGAGTGCCCTGTCGAAGCTATCAGCGAGGGAAATCCCTACACTATTGATGCTTCAAAGTGCACCGATTGCGGCGCCTGCGCAGAAACTTGCCCTGTGGAAGCTATCGCCCAGGATTAAGTTTTACCGGCAGTTTCGAAAAAACGTAGTTATAGAAGGCCCTTTCGGGCCTTTTTTTTTGCATAGTCTGACTTATCATTTGTCCAGACATTATGGGACCTGTTAAAGGATCTTTTGGTTGCAGGAGAATTAGAATACAACAAGACTAACGCGGGAGCAATTCCGGGAGGATGTTCCGGCTACCCCCCGAGAAGGTGCTGCGTAATGATGGTAGACAGCTGCCCGGGGTGGTAGCATCGAAGGCCTTTAGCACTAAGAAGAGTCAGAATCTTATATTCAGGCTGCGCAGCACTTCTTGTACTTTTTGCCGCTTCCGCAGGGACATGGATCGTTTCTGTTGACCTTGTCCTCCTGGCGAACAAACGGCTTTGGAGGATGGATTTCTCCGTCAACATAAAACCAGCTTCCGTCGATTTTTACGAATGAACCGGTTTCGTGCAGCGATTTCTTGATGCGTTCTTCAGTGAAATTGGCGATGAATTCCACCTTACCGTCCACATCATCGGCAGTACCCTTCTCGGTGGAGACGATTTCCAGCCCCTGCCATACTGAGTTTGCCGACCAGGACCGGATAGCCTTTTCGTCGCACTCGGAGCGGCGGTCGGGATGGGTGGAGGACAGGATGAATTCCACAGCACCCTTGGCATAGGCGGTATATCTTCCACGCATCAGCTCTTCGGCTGTTTCGGCGGGACGTATTCCCTTTACAACAGGCTCGCAGCATTGTTCGTAGCTGCGTTGTGATCCACAAGCACAAAGTTCCATATTTTCTCCTCAAGTAGCGAAAGACCAGCAAAAAATAGTAAAATGCAGCCCCAAGCGGTAGAGCTGCATGAAATGAGAAATATTTTAGTGTCGGATTGATAAAAATTGCAGGAAAATTGGCGTCTTGCGGGTTATGTGTTCAGCTTACTTCACGTTTCACCCTCACCCCTCACCAGAAACAGCTTTCCCGAACGCACCATTTCCAGAATTCCATATTTTTCCACCATCAACTGGAACGCGTTGAGTTTTTCGGAAGTTCCCGTAATCTGGAAGGTCATGGTGGATTCACTCATATCCACTGATTCTGCCTTGAAGTGATCTGCAATCTGCAGCATCTTAGTGCGAAGATGGGTTCCACACTTGATTTTGAACAGCCCCATCTCCCGTTCAATGGTGTTCTCGCCGCTATGGTCGATGGCATGAAGTACATCGACCAGCTTGTTCAGTTGTAGAATGATCTGATCAAGTGTGTGCCTGTCGCCCGTGACCACCAGGCTCATGCGGCTGAAGCGACGGTCTTTGAGAGGGGACACTACTACACTATCGATGTTGAAACCTCTTCGTGAAAAAACCAGTGCGATTCTGATAAGCACCCCGGGGCGGTTACTCACCAGTAAACTGATTGTATGCTGCGTTAAGGCAGTTTGGGCCTGTGTTGTCCTCTTTTCCTGAGTGGCTATCATTTCAGGTGCTTCCTTTCGGTTTTTCCAGTTTGGCTCCCTGAGGTTCGAGAATCATCTGATGATAATTGGCTCCCGGAGGAATCATGGGGTACACGTTATCTTCCTTTATGACTTCTGCATGGATGAGACATGGTCCATCGTTATAGGCGAACGCTTCTGAAAGCACCCGCCGTGTTGATTCAACCGTGTCAATATGAAAGGAGCGGATTCCATACGCTTCGGCGATTTTGACAAAGTCGGGATTGCCCTCCAGATCGACACCGATGATACGTCTGTCGTAGAAAAGATCCTGCCATTGACGAACCATTCCAAGGAATTTGTTATCAAGCAGAAGTATTTTCACTGGAAGCTTATGATTTTTAACTGTTGACAGCTCAGAAAGGGTCATCTGAAACCCCCCATCACCGACAATGGCCACAACAGGCGTTTTAGGAAATGCAAACTGGGCTCCGATTGCAGCCGGAAAGCCAAAGCCCATGGTCCCCGCGCCACCGGAAGAGATCCAGTGGTTTGCGTTCTTTACATCTATGAACTGAGCCGCCCACATCTGATGCTGACCGACATCGGTGGTGAAAATTGTGTCGGGAGGGGCAATATCATTGAGGACTTTAAGCACATACTGAGCTTCGAGCCCATAGTCGACTGAAACCTTGAGGGGATAGTTTTTGCGGAAAGAGTTTACTTGAGCTAACCATTCTTTCGTGTTGCCGGGCTGGGCTATGAGAATGAGTTCCTCGAGAATATTTTTAGCATCACCGTTTAAGAAGTAATCCACATCGATCATTTTGCCACATTCGGAGGGATCAATATCTATATGGATTTTACAGGCATCGGGGCAGAATTCACTCGGTTTACCTACGATACGATCATCCCAGCGTGATCCCACATTTATTATGCAGTCGCAATCCCGCACCGTCATATTGGCCCAGGGAGTTCCATGCATACCCAGCATTCCGAAACTGAGCTCGTGGTTTTCAGAAATAGCGCCTTTGCCCAGAAGTGTAGTGACCACGGGGATGTTGAGCATTTCAGCAAGCTTGACAAGCTGTTCCTGGGCGCGGCTGATAAGCACTCCGTGACCGGCGAGAATGATCGGCTTTCGGGCCTTGCTGATTGCCTCCGCGACATGAGAAAGCAGACTGAAATCGGCAAATGATGTTACCTGATACCCGGGCAGATCCACCGGAACTGAAAATGCGCTTTCGTCTATTAACGCGGAGGAAATATCCTTGGGCAGATCAATGAGAACCGGGCCGGGTCTTCCGGTTTGTGCAATATGGAATGCCTCTTTCATGATGCGTGGGATCTCGGAGGCATCCTTGACCAGATAGGAGTATTTCACCACTGGAAATGATATTCCCGAAACGTCAGCCTCCTGAAAGGCATCCAGCCCGAGGCTTGAGGTCACGGTCTGACCGCAGATCACCACCATGGGAACGGAATCCATGTGAGCGGTTAAAATTCCGGTGATCGCATTAGTCGCTCCGGGGCCGGATGTCACCAGTACTACACCGGCTTTGCCGGTAGCCCGTGCATAGCCGTCGGCCATGTGAGTCGCACCCTGCTCGTGGCGACTCAGTACAAGCTGTATTGATGATTCGTAAAGAGCATCGAACACAGGGATGTTCGCCCCGCCGGGGTAGCCGAAAATATGAGTGATCCCGTGCTGCTCACATGAACGAATCACCGCCTCCCCGCCTGTCATTTTGCGGCTCATCTGCTGGTCCTTTGAAATTTCCGGTTGACTTTGGCACGTGGTCATCTTGCAAATCCTTTTGTATAAGGCAGTGCTTCATATTTCTCTTCGATTTTTTCTGCATTGGAAAGCAGCATGGATGTCATGTCCCACAACCCTTGAACAAAAGCCTGGCGGGCTGCTTCATCAATTTCGAATGATAAATCAAGATCGCCCGCAGTAACCGTTTTATTCTCAAGATCGATATACAGCGGGGTATCCGGCTTTTGCTGTACAACGGCAGCAAGTTTAGACACATTTTCCCTTTCCAGACGTACTGCAGGAATTCCCAGGCTGACACAGTTTCCGGCGAAAATATCGGCGAAAGATATTCCTATAACGGCCCGGATACCATAATCTTTGAGGGCCTGCGGGGCATGTTCTCTGGATGAGCCGCAACCGAAGTTACTTCCGGTTATGAGTATCGATGCTCCATCATAGTTGACATCATTAAAGGGGTGATCTTTTTTGTTACCATCTGTATCGTATCTTTCATCATGGAAAGCATGTGCACCCAAACCGCTGAAGGACACCACTTTCATGAAGCGGGCAGGTATGATACGGTCGGTATCGATATCATCACCAACTATCGGAACTCCTGTTCCTCTTACCTCTTTTATTGTTACATCCTTTGCATTCATTTGATTGACCTTTCTATCACAGAAGATTTCTGACATCGGTTAATTCGCCTGCCACTGCTGCAGCGGCAACCATTGCCGGGCTCATGAGCAGGGTGCGTCCTTGAGGAGATCCCTGTCGTCCGATAAAGTTTCTGTTGGAGGAACTGGCGCAGACCTGCTTTCCCTTGAGCTTGTCGGGGTTCATGGCGAGGCACATGGAACAGCCAGCCTGACGCCACTGAAATCCGGCATCGATGAAGATCTGGTGCAGGCCCTCTTTTTCCGCTGCGGCTTTGACCTGCTTCGACCCGGGGACTACCAGTGCTGTCACATGTGAAGCAACTTTTTTTCCCTTTACCACAGCAGCAGCCTCCCTGAGATCTGAAAGCCTGCCGTTGGTGCAGGAACCCAGAAATGCCGTATCGATTTTTGTCCCTTGAAGCGGTGATCCCGGCGCTACCCCCATGTGTTCAAAAGCCCGTGAGGCCACTTCCCGTTCCTCGGGGTGCAGATCACTGAGGTTTGGCACCCTTGAGGTGACTTCGGCAGCCTGCCCCGGATTGATTCCCCAGGTGACCATGGGGGCAAGGTTGTCAATTGACAGTTCGATGGAATCATCGAAACTAGCGTCGTCATCACTGGCCACCGATTTCCAGAAGGTTACTGCATCTGCAAATGACTCCTCTGCAGGGGCAAAAGGCTTCCCTCTGAGGTATTCGAAGGTGGTTTCGTCGGGATTGACATACCCCATGCGGGCACCGCCTTCGATACTCATGTTGCACAGAGTCATTCGCTCCTCCATGGACATGGCCTTTACCGCTTTACCGCTGTATTCATAGGCGTAGCCTATTCCACCCTTGACACCTAAAAGCGCCATTATCTTGAGGATTATGTCTTTTGCATAGATCCCTCTCTGCGGTAACCCGTTAATCTTTATTTGACGCACCTTTGGTTTTCTGAGGGCAAGGGTCTGGGTGGCCAGCACGTCGCGGATCTGGGAAGTGCCTATCCCCAGGGCGATGGTGCCGAACGCACCGTGGGTGGAGGTGTGGCTGTCGCCGCAGGCGATGGTCATTCCCGGTTGAGTGATTCCCAGTTCCGGGCCGATCACGTGCACGATGCCCTGGTAGTCGCTTCCCAGCCCGAAAAAGCGAATGCCGTTTTGAGCCGTGTTGGATTCAAGTTCCTTGAGCATCTGTTCGGCGAGCGGGTCGGCCAGAGGCCGGCTCTGATCGGCGGTGGGCACGATATGGTCCACAGTGGCGATTGTGCGCGAGGGGTATCGTACCGCAAGTCCCCGTTCCTTGAGCATGGCGAATGCCTGGGGGGATGTTACCTCGTGAACGAGATGAAGGCCGATGAAGAGTTGATCTTGACCGGTGGGCAGGGTTGCCACTTTGTGCAGGTCCCAGATTTTGTTGAGGAGGTTTTTAGCCATTGAGAGACTCCATCAGGTGTATAAGTACAGAACTGTTCAGAAATACAGCTGAACTTTATTTAGGCTTTCTCTGCAGGCGTGGGCCTTGGGGGCGCCGGGGCCGGGCAGAGGGAAGGAGAGTATGCAATAATCGGGCCAAGGGAGGGGGCTTTGTCGGCGATATGCAAATTATGAAATACCCGATCGAGGCATTCTTCTTCTCCTCCTCAATTCTAAAATTGATCATCGCTCATCGTCCATCTCAAATTCCGGCTGATCTACGATGGGCGATTTGCGAATTATCAATTTTTGGACCACTAAAAGGTTCTTCAAAAAACCTCCCCCTCCCACAAAATTTTCATATATTATATAGATTACAAATGACCTGCTCATTACCACGCGCCCTGGAGGCTATATGAAAAGAATGATCGCTGCCGGCATCTGCTCACTATCGCTTATGGCCATGATCGGTTGCACCACCGATACCGCTCAGATAATTGAGCACCCAACGACTACTCAGCCCGGAAGCACCATTACCGTAAAGCTTGCCAGTGCTTTTGCGTACGGAACTTTCGGTAAGATGTACTTCTCCCAGGTGAGCCGCGACAGTTTACATGTTCTGCTGGGTCTTCCGGAGGGGTGGAGCGTTGAGGGGATAGACTGCTATGTGGCCAAGGACTACAAGGCCGCTAAAAGCCTCGCTGAGATCCAGGACTTTGAATCATTGATGCAGGATCCTGCCAATCAGGATCTGGTGCAGGAGTTTCAGGATTCTCTCGTTTCCTTCGAATTAAGAAAAACTCCCATGCCTGCCGATCCATCACTGAACGGATCTCTTGCCGGCCGCAGTTTCACGGCCAGTGCTTATGACCCCTCTCAGGGTGATATTGACGTAGATGCCGATTCGATAACCAATTGGAATGCCTTCAGTTCCAAGATTTCTCTAAGCTACCAGGCCGCGACAAAGACCGACACCTTTATCGTGCTCGACAGTGCCATGAAAGCGGCAGTTCAGGAGGGTATGCCCGGGATGTTCTTTCTATCGGATACCGTGGGGATCACCGTGGTGCCCATGTTTGTTTTTGCCAGGATCAAGACAGGAGATGAAGCCGGGGAGTATCAGCTTTATTACTACACAAAGACGAACAGTATAGCCAATTACAACGATTTAGACCAGGGAAGCATGGCTTATGCAACCGTGGTGCTTGACCCCAATGCTCCGGTGAAAACTGCGAGGAACTCGACCATGACAGCAGGGGCTCTCAAGGCTAATCCGGCGGTGTTCAGCGGATCCACCCGTATTCAGCTTCCGTCTGAGGCGGTATCAGGTGCGAAGGTGTCGATACTTTCGCTAAGAGGTCAGGTGATCAAGTCCTTTGGAGACATTTCTTCGGGAACAAGCCAGATTTCCTGGGATGGTACAGATCAGTCCGGAAAAAGAGTGAAATCAGGCACTTACATAGTGCGCTACGGGGATGAGCTGAATACGAGTTTTTGTACGGTGAGGAAGGTGAAGTAAGTATAGTGCCCTTCCTGACGGGTCGGGCGCTACCTGACCCCCTTAGGCACCATCAGCAGTCGCGAGTAGGCGCTCCGGCAGTAACCCAATCCGTAAGGATGGGCGAATCTGATCCAGGGAGGATTACCCTTCGACTCCGGCGGACCTACGCTCTGGGTGAGCGGAACGGGACAGCGTCGAATGAAAAACACATTCCGATTCTTAATCGTGCAGTCTCTTTGATACTCTATCGCGACATCAGTACCCTCCTTAACAGTCGGGGTACTGCCTGACTCTCTACCGCAGTGAGGATTACCCTTCGACTCCGGCGGACCTACGCTCTGGGTGAGCGGAGCGGGGCAGCGTCGAATAAAAGACACATTCCAATTTCTAATTGTGCAGTCTCTTTGATACTCTATCGCGACATCAGTACCCTCCTTAACAGTCGGGGTACTGCCTGACTCTCAACAGCAGTGAGGATTACCCTTCGACTCCGGCGGACCTACGCTCTGGGTGAGCGGAACGGGGCAGCGTCGAATAAAAACAAACTTCCCATTCCTTTATAATATGCGATTATAAGTAGGCTTTCACCTGAAGAGAAAAGACGTGGATCACATCACCGAATTCCGTTGCACCCAGCTCTTTGGTGATTTCTGCGCGGTACACCCCGCTCAGGTTAAAATGCTTTCCCGCTTGAATATCTGCGAAAAGTGACAGGTTATGGTTAACACCGGAAGAGTGCCCCCCTGCAATGCGATAGTCAAGCTGCCCCGAAACGGGCACGTAGGAAAAAGTGTAGGACAGCTCAGCCATCCCCTTGAGAGCCGGTCGCCAGACAATTCCCGGTTTCAACTGGAAATAGATGCTGCTGTCAGATGGTGCCGGGGTTGATCCGTTTTGAATCCCGAAGATTCGACCCCCCTTTTCCCGAAGATAGAACTCCAGTTCGCTTGTAGGTTGAAAGCTTTGCACCAGTTCCAACCCAAGATCCTTAATGTGCTCATTGTCCGCATAACTGGTTGAATCTTCTCGATTTATGGTGATGTATCGCGGTTCGGCGCTCAGTAACAGTTTGTCGGTTTTTCTCTCAGCTTTCAGGCCGGTTTCAAAAGCACTTTCACGACGCCCTCTGAGAACTTTGAGTTGAGGGAGCGCGTAAATCCTTGCACGATAAGGACTTTTGGGGATCTGCCACTCTATTTCCTGACGGTAGGAAAGATCGGCATAGAGAAGGTCGGTAACACTGCCGCTGTCTGAAAAAGTGGAGGGAAAAAGGGAGAGAAGCCCCGGTATCCTGGTAGCGAAGCGACGGTTCTGTGCATTCACGTGCTCATCCAAAAGCAGCGTTCCGTTCCAGGACAGGTCTCCAAGTATACCCTTTACCTTTTTAATGGGTCTGAAATTCCAGTCTCCTTCAAATGAAGTTTTACGAACCTTAGTAGTGGATGTATTGTCATAAATTTCAATCTCTTCCACGATATGATCTCCGTTGAGACTGGGGACGAATTCCCGCGTGAGCGAGTCGTAAGCATGGGTTCCCAGGTTCTTTCCCACGTAGATGATTTTCTGTTCAAAACGGGATGCAAGTTCCTGATTTGTACGGTATTCCTGCCGTGATGAGAATCCGCTGTTTTGAGGGAGAATTTCACTGAGAAGCGACATCAGAAAAGTGGAGGAGGAGCTGCTGCCGAAAGTTTGGGTTTTATAATATTTGCTGTCGCCGCTCAAGGTCCATCCGGAAAGAGGTTCAACAGAAATCCCCTGATTCCAGGTCAGCGCATAGCCGGTGTCTACAGATCCGGGAAAGCTGTTTCCCTTCCTAAATTGTGATGCGATAAGGGATTGCCTCAAATTCAGCGGGCGAAAGAGCAGATCCGCATTGCCGGAAAGTTGACCTCCGCCCATGCCGGAAGTATCCTGTCGCCATTCGTCATTATACCCCACTGAAGCCTCCAGTTGAGATACCGGTCTGGCGGTGATTTTTCCAAAGCGACGATAGCTGAACCGAAGATCTGAGAGGTGATGCCTGAAAGCGGACATTCCCATGGACAGGGCCAGCTTATCTTTGAGTAAGGAGAGGTTTATATCCCCAGAGACCTTTTCAGTTTCAGCCAGAGAGTCCTTAAGTGTTTGTCCTAGACTGATTTGCGTGGTTAATCCCTTCATAATGGTGGCTCCTGCTGCAGATTCCCAGCTCTGGAACTGGTGCGCCTCCTGTGCGCGGGAGGAATCCTGAATATCCCACCCGGATTTCCGTTCAAAATCGGATATGATCTCATTGGTGAAAAGTCGGGATCTGAATCTGTAATCCAAGTCCCACCAAAGACTTAGCTTATCCGGCCGCCTTTGTCCCGCCTGCAGTTTAAGAACTGCCGCAGAGGAACGGTTGTCATCATCATCGAGGGGGGAGAAGAGGTTTTGATCCAAGTCCTTGCCGGCTACATTTATAGATGCCTTGAATGACGGTAGTTTCAAGCGGGCTTCGATCTCTCCGGCAGTCTCTCTTCGAGGTGCGGGGAGCGGCGCCAGCGCCGAATAATGTCCCTGCCCGGGGCCAGTGTATCGGTAAACGTAATCTCTGTGATATATAGAAGAATCAATGTCATAGTCCGATCCTGCAGTCCCCTGTTCGGAGCGGGTGAACCAGACAGTGTAGAATTCACGGGTACTGTCGGGACTGAGCGGGTTATAGGGGGTATACACAAAGATGGTGTCACCCGAAGTGCTTAGAGTCTTGCGGTATAGCGGGTAAAGGGCGCTCATACTGGCCACATCATTGTGGTGAACCGATCTGGAGGTGGGCGTGAGGTATCCCTTGCTGTCTCCGGCACTACGCAACATCTCCCTATCTTGTGATGTGACAGTGAGTTCTATCGGTTGATCTTTGTTGTCGCTCTCATTCCAGAGGACTCCCTTCACCGAAAAAACTGAATCAGAGGTGGAATAGGAAGCTGCTGCCCCGGTGAAACTTCTCTGGTAGTCGAAAGTCTTGTATTCATACTCTATTCTGATGAAATCATCCTGCCTGATAAGTATCTTGGGATTGAAAGTGATGGTTCCCAAATCATAGTCGACTCTGAAATCTTTATCAAGCCCCTCCTCCATCTCTGTGCCGTTAACCCGAACTCTCACAGTTCCATTAATGGGCGAGATGAACCCTGCTTCACCCTTTCCGCTCAGGTAATAGGGACCCTGCACGCCATCTCGGCCTTTTTGTGTTTCCACAGTGTAGCTTCCACCGGAAAACGATCCGAAAGCACTGACTGAGGTCCCTCTGGGTGTTACTGAAGCGGATATCCCCTTGATTTTCTTCTGGCCTGACAGGATTCCCTTCACTGGCCATTGTGCGATCTGGTCTCCTGCACTGATAGAAAAACTCGGATTTGTGAGGGTGACGTACACCATATCGAAGTCACTGATTTCTCTGGTGGATCCCTCAAGAGATGAGCCCTGGTCAGTAAGGTGGGCGCTCAGCTCTGTCCCGGGGCGAATCTCTCCACCGATCATCACTTCAAGACCCTGCTCAAGATTGATCTCGCCAAGACTTCCCACTGAGACTCCGAATGACTTGTACCCGGAGATACTTAAATTGCTGTTATCGTCCTTAAATAAAGGAGTTAGGGAGTCCTCTGGAATCTGCAGCAGAGTATCTGTGGATCGAATGAATCGGGGAGTATAGAGCGAATAGACCTTGGGAATTCCCTGAAACGAGGTCCGATAACTGACTTTGATTGCCATGCCGCTGTCGAGCGGTGTGGAAAACAGGATACTGTTGCGTGATGGAACGTAGGTGTATGGTGGAATGAATAGTGCACTGTCCAGCGGAACAAGTTCTATGGAGGAGGTGTCCACAAACGCGCTTCCAAGGCTGTAAGGCCCTGGTCCGCCATCACTTACGATGACAGTGTCCACCGAAAGAGAAAAGGCGGAAAAGGTGGCAACGCAAATAATGAGAAAAGCAAAATTTGAGGACCTGATAGATGAAACCTCGCCTTCATTGAACAGAGGGTACTTATTATATAAATATGATTCCTGCGAGGCGGGTTTGCAGAAATATGGGGGGAGGAGGTGATAGATGAGGCGTTAAAAGATTGAGGAGCAACTCAATCAGACCGAGTTTTCTGAAGGGGAACAGGTGTATGAATGCCCCTGAGGTTTTATATTAATCTTATGATCGACTGCATGGAAAAAATAACGATTCATAGCACTCATCTCCAGCTTTATGTAATTTGATAATATGAACCAGACTATTATCAGTAAAGTGGACCGGAAAAGTGGCTTTTGGCTGTTCCTGTTGAGTGTATGTCTTTGTGCAGAAATCGGAAACTTCGATGCAAGGACTTTCGAGCAGGAAATGCTCCCTTACGTTTTGTCCAGAACTCAAAAAAATAGAGGTCTGGCGAAAACGCAGTCCATTAAGTTTCCTTCTCAGGCACAGCTCTTCAAAGTATCTGCCCTGTGGAAAGGACTGTCATTCGATTTCAAAGCCGCCTATATGGCATCAGTTGAAATCCCCGCAGGATTAAGAATGTACCGTTCGCCCGGATATGGAATCGAAATCTACTATACCATCTATGGTATCGATGCTGTAGACAGTACCGATACATGGGGGTGCAGTTCGGTTGACTGGCGCATGCGTTTGCATCAGCCCAATGCTGTACCTGACTACATAGATGAAGTTGCATGGGCTGTAGATAGTGCCTGGAGCATGGAGGTGGTCCGGTTCGGGTTCAAAGCTCCCTACGGAGCTATTTCCGCCGATTATCCTTCGTTTAAATACAAAATTCAGGTTGAGGACAGGGGCGAAAACTACGGGCTGACTTATTTTGCCGGTCTGGTGGAGGGGGAAACGGGGGCCAGAAGTTTACTTACCATCAGAAACCAATGGGAGGGCTGGGATATTAACGACATCGTTGACTATGAATCACACCCTGAAAAAGCAATTCGTATCACATGTGCCCACGAGTTGTTCCATGCTGTTCAGTTCGCGATGGTTCATAATGTTATTGACAATGTATTCCTCGACCAATTTCCGATATCCTGGCTTGAAGCGACTTCCACCCTCATGGAAGACCTCGTGTTTGACAGCGTAAATGACTACACTCAATACCTGTCTGCCTATTTTAACAATCCTGCCACGTTCAGCTTTCTCAGTCAAAACACTAATTATAATCCGTATACGAATAGCGTACTTGCTCTTTTTCTCTACCATGCGTCGGCTAGAGGTATTGATATTATAAAAGACATTTTTGAATCCAATTACAGTGCAGTATCATCTATCAATATTTTGCTTGAGAAGGCCTCTGTCAGTTCAGGTACAACCTGGCCGGATCTGCTGAATCGGTTTCACACGGAGTCTTTTTTCACTGGAAATCGGGCGGATTCCAGGTTTTTCGTGCCGGATTCCCCAATACTTGAGGAAATGAGCTATCTGAAAGGGAACTGTAAACTTGGGATCACTTCGACCAAGGCTATCATTCCTTTTGGAATGAGGACTTTTTCATTACTCAGGCCCGCAGACCTGAACAATAACACTCTGCAGGTACGCTGCACGCTGAACGGAACAACTTCTGGAATGAAGACCGTTTTAAGATTGATCCTCACCGGTGGAGAAAAGGATACGATCATCAGCTCTGCAGACATAAATCCGGGTTCAGCCGTCATATCTACAGCCTGGGGTGATTATACTGAAGCAATCGCGGTTGTTACGAATGGAAACTATGATTTTAGCATTTCAGTTAGTATTCTTTTCAGTGATGAGCCGATTACGTCTGCACAGAATCTCCGGTTGTTCAATACTGATTCTTCTCCGCGCACCCGAATCACTTTTCGAAGGAATGCTATCGTGGTCCCTAACGGAATCTGTTCTGTCAAACTATATACTGTCACCGGTCGACTCTTATATGCGGAGAATATTGCCGGACCAGCCGTTTATGAACTTTTTAATAGCAGAAATGTTACGAAAGGTGAATATTTTGTTAGAGTACAATGGAAAGATGATTGCATCGAGAAGAGAATTGTGAACTGGTAAACTGCTCAATCTGCGTAATAATAGAGTTTTAAGAACTTTTATAACGGCGAAGACGCCTCTCAGGTCACCCGCCTTGTCCCCCGCATTGGAACACTTACAAAGATAGTCATCAGAGTCTGTCAATCACGAATCTTCTCCGGATTTCCTTTGCATAAGATTTGCCTCTTTTTAGGCAGCATTGATCCGCATAAGAAAAACCGATAAAGGTTTTTCTCAAAAGACGTGATGATAGACTCCGATGACTATTTTCAAAAAGCTTTTCTGCGAGAAATGGAACCGGTGAACTATAAGGCGTCTTCGCCGTTAACAATTGTGTAAGTACATAGATAATGTATAGCTAATGCATTCCATATATCAGAAATGATCAGGTATGACCATACTGCAAAATGGACAGGGGTGGCTATAGTAATCACCTCTCCTATAGATTAATTTAAATTGTTTTTAGAGACCGAGAGTGAGAGCAATCTGTATGAGTTGTATACAGAACAAAACTCACGGTGTTCTAATAAAAAATTTCAGAACAATGTCCACTTCTGTGTGACTGAAACGTCTAATGATAATTACATTGTATGCTTTGTGGTGAATGTTTCATCTTGTAATGAAAATGTAATGAGGGGAATGTATTAAATCATTGATTTCAATTGCCATGGTAAAGTTCGTGTGTTTATATTAGTAGATGATTCTCTGGTTTCCGCTTGTTTAATTATTCTTCCAGAGAGCCCATGGTTGGAAGTCTGCGATACGAATATTTAGCTCTTTTGGTACATAACTATTCTCTCATCGGCGAGTAACAGGCAGTATTAATTGCTTTTCTCGATTACAGAGTCCAGGAACTGGATTCTGAATTGTCTATTGTTGGGCGTTTTTTGTTGATAAATTTCAGGAGTTCAATTGTGAGATTCGGGTACATCATTATTGTGAATAGAAAACATCATCATCATACACATCTCAGGAGTCTATAAAATGGCCAAGAGAAAAAACAAAAAGAATCGGATGGTAATCGAGAATCTGGAACAGCGTCTTCTGCTTGCCGGTGATGACGCCTTGTCAAATGTCGCAAATACCACAGACCCGTGGACATTTGGTACCGCCACCACAGTCTTGAATATGTCGGGGCACTACGAAATAGCGAATGTTACCACCGAAGCCAGCTTGAATAGAATTTTGACCGTTGAGATGAATAATGCCGGCGGTGAGGCGGGAACGGCCAGCGGATGGGATCTGCTTCGGGTCAACAAGGTGAATATTACCGCTAAGAACGCCGGTTCATATTCTGTCAGCAATGGAAGCCTGGTGCATGATGCCGCCGGCCGCTACACTATTCGTCTGAAAAGCATTGGGACTTTGAATACAGAGGGAACGCAAGCCAATCCCCAGACTTTTGATCCAATGAAGTCATACCGCTGGAAAGTGCTTGAAATGAATTCGGCCACTGCCACTGATGTGATCCAGATAAACGGGCAGAATGTTTCAGCCACCAATAAATTTGATGCCAGTGTATTTGTAGTGGATACTGCCGATTTCAAGATAAACGGAACACACTCCAATAGAAATGTTACTGGTGATCTGGAGGATGAGGACGATGGTGGTTTGGATATCCTCTTTGGCGGTCGCTTTACAGTGGAACTGGGTGAGGATAACCGCTCACTGTATGTTAACTACATCAGTCCGATCCAACCGGAAAGTACTGAAGTCCTTGCGGTAAGTGCCGGTGATGAACTGCTCTGGAATATTAACGATGTCAACAACAATCGCCAGACTCTGACGGATGGTTCCTCAGGAGAGCTGAACAGAGTCGCCTATAACTCTTTCTTCTCTACCGAATATGAACAGTTTGGACATGACCAGTATGCGGGCATCAACTTTTCCGGAATCAGCACTGCGACTGCTGAGAACCCTTACACCATCAGAACCCGTACACTGGCTTCATCAAAGAATGCCTTGACACTCTATGGGGCAGGCAGTTTTGGTGCTCTGCACAACTTCGATTTCTCCCAACCTCATTCCTGGAAAATTGCCGGTACTGTCTCAAATCTTACAGTTCGCAGTGCAAACAACACATCGGCAGATGCCAATGTGAATATGACCAACGAACTGAACAGCCTCATCTCAGAGGGCAAAATCGTGCTGGACACTTCCAACTTTATTGGAGTGAACATGGGCACATTGTCTGATGAGTTAAGCTTGGCGGTGCAAGATGGCAGTCTTGTTCTCAAGTATACGCCTAAATTCAGTGTCACTTCCGAGGCAAATTTTCGTACATCCTCAACTGTAAATCTGGCCACTAAAACCGGTGATGTAATCGAGCTTGATCTCACTCAATTTTTTGCGCAAGGGGCGACTGGATTTACTGTTGTCACCAGCACAGATGTAACTGGTTCAAATAATTTATACAGCAAAAGCGGTGAATTCAAACTGATTCAGAGTGGCACAAATCTCTATTTTGCACCCTACATAACAGAAGAGATTGCCACCTCACTGCAGCAGCAGACAGATAGAGGATTTTTCGGTATTACAGAGTTCAAGGTCCGTGCCACTGAGGGTACCACGCCGGTGGAAAAAGTGATTAAGGTGCGTGTTGACCCTGGTTTTGGCAGGTTATATCTGGAATCTTCGATTGGTCACAACGGGGCGAATAAAACGGGTGATACAATAAAAGTCAAGCAACGTTTAAAATTCCTGGGAATGCCGGTTAGCAACGCCGCCTTCAATCAGACAAGTACTGGAATCAATGGTCCTACACTTAATCATAACAAGCATGCTCTGACTGATTATACTTCCATTTCTGTTGATGGAGTAAATCCGGGGAATTATGATGTGGATAGTAAGTTTTACCAGGCACTTTGCATGTTCAATGCTATCGTTCAAGCTCATCATGACAGCATAAGTGACCCAAGTTACAGTATTCCCGATTCAACCCAAGGGGTCTACACTTATGATGATTACAATTTTGGAGGAAGTTTTCAGAATTATGTAATCAAGAAAATTGACCCAAACAATGTATCAGATAAACTGTACCAGTGGTTGTCTTCTACGAATGCTCCATTCTGGATGGAGGTGGTGGATCCGGATCTGAATATAAGTGGGGAGCGGGGTGAATTTTATTATTCAACCATGGGGTCCACCTATGGTGGTCCCGATACTATGCAGTCGGAACGCTTCGGAACAAACTGGATTGCCAATGCAATCTATTCTTCCACAAAGCAACTCGATGGTATAATGCGCGTTACCGGTCTTTCGTTAATCAATGGTGGAGATTCCAGTTTTCATAAAAACCATGAGAGCGGTTTAAGTATAGACATTTCAACTGGGGATACTGTTGAAGATGAGAAGAAAACTCGGATATTGGATGCATTTGGGGCTTTTTCGGGGAAAATAGGGCATAAACTTCTTGCCGGTGACAATTACATCCAGAATTCGGCTTATAGCAGCATACATCGTTTCAACGACAAAAACGATCATTTCCATGTCGATATAACTATTCCCATCATAAACGACATGTTCTGGCGCCTTGAGGAAAAAGCATTTTACGAATTGAAAAGTTTTCAATCTGAATACATAATCCATCGTAAAACAAATTACAAAAAGCTTCAGGGAGCTGATTCCTATCGTTTGCATTCTATAAATGGTAAGGTTCTGACCCAGGCTCAGCAGACCAGCTTCAGCGCGAACAATGAGCTGGCATTTGCTGGCGGCACTTTGAAAGTGATAAGTCAAGCAGATTTCCAGTCAACCGGCCGTTTCTATTTTTCAAATCTCGAAAACAGTGCCAGTAATGTTGAGATTGTATTTGAAGTAACAGATATTGATCCTCATCTCACATCCACAAATGCTCAGGCAAAGAATTTCAAATATCTCACAACCGTGGTCCTTGAAAGAAACGCTAAAGCACCGGTTTCCATGCCACAGCCCTCCAAGAGTGTCGGTGCCACCGTCCCTTCCAATGATCCTGAAAACGAGGATGTTGATGTTATTCTCACAAAGGCAAGACTGAATTATCTTGGATTCAGAGATAATCAGAATAATGAACTGGTTCTTAATGCCACCGAGGATGCTTCATTTATTGAAGCCATCAAGAATTTTCAAAAGGTATTTCTGAAGAATCCCCAGACCAGCCCTGACGGGAACATCACTAAAACTAAAGGTGTATGGGGCGGATCTGGAAAAATGCTTTGGGATCTCAATTCACCTCGAATTATAGAGGTAGACGGAATAACCGCCGCAAATGGAAATGTCACCTCCAATTATGTAAAGGGTTTTGTTGATTCTGTAGACCAAACCTCCTGGAATGTAGTAGGCTACAGCACAACCAGCTTTCTTGAGGAAACTTCAGAGCTCAATGCTGCTATAAACGGAAAATGTACATTTAAGGTATCAGCTAATTCCGGGCAGCTGGCAAACGCGGTCAATGCCTATTTCACCGCTGATGCTCAGACTGCTGCCACTCATGCCGGCAGCGCTGTAACTATCAGGAAAGTGTATGTCAACAGCAGCGTGACAGCTGCATCTATTACCAGCAATGCATCTTTGAAGGCAAAAATTGTGCAGTCAGCGGATGTTGCTGTTGGAGAATTTATCGTTGACCTTACCGTTTCAAACCTTAACATTGCCCCCACTTACGAAGTCACTGTGGCCGCAGAAGGGGTAATGCAGCTCCTTGAAAACGAGATGCCTTATTTCATGGAAGATCTCCCGGGGACCGGTGTCCTGCCGCAAATTGGAGGCGGCCCCACCAACTGGTTCGATACTCTCTGGTACTATGAAAATCCCACTCCTCTTGACCCCGGACTCTTCAAAACCTTCAGCACATCAGCTGATGGCAGTGAGGAATTTTCAGTAAGTAACATTTTTGATTTCAGTTCCTCTCTCTCCTCTTATTTGACACAGGCAAAAGAGCTGGGTGGTGCCACTTATGAGGGAATGGCCAATGCCATCAAGGAGAGACTGGATTCTGTTCTGTCGATTTTCGAGAACAGTGGTGCCATGGTTGATGTATTCTTTGATAACACGACCCAGGAACTGGTTTTCGATATAGATATTGACGTTTTAAAGAGTGTTAGCACCAATTTTGATTTCGGTTTACTATCAGATAGCTTTAAGGGATCCAAGATCCCAATTGGCCTTGACATCAATTTCGCAGCTCACTTCAGCTTCGGTCTTCAGCTCGCGGATCTTCTGAATGGAAACTCAGACTCTATCTCTCTGGATGATACCTTCCTCAGAATAGAAAAACTGGGTATTTTCGGTTCCATAAGCTATGGTGGTGACGGCTATGAAAATCAGACTACTGATGACACCCAGAGCGGTGGTTTGAATATCGGTTCTATTTCTCTACACTCTAAACTCGATACACTTTCACTTGAAATAGGGACACAGTGGAATATTAGAGATGAGAGCGGGGCCACAACAGTTTCTTTCCAGGATATCGTTAATAAAACAGTCAACTGGTATAATGATTCCACCGCAAAACTCAACGGCGCGCTTCTCCTTACCATGGATGGAGATAACGTTTCAGGAAGCGCGACCCTTTCCCTGACTGATGATGATCTCTTCGAGTCCGGCAATACAAACTTTACCATCGATGGTCAAATTACTGTCGACAGCCTTAATATTGGCGATGGCCTGCTTGCACTAGGTACTACAAAACTTAGCTTCAACAGTGCCACCAAAACTATTACTCTAGAATCAGCATCCGCAAAGTTAAAAGTCGGTGATGATCTTCTTACCATCGATCTGGAAGATTCCGATGATGCTGACAGCTATGCTGCCATCGGTACATATAATTACGACACTGGAGATTTTAATCTCAATCTGGACCTGTGGGATTTAAACGTGAAGGGTGTGGTAAGTGCATCAGGTCAGGGGCTGGTCTTTAGCTTCAGTGAAAATTCTGAAGTCTCCGGTCGTGAAATAGTCGGGTTTGAGAACATTGACGACCTCACCATTGTGCCTTTGAATAAAACGCTTGATTTTGCAGGTGTGGATACAACTGTTAATGGGCAAACGGTGAAGCGTGCCTTGAGTATTAGAGATAATGGGTTCCAGTTTGCCCAGGTTAGCATGGCTTTGACAGAAAGTTTGGAAATCGGTAGTGGCCTGCTGTCAATTAGTAATCCTACTTTGATATTTGAAAACATTATTTACACAAAAGATGCAGCAGGTGTAACCGGAAAAATCAAAATCGATACCACTGCCGCTTCTGTAGACATGGGTGGTGCCATCAAATTGAATATCGTCGATGGCAGCGATACTAATACTGTTGCTCTTTCCGGTTCCTATGATTTGGCCTCTAAGAAATTCGAGCTGAATGCCGACACTACAACTCTTGATGTAGGAAACGGCATAATCACATCCACCATTCAGGGTCTTGTCGTTTCGCATTTCTTCGGTGATGATGGAGCGGATCCAAACGAAGAGGTGCTTTCAGTTTCCGGAAATATTGATCTTACGGTAAAACTTTCTGATACCCTTTCAAAGACTGTAACAGTCGCTGCACAGCAGATGGTGGTAAACGGGCAGAACAAAACTCGCTCGCTGTCTCTGACTGGAAACACATTCGCACTGGGTAATGCGTCTCTGATATTGACCGATTCCATTAATATCGGATCATTCAGCATTGCAAATCCCAAGCTGGTATTGCAGAATTTCATGTATAACAGAGCAACCGATGAGTATGCCGGTAAGCTGGGACTTGCAGCTGAGAGCGCAGGCTTTTCCGGAAATAGTTACGTCGACCTGACCATCTCCAAGACAACCGGTGATGCCATCGAAGTACTATATGATCTCAAAGAGGGCGGAGTTACCGGCACTATTGATCGTGTGGATTTTTCTGTAAAGGGTAGCGATGGCAAGGCGGTATTCCTGGCCAACGCTTCAAACATTGTATTCACTGTAAAGGATGGTAATACATCATTGGATATGTCCAATGTGAATGCCACCTTCCCGGATCTTTCTCTGCCCATACAGTCTCTGGGAAAAGTAAGGATTTCAGATGGTACGGTCGTGGTTACCCATAAAGGGGTAGATTATGATCTTTCCGACGGCGACGATGTTGTTGAATTGCTGAAAGTACTTGGTGAAGGGCTGCTTGGTGGTGATGACGATGTGATTCTCACTCAGGATTCCGTTTCCAAGATTCTCACCCTGAAAGATCGCAGTTCTGGTACAGTGAGAGAAACTTATGACCTGGCCTCCATTGGGGACATTCTCACTATTGACATGGGCATTGGTGTCGACAGAGTCTCCATTGATTCAAATATTGACATGGGGGGCAAGGATCTCTCCATTGTTTCAGAGTATATCACAGTAAGCAACAAAGAAATTAAAAACGTAGACGAATTGATCTTCAATGCTGATTCACAATTTGACATTTCCGCTATTGATATGATCGGGCTTCTCATGGAAGCGTTCAAGGTCGATCTGAACGGGACTTCCACAACTGTTGATATCAACTATGATTCACTGATCAACCGTCTGCTTGGTCGCGCAGAGGCTGTGGTTGGTGTAAGCGGGTCCAACATTTCAGCTCGGAAGGTCAGCTTTACTGCTAATGTCAATGTTTTCGGAGAGCGTACCGGGCTTCTTCCGGTCGACTTCGAAAATGAAGGCGGTGACGCCACCAAATTTAAGCTTCCCGGTTTGACTACAGCACTGGCTTCTGTTCAGGCGAAGGCTCTGGTGAATGTACTAAATTCGGTGATTACCACTGGAGAAGATTTCCTTATCAGCTCCAACACTACTATTAACGTGAAAAACACTGCTGTTGCAGAGGCTCAGGAAGATGGTGAGGAGAACGATGACGACAGTACATCCTATGACGCTGTGGTGGCACTGGCTATTGTAAACAGCAGATCTATTGCATCTGTATCCGGAACGTCGCAGTTGAATATTACTGGAAATATCACCATCAACGCCTCCAACAATACTACTGTGGAAAATACAGCCACCGGTCTTCCGGCCGGAAGTGGAAAGGCCTATGGAGGCAGTGTTGGTATACTCTATCTCAATAAGGAAACCGAAGCTACAATTGGTTCCGACGTTTCTTTTACACGCAACCCGGCCTCTGTTGAATTGACCGCTGATTCTGTTTCCACGGTGACCAATAATGTGACAGCCGCATCTGGTGGTGCGAAGAAAAACAATGACAACAATCAGAAGACCATGCAGGATAATGGCGGCGAAACCGGTAGTGGTAAAGTAAATGTGGCGGGAGCAGCCGCAATTACCATCGTAAACGATGCCACTCGCGCCACTGCAAATCTGAAGACAGTTCAAACCACTACAGGGGATCTTGCCGTTAATGCAAACAGCAAGAACACGATTACAACCAAAGCTGATGGGTCTACAGTTAGTGATTCTGATTCAGACTCCAAGGTGGGTGTGGGTGTTGCAGTAGCTCTGAATGTGGTAAATGCTGACTCTACGGCTTCTGTTGCAAATATATCAGCCGGCAGTGTAACTGTGGGAGCTGTGAACGATACTACTGTATCAGCAGAATCTATCGCCGGAGCGGGCGGAAACAACGTGGGTATAGCCGGTTCTGTGGCGGTTAACACAATAGATCAGAACACAAGTGCTTCCGGAACTTCATCTATCAATGTAAGTGGCGGAGAACTCTCTTTTAAATCAGAATCGAAACTGAACGCTACCGCCAAGGCTTTGCCCAAGGATACCGGCGCCACAGGAGAGAAGGTTGGAATCGGGGCATCATTTGCATTAAACGACCTTAATGTTGACACTGTTGCAACTGACAAGGGTTCAACCATTACTGGAAATGTATCCGCCTTGAAGATTGATGCAGACAGTGCAATTACAGCCCATTCTGAAACAAAGGCGGGAAGCAGTGCTACTGGTGGAAGCGGGGTGGCAATCAGTCCCTCTGTAGCGGTCACAGTAGTACAGTCTGATACGAAAGCTGATCATAATGCGGTTTCGACTCCGTCAATTACTGGTGATGTGGCTGTTACCAGTGACAGCTCTGTTACTGCAGTAACCAAGGCTGGAGCATCCGCAGATGGGAAAGTGGCCATCGGGGCCTCGATCGGTGTTGCGGTAATCAAGGCCAACAATGAAGCTGAACTAGGATCTTCAGTCACCAGCGGCGGCAAGGTAGATGTCACTGCTACAAATAAGATGAACAGCTTGGTTGATGTGGAAGCGACTCCGCGTTCCGGTGATGGTGACAAGGACAAGAAGTCAGATGAAGAGGCTAATAAGCAGCTTTCAATTACCCGTCTCTCACCAACAGACAAGCAGAGTGCTAATGCGGACTCCACAACCAGCAATCAGAATAGTGCAGCAAGTTCGGAAGGCGGATCAAATTCCAACCGCGTGGGAGTGTCAGCAGCTGTTGGTGTCAACGTAGTTACATCCCATAACAGAGCCGAAGTTGTCAACGATGCCGATATCACGGCCTCTGGCGATGTCTCCATTATGGCTAAAGAAGATGTGGATGTGGTTACACAGGCAGTTGCCCTTTCATTCAACAAGGAAACCGATTCGGGTGCCAAGTTCGGAGCTGGTGTTGGATTGAATGTTGTTAATAAGACAAACACTGCTTCAGTTTCGGGTGACATTATTGGAAATAATGTAGTTGTTTCGGCGGAAACTGTCGATTCCAACAAATCGGCCGTTCTGGCGGTAGCAGCTGCGGCAGGGATGGGAGACGGTGTTTCCGTTTCAGTGACTGCTGGTGTAAATGTGGTCAATTCGACAACTTCGGCCACAGTTGATTCTCAATCGCAAATAGAGTCCAGCGGCAACTCTACTGTGAGCGCCAAAAACGATACCAACATTCAGACTCTGGTACTTGCCGCCGGAGTATCTCAGAACAGTGCCGGTATCGGAGCTGCAGTCGCAGTGAATGTGCTCAATTCCGATGTGAATGCCAATATTGCAGGTGATGCAGACGCTACTGGAAATGTGACGGTATCGGCTGTGAATAATGTGGCTTCTCAGGGGCATAAGTTCAAGGTTTTTAGTGAGCCGGTAATGGGTCAGCAGAATGTAGATATCGAGCTTTCCGGGATGACAGCTGTTGCCGCAGCCGGAGGCGCATCGCAGGGAAGTGCGGGTGTTGCCGGATCTTTTATCATCAATGCTTATGATCTCAATACTGAAGCAGTCATTGATAAGGGGGCTGTAATCAGCAGTGATGGCGATGTTGCCGTTTCCTCAGTGTCAAATACCGATCTGAAAAACATCACCGGAACTATAGGGGCTTCTGCAGGTTCTGCCGGTGTGGGTGCTGGTTGTGAAGTGACCATCCTTAACAAGAACACTTCTGCTGTAATCAGAAACAGCAGTACCGGAACTGGAACAGATCTTTCTGCCGGTGGAAATGTGAGCGTGACAGCTGATTCTGACGAATCAATGCTCTCCGTTGTTGCGGGGCTGGCGGCTGCAGATTCTGTTGCTGTCGGAGTAAGTGCATCAGTACTTGTTGTGAATACGACAACAGAAGCTGTGGTAGAAGATGTAACTCAGACAGGTGAGAGTATACGTATTAATTCTAAAGATTTGTCGCTGAAAGCGTCAGATAATTTCGATTTGACACAGATAGTAGCCGGTGTTTCGGCTTCCGGCAGTGCGGCTGTGGGTGGTGGGGCAGCAGTTCTGGTTCATAATGATGATGTTAAAGCCCGTATAGGTGATAACACTACAGCTCGCGCAACTGGTTCGGTGCTGGTGGATGCGGAATCAAGTGAGAAAATGGTTCAGGTTGTTGCAAATATTGCCGCGTCCGGCAGTGCTGCGGTAAGTGGGGCGGCACTGGTGACCAATCTGGATGAAAACACAGAGGCTTCCATAGGTAAGAGCAGTGTGGATGCAAACGGAGCAGTAACTGTTGCAGCCTCCGATGAAACCGGACAAATCGGGGTGGTTGGGACTGTGGCCGCTTCAGGTGGCGCCGGCGTGGGCTTGGGTGGAAATGTGGTTGTTATGAATAAAAACACAACTGCTCAAATTGATAGTGGTGCTGTCCTTCGGTCAAGGGCGTCAAACATAATTATTGCAGCCGATTCTGCCGAAAAGGAAATTGCTATTACAGCCGGTGTGGCCGCAGGTAATGTGGGTGTGGGGCTTAATGCTTCCGTTACAACCGCCAATGTGACAACAAACGCAATCATAGGTAATGGCGCCAGAGTACTGGCTAATGACACAGTCTCTGTATCAGCTCACGATGATCTTGATATCGACAAAGTAACGGCAGGCGTTGCAGCTGGTAGTGCAGGTGTCGGTATGGCAGCTTCGGTTACGGTTATAAATCAGAACACCAATGCCATCATTGATGACAGTGCAGTTGTTACTGGTCTTGGCATCGGTGCGGGTGTAGCGGTAAATCATGGACGATTCGGAACTCTCAACACTACTCCGGCATCCAGTGCAACAGATGGAAGTACAACAACTCCACTTTCAGTGGAAGGCTACAAGGATACCAAGTCTGCAATAGATTTCGATACCATGGCAGGCACCGCTGAAGTGGCTCCGGTATCCGTTGACAAAGATAATGAATCGGCTGCCGCCAGTGACCACGATGAAGCGGTTGCCGGTGTTGCGACAAAGAATACTGGTCGCACTGTAAAGGGTGTTGCAGTAACATCCTCTAATAACACTGATATTGTAGATGTCGCTGCAGGTATCGGTGCCGGGGCGGTTGGGGTATCATTGAATGCCGGGGTTATGGTGATTGACAACTCTTCCCAGGCGGTTATTGACAATGGCGCGCAGATCAATACTCTCAACAAGAGTTCTGCTGCCAGCGATCAGGCGGTTACAATTGCAGCAGGTAATAATCTCAATTATACTGCAGTAACTGCGAGCATTGCAGGTGGTGCTGTTGGAATCGCTCCTGCGGCCAATGTGGCAATTGCCAAACTGACCACTCGTGCAGATGTGAATAATAATGCGGTGGTGGAGGCGAGAACCGGCGGTGTTCAGATTGCCGCCGAGTCCAATGAGCGACTCCTGGGTGTAAGCTTCGGTGGGGCAGGCGGTGTGGTTGGCATCGGTGGATCTGTTCAGGTGATCCGTGTTGATAATAATACTGGTGCTTCCATCGGAAACGGAGCCCGTATCACCACCACTGGTGATCTGTCGATTACTGCTATCGACAGTGTAAAGACCACCACTTTCTCTGGCGGCGTTGCTGGTGGACTCGTAGGAATAGGTGCAACAGTCGGCGTGCTGACTGTTTACAAGAATACTTCGGTAGTCATTGATGGTGATATCAATGCACGTGATGTAAATGCTTTGGCACAGAACAATGATTTCCTGTTCCAGATTGCAATCGCCGGTGGAGCAGGTCTTGTAGGTGTTGGTGGCGCTATAAGTATTATGATTTATGATGCTGATACCAATATGGAAATTGGTATTAATGCAGATATCGATGCTACGGGAACTATATCAATTAAATCTCATTCAATCTCAAGGGTAAAGTCTTTCACACTGGGTGTGGCCGGAGGGTATGTTGGTGTGGGAGGTGCCGTCAGCGTTGGTAAGATTGCCAACAATACCAATGTTACCATTGAGGGAAATCTTACCGCCGACGAAGATATAAACATTACTGCCGATTCCAATGTTGATCTGAAAGCACTTACAATTGCAGGTGCTGGTGGTGCGGTTGCAGTGAGCGCCGGTGTGGCATCTTGGTCCATTGGTGGATCTGCTGGTACCAGCGCAAATGGTAAGGACGCTCTTGAGGACCCGGATTACCCTGATGCAGAGCGCCCTGATGATGATGCAAATAACAAGGCATCACAATCTACAAGTCAAACTGTCGAACTGCTCAATAAGAAACAGAACTCTTCTTCTAATGTCGCTCCTAAATCTACCAACGATCAAGATCGGGACAACATTTCAGCGGCAACCGGAAAGGTTTCCTCCAGCAATACTTCTCGTACGCCCCAAACGACATCCGGTACTAATGTGAATATTCTTTCAACTGCCGACATTACTGCCGGACAGGATATAAATGTTACTGCAGATGGTGATGTCGATGTTGAGGAAATGACTCCCTCTATTACCGGCGGTGCAATAGCTGTGGGTGGTGCTATCAATATTCTGAACATAGATACAGATGTTAAAGCAAATGTTGGCGGTGTTCTGAGATCGGGTGAAGATACCATCATTGTTTCCCGTCTGAATGAGAATGTGGAAATGACTGCCATAGGTGGAGAAGGTGGCTTAGTTGCAGTTGGTGCGGCAGTCATTGTGGCAAATGATGACTCTTCTGTGAGGACCACGATTCTTGCAACAGGCTCAAATCCCAGAAATACAAGTATCAGTGGCCGAAATGTTTCAATCTCTTCCATTCGCAATATTGAATCGTTTGAGGCAGAGATTATTAAACCGGCAGTTGGAGCAATAGTAGTTGGCGGAAGCTTCATTAAAACCGATATAGCCGATGCCGGAGCAGAAACCCGCATCGGTTCCGGCGCTCGTGTAAGTGCAACTCAGGATCTGGTGGTTTATTCTGATGCTGAGGAAACCGTTACGAATCATATCGTACCGGTTGCCATAGGGGTAGGAGCTTTTAACGGTGTAAAATCTGAGATAAACGTGGTAAACTCTGCAAAAGTGAATGTCGAGAGTCTGACTACTCTGACTGGTGATACTGTAATAATCAATGCTTATGGTGATCATACTGATAGAGCCTCTATCAACTCCTTGGGAATTGGTGGTGTTAATGCTGGCGTATTCCTCTCAAAAATCACCAACACATCAGATGCCAATGTTGTCATGGGGGCCACATCCATCACCGGTTCTACAATCAAGATTGGTACTTCAAACAATTTCGATCGCAAGTCTTACAATAAGACAGTGCGTCCTGAGCACACGACTATCAACGGAGACTCCTTCAGTGCGGTAGGTGTTGACGTCCACAAGTCGGAAGTCAGCCTGGGTACAGGTAGTTCCAATCGCTTCAGCTCGGATGTCACCATTACAGGTAATGCAAAGATTAATGCAGTGAAATCAGTTATTTCATCAGGATCACCAAAGGTCAGCATACTCGCCCAGACAAATATTTACCTCTATGAAAAGTCTCATGCTGAATCTGCGTCTCTGCTTGGAAATGTCGCTTCTGTGACATCAAATGTTAATCTCTGGACTTCTTCCACCATAAATATCACCAAAGATGCAATCTCAGGAAAAGCCGCTGAGATAAACAATACCAGCGGCCAGGTGTCCTTCGCAACGCTTACCAATGCCATGGTTTATAATATTGCCGAGTCTCACACTAAAGCGATATTATTGACCGTGTCACATGCTGCAGCAAAAACCGTGATGAACGTGAATAACCTGATTACTCTCCAGGATGCAAATGTTAAGGCAAATGAGGTGTACATCGCTTCCGGGAGAGTATTGGGAAGCTCTGAATCATTAAGTGGGTATGTAAATATGATACAGAGCAATAACTTTGCTCAGGGATTCGCCACAGGTACTGTAGGTATACCCACGGTAAAGTCTGAGAACAGTTCCACCGTTACCAATGGTATCAACATTACCGGTTTGTCGGAAGTGAAGTCTTTCGGAAATGTGACTCTCTCTGCGGAGGCTGGAAAGAATCTCTTCTGGAGTGAATACGAAGTGTGGTCTGGAAACGTGACCATTATCCCGATTTCGGATTTCGAAGGTGAATTCAAGGTTCTGACACCTCAAACCAGCATCACCATCGGTTCCCAGGCTAAAGTGTCTGCCGGAGTGGATAATGACCAGACAGCATTGTTCCTTACTAACGCCCAGGCTCAACAGGCCGGACTTGGTACGAGCGATATTTCAGAACTTACTGCTGCCCAGATTGCAAACATCAATGCTCTTGGTCTTGTAACTCTGAACACCAACGTTCCCATGTCCGCTGTTCATCTCTCTTGTGATATTGATGTGCCCATAGGTGTTGGTTCTGTTGTCCACCATAATGGCAACTATTACAAATACCAGGGCATCCTTCTGGGATCTTGCGATTTCAGCGACACCTCAACATGGGAAGTGCAGGACAGCGATTTTATCCCACCGTACTTTTTCTACGACGCAGGCACCGTGACTACCAAGGTTGCTTTACAAATTAATGACTATGTGAGAAGCAATGGAAGCTACTATCGTTACAAGAAGTCACGAGATCTGACAACAGAGAATTATGCCAGTTCTCAGTGGAGTGTAACTGCTGATTCGGCAGACATTGCAGTTGCAATGGAATCCAATATTGCAAATGAAATCAAGAACACTCTCAAGTCGAGCATTATCCTTATTAAACCCAAAGACATGGAAATGCCTCAGCTTTCCTATGTGAATTATAAAAATCTGCTGGAAAGGCGTTTGAGAGAGCTTGATGGGTGGATTGTTGATCATCGGAATGATTCATCGGCTCTTGCCCGTTATGAAGCAGTAAGACAGATGCTTAACAATCAGCTTGCAGAGTTGCCTTACGAAGAAACGCGAGTGTTGGGACACGATGGCACATATGTAACTCTCAGAAAGCAGATTACAAATTCGCTTATTGCCTCCTTTGAAGATATTCACGCTTCCAGAGGTTCAGTAATTGTCAACCTGGACGGCAGCGATGCTTCTGTTAAGAGTGCTGTTACGGCAAAGCGTCTGACTGCTGGAGCCGGCGCAGCAGTTACTATTCGCAATGGAACACCTGTAAGTCTCGATATCAACAACATCACCATGAAATCCAACAGCAATTTGACCATCGATCCTAATAACGGTGATGCGGTTCTGCTTGAAGGTGGTGGTATATATCTCAATACAGTGAATATTGGCAGTGCAGGGGCGGCTTCCGGCGGTACTGTGGATATTATTCAGGATGCTGTATCAGCCAATCTTTCGTTTGGTGGCGTATCCCAACCTCTTCTCACTGATATTTTCGTGAGAGGCACAATACTCAATGAAGCCGGAAAGGTGACGATCATCAACCGGGAAGGATCCATAAATATCACCGGTGAGATAATTGCACAAGAGCAGGAAATCAGCTCCAAAACTTCTGTGAATATTAACGCTCCCGGTTTTTACACAATAGGAGCGAATCCCAAAGTCCTTACCGAGGATCTCTGGGTTGATCTGGCTAGGGATGGTTCCAAAATTGACGGATTCCCTGGTCAGAGCACGACGAGTGACGACGACTCCAATGAAGGTGAAAAGTATACCCGTTACGGCGGAACCGTTCGTGCCATGGGCAATATCACCATCATTGCTAATCACATAAATGTGAATGGAACAGTCGAGAGTGGCATTTCCGATCTAAAACTGACAGTTGCTCGCAACACAATCTACGGTATTCCTTATGGAAATCCGGTTGTCGTAACACAGGTCAATGGCGGAACTATCACCCGTGTCGGAGCAGAAGTTCAGTATTCTGTCGATAATTACAAAAAGTCCGTGGAAATTGATGACATAGTCACTCGTAGCGGAAACATTATTCTTTGCGGGGACCTCTTCAATACCAACGCATCCGGGTCTAACATAAAAATCGCTCACGGATATGCCAATATTCAGATGGTTAATACAACTGAGTATTCCTTAATTGTTAATAAGATAGACACATCCCGCAAGAATACAGGATCTGTTACTCTGTATGATACGATGCGCGACAAGAGAACGATTTATCGTCATGACAACGGTCAGATCACTCGTGATGTCTATGATGTTGTTTATGATACAGCAGATCAGCTCTACAAGTATGTAAAGAATGATAGCGAATCATCAACGATTGAGGGAAATAAAACAACCTATAGACCTTTGGATAATCTGTTCCTAATCTGGGTTGAGGGCCAGGGGGCCGTTGAGACCACGACTGAAAGATGGGAAAAGAAGTCTTTCAATCTAACTCCGGGATGGACCAGTTGGGGTGACAGTCTTAATGATTCTATAAAGAAAGACGGGCATCTGGTCAGCTCCGAAACAGTCAAGGTAGGGAATGTCGAACTAAAGAAATCCTTAAGTTTGCATCATCTCCAGCCGGGTGATACCGATTTCAATTATCTCAGGAGCAAAGGAGTTTTTGACGAGTCCAACCAGCTTGCCCACAAATACTATGGAGAGTTCTCTTCTGTACCTGAAGGAGAGCCCCAGGTTTACATTGCCCCGCCGGAACATCATGGTGGCGGCTGGATGCAGGAGGAAACCTGGGTTACCCAGATACAGACCATTAAGGGGTCCACGGAATACTATTCGCACTATCTGTATGGATCAAATGATATCAATGTCGACTTCAGCGGCGGGCATTCCGCAAGCGATATCAAGATTGAGTCCAAGGGTAATGTGCTCCTGCAGGGAAATGTGATCACACCGGAAAACTCCACCATGCTTGTCAAGTCTGAAGGTGAAGTATCCATTGCAGAGAACGTGATTTTCTCAGGCGTAACGCCGGTTATCGAAAATGTTAATCGAGATATCACTCTAAATGTGGTTATTACTGATAAACCGTTGAATGTAAGTGCCAACGGCAACATTACGATTAATGCCGTGGCAGCTAACGGCAGCACAGCTCCGCTTATAATCGGGGCTGTGAAGAGCGCCAGCGGAACAGTGAGGATCAACTCCGCCACGGGAGTTGTAGCCCAGGATGCCAACTCGATTGTACGAGGTGAAAAAGTTTACATTCATGCAGCCAATGGAACCATTGGTGAAGAGACACTCGCTCTGAGAGTCGATTCGAACATCCTCGGGAAGAATGCTGGCGGTGTTACGGCATACGCCAAGAGCAATATTTACATGACAGAGACAGATGGTGCAATGCGGCTTATTAAATATGATCCCAGCTGGAACGGAGCACAGGCTGCAGTGCATTCCATTAACGGAAATGTTACCCTGGCCACAGTCAGCGGAAGCATTATCAATGGATTTACCGGATCCCAGACTGCATCTCATGTTCAGGGTAAGAAGATTTCTCTGACCAGCGGAGGCAGCGGTGAAGTTAAGGACCTTCAGGTTGGTGATCATGATTCTCTTTATGTGAACAGTGCTTCAAACGTCAATCTCAGTTCCAGAGGCGAATTCAAAATCGGCAGTATTGCTTCCGGAGAGCAGGTGACACTTACTGCAGATGGTGACATAATCGATCTTGGTACTGAAACATCAGCAGTTCTTGCTGCAAAGGGCTTGACAATCGATTCCAAGAAAGCAGTACGTGGCACAACTGCTGGCAGTGCTTTTGATATCCAGCTTGGAACCGGTTCTGAACTGACAATCGATTCAGGCCTCGATTCCTGGGTCAATCAGGTTGCGCAAAACGGCGTACTGCGCGGAACTGTTATCATCACTGATGGCCTGAATGTGAAATCCGCCAATTCTTCCGGAAATATCAATGTCTCCACGGAAGAGGGTGACCTGCTTGTAACAAGAGCAACTGGAAAGAATATCACGCTGAATGCCGCCGGAAGCATCCTCGATGCAACTCCGGATACCACCGGAATTGTTGCCAATGCTGAAACCATTGGTGCCGTCGCGGGAGAGGGCAATGTTCTACTATCTGCGGGCGGAAATATCGGTCAGTACGACAATTTCTTTGATGTGAAGGCGATCGGCAATGTGACAGCAGTAGCTGCCGGGAACGGATACGTTCAGGGAATTGGTTCACTTTCTGTCATGTCGGCTGTAAGCACCGGCGGAGACTTCGTTCTCCGTACCACCGGTGATGCCACTATTTACAGTATGACTGCAGTAAATGGAACGGTCGCAGTCGACGCAAATGGGTCCATACTAAATAGCAGATCCGATAGTGGAGATGCCGTGAGCGCTCTGACAATAGTGCTCAATGCGCAATATGGCACTATCGGCAGTGCATCCAGATCCTTTGCTGTAGACAGTACAAACGGAACTGTAACCGCAGAAGCCGCAGGTACAGTGTACATGACTGAAAATCAGGGAGTCATGAACATCAACAGCATCAAATCCTTTAATTCAGAAGTTATACTTTCAGCTCGTGATGGAATGGCAGATGCAAACAGTGCCTTCAATCTCGGACTTGATCACTTCGGACTTGCCGATCTGCATGTCAATGAGCCGGTGACCGATCTGAACGTGGCAGCTACCACCATCAGGCTGGTCTCTTCTCAGGGTGGTATCGGTGCTCTTACCGATGCTATCGAAATTGATGTATACGGAGAACGCACCGGCCGCATATTTGCCGATGCAAGAGAAGATATTTCCATTGAGGAAATCGTGGGCAGCATGAATGTCGGAACAGTTCTGTCAAGTGATGGAACAATCGCACTTAGCACTCGCGATACTGCCTCAGCCGGAGAAAACATTTATCTCGATGCTCAATCCACTGTAAGGGCACTTAAGGGCGATGTTCACCTTCGTTCCGGAGATAGTCTGTATCATCTGTCTGGCGCAGTCATAATCGCCGGAAAAACAATCTTCATCTACGGTGACTTTGGCAATGCCGATCCTGGAATCGGTTCGGAAATCGTGATCAAGGGAACCATTGCTGCCGGATTGATTCGAATAACCGGTGAAGATGACAACGATACCATTCTGCTTGATGTTCGCGACAATGATACGGTGAGCGGCCGAGTCGAGGTATTCGGCGGTAAGGGTGATGATACAATTACAGCCCTCAAGCTCGATACTGACCAGATTCATCTCTACGGTGAAGATGATAATGACACTATTCTTGCAGACAGCATGACCAATCGAATTCACGCCTATGGAGGAGCCGGGAATGATCTTATCCGCGGCGGTCAGGATGGCGATATAATTTTCGGTGGTGACGGGGATGACGACATTACCGGAGCCGGCGGGACTGATTTCATCTTCGGTGATGGCGGGCAAATGATCGATGATCTTCTGCTTGCCGCTTCGGATAAAGATGGTACTGGTAAAGATACGATCGATGGTGGAGTTGGGGCAGATGTCATTATTGGTGATAATGGTCGAATCATTGTGTCCGGTCTTTATACTGGTGAAAACACTGTTAAAAACCTGTTGAACATTTCCAATACGCAGGCGCCTCTTGGAGACAATGACAGTATTACTGCCGGATCGGGAGATGATTACGTTCTTGGCGGTCTGGGATCCGATTTACTCGATGGTGGTGATCATGATGATACCATTCTGGGGGATACGGGTTCGATCTCCTTTGAATCTGTTGATGGAATCAGTCATATAAGCATCATTGACAGTACGAATCAGATTGCGGGTGGAGATGACATCATTATCGGTAGCACAGGTGTAGAAAGAATCGTAGGCGGTGCCGGTAAAGATGATATTAACACCGGCAGTGACAACGGAAGTGATGTCGTTCTTGGTGATACAGGCAGAGTTGAGTTTGACATTGTTGAAGGCAGATCTGTAGTAAGCAGAATAAACACTGTTGGAGAGATCGCTGGCTCTGATGACCGTATCTACACCGGTTCCGGATCTGATGTGGTTGTCGGTGGTGAAGGCGCCGATCTCATTAATGCCGGTGAGGGTAGCAACAGTATCGTAATAGGTGATAACGGTGAGGTGGCTTTTGAGAACCCTGATCTTGACAATCACCTGGTAGACCATGTGACCGCCACCGATATCGGAATCGGCGGAAACGATACTATCCTTACTGGTTCTGCGGCAGACATCGTTCTGGGTGGTATGGGGTCAGACGAGATTCGTACTGGTTTGGGTGAGGATATTATCCTTGGTGATAACGGTACTGTTCAATATTCAAAGGGTCTTCTCGACATAATTTACACGTCCGACAACTTCGCCGGTGGAAATGATCTGATTGTTTGTGGAAACGACAACAAGATTATCCTGGGTGGATACGGTGATGACAGCATTACATCACTTAATGGCGATGACGTGATCTTCGGAGACGGTGGTTATGTTGATTTTGATCGCGGTGTGATTACAGAGGCCAACGGAAACGGAGTCAAATACGGCGGTAACGACAAGATTGACGCGGGTGTGGGCCTTAACTCAGTAATAGGTGGTTTGGGTGATGATGTTATCACAACCGGAATAGATCGTACTCTTGACACTGCAGATATTCGGGATATCTACTCCAATGAAAATGATGTGGTGATCGGAGATAACGGTCGACGCACTTTCAACGGAACTGGTGTACAGGTTGACGAGCTTGCGGGAGCGACTCTGAGTTTTAATTTCCAGGGTCAGGCCTCCAAGGGAATCGATGCCGGTAAACTGGCGGGTGCTCCCGAAAGTAAGGTTGCCAACTGGAACAATATCCAGAGTTACGGCCCGGGAACTTTCGGTAATGATCCCAAAGAGATTATCTTTACGGATAAGGGTCAGAGGATGGAGGGGCTCAATCTCTCCTGGGGCGGTAAGGAGAAGCACCGTACTGATTCTATCGAATTGCACAATTACCAGATGGAGAATTACAATCCTGAAGCGATCATAGACCCTCTCACTGGTCAGCTTTCTTCTGGAGACGGTTATCTGTTTGCCGGTGGTATCAGAACTTCTGCTCCCAATACTCAGCGTGAGAACAAGCTGGAACTGGAGATGGATGGCCTTAACAAGTACTTTAAAGAGTACTCTGTAATTGTCTACCTCGATGCTCCCAACAGTGTGTCTTCACTAATTCAGAATCCATGGGATTCTACACTTGGAAGTCAGCTCGGTAGAGGTGAATCGATTCGCAAAATCAGTATCGACAGCGCAGATAAGAAGGATTCCTTCTTCATCGATGATGCTGCGGACGCGAACAACCCTGCCTACAACACATTCAACGGTAATTACATTAAGGCAACAGCAAAGGATGCCCTGAGTGCCTTCGGCAAATATGCAAACTATGTGGTGTTTGAGGGATTAACTGATGATCGGTTTGTAATAACTATCACCGATGGTGTGCTCAATATCAACTTTAACGGACGTGATCTGCCCTCCATTGCAGGCATACAGATTGTGGGCACCTTCCATCCTGTTGACAATATTGAATCCTCACCTAGTGAAACGGGTGGAAACGACACCATTTCAACTTCCGGTGGTGATGATATAGTGATCGGAGGCGTGGGCTCAGATTCCATTGCTACTTTCGGAGATATCCGCGACGGAATCGATGATGCAGACACGGTGATCGGAGACAATGGATCTGCCACTGTGATGTACCGCTCTGGTTGGCTTTCTCAGAACGAGGCTGGCGAATGGATTGCCACAGATCTCTCTCCTGAAATTGTCAATGCCCGTTCCGCAGACATGTTCCCGGAAATCAGCATACCTGAAATCGAGTTCAATGATCTGATCTTTACCGGTAATGGAAATGATGTAGTTATCGGTGGTGAAGGTCAGGACAGGGTCAATACTCAAAGACAGGATGAAATCGCTTCTGATATCTGGAAAGAGAATAGTGCTGCTCCGGAAGCAATGCGTCAGGAGAATCTTGCCTCACTGCAGAATCTTGAGACTCAGGATGTGACAGTGCTGAGCTTGAACTTCTCCTATTCATACAATGACCCATCTAAAAATGATAGTGACCTCAAGGTGGACCCCAATGAGTATGCTGGAGTTGTGGCTGCCAGGAACTGGAACAATGTTAATTTGCAGGATCAGCTTAGTCCACTTCAGTATCCTAATCCTTATACAAACAGCCAGTTTTTCCTGGATGATGGTTCTGTCGCGTCTGGACTTAATCTGAATATGCAGACAAGGGAATTCTGGGGAGGTAACCCGGTATCAATCCAGGCGGACCGTTCCAATGGTCACGATCAGATCGATCCTGATTCGGAGAACTCAAAGCTGTTCGAGAGTTCCCTGTGGGCACAGAAGCAGCAGCAGATCGAGATCAACATCAACAATATTGGTGATCAGACCGGTTTTGATGTCTATGATGTGTATGTGTATATCGATGGTGACAATGAGAGAACTGAGGATGATAATTATGTTTACGAGGTTGCCGGCGGTGACATTTACAACAATCAGATGAGTGCCTATTATCTGAACGATTGGCGTGGAAATACATTCAATGGGGAATTCAAGGAAGTGACTGCCACAAGCTATATCCCTGCAAATAATGGCATCGTTCCAAATATGGATATGGTCGGCAATTATGTAGTGTTCAGGAATGTGACAGCGAAGGACTTCGCCATACGGATTAAAAATGTTAGTGTGGGCGATCAGTTCCCGCTCAATATGCCAAGCATTGCAGGTGTGCAGATTGTTTCCGGTGCCGGCCGCAGTAAAGTGGCTCTTAACAGTGAATCAGGTAATGTTGCTCGCAATGGTGATTACGATAAGGATGTGGTTCTGGGTGATAACGGAAAAGTTAACTATACGATTGCAGTTCCATATGGTACAAATGACAATCTGGCTATCGCTCAGAATAAGGCGTATGAAGTTGTTTCAGATGACAGAATATATGCCGGTAGAGCCAAGTCGAGTCAGTCTGATTTTATTGTCACGGGCAGAAATCAGGACCTGGTGATCGGAGGTAACGGCAGTGATGCCATTGATTCCGGCTCGGGCCATGATGTGGTAATCGGAGATAATGCCAAGATTCAGATGGTGGACTATAATCCGATTGGATTGAGAATGCCGGCAAATCTCAAGATTCTGGATGCCACTTCCTTTGATTCGGAAGCCTATATGGGAAAACCGGGGACCTCAGCTGATCAGATCAAGGCAAAGATCGATTCTGGTTTGGTGAAGGGGATAAAAATGGTTTCCTCTGAACAGGGCGGAAGTGATGTTGTTGACGGTGGCAGGGACAATGACCTGCTTCTAGGCCAGGAGAGCAACGATGTCCTGATCGGAAATGAAGGTGATGATGTGATTTATGATAAAGTCGGTAGTAACAAAGTGAAGGACAAAGCTTACACATCACCAGCTGATTACAGGGCTGATGTTGGTGATGTGATTTCTCAACTGGATGAAAACGGTGTCAAAGTGATGGAAGAGTTTATCGGCAATGACTTCGGAAAGACCACCATGACTGGGGCAATTACACAGGGGCTTGGAAGTGGAACTTCTGACCCGGGCTCAGGCAGCAGCATTACCTGCGATTTGTCAAACCTGCAGGATGCTGTCTTGACCTTGCAGGCTGGAGATACGGTTACTTTGACATCAAGTAACTGGCCCGGTAAAGACAATCCATACTGGAATCCCAATATTGCCTTGGAATTCAACGGTAACGGGACGCCTATTCCGAATCTGGAATTGACATGGATTGTTTCAGGTAATACTCAGAAGGCAACAATTGCTGCAGGATCCTGGTATACAAGAGTGAATGAGATTCCGGATAGTCCAAATAGTATTGGTGTCTATTCCATTACTTTGAAAGCATTGACTGCTGGCAGCTTTAGAGTTAAGCTGACTGCATAGTCTTTCACTGAATATTTATCCGGGTATAGCAGTTTTTGCTATACCCGGCAATATTTCTGATTTATTTTGATTTCAGCACATTTTGGTGTTTCGAGCATTAGTGGCAGTCGTATTTGTAAGCAGAGATCTTCAGGAAGTCTGATTTTATACCCCGGGTTTTTTGATCAAATCCACAGTGCTAAAGGGATGAAGGAGTTTTTTCATGGCGCGGCAATTATTGATATATAAAAATGTGAAACCACTTTCAAAAAAGGTGCATCGGACGTGGTCTGTACAAATGGGGGACTGCTACCAATTCGCCCGAAATATAAACAGAGTACCCATCACTGCCATCGAATTTCCCAGTATTGCAAGGGAATATGCGATTGTGTTTATCGGAAACGAAAATACTGCAGTTCCGGTCGCCTTGATGGGGGTTCGGGATGATGAGAATCTTTATATTTCTTCGGATAATAAAATCACCGCTAAATATATACCCGCTTTTTTAAGGCGCTATCCATTCGTATTCGCGACTGTTAACAACGGGGATGCTCTGACCCTTTGCATTGATGAATCTTTTGATGGTTGTAATCAGAATAATGTTGGGGAGAAACTGTTTGAAGAGGATGGAGAACATACACCTTACCTGCGAAGCAAACTCAAATTTCTTAATGAATATCAGGCCCACTTTAATGTGACAAAGGAATTCTGCAGGAAATTGATCGAATTTGAATTATTGGAGCCCATGAATGCTCAGATCAAGCTGGCTGATGGGAAGGTCATTCTGCTTAAAGGTTTTTCAACTGTAAATAGAGACAAACTCAAGTCACTTTCGCCAGACCGACTGCAGTCTATTGTCACCACCGATGAGTTGGAGCTTATCTACTTGCACCTTCATTCTTTGCGTAATTTGGATATGATTGCAGAAATGATGGAAAACGGAATTGCAGAGCGCATAGAAGCCGTTGCAGGGTAAAAAAGTTACTCTGGAATGGAAACCGAAATTCTATATGGAAGAAAATGAATTGCAGAAAAGGTGCGCCGAAGCTTCCGAACGCGGGCGTCAGTATTTAATCTCCTGTGTTGAGAATGACTGCTTTTTCGATAAATGGTATGGGACTTCCATACCACCTCCAGTAGAGCACTCTGCATCGCCGATGCTCTGTTTCTTTACTGCGCTGGCATTACGCGATAGTGGAGGAATACCAGATACTGTCAGCTCAAGCCTTCAGGAAAAGCTTGCCCTTGCCAGAAAGGGGCATTCCTACGGGTATGATCAATTTGCTCCAGTCGATTCTGATGATACCGCTTTTGCTTTGCGTACGCTTATAGCACTTGGAGAAACTGTGACAGCTGAAATGCTGCGTGAGGCATTCAAGCCTTTTCGCTGCGGTGATTCATGGTTTACCTTTGCAGCAAACAGCATCGCTGGGCATACTCCGCCATTTCAGCCAGTCTATCAGGGGCCACAATCTGTCCGGGGACCACATCCTGAAGTTCATCTTAATATTCTTGCCCTGCATCAGGAGATCGGAATCAAAGAAATTCGTATTCCTGCTCTGCCGGAAATGAATGGATTGCCGGTCAGCTATTTTTATAAATCTGAGCTGTATGGTGCCTGGCTTTTCGGGCAGATATGTAAAGGAATAGCACTTGATTATCCTCCATTGAGAATCGCTGCCATGGGAATACGCAACAGTAATGGAGGCTGGTCAGGTTTTACTGATGGGTTTTCTGCTGTTCAGGAGACAGCTCTGGGGCTGCTCACATTGAAGACTTTCGATGGAACAGAATCTGGTTTTGAACCATCGCTTGTTTATTTATTGGGGCAGCAGCTGGAAAACGGGTCTTTTCCCGGGGGTACTTTATGGCACCATCGTCTTCCTCAGGATAATGGAAAATTTATCTGGTATGCTACTGATGAAATGTCCATTGTTTCAACGGGATTGGCAATCCTCGCTCTTAATAGTTTCATTTTGGCTGGGCAGATCTAATGGGTCTTTACATTTCAAACCAATGGTCATCACATCTCATGGAGATCACCAATGATCTTCTGATTGTCGGTTTGGAGCGATCAGTAAAGTTTTCTCACCGGTCACTGAACAGTGACAGGTTTATAATCGGTCCGCAGCACAAATCTTTGACTGCAGAGCTTTTGAAAACTATATTGACAGGACTGAAATTTCCTGCGGAGCATATTTCCGATGCATTGAGCTGGTTTACCAAATCCAATCAGATCGGACTGGGCTTTGAACAGAAAAACGGAGTTTCTTCATATCGGCTGTATTTTGAATTCTTTGACAGGTATCGACCTGATCCGGTGATGAACTGCGGAATGCTTCATCTAGGGTATAAGTGGTGTTGCAGTGATCCGTCAGATATGTTTGTGACTCGATATTCTTACGTCCCGAATTTTAATGGAAACAATCCGGGACAGGTCGTGCGCAGTATGATAAACACTTTGAATACCATTTTCGTTGATGAAGTGGTTTCACTCACTGAACGAGCATTGGCTGGGATTCCACCAAACAAGCGAATCATGACCTGTGCAGCGGAAAAAAGCGGCTGCAGGAATTCCTTTGATGTGAATGTCTACAGCAGTAAAAACAGAGTGAATTTTGTAAAAGATGAGCTGAGGCGTATAATAGATTTCTTCAAAATAGATAGGCGGGAACTGGATGCTTTTCTGGATAAGAGTGGGGGGGCGGCACTGGGCCATATTTCATGCGGTATGGATGCAATGAACAATCCTTTTTTCACAATTTACTTTGACGATTTTACGCCAGTTATCAATCAAAGCCGAAAATAATTATAGAACTTTTAGAAAGGATGGTTTTTTATGGAAAAGCAGATTCTCTTTTATTCAGATATCAAACCCCTGTCTTCTGTTGAACATTCCGGGCTTTATCTTCGTGATGACACTGGATTTGCATTCGCCGGAAATGTGAACGCGGTTCCGTTGACCACTGTCGAGTTTGCAAAAGCTGCCGGGGAGTATGTCATTGTCTTTGCTGGTGAAAATGAGGCCATGACACCGTATGCGGTGCTCGGTATTCGTGATGGAGAAAATGTATTTGTAGATGCTGAAGGCAAATTCAATGCTTCTTATATCCCTGCATTCATCCGTCGTTATCCTTTCGTTTTCACCACCTATGATGAAGGTCAGAACTTCACTCTCTGCATAGATACTGAAAGCTCCGCGCTTAATAGTGATGGAATCGGACATCGTCTTTTTGAAGAGGATGGAAAACATTCTGAGCGTCTTTCCCGCATCATTGCATTCATGACTGAGTATCAGCGTCAGTTTAACAGAACCCGGGATTTCTGCAAAAAGCTTCAGGAATACAATCTGCTTGAACCGTTTTCAGCAAAGTTTGAATTTGAAAATATGGAACCACAGACATTAACCGGTTTTTATGCTGTAAGTAATGATCGCATAAAAGAGTTAACCGATGTTCAGCTACGTTACCTTGTTCAGTCCGAAGAGCTTGGGTTAATTTATAACCATATTCAGTCTATGTCCAATTTTGATAAATACACACGTTGATAACTTAGGTGCACGGGTCTCGTGTTTCAATGGAGGGTGAAATCATGAAAGTGGGAAGAGCGGTTTTAATGGCCTTGCTGTTTTCGGTTAATCTTCTTGCATCGTCTCAGATAGTTACATCCGACATTACAAGCAATACTCTATGGAATGCTGATACTGTCTATATCGACAAGAGTGGGTTTAGTGTGCAGAGTGGGGTCCGATTGACAATTGCTCCCGGAACTGTGGTGAGGTTCAGAGGTGGTTTAAGGTTTATTACTGTCAAAGGAACCATTACCGCCATAGGAACCGTCAGTGATTCCATCAGTTTCGCTCATGAAAACTCTCAGATAGTATGGCAGGGCATCCGATTACTCAAGCGTAACAGAACTGCCGGAAAAGACTCATCCTTCTTTAGTTACTGTAAGTTGGCCGGTGCCCAGTGCATCAACACCGACTCCGCATACATGGTTAGAGGTGGTGCACTGTACTGTGGTCCGGGAAATTACGTCGGTTTGAGCAGGTCGAATCTTCAAAGCAACGTGGGATCACATGGTGGGGCGATCTATGCCGATTCCGGATCAGATGTCAGGATTGAAGATTGTTATTTTAAAAGCAATACTGCCGAATTTTTTGGAGGCGGTGCGATAATGACAAACTCTGGTGGTCCGATAAACTTAGCTGTCAACAGCTGCCGCTTTGACTATAATTACGCCCGGAACGGTGGTGCTATAAGAGTCGGTAAGGGAACGAGCGCTGAAATCAACAGCTGCATTTTTTATCGTGATTCCACCCTTTCGATTAATCCGGCACTTCATGATCTCCAGGGTGGTGCCTTGGCCGTATTCGGCCCTTCCGATGTTGTTGTCAAGAACAGTATTTTTTTGTTTTGCCGTTCCTACGATAAAGGTGGAGCCATTTACAGTTCAGATGCAGCTTTAAAGCTTATCAACTGTACTGTCGCCCAAAGCACCGCGTTGTATGGCGGTGGGATCTATTTCGCCCACACTTCAGAACCGAGTTTTCCTCAGCTTGTCAACACTATCGTTTCTCACAATGGTGTACTCTGGGGAATAGACTTGCCGCGCGATAGCGCCGGAGTTGCCATTTACCTAGATAGCGCAGTATCTCCATCTTTTCGCAATTGTGCTATTTCCGATACTGTATATGATCACACAATCAAGCCGTTTAACGGCAATTTTGAAAACAGTGCCTATCGGGTTACAAGTTGGGCTTGGGAGATGCGGATAGACTTATCTGATACTCTCGTTGAAGGGTATAATCTTGATGAGTATGATAAATCAATTGATGCGGGAACACCCGACGTCAGTGGGTTTGGATTGTCGGAGTATGACTTGGCTGGTAAAACAAGAATCAGCGGGTCTGCAATAGACATTGGTGCATTCGAATACAACGGTCCGGTTTCCATTTCAGGCTATAATCCTCAGATTAAAGAGAGTCAACTATTTGGCTGTTCAGAGCTGGTTGTTTATTCTTTGGATGGTAAAAGAATTACCATGTTCAAGGGAACACAGATTCCTGAATCAGTGCGTGATCTGAGAAAGAAGCTTCCCAGAGGTGTTTATCTTCTTACTGCATCTCGTTCGGGAAAAAAGTTGGGGTCAAGAAAGTTTTTCGTTAAATAGTTGGAAAGGGGGATGCTTTGTTGTGGCATTCTCCTTACCATTCTAATAAATTTCAGCATTCAGGTGAAAATGTTCTGCGGAGTCTAAAACTGTTTTCCTCAGTTCTCCTGAGCAGTATTCCCACATTGGGCAAAGTATGCATGCTATTCATTGAGTTTTACTAATTCATTACTATTACAGGATCAATTTTTATGAAAGTGTATCGTAAGCGTCTGTTATCTTCTTTATTACTGCTTTTCTTTTTGGCTCTATTATCCTGCATGAGGAGTGATGGAGTGGGTAATGATGCCGGGACCTGGAGTTTTTCGGGTGTGGTTGTGGATGGTTCGACAGAGAAGCCGCTTCGAGATGTCGCAATTAGTTACGTTGATGATGATGGAGATGTTCAGAGTGTAAGGTGTGGTGATGATGGAAAGTTTTTCATCAACAATATACCTTACGGTGAGAGAACATTTGTTTTTACCTATACAGTTTCGGACAGCAGTTATACATCTAAAAAGATACTGGCTTCCTCTTACGCGGAAGCATCATCATTGGGTGGAGTAATCGGTGATGTCTCGAAAATTGTGCGTCTATATCCATTGACAGGTCTGGTTTCCGGAACACTGGTTTATAAACCTCAGGGCACAGAATACCAACTCCCGGCCGAATCTGCCTCTGTGAGGATCTTATATCAGGACAGTTCAATGCAGAATGCGGAACCAAGTTCTTTTACCGCCATTGCCGATTCTCTAGGCATTTTTTCAATTAAAAAATTGCCTCTTGCTCCCGGAGGCGTCATATCCTTTGATAATTTTAAAAAGAAGGATGCCACTTATGTGCTGTCTTCGAAGTCGCTGAAATTATTAAACGGTCTGGTGCTGGAAAATCTTGGGCGCCTGGTTTACACTACTACTGACACTCTAGGCTGGTCAACAATAATATTAAATTCCAATGTGCTCTCCACAGATGGGTATGGAAAAACCGGAGTTCCTGTTAATGATACTATTTGGTATCAACTTCCTGTTCTTCTTCAGCCAGCTACTGTTTCGGTCACAGTGAACGGATTTGGGTCTCCTTCCATTTCCTCTAAAGTGAATAAAGATACTCTCTTTGTGATACCAGTATCTCAGCTTCCTTACGACACTTTAGTGGAAGTGAAGATTTCTGGTTTTACAGTTAACGGTAACGAGAAATTTGATTTAACTCTTAATGGTGTAGCACGATTTCGTACAAAGAAGAGCCCTTATCCTGTGGAGGCGAACTTCTGGTCACAGCCCTGGACTCCCAGCGGTCGCTTTGGCATCGGCCAGACCTTGTGGGTTCGCTTTTCGGAAAAGCTGGATACACACGTTAGCTCGTATCTTTGGACATCTTCATCCGCTGCCGCCACCCTTTACGGATCTGGAGCGTCTGCAAACTGCGAAGCCAGAATCTCGGGTGACACTCTTTTTGTCACCCCTGACCAGCGTCTCAACATTGCCTATAACAGTACAATTGGATTTAACGTAAGAGCCCAAACACTTGATGGTAAATATTTGGGATATTATGACTTCAGAGCAAATACTGTGGAGGATTCTCTTTATCTGGTCTGGACTAATACAAAGGATGCCATGGGTAAGAACCGTATTGATATGGGTTTGCGGGATACCTTGAAGGTGGTAGCCTCTGCTTCCGGATTTTCAGTGGTGGGGGTTTCTGGTGGTTCAACCGGATTGGTTCCACCAGGTCTGCTTCTATCAGACATCAAAGTCTCACATGATACCATAGTTTGTGTTCCGTCTCTTTCCCTGTTGTCGGACACTTCCTATAGTCTTGATTTCGATCTGCAGTTTTCTGATGGCTCTATTCGCAGAAATGTACTGGGAATATACTGGACTACCAAGAAAAAAGTGACCATTACAGGCACTGATACAAAAGTAAATGGAATGTACCGTCCTCTCTCGGCGATGGGTGACAGTTTTAAAGTAACCTTTTCTGAGCCCATCGATACTGGAATCAATGCAGCAGTGGCATTCAGGGTAAATATCAAAGATATCAAAAACGCCACAAAACGAACCAGGGTCAGGTGGGACAGCGAATGCCGTACTGCAACTGTCATTCTTCTTGATACTCTGCCAACAGCGGATTTCGATGCGCCAGCCGCTTACACCGCCACTGCAATCAGGACCAAGGCAGTCGAATCTGTCACTTTTGATTTGGTAACCAAATCTGGAGAGCAGGTTTTGGGTTGTGCGCCTGAGGGCACTCCAATTTCTCTTCATACGGAGAAGGGCATGTGCATTGTTCAAACCAACATGATAGATAATCTGGACGGCAGAATATCGGTGGAAAAGGATTTCACTCCGGTGACTGCTTTTCCAGTGGATGGGTCCATAACTTTACAATTTTCACGAATAATTGACACATCCCTTATTAGAATGGATTCATTAACTCTGCATGCTGGCATTCACAAGGCGGGAGCAGTAATAGTACCTGTAAATGTCACAGTGCTGGCGGATCTTAAAACGATTCGTATCAAGCCGACCGACCCTTTGGACACGAGAACAGATTACTATGTATGGGTGAAGGCGGTTCCGGGCTTGAAGATAGCGGGTGCTGCAGCAATTAATAAACATGGCGGTACTTTTAGTGGTCAATCTGCCGCCGGATACCTGCTTGATCGTCCGTTTAAAACACAGTAGCGAATAATTACTTTGCATCTGGAAGGCGTATAAACTTGAAAAGGCATATAGTAATCGTATTAGGGATTATAATCATCAGCGCAGTATATCTTCAAGCCACGCCTGGAACGGATGCGGCTGGAGGAAAAATACAGGGTATTGTCGAACCGTTCCGGTCAGCGGAAATGTCTCCTGAGATATCCGGCCGAATCGTGGAAATCAGTATTCCAGAAGGAAAGTCAGCCCGGGAGGGTGATACTATAATTAAAATAGAGTATAACGAAGATCTGCTTCTTTGTGAACGGGCGCGTTTGACAGCCGAAAACAGGGCAGACCAGAAAGCCGCACAGTTGAAAATGGAAACGGCCAAACTTGAATATGATGCAACCAAGCTTGTATATGACAGTACCAGTGCCGTCAGCGAAGAGGAACTGTGGGGAAAGAAATATCAATACGAAGCTGCATTTGCCGAATATGAGCAGCTTTCGGGTCAAAAAGAACGCGAATTGATAGAGTATCGGATCGCTCAGACTCGCCTTAAAACCCATTTTATCATTGCACCTTACCCATGTGTTATAGCGGGTGTAAAGCTGCGCGAATGGGAACATTGCAAGGCCGCTGAACCGCTTGTATCCATAGTGGATGCATCCAGATGTCGCTTTATCACTTATGTTCCAATACATCTGACGAAACAGCTTACACTGGGGAAAAAAGTCAAGCTGCAGGTGGCTAATAAAAATGGTTTTGTTATGAAGGATGGTGTTGTGGATTTCATTTCCCCGGTGGTTGACCCGGCCAGCGATCTTCTGACCGTGAAAATTAAATTTGACAACCGAGATGGTTCCGTGAAGCCGGGTGTTTCCGGATATCTTCTGATAGGTGAATAGTATGGTACAACAAGGCTCAATCCGAACCAGCAGAGGTCTCCATAAACTTCAGCTGCTGAGATCGTTCGAAGGTTCACCTGAGCAGTTCTGGGCGATGTTCCTTGACAGCCTTTCAGACCTGGTGGGAGCTGATGATGGTGTAATCATTGAAAAAGGTTCAGAACCCAAATCCTTTAAGGTGATTGCAGTTCCGAATGGAAATCAAAACGATGCATTGCACGCTACTCCGAAACTTATTTCAGAAACACTGGGAAAAAGTTCTGACAAGAAGGTAACCGTTTTTTCGACCAGTTCTTTTTCGCTTCTGACAGTTCCCGTACAGAATGAACGCGGCGCTCCGGTCGAGTATGCTTTCCTCAAGGTACCAACTGTAAATCCCACCGAAATTTCAGCTGCCACCATCGCTTTAACATCGGTAACTGATATTCCGGTGATCTACAGGCGACAAAAAGAAGCGTTGCGGGTCATCCAGCATCAGGAAAAGATACTGAATGTACTTGATCTCAATGTGCAGTTGAATTCCCAAACCCGATTCCTTTCTGCGGCCATGCTTTTATGCAATGAGCTGGCATCTGCTTACAAGTGCAGTAGGGTGTCCTTGGGATGGCGCAAGGGAAATCATATCCGCCTCAAAGCCGTGAGCCAGACAGATCACTTTGAAAAGAAAATGGAGATCGTTCAGAAGGCAGAAGCCGCAATGGAAGAAGCTTCTGAACAGAACACTGAGATCCGTTTTCCGATGACAGACAATGAAGGTACGCTATATGTTCGGGATCATGAAATATATCTGAAACAGGCTTCCGCCGGGGCACTTTTGTCATTACCAGTTAGGCAAGGCAATGATGTGCTTGGTGTCTGCTTACTGGAAAAAAACATGGGAGCATTTTCCGAGGAGGATTTGCATCATGTCCGTATGCTGATTGACCAAGTGTCTGCTCGCCTTCACGAGTTGCAGAAACGGGACAGATGGTTTGGAGCTCGATTTGGGGAATGGATAAGAGGAAAGCTTGGACTGGTTTTAGGCATTGAGCATACGTGGATAAAGTTAGGGGCCATTTTCGCATCTGCAGCTTTGGTATTTCTGTTCACGGTTCCGGTACGATACAGAGTGGATTCGCCTATGATTTTGAAAACAGACGATATCACATTTCTGGCAGCTCCTTTTGATGGCTATATCTCGGCAGTTCACGCCAAAGCGGGTGAGAGTATTAAGATAGGAAATGTGATGCTCTCTCTCGATAAAAAAGATCTAATTCTTGAAGAATCCGGGCTGGAAGCTGAGTATACGAAAATTAGACGTGAAGAAGACAAGTTTCGTGCGGGTGAACAGCTGGCGGAAATGCGCATAGCTCAATCTCAAAGTGAGCAGCTAAATTCCCGACTGGATATTGTAAAACTCCGTCTCTCTCAGGCTGATATTAAGGCTCCCTTTACCGGTATTGTCATTGAAGGAGATCAGCATGAGCGCTTAGGTTCACCGGTCAAACAGGGTGAGGTCCTTTTTAAGCTTGGCAGAATAGAGGACATCCGGGTGGAGGCAAAGGTAAGTGAGAATGAAATTCAAAATATCCGGCTTGGCGCCAGCGGGCAAATTGCATTGGCTAGCCGGCCCAACGAATCGTTCGCAATCACAGTACAGAGAATCGAACCGGCAGCAGTTTCTGATCCGAGCGGAAATGTCTTCCAGGTCGTCTGTTCTTTTGATAATGAAGTGCCACAGTGGTTCAGGCCGGGTATGACGGGGATTTCCAAAATTGAGTCGGAAAAGAAGACGCTCTTTTGGATAATTGGTCATCGCACATTTGATTTCCTCCGGCTGAAACTGTGGTGGTGAGATAGGGTCGACAGACTACAATGAGTAAAGAAAAGATATTTCATGATTCATGGTACAGGATTGCAAATCAGAGGATAACAATCCGCCCCAGTGTCCGGATTGACCGTCAGGTGTTCCGAGGAGAACTCTGGTATGTACTTCATGACCCGTATACAAACCAGTTTTTTCGCTTTCCTCCGGAAGTATATGAGTTCATAGCCCGATTGAGCCCTCGTAAAACTGTGGATGAGATCTGGAATGGGCTCGTGACGCGAATTCCTGAATCTGCCCCCACGCAGGGAGATATTATCAACCTGCTCTCTCAACTTTATCAGTCCAATCTCATTCATTCTGATTTGTCACCTGACAGTGTTCGTCTTTTCGAGAGATATGAAAAGCGGGAAACAAAAAAGGTTCAAGGACAGCTGCTCAATCTGCTCTTTGCTCGTATTCCGCTTTATGATCCGGATGCTTTGTTAAAATCGTTTATTCCGCTTATTAAGCTCTTGTTCGGACCGATTGGGATCATCCTGTGGGTAATAATGGTTGGGTTTGGACTCAAATCACTTTTGGATAATTTTCACCTTGCACTTCAGCAGTCACAGGGTATTCTCGCTCCTTCAAATTTAGTACTGCTTTACGGGGCAATTACATGTGTTAAGTTAATTCATGAGTTCGGTCATGGAGCGGCAGTCAGGCGTTTTGGTGGAGAGGTGCACACTTTAGGTATCATGTTCATCATGCTTACTCCCCTGCCTTACATGGATGCCACGGCTGCGTGGGCTTTCCGGAATAAGTGGAAGCGTATTCTGGTGGGAGCATCCGGAATGCTGTTTGAGCTGTTTGTGGCTTCCATTGCAATAGTCATTTGGGCACATACTGGCGACGGTGTTCTCCACTCATTAACATATAATATGGCTGTTGCGGCCTCGGTGTCTTCCCTGCTATTCAACATCAATCCACTGTTGAAATATGATGGCTATTACATGCTGTCAGATCTTGTCGACACACCAAACCTCCAGCAACAGGGTCAAAAGCAGACCTCTTATTTCATAGAAAAGTATCTGTTCGGTAAAAAGGATGGTATTCCGGTTGGGGGATCAAAGAAAGAATCCTTTCTGCTTGTCTTTTACAATATCGCCAGTACCGTATATCGTTTTGTGGTGTTTGGTGGATTACTTTTTTTTGTATCGACTAAGCTGCTTCTCCTTGCTGTTATCATGGGTGCCTATCTGTTCGCTTCATGGATGATTGTGCCTTTGATTAAGGCTGTCAAGTACTTGCTTTCCGACCCGGGGATTGCCCGTGTTCGTGCAAGAGCCATCCAGGTGACGGTCGGATTGATAGCTGGTGTAGTGCTTTTTCTGGGGTTTGTCCCATTCCCGCTTCGTTTCAAGGCTCCCGGCGTTCTTAAAGCAGAGGATTTTCAGAATGTTACCAACGGTACTGCGGGTGTGATCAGGAAAGTTTGTGTGAATTCCGGAAGTCAGGTTCGAAAAGGCGATACACTGTTTTTAATGGATAATGAAGAGCTGCTCCTTAGACGTGATGAAGCAGTTGCGGCGGTTAAGGAAGTGGAATCGAATTACCGAAGAGCTCTCTATTCATATCAATCTGAACTCATGCCGTTGTCTCAAAGAAGGGTAGTGCTGAGAGAGAAACTTGATCACACTGATTCTCAATTGGTAAAGTTAACGGTTAGAGCCCCGATAAATGGGATCTGGTATTCGCCCAATGCAATTCATTTTTTGAATCGCTGGATACCGAAGGGTACATCTGTGGGCCAGTTGATAAATAAAGAACGGTTTTTCTTCATATCAGCAATTTCTCAAAAAGAAATCGGGCAGCTCTTTTCCCGTCCGGTGACCGGCAGTATTATTCGTCTCAAGGGGCAGGCCAGTATTCCCGTTTCAATAGATACCATGGTGATTATACCGATGGAACAAAATCGACTGCCCTCTTCCGCCTTAGGATTCATGGGTGGGGGGGAAATAGCGGTAAAAAGTGGTGACAGTTCAGGCACAATAACAGCTGAGCCCTTTTATGAGGTAAGGGTTGGTGTAGTTCCACATAAAAACGTAATGTTGCTACATGGACGTTCTGGATTTGTGTGGTTTTCATTAGGGCAGCAGCCGCTTCTCTGGCAGTGGGCACGAAAACTTCGTCAATTGATTCAGAAAAACTATAAAGTGTAAACGATATGAGTACCCTTTCCTCCCAATATCGACTTACAGCGATAAAACACCGTCAGAAAATCCCCTCGGGGCTGGATGGTATACTGTACCGTCTGATCGGGCGTATAAGCAGCCGGTCGGGAGTGACCCGAAAGCTGATGAAGGATGCTCAGGTAGTGCAAAATCAGATAGGTGATTACAAGAAAATTTCCGATCGGGAACTGAAAAAAAAGCTTAGGGAGTTTCAGGGTGAATTCAGGAGAAGGAAAAGCCCTGGTGATGAGGTTCTTTTTTCTGCCTTGGCATTAATTCACGAAGCAGCTTTTCGCACATTGGGAATGCGCCCCTATACCGTTCAAACAGCAGGAGCTTTGGCTCTGCTTAAAGGGTTCATCGCTGAAATGGCTACCGGAGAAGGTAAAACGCTTACCGCTTCTCTCGCTGCAATCATAAGAGGCTGGAGCGGATTGCCTTGTCATGTGGTTACTGCCAATGATTATCTTGCTGAACGCGATGCGCAGAAGCTCGGACCACTTTACAATTATTGCGGTGTGACTGTGGGGTTTGTGATTTCCACACTTGATCCTCCGCAGAGAAAAAAAGGATATAGTGCGGATGTCACTTATTCGACAGCTAAAGAGGTAGCAGCCGATTTTTTACGAGATCGTATCGCTCTTGGCTCCCTTCAGAAGTTTGAAAGGCGTCTTATCCGAAAGGTAGTGTCCGGACAGTCGCTGCATTGCGATGGAGTAGTGATGCGCGGATTGTATGCAGCGATCGTGGATGAGGCAGACAGTCTTCTTATCGATGAAGCGGTTACTCCGCTCATCATTTCACGTCAGGGTGATAATGAAGAGTTCAGCGCCGCTTGCAGGGCTGCTTATCAGGCTTCGTTGACACTTGAAGATGGAAGGGATTATGAGCTTGATTACCGTAATAAGGACCTTCATCTGAAGCAGAAGCTGGATGTGAAGAAAATTTTTGAATCAATAGAGATGCCTGCCCGGTTTTCCGGAGCGGGATTTCAGCGGGAACTGCTCCGCCAGGCTTTAACAGCCCGGGAGTTCTTTCATAAAGACAAGCAGTATGTGATTCAAGAAGACAAGGTGGTTATCGTTGATGAGTTCACCGGTAGAATAATGCCGCAACGATCATGGAGCGATGGATTGCATCAGATGGTGGAAGCGAAAGAGGGGGTTCCCATTACCCCGCCAAACGAAACGCTGGCGCGGATCAGCTTTCAGCGCTTTTTTCGTTACTACCATTTTCTTTCAGGAATGACCGGCACTGCACGTGAAGCGCTGGGTGAATTGTGGCAGGTATATGATTTGCCTATGGTGGCTATCCCTTCAAATCGTCCCTGCCAGAGAAAATCCTATCCTACACGCATCTTTCTGAGCCAGAAAGAGAAATGGGATGCTGTTGTAAATGAGATAGAAACTGTCCATAAAACGGGAAGGCCAGTTCTTGTGGGGACTCGAAGTGTTGAACTCAGTGAACAACTGGCCAAGCGTCTTCTGGATCGTGGAATGACATGTAACGTGATTAATGCTGTACGCCATAAGGAGGAGGCTGCAATTGTTGCCCAGGCTGGTGTGCGAGGGGCAATTACCGTGGCTACCAATATGGCAGGCCGAGGGACAGACATTCTTCTTGATCCATCAACAGTAAATAGAGGCGGACTTCATGTGATAGCAACCGAATTTCATGAATCAGGCCGAATCGATAGGCAGCTTTATGGACGCAGCGGCAGGCAGGGTGATCCCGGTAGTAACCGAACCTTTGCCGCTATGGATGATGAATTGGTTAAACGGCACGGGAATGTTTTTATGAGAAATCTTGCCTGTGCGTTAGTTTCTGCGAAATCTGGGGGTGAATGGTTTGCCGGGTCCGTAATTCGCAATGCGCAAGCTACTGCGCAGAGAAAATCTGCTGCGAGTCGAAACGCAGTGCAGAAAATGGATTTGTGGCTCGATGATTCACTCTCTTTTACAAGGGAAGATGTTCAGTAATGTATAAATATTTCTTGGTTATAGTGGCAGTTTGCGGAGTTTGGGCACAGGGTGAGGTCGATACACTTAAGGCGGTAGCTGATTCTTCCGAAGTGTTCACCCCCGATCCGGAAAAAATTGCCCAGGATCGTATAAAGATGATGAGGGCATTTATCCTGCCGGATACTTCCGGAGAGGAAAGCCTTTCAGCATACCCTCTATCGCTGGATGAAGCCATACAGAGGTTAATTGAGCACAATAAGGAAGTACAGAGAGCTAAACTGGAGTACCTGATAGGGGAGAAGCGTTTTCTGGCCGCTTTTGGAATATTTGAACCCTATCTCAGCGGTACTTATGAGTATTCTGAATCGGAAAGACCTGATGCCGTTCTTATCGAGATGAGGGAAACCATGAGGGGGGGTATTGAAGGTGTGCTTCCGACGGGGACTCGTTACGGCTTTCATGTGACTCAGAAAGACATACGATTTGCGCAGAGTACACTAGAGTGGCCTACGGTTAGTTCGACTGTGTCGGTTACTCAGCCTATTCTGAAAGATTTTCTCGGAAATGGTCCGCTTACTCAAATAAAGGTTGCCCGTGCGGAACGCCAGATTGCCTTCAATAGGTTCCGTTCCACTTTGATGGCTCAATGTTATGCGCTCGAGAATACCTACTGGAAGCTGGTGTATTTACAGGAGAAGAGGCGCAATGCCGAAAAGTCAGTTGCTGTTGCCAATCAGATTGTTAATGACAGTCGGACACTGGTTGCATCTGGCATAATGTCAAAGCTGGATGCGGTGGAGGTGTCTTCGGAGCAGGCGCAGCGCCAGATGGCCTTGTCGGGAATCAAAATCGAGCATGCCGGGGTGATTGCCGAGCTCAAGCAGATGATCGGTTATGATCAGGATCCAAGCCTTACACATTTAAAAGCAGTTACACCGCTTCTAGTCAATAATGAACAACTTTTAATTGATACTCTTCCTGCAGACTTTGACAGCTTGCTGTCACTCTATCAACCTGAACTGCTGACTGCAGAATTCACCAGAATAAGAAGTCGAATCGCTGTCTCCCAGCAGGTTGGTAAATCTCTACCGGAGCTAAATCTCACTGGTATAGTGGGGGTATCCGGATCAAACAAAGAGATAAATCAGGCAGTCAGTCAGTTTTACGATTCGGAGCGCAACAAACGTAACTGGGCTTGTGCTGTTGAGTTTAAGGTACCGCTGGGAAGCGGGTTATCTGAACGCAATCTGCTTAAGGCGGAAAAGCTTAATGAGAAGATTGCAAAGCTGGAGGAAGCATCCCTAAAAAGGGAAATTACGGCGCAAACGGCTTTGACTCTTGAGAGAGTGCATGATCTTTCGCGCAATTTATCCAGTGCTTCCGTGGTGGTTGACTACCGTACTTCATTGCTTCAGAGTGAGATGGTTCGGCTGCGGGCCGGGTTGAGCAGTGTGCGTACGATTTTCGAAGTGGAGCAGGAGTTAACAAAGGCCAGAGAAAGCGAGCTTGAGATGCGGGTGCAGTATCAGATGACACTTTCACTGTATGATCGGATCCTTGGCACTACACTCAGCAGAAGAGGGTTGGAGAGGACTGTTAATGGGAAGCCTGTACTGGTGGATGAGCTTTTGAGGGAGTAGGTATAAAATACCATTGGAAATCGCCTGTCTTTGCATGGATAACTCATAATTCTGACCTTTCATAACTAAATTCTGCATTGTAGTTCACTTTACTGCTTTTCTTTCCGGCTTCATTCTACACAGTAGTTCAAGCGGGAGTAATGAGTCTTTGTACTGGAATGTAATCATTTTGAAAAAGCTTACGTTAATAAAAAAAACATTGCTGGAACATTATGAAGCATAACCCAGTTCGTTTACTTTGTATGCTGTTTTTACTGGCTTTTTCGGTATATGCAGGAAACGGAAATTCAGGCCCTGACCTGCATAGGCGGGCGTTGCAATATTTGAAGCAGTATTCTTTATCAGTCGAATGTGATCCCCTGGTTTATAATGGAAAGCTGCACCGATTTCCTTTATCAAGAATCGAAACACTGCCGAATCCTGAATCACTTAAGGGATTTGAAAAAGACAGAATGCTGAAATTTTTAGAGTTATCTGAATCAGTCGGATTGAAACCCAGACAATACTTAGGAAAACCTCTCACGGTGCTGAGTTATTTGACAAAAGATTCTACCTGGGCTGGTGAAAAGGCAGGTGTTGGCATTTTCTTCCATGATACGGTTATCGTGGCGGCTATTCTATCTGTGCCCAAAATCGGCGGTGGAAGATATGCTATCAATGATCGTAGTGAATTCAGGCCAAAGGGTTTTGTGTTCCCCCGGTTCAATGCATCTGAACTGAAATATGTTGCGATTGCCGGACCCAATCACCAAGGCTCAGGGCATGAAAAAATACTCCACCTTACCACCGACAATGAATTGGAATATTTTTCCCAGTTGTTGATAAATGCGGTTAAAAGTGACAAGAATATTACTTGTCATAGTGAATCCACTAATTTTTACTTGATGTCGGTTCGCTTCAAAAAGGGAGAATTGTTATCATTTCTCCCGATCTACAGTTTGAACGATTCTGTTTATGTGGGGCATATTTCTGGTTATTTGAGGATGAATAATGATTTTAAGGAATTTTTAGACAGGAAAATAGAAGAGAAGGGACTCGCATTTAAAAACGAATTGTATTTACCGTAGAATTTCTGTGGTGCTTCAATTCGTAATAACGTCGAGTATTGCACAGTCTGGTTACGGGAAAGGCCTTTCACCGGACTCGTGGTTAACGAACTCATATGACTATTTTTGATGGATTTTCAATGCGAGAGATGGTGCCGGTGACCTGTGAGGCGTCTTCGCCGTTAGTATAATTCGCCCTGGCATTGGCGAGTTTTGAGGATTACACTTCGACTTTGGCGAATATACGCTTCCTACGATACGAAATGAAAAACAGGCAGATGACCCTTCGACTCCGAAGACTACGCTCTGGATGAGCGGAGAAGGGGTAGCATCACACTTCAGTACGAAGATCTAAGTCGCCAATAAACAATCAGTAAGCACATCTCCACCAAACCCGATTTATTTTGATAAGAGCACATTCCGCTTAGCTGCCGACTTTTCACCATCAAACGGAGTAATCTATGAAACAGAACTACGGATGGACTCTGCCGGAGAAGATCTCGGTCAGGTTGGGGCAGTCTTCCTATGGAAGGCAGAGGGCATTGTTTGAAGATGGTCATCTGCTTCTGGTGCTGCATAATCCAAAGCTCGGCCAGGTTACTCGAGAAGCCATCGTGTTCTGGAGAAGGCCGGATGGCGAGTGGCAGTGCAATGGTCAAGGAGAAGGCTTGTTCAGACTAAAACGGTTTCTGGCCACTTATGAGGGATATCTCAGTGAACTCGAGGCTGAGTACCGCAGCAGCTATTCGCCCAAACTGCTTTTTGTGCTCCTTGAGAAGCTCAATCCCCTTCGGCGGGCGGCTATAAACAGCTATGAGGCGCTTCAGAGTGGCAGAGAGATGGTGAAGCTAGACGCTGACATTATAGAGGCTCGTGACCGGGCATACGAGATTCAAAGATCACTTGATCTGCTTTTTGAGGATGTAAAGAATAGGCTGAACTTTAAACTGGCCGAAAACAGTGAAAAAGATGCTCAGACAAATCGAGAAGCGGTACAGGCTCAGCACCGGCTCAATATCATGGCCGCAATTTTCTTTCCGCTCACCGCTCTTTCTGCAGTCTTCAGCATGAACCTGCCCACCGGGATGAATGCGTTCGGTGCTTCCCTTTTCTGGGGTGTGTTCTTTTCCGGGCTGGTGGGAGGACTGTTTTTCAGGGGCTGGGTGTTAAAAAAATAGTCTGGTTATGTCTCGCTGAACAGTCCGGGAACCGTGAGATAGCGTTCCATTGTATCCGGGAAGAGCACTACTATTGTCTTTCCTTTGAGATTTTTGGAGCTGATCAGCTTGTCTGCTGCACACAGTGCCGCTCCAGAACTTATCCCAGCGCTGACCCCCTCTTTCTGGACGATTTTACGGGTCCATTCGTAGGTTTCCTGGTCAGTGACTGTGATAACAGTATCGATAACGGTTTTGTCAACTACTGAAGGCACAAAGCCTGCACCAATTCCCTGGATGGCGTGTGTTCCTGCGGGTGAACCGCTCAGAACCGCCGAGGTGGCTGGTTCCACACCTGCGATCAGGGTGGAGGGGTTACGCTTCTTGAGTTCTCTTCCGACACCTACCAGTGTTCCACCTGTGCCCACGCCTGCTACAAAGATGTCAACTTTGCCATTGGCGTCTTTGAGGATCTCCTTTGCAGTAGTCAATTCGTGAATGCGGGGGTTTGCCGGGTTTTCAAACTGCTTTGCCATGAAGGAATCGGGTATTGATTTGGCCAGTTCCTCCGCTTTTTGAATCGAGCCTCTCATTCCAAGATGAGCGGGAGTGAGTTCGATAATAGCACCGTAAGCGGCAAGATTCTGCGGCGTTCGATACTCATGCTGTCGGGCATTACGATAATGCATTTGTAACCATTTACAGCAGCAAGAAACGCCAGCGCTATTCCCGTGTTACCGGATGTTGCTTCGATAATGGTGCTTCCTTTGGAAAGCAGCCCCTTTTCCTCCGCATCCCGTATCATGCCCAGGGCAGCTCTATCTTTTACCGATGCACAAGGGTTAAACCCCTCGAGTTTGGCGGCGATCACATTTCCCCGGGCAGCAATGCATCTGTTAAGTTTCAGCAGTGGTGTGCCGCCAATGAGATTCTCTATATCCAGGACCATCCAATACCCCTCTGCCCCATTTATGATTTGCGATTTCGGATTTCTGATTTATAAATAGCAATTTGATCTTGTCATTACCTTTAGTAAAATAAATCTTTAAAATCAACAATCATCAATTTTAAATCAACAATTATATATGGTATACTATTGCTCCGCCCAGTTGTTTCTGCTTTTCCCAGATAACAGAAAGCGGAATATCCAGAGATTTCCTGATGCAGGTTTCCATTTCGGCAAAAATCCCGTTTACTGCCTGCAAATCGTTGAATGTTTCCCCGGCCAGATGAATCTCTCCCTCCAGCGCCTCAACGACCGAGAGGAGCGTAATTTTGTCGGGGTGATCCCCAAGTTCGTACCCTCCGCGGTTCCCCCTGACACTTTTCACGATGCCGAATTTGAGCAGGCGGTTGAGGATCTGTTCCAGATAGTTTTTAGGCACATGGCGACTTTCCACGATATCTTTTATCTGCACCAGCCGTTTATCATAGTTGGCAACCAGTTCGAAAACTGCCAGCAGCCCGTAATGGGATTTTGCACTGACTGAAAACATTTTTTCTCCCTCCACTTATCAAAATAACCAACTTGAGCAAGATAGTCAATTATAATTCGGTATACGGACTGGGGCAGGAATTAGTGTACTAAGGCCTGTTTTTAGCTATTATAAACTATTTTTCCAGAATGAAAGGCATTTCCATTTGAAATGGGGTCGTTCAGAAATCATTTTATGCACTACACTTCTCTGCAACACTCAGGAGAAAAAAATGGCTAAAATTTGGGAATTCCTCAGAGATAACGGGTTTTTATTGATGCTCATAGGGTTTTTGACGGCAATTGTTTCTGTAATTGCCCTCTTTGTGGTTCAGGATAATGCGCGTTATGCAGGGACAATCTACCCTCAGCTTGCCTTCGTTGGAGCAATTACCGGTTTCGTTATCTATATCGCAGGACGTATTTTGGTTCAGATTCAGCGCAGGAAGCGACCCCCAACCGGTAATGATAAGCTCTGAGCCGAAAAAAGGAATCAGTGTGAAAATTCAGGATCTCATACAGAAAAACAGTATTATAATAGATTTAAAAAATACAGACAAATCTCAGGTGCTCGATCAGATGGCCCGCTTCATGTGTTCCATCTACAATGTGGCAGATCCCGATGCGGTTAGCGCCAAAATACTTGAACGGGAAATGGACATGTCCACCGGTATCGGATTCGGTATCGCTATTCCGCATGCCCGTTTAAGCGGCATCGACAGGCTCTACATGGTTGCCGCCAGATCGGTGGAGGGGATCGAGTTCAATGCCCTTGATGAACAGCCTGTGCACCTTATTTTCATGATGATCTCACCTGCAAGCACTTCCACCGAACACACTCAAATACTTTCAGCGCTGTCCAGAGTCATGTCTTACGAGGAGGTCCGAAGAAAGCTTCTTCAGGCCGATACGGCCGAGGCGTTCAGGGATATTCTGGCCAAGGGCGAAGATAAGTACGTGGAGTGAGGCGGTCCAATTAAAAACAGGAACTAGCTTTCAGCCAGTTCCTGTTGAAAATATTCCCCGGTTGATCCTACTCTTTCATGAACACAAGCTGCACGTTGTCTGCATCCGCCAGGCGGCTCATGAGTGATCTGAAATCAGCGCTCTGATCGGCCTTGATAGGATTGCGGAAATCGAAAACTGCCTTACGAACGTAGATAAGTTTATTATCCTGCAGCGTGAAATTGAGAGAGTACTCACCCCAAGTATCGGACATCTGCACATTTTGAGGCATATTGACCAGGCGCCATCCTTGCGGTATTGCAAGTTCCCCTTCCAGAGCAAACGTTCCGATGCCGAACCATGACTGCAGCATGTCGATATCCTGAGTGCGGTTCTGGTCACTGGGAAAGTAGTCAGGCTTAATGCGATCATTGATATCCAGATCAAAAAGGATGGTGGTGCCACTTACCTGTGCGGCATTCTTGGCGGTAAAGTGATAGTCACTGAAAACGGTATCAGTAAGACTGTCCAAACCTTCGATGATAAAAGAATCCACCACAGCCTGGGAGTAGGTTGAGGCGAGCACCTTCTGCAGATCTTTCTTTCTCTCATCCAGGGGCATTGAAATATAGCTGGAACGGTAACTTTCAGCATGAATTCCAGTGCGGGTACTTTCGATTTTCCTGATCAAAGTGCCGCTACTGTCAAGAACCGATTGCACCACCCTTTTTACAAATCTGCCGTTGGCGGAATCCACTGGAAGGTGAATAAGTGAGTCGGTACCCCTTTTCACTATGAGAGCCAAAGCCCCCTGATCCATGCGGGGAAGGCTCCCCAGAGACAGAAAACGATCGGTAAGGTCGGTGAATTCCCGTTTTCCATCAAGGACATAGGACAGTATGCAGTGATTGAAATCCGGCCCTACATATGAAGGGTAGATGCTGTTCTGGTCTCGTGTGCTTACGAGCACCAGGTCGCTTGGAATGCCTGCTATGTCAAGCATGCTCTTTCCCAGGGAGGCCATATCCTTGCAGTCACCGATACGGGAGGCAAGAACCTCGTTTGCCTGCTGGGGAATCCAGCCGGACTGTCTGAAGGGAATAAAGCTGTAGCGAACGGTTTTGGTGATGTAATTATGAACTCTGCGAACCTTCTCCCGGTCATCTGTAACGCCCTGGGTAAGTGAGTCTACAAGTTCCTTCAGTTCATAGGTCTGCTCCACCTTGTTCTCTGTAAGGTTAAGATACCAGTCTACGATTGAAGACCATGAGGGGAAAGAAGAATAGAACACTTTGTCATCGTTTGCGTTTTCCACAAAAGAGAAAGGCTCGCGAGGTGAATTTTTGTAAGCGCCTCTGGAAAAGCTGGTGATAAGGAAATCCTGCACCGTGTCTTTGGAAACTGTGATATTTGCGCCGTGCACAGTGTAGGGAATGGAATCATTGCCCGGAGTCACCAGTCGCAATTTCGTTTCGTAAACGGGGTAACGTAAGCTGAATTCATGCTCTCCCCATAGATTTCGTGCCATATCAAACTGATAATAGTTATCCAGTGTCCATTCCAGAACGATATTATCTCCGGGCAGCAGTGTTTTGAAAACGACCAGATTCTGAGATACATCGGCGGGTGTTTCTTTTCCGGTTGCACTTCTGGAGTACGCTTTGGCAACACTCAGGGCCTGGTAATAACTGTTAAAGCTTATTCTGTATTCCTTCCAGTTGTCAATGGCGCTCTGGGTCGGAAGATGAACCATGAGAAAGTAGCGTTCACGGGAACATTTGCTTGGATAGAGAAAGACATCCTTTGTATAGGATAGAATTGCTCCATTGTCACCCGAGAGATCCTTCCACTCTTTTGTACTCTTGATCAATTCGCCCGGTTCAGGTACTTCCACCATGTTTTGTGGCTCCTGTTTTCCCTCCAGAGCAAGAAGCTGGCTCCAGGCATCGAAACTGTTGTATGCAAAGCGAATCGACTTTCTGAAGGCTTCCTTGGCTTCCTCTGTTTTACCTTGAGCACTTTTTATTGATCCCTGAAGGGCTACCATGCCGGGTGAAGAGGGCATAAGCTTTAGACCCTTGTCGATATATTGCTGAGCGGCGGAGAATTCCCTGTTCTGAAGAGACAGTTTTGCCAGGTAATAGTAAATTCCGGGTTCATTGGGAGAATACTTCAGGCACTGCATGAGAGTGCTGACAGCTTTGGATTTCTGCCCCATTCGCAGGTACACATCACTGAGTGTTGAGAACATTCCAGTGGCGGTGCGTTCATAATCAATATAGCGATTCAGAATTGCTTCTGCTCTGCGGGTATTCCCCTGGCTGGCGTACAGGTTGGCCAGGATGTTTACCACTACTTCATTCCCCAGGTATTCACGTTCAAAGAGATCAAGGATCTTAATGGCTTCAGACTTGTTTTCCGTTTCAGCATAATAACTGAACATGTAGAGTTGTGCCTGAAGAGTATTGCGGAACTGTTCGGGAGACTTTAGAATAAACTGTTTAACATCTGAAAGGCCGGCTGAGTTACCGATCACCTCCAGTTCATTTGTCCATGCCTTGTAGTTGTAGTTGCAGTTACGGTAAGCAGACTTTATTGCGGTTTGTGCATCGGTAATTTTTCTGCCTCTCATCAGGGCCTCACTGTACATCTCCTGCCAAACAGAGCTTTGCGGATATTTTTGAATAAAACGGCTTGCGAGCTTCTGCCCTTTGTCGGTCATCTCTGCAATGTTGTAAAATCTCACGAGTAAAAAAGCGGCTTCCAGGTCATTATCATTTTTGTTTAATCGATCGGTAAGATAATTTTCAATCCGGCTAACAAAAGGTGAATTGGTCAGGTTGCCGAAAGTGGTGGATCCAGGGGTATAATCAGCTTTTTCCCCATTATATGATATTGAAGGAAGGCCTCTTCCATCATCACCAAAAAAGCGTACCAGGAAGTTGGAGTTTCTTTTTTCATGGCAGAGCTTGATGAGGAGTTTGTTGTCGCCCTTGTGAAGCGAAACTTTTTGCATGTACATGTCAATTCCGGTATTTCTGAATACGGAGTCGGCCAGAACCAGATCGTCATTGAGAAAAACTTTGAAAGCACCGGATGCTCCGAAGCCGATATTAACGCTTTGCTCGGTTTCGCTTCGAATATTGGAATAGTAATAGATGACTGCATTTTTACTTGTATAGTTATTTTCGGTAAAAGTCCATCCGGTGACTGCCTCATTTACATAAGGAAACCATGACGCTTCCGAACCATCTTTGCCTCTGTACCTTGCGGAAAAATCAAGCTCCTGTTCAGGAGGAAACACCTTTCTATAACCGGAACCGGAGATGTTTTCGAAGGGACCGATCATCCTGAAGGTGTGGACTGTTCCTAAGGGTTTGAGGAGTTTTGTAGCCTTGGAAAGCTTTCCATCGTTTACATACCGGTTTGCCAGATCTTCTATATGGCATGCATTGTACATTGATTTCTGCTTACTGAGTTCAGTATAGACCTTGTACCCCTCTGAGACAAAATGCCCACTATGAGTTCTAGAGAAGGGTATCAGGCTCTGTGATGCCGCAGTGAGGCTGATTTCATCTTTATCCTTCATATAAGCTCTTAATAGGTAGACCATGCAGGAATCTTCAAGCCCCATGAAATCACAGCTGAAGGCCAGCCCCCGGTAAGCTTCACCGGCAGTTTTAGAATCTGGTGAACTGATGTTGCTGCCGAAAATATTTCTGGCTTTAACTGGATCGTTATTAACAAATGCACTCCAGCCATCGGCATTGGTTTGGGCATTCAGTTGAAAAGTGAACATCAACAGGGAAATAGAGATAACTGCCCGGCGGATGATAATAGTTTTTTGATTCATGCAGCTCTTCCTTATGGAAATCTGACTATGGTTAAAATTTATGGTCTCTGAAATAGGGCGAAAAAGCGTTATTAAGGCATCAATACACGGTTTTTCCACCGCGTTGTAAATACATTGTAATAAGGAAGATAATTGGAGAGTAGCTTTTACCGCAAGCAGTCTTTACCAGAAGATATTTTTACAAGAGGGAAGATTATGGTTGGCTATGAATTGTAAGCAGTTTGAAAGCCCATTCCAAGGCAGAATCAACAGTCTGTGTGCGAATGGCTTCCCTGGTGCCATCAAAATTGAACTTTTGGTGATATGTTTTCCCGTTGAGGAAAAATCCGACATATACCAGGCCTACCGGCTTATCCGGAGTGGCACCGCCGGGGCCGGCGATTCCGGATACACTAACTGCACATTCGCAATTTAGGAGTTTGGCCACCCCTTTGGCCATTGATTCAACAACAGGACCACTGACTGCTCCAAAGCTCTCGAGTTCATTTGCGGGGACCTTCAGGATCTCTTGTTTCACCCCGTTATCATAGGCAATCACCCCGCCCCTGAAATAAGCTGATGATCCGGCCAGGGAGGTGATTGCTCCTCCGATGAGCCCTCCGGTGCAGGATTCCGCTACCGCGATCTTGAGGTTTCTCTGCAGAAGCAGTTCAGCGAGACGCTCTTCTGGCCGCATCTCAGATCTCCCGCTGCTGTTTTGCAAACCAGGCAAGCCCCAGATAGATTCCGGGTACCCAGATTAAAAGGGCAACGTTGTTTTGAATGGTGAACCAGTGCTTGAGCCCCTGAAACATGACTTTTGATAAGAAGCCGATACCCACAGTGCAGAGCAGTATATAGCAGCAGTAACGTATAAACCAGTTGAGCTTGGAGGTGAGCCTTTTTATTAGTGAAGTTAAATGGGGACCTGCCAGCATGAGCGCTACCGCAGTGATGCCAAAGCAGATCTCGTTGATGTTTTCCCGAAGGAAATGAGCAAAATGGTTAAGATAGGCATTCATTACAGATAACCTTTGACCCAGTGATATGCGCCCAGTGTTAAAAGTAAAGTAATGTTGGCAAGAACTCCAGCTGCCACATCATCCATGGTGACCCCAACTCCCCCTTCAGCTTCCTCGAGGTGAGATACCGGGAACGGTTTCACAATATCGAAAAACCTGAAAAGTACAAATCCCAATAGCAGTGTGCGAATCGTTATTGGCACCAGAAAGAAAGTGATAAGCTGACCCACGAATTCATCGAAAATCACCTGCGGGGGATCATCTTTGCCGAAAACCTCTTTGGCTCTGTGGGTGAGAAACATGCTCACAGCGATTAGCCCCAGAGTAACGCCCCAGAAATGAAGGGCATTTTCGGTTCCCAGCATGAAGCCCAGTTTGCTTCGGGCAAACCACAGGGTAACAATGGTAATTGCCGATCCCACGGTTCCGGGTCCGAAAGGAAAATAGCCCAGAAACAGGCAGGTCGCTCCCGCTTTGCGGGTCCAGTGCAGAAGAAAACGTGTCATCTCTCTTCTCCGTAATTGATGTCAGTTCGTTCGTTGAGAGCCTGAGTGAGCGTAAGCTGATCGACATATTCAAGCTCCATTCCAGCCGGCAGACCTCTGGCAAACCGGGTCACCCGTACTCCACTCGTGCTGAACAGCCGCGCCAGGTACAGTGACGTAGTTTCCCCGTCGGAACTTCCCCCCAGACCGAGAATAAGCTCCCTGATGGATCCAGCTCTAATCCTCCCCTGAAGCTCTGCGATTTTCAGCTTGTCGGCTGTGATTCCGTTGAGTGGCGAAAGCACTCCGCCCAGAACATGATACAGCCCGCGAAATCGGCCGGACTTTTCGATGGTGAAGACGTCGGAAGGTTTCTCCACCACACAGATAACAGATCTGTCTCGTGACGAGGACGCGCACACAGAGCAGAGTTCGGTTTCGCTGTAGTTGTAACACACCGAGCACCGAACTACTTTCTGACGTACGGCCAGGATTGTGTCTGCCAAATTCCTGGCTTCTTCCTCAGGACGTTCCATAAGATAAAGCGCCAGCCTCCAGGCGCTCTTGCGCCCAATGGTAGGCAAACGGCTGAGAGCCTCCACCAACTGCTCAAGACTATCAAGCATTATCAGAATCCCGGCAGACCCATTCCGCCCTGAATCGAACCGAATACCGAATCATTGGCTTCCTTGACCTTCTCGATAGCGCTCTGATGTGCGGCCATAATAAGATCCTCCAGCATCTCCACATCTTCGGCATCCACCACCTCGGGGTTGATCTTGATGGATACAAGTTCGTTTTTCCCGTTGACAAGCACCTTCACCATGCCGCCGCCGGCAACTCCTTCGAACTCTTTTCTCTGCAGTTCTTCCTGCGCCTTCATCACCTGAGACTGCATCTTCTGTGCCTGCTTGAGCAGCTTGTTCATGTTTTTCATTTTCTTCTCCTCAGCCTAGTATTTCACCATCGAATATGTCCATAAGTGCCTGAATTATAGGCTCTTTCTCAATTTCGTCATTAATGTTTGTCGCATTCGATTTCTGCTTAATATAATTCTGGTCTACCCTCTCCTCCGAAGCCCTTTCCTCAATGGTGATTCTGAGCTCCACCGAAGCCTGGCAGAAGCGGTGCAACATTCTGGTTATTTCGTCACGGTTACCCTTTTTGGTAACTTCCATAAACGGAAATGCGCTGTTTGCGGGAAATTTGATATCCACTGCACTTTCCGAACAGGATACCAGCTGGCCGAAAGCCAGAAATGCGCCTAAATTGGGCCGGTCATGTGAAACGGCATCAACAAATGCCGGCCAGTGCTTCTCAAGTTCAGATGCCGGCACCACACTGGGGGTATCCTGAAAAGAGGGGTCTTCATCATAGATTTCCAGCGGAGGTGGCTCGGAGCTTTCATAGCTGCCAATCTGTTCCTCCACAACAGGGACAATCTGCACTGAAGATTCCTGCTCCGGGTTCTTCAGCTCGGGGGAAGTCTCGGTCAGTTCAGTTTTTTTTTTACGTCCACCTGGGAGGCGAGAAGGGAAGCGACACCGCTTGTATCAGCACCGCCATTTGAGGCTAGTTTGAGAAGCTGCTCAATGCTGACGGTACTGTCGAGATAGAGCAGCTTGAGAATCATAACTTCCACTAAAAACCTTGGGAAAGCGCTCCACTTGAGCTCAAATTCGGCTTTTTTGACTACTTCCACCATGCGCAGCAGATCAGTTTCGGCAAACTGCTTTGATTCCTCGACAAATGCATTTACCACTTCCCCTTCAAAATCGAGTCCGCGCGTTTCAAGGCTTCCGGGGATGCGGGCGAAAAGGAGGTTTCTGAGATGCTCTTGAAAGCCCATGAGGAACTCGTGAAGATCATAACCTTGAAAAAGAACATTTTGCACAGCTGCCAGAGCCGGAAGAGGATCTTTTTCCACTATGTTTTTCATGATTTCCCGATAGACATCGGTGCCAACAAGACCCAGAACCGACCTCACCTCTTTTTCGGTGAGGGACTCACGACAGAAAGAGCAGACCTGGTCAAGAAGGCTGAGTGAATCGCGAACACTGCCCTCTGCCTTGCGGGCCACCAGCATTAGAGCGCTCTTCTCGAATGGAATGTTTTCCGCAGTGCAGATTTTGGCAAGATGCTCCATGAGCTGCTCGGCACCCACCCGTCTGAAGTCATAGCGCTGACAGCGGGAGTGGATGGTGGCGGGGATCTTGTGAGGCTCTGTTGTGGCGAAGATGAAAATGACGTTTTTCGGAGGCTCTTCCAAGGTTTTCAGAAGAGCATTAAATGCCGATTTTGACAGCATGTGCACTTCATCGATAACAAAGATACGGTATTTGCCGCTCATGGAGGAATAGCCGATATTGTCCCGCAGCTCCCTAATGTCCTCCACGGAGTTGTTGGAGGCTCCGTCTATTTCAAGTACGTCGAAGCTGGAACCGCCGATGATGTTTTTGCAGGAGGTACACTCGCCGCAGGGGGTGGGCGTGGGGCCTTTTTCACAGTTGAGCGCTCGGGCCAGAATACGGGCGGTGGTGGTTTTTCCCACTCCGCGGGTCCCGGTGAATATATAAGCGTGAGCTACTCTGTCTTTCTCGATGGCTTTGCGCAGGGTGTTGGTGACATGCTCCTGCCCCACTACATCTTCGAAACTCAGGGGACGCCATTTGCGTGCAAAAACGAGATATGCCATGCTTCACTTCGGGGATAAATTGAAGAGGGGCCAAGTTTACCTGCGGCACACCGAGAATCCGCTTACCGTTGCTCCCTTCCGGGCCTGGCGGGGTTCACAGCCTTTGGTTGCGCAGGGCCTGACCCCCTTTCAATTTATTTATTGTTGATTGTTGATTGACGATTGTTGATTAAAGACTTTAGTATCGTGTAAATGCTGCTGTGCAGTTTTGATTGATGATACACTGATAGCTACAAGTTCTTTGGTTTCCTTCAGCAAAGTCGATAATCTCGCTTCGGGATTTAAGTGTAGTTCTTCTAGTAACTCAAGCCAATATCCTGATTCATCGGCTTCTTCTTCAACTATCTTCATTTTCGAGATGAAATCGGCTTTAGATCTGGCTCTACAGGAAGCTCTGTAATTAGCTCCTACGGAGGTACCGGATCTTATTAGTTGCTTTCCAATTACTTGATATGCAAGCCCCGTAGGCATGTCAAGCACCAGTCGGATGATGTCTAGAGCAAATTTTTTGGTTCTGGTTTTCATCTGCTCTGAATTCATACTAACCCCGCTGGTTAACACTATTTCAATCAGCACTCTGTATCACTTCGCGATTTGAAATGAAGTTTGCCGTGCTTTTAATCAACAATCATCAATTGTCAATCATCATTTAAGATATGGCGGAGAGGCAGGGATTTGAACCCTGGGTACGGTTACCCGTACACACGCTTTCCAGGCGTGCCCCTTCAACCGCTCGGGCACCTCTCCGTATATTTGAATCAAGATGAGTGATCAAATATAATATGCGATCGGGTGCCTACGTTACAAAATTAGCGATTCAAAGCAGTATTTCGGTCTGAGGAGAGAATTATTGCAGGAAGACCGGAGGGAGAACTGGATGATGCTGCAGGTATAAATTGTTACGAAAATCAATGACTTATCTGCCATAAAGATGGATTGGCCACTTTTCCCTGGGCGACTGCGGGATTTCCTCCCTAATTCTCAAGCATTATCAGCCAATACTCTTTTCCCCATGAATTATTTTGAACCCAAGCTATTATCCCCCCCAAAAAAGGTGCTGCCGATGAGCGTTTCATGGATCGCCCTCAACAGTGTAAAAGGACTCGGCCCGGTACGCATCGCACAGCTTATACAACAGTTCGGTACTCCCGAAAAAATTTTCGAAGCATCACCGGATCTTCTTTTAGATCAAGGAGTTATCCCGGAGGCCTGTATTGGTCGTCTTAAGGATGACTCACTTTTCAAAAACGCCGAAAAGCAATTATCGAAATGCAGCAAAGCGGGAGTGCAAATAATAACCCTTGCTGATGATGATTATCCTGCGTACCTTAAAGAGATTTTCGCCCCCCCTCCGGTGCTCTACGTACGAGGGGATCTGGATGCCTTGAAAGGACATGCGCTTGCAGTTGTGGGGACCCGCTGTCCCACAGTATATGGGAAGCAGATCGCCCGGAGCATTACTGCAGACCTCAGTTCGAGGCTGGTCATTGTAAGCGGGTTGGCCAAGGGGATTGACACTGCGGCGCATGAGAGCTGTCTTGAACATGGCGGAAGGACCATAGCCGTGCTTGGTTGTGGTATCGACAGGATCTATCCATCTGAAAATCAGCGACTTGCGGAGCAGATAGCCGAGCGGGGCCTGCTTATTTCCGAGTTTCCTCTGGGAACACTGCCCGAGAGCTTCAATTTTCCTCGTCGAAACAGGATCATAAGCGGCCTTTCCTGCGGGGTTCTGGTGGTGGAGGCGGGGGAAAAGAGCGGGTCACTCATTACCGCTCACTATGCTCTTCAGCAGGGGCGGGATATTTTCGCTGTCCCCGGGCCGGTAACATCTCCTGTTAGTGCAGGAACCTTCAACCTGCTTAAAGAGGGAGCCGTTCCGGTGCGCAATGCTCAGGACATTTTCGAAAGCGTCGTTGCAGTTTCCAATCAATCTTTGCTTAAAAGTCCGCCCTCATGCGAATGCAGTCCTGCTGCGATTCTCAGCAGCGACGAACAGGAAGTGTTGAATACACTTTCTGAGAACCCTGTTCGTATTGATGAGATTAGCGAAATCAGTGGCAGAGCAGTTTCGGATCTGTTTGATATTCTGCTCAATCTGGAACTCAAGGGGTTTATTTGCCAGGTCTGCGGTCAGCAGTACAGGCGGGCAGTATGAAAAACAAAAAAGTGGTGATTATAATTGGCTCTCTTTTGGGAGTGTTTCTGCTTTCGGCTCTAGTGGGAGGCCGGCAGGGTTTTTACGATCTCTACAAAAGCAACAGAGAGTTTCACCGCCGCAGTGAGAAGATTCAGGATGCGAAAGCGGTCAGGGATTCGTTGATACAGGAGAAAAAGAAGCTGCTTCACGATACTGCACATATTGAACGAATCGCCAGGGAGAAACTGGGGATGGCAAAGAAAAACGAGAAGGTGTTCAAGTTTGTCGAGGAGAATAAGTAGATGGGTTACTTTTTTAAGCGCATGCTCAAACAGCTGCGCTCGAACATCATAACAGGAATTCTGGTCATCTTTCCCCTGTTCATCACCATTTTTATAATTGTCAAGGTGTTCAGCTGGGTAGATTCGGCACTGCCGGGAGTTTTCGGGGCTGAATGGGCTACCGGGCTTGGTGTTTTGGTTATTCTGCTGATCGCCTATTTCACTGGGATACTGGCAAAAAACTATTTCGGAAAACGAATTCTGGCCGCCGGCAACAAACTCATATCGGGAATCCCCATACTGAATAAAATCTATCTGGGTGTTCAGCAGATCGTGGACACGGTCAGCCTGCAGAATAAGCGCCTGTTTGAAAGAGTTGTGCTGGTTGAGTATCCTAAAGCAAACTGTTACTGCATAGGCTTTGTGACCAGTGAGCATAACAAGGAGTTTTCTCAGAAAACCGGGCAGAACCTCATTGCTGTGTTCATTCCCACTACTCCAAACCCCACTTCCGGCTTCCTTCTTTATTATCCAGAGAGTGATGTTGTGGATCTGAATATTCCGGTTGAAGTAGCCATAAAGAGAGTAATGTCTGCGGGAATGCTCAGTGATGATCAGCTGATAAAACCTGCAACAGGTACCGGTACCGGATGGAACCTGATGAGTCTGTTCCGCCGTACCGCCAAGACAGAAACTATGTTTGATCCTCGTGACTGATTGATGAGTGTAGAGAAGACTTCAGCAGTGATTCTCGCGCTCACACCCTACCGGGAAACCAGCTGTATCCTCCGTTTGTTTACAGAAGATCACGGGCTTGTGCATGGCGTGGCCAAAGGGGTGAAGAAGGATGCCAAATCGGTTCCTCTTGACAGAGGATTTCTGGTGGAAACCCTTCTCTATCTGCGGCCCAATCGCGATCTTCATACTCTTGGCGGACTACAGGTAACAGATTTTCTGCCTGCCATCAGGGCTGATCTGGTCAAGTCAGCCGTTCGTGATACCGCACTGGAACTGTATCTTAAATCAATCACACAGTCGGGAGCACATCCTGAGCTTTACAGTCTTCTTGTTTCTTTTTTGAAAAGACTGGAAAGCGTTGTGGCCAGATTCGCATTCCCGCTTCTGTGGCACTTTCTGCATGAATACTGCTCGCTTGCCGGTTTTAAAATCAATACCGAAGTGTGCACTGCCTGCGGAAATGATACAACTTGGAGCGGGGGCGTTCTGCAGATATCCGCCGGATCACTTTACTGTCCATCATGTGCACGCAGCTCCGGTTCACAGTATATGCTTACCCCTCAAGTCGTTGCCTTTCTTGATAGCATCGATACCGGCGGGCAGAGCGTGAATGATATGGGAGAATGTTTACGGGTTACCGGGCTTCTGCTTTCCTATTGCCGTCACCATCTGGATATAAGAACCGGTTTCAAATCGCTCTCTTTTATGGAGACAATGCTTACTTAGGCAATTTCTGCCTGTCGTTCCCTGTTCCACTCAAGAAGTTCCAGAATTTCATCTCTTGTAAAGCTCTTGACTATCTCAGGAGAATCCTCTCCTATTACAAGTGAAGCAAGCTCCTTCTTGCGGGAAATGATCTTTTCGATCTTCTCCTCCAGGGTATCTTCAGTGATCAACTTTATCACCTGAACTCCGCGAGACTGTCCCATTCTGTGAACCCTATCTGTGGCCTGATCTTCAGTGGACGCGTTCCACCATCGGTCGTAATGAATCACCACAGAGGCACTGGTAAGATCTATACCAACACCACCGGCCTTAAGTGATCCTATAAACACTCTGCACTGTGGATCATCATTAAATCGGCTGATCAGCTTCTCTCGATTTCTGCTTGATCCGGTAAGAATCACGTGTCCGATTTTTATCTCTTCGAGGTAGTGCCTGATGATTTCGATCATGTCAAGATACTGACTGAATACAACCACCTTCTGGCCTGAACCGAGTGCCTCTTCCATGATTTCGGTAAAGAGGTCCCACTTGCCGCTTGAGTGCTCCCGATAGTCGGAGGGGCACTTGAGAGCAAGCGCTGGGTGATTGCAGATCTCTTTAAGTCGCTTTAGAAGTGCGAATACATGCATATAGGGGATTGGTTTGTCTTTTTCGCTAACCTGTTCCACCAGATTTCGACCTTTTTGAAACATTGTGTCGGTGTATAAAACAGTTTGTTCTTCTGATAAGGAACAGGATCTGTTATCCTCTATTTTGGGAGGAAGTTCGGAGAGAACCGTTGTCTTAAGTCGCCTCAGAATGAATGGCGCTATTGACAGCTTGAGAATGGTCCTGGTTTTCTCATCATTGCGGTTCTCAATGGGATCAATAAACCGGTCTCTAAAGGTTCCATCACTACCGAGGTAACCGGGGAGCACGATGTCAAAGAGGCGTTTTAAATCTGACAGTGAATTCTCCACCGGTGTACCACTGAGCCCCATTTTCATATTGCAGAAAAGTTTTTCCGCAGCCTGGCTTACAGCGGTGGTGGAATTTTTAAGCTGTTGTGCTTCATCGAAGATTGCCACCTCAAAATGTCTTTGTGACAGCTCTTCGCAATCTGAACGCATGACGCCGTAAGAGGTGATAAACAGATCGGTTGTGGTATCATCAAGTAAAGAGCTGTCCCTGTCGGACCCATAATAAAAACTGCAATTAATTCCTGGCGCGAATGTGCTGCACAGCTTTTTCCAGTGCCCCATTACAGAAACCGGGCAGATTACGAGCACCGGTCTTCTATTTCCACGATGTTCTTTAAGTGTTGCAATAAAGGAGAGAATCTGGTGAGTTTTCCCGAGGCCCATATCATCACAGAGCAGGCCACCGAGACCGTTATCGTAAATAAAGAGGAGCCAGTCGAGACCGTTTTGCTGGTAAGGCCTGAGCTTTCCAGTGAAGCTCTTTAGTGTCTTCACCTGATGAGAAAGCTGGCTGTAACTCCCCATGGAACGGAGCTGGTTGACAAGCTCACTTCCGCCGGAAAGATTCAGGTTGATCTCTTTTCCTCTTACCATAAACTGCATAAAAGCGGATCGGGGGAAAAGATACACATTTTCACTCTGCCTTTTAAGCTCCTGAAAAGGTAGGGCACCCACTATTCCTTCGCTTTCACAATCAATAAATCCTTCTGCAGTGATGCAGTACCGTTTTCCTTCTCTGCGGGTTTCAAGTAGCTTCTCCAGAGTTACCGATGCACGTCCGTTTTTGTAAACCAGGCATAGAGTCGACCACTGACCCTCTATCGAAAGCACTTCCATATCTATGTTGTCAAAAGAAGTGAAGCAGGGCATGTTGATCAGCCGATCAAAAGATGACTGGTTATCGCTTGATCCATGAGCAGCAAAAAGATCATACTGGTGAGTGGAAGTCACAAACAGATTGTCCTGCACTGAGCTGAACACGGAAGCGTTTTTTTCCAGAAACTCGGAGAACTGCTCCTTTTTTACTTTTACCTCTTTTCCCCACCCCTGTGCCAAAAGGCCAAGGCTGGTTGAATCGAAACTCACCAGGGTATTGTTCCCGGGCAGATAGGCCATGGAGCCGAAAATGTGGGTGGATGAAATTTTTTCGAAGCTGTCCTTGCTGCCTGAAATGCTTGCCATCGGCAGAATGGCAACCTCTTTTGCCTGCAGATCGACTTTGAATTTCAACGTTGATGTTTCATTCTGAATCGTAAATGGGAACGCGGAAAACCCCATCTGTTTCAACGTGCGCACCATTTCCGGAACTACATCACCGGGAACTGTGATTTTTATTTTTTTCTGTTCGTCGGTAGAAATGATGACTTCGAAGCTTTTGATTATAGACACTTGTATATCAGGTGCAGCTTTTCCGAGCTCGCGAAACAGGTGATAGGCTAGGGCGTACCAGATACTTTTCTCCTCAGTTATGCGTACCGTACCATTTCCGGATGAGACCAGCATCTTTTCCTGTTGTGTATAAACGAAATCGGTGGTTTTCCTCAGGATTGCAGCCCTGTTTACCTTTGTAAACCCGTCAATCGAAAGACCTGCCCGTTCCAGCAGACGTATGGTTTCATTGGAACGGCTGCATTCGATATGTACGGGGGTGTTCTTTTCACCGAAGATTATGGAATCATCTCTGAAAGCTATCTTTACTGATGATGCAGACTTGGGATGCCTCTTCAGCAGAGGATTAAAAAGCTGCTTTATCGGGCTTTGGAGAAAATCTTCATGTGGCAGCTGTGAGCTGTGAAGGTTAAGGAGCTGATCGTGAAGGGATTGAAGTTTTTGAGCATGGCTGCATGTCGCATAGGAACCTTTGCAGCAGGTGCAGAAAATGCGCGGCTTTTTCTCTTTTTTCTCACTAGTGCTCAAAATAGTGCATAGAGACGTCTCTTTTTCCGGTATCAGTACAAAACAGCTTCTGAAGTATTCAATTTCATGGAGTGGATTGGTGGGGGACATGCTGAGCCTCTGAAAAACAGAAAATATAATAAAGTTTCCCCTCTGAATCACTACCTTAAAAGCCGTTTCGCTATTTGAAAAAAGGCCTGTTTTTCACAATCTTAGGCCTCTGCAAAAGGAGGAAAAAATGTGTACTGTGAGGAGGATATTCTGGAAAAGCAGTTTGGAGAGGATTATTTAAGGTATTAGGGACAGACGAAGCGTCATCTTCAATTTTTGTTATTAATGTATTGAAACTATTATAGAATATAGGTATATTCATATATATATGGAACAGAAACCGACAGATTTTGATCATCAGGCCGCAGTGCTCAAAGCGTTGGGTCATCCCATTCGGCTGTGCATCGTGTCGGGACTTCTGGCAGGTGAGCGCAACGTGAGTACGATGGTGCAGTGTACTGGAATCGCCCAACCCACGATAAGTCAGCACCTTAACGTGTTGAAAGCCGCAGGTATCATAGAAGGGGTGAGGGAGGGTAACCAGATTGTGTATTCGGTGATAAGTCAGGAGGCCAGGAGAGTACTGGAGGCTCTGGAATAATTTTTTTACCGGAAATATATATTTATTCGTATTATCATATAAAGGAGTGGAAACATGCTTAGGATTATCATAGGAATCGCGGTTGGGGCTTTGGTGGGGTTTCTCTATTACAAGCTTATTGGTTGTTCATCCGGAGTGTGTCCGATCACCAGCAGTCCTTTTAACTGCACGGTACTTGGAGCCCTGATGGGCGGGATGCTGGGAGCCGGCTGAGGAGACGATGTTGTAAGTCGCTGG
>JAEZKC010000059.1 GCA_023436205.1 Fibrobacterota bacterium
GAGATAAGAGGTCAGAGATAAGAGGTCAGAGATAAGAGGTCAGAGATAAGAGGTCAGAGAGCCAGGAGTCAATCCTGGCTCTTGCCGTATCAACAACAAGTACGATTTCTTATGTTTTTCTGGTCTCTGGCTTCTGGCATCTGGCCTCTTCTTTAAAAACGTGCCCATGAAGGATTTACCAGCCGCTGGTTTCTATTGAGGTCCTCGATTGATTTCATGTCTTCGTCGTCAAGAGTAACATTTGCCGCTTCAAAGTTTTCTTTCAGATGCTTTCTGGAGGAAGCCTTTGGTATTGCAGCAATATCCTTTTGTAAAAGCCAGGCGAGGGAAACCTGAACAGGTGTGCAATTGTGCTTTTCAGCAATTTTATTTAGAACCGGTTCCTGCACCACGTGGCCTCTGGCTACTGGTGAATAGGCGGTGAGGGTCATCTGGTGTTCTTTGCAGAAGGCAAGAAGATCCGCTTGGTTGAGAAACGGGTGGAATTCCACCTGATTAACACAGAGGGGAAGAGAGGTGCTTTGCATCGCTTCGTTTAAAAGATCTTTGCTGAAGTTGCTTACTCCGAAGCTTCTGATCAGTTTTTTCTCAGCAAGATGCTCAAGGCCTCTGAATGTTTCACGCAGGGGAATGCGGCTGTTTGGCCAGTGGATCAGAAACAGATCAAGGTAATCAGTTTGCAGCTGTTTAAGGGATTCAGTGCAGCTTTCTGTCACCTGCTTTGATTCAAGATTATCGAACCAGACTTTTGATGTGAGAAATATTTCCGTTCTCTTCAGGTCTGAACTGCGTAGAGCTTTCCCGATGGCATCTTCATTACCATAAGCGGCTGCAGTGTCTATGTGTCTGTAGCCGATATCAAGCGCTTCAAGTATCACTTTCCTGCACTGTTCCCCGGAAAGTCTCCAGGTGCCCAGGCCAAGAGCCGGCATTTCGAAACCGCTTTTAAGTCTATAGTTTTTCATTTTTATTATTTCCTTTTCGAACCAGCTCCGTTACTGGTCCATGTATTGCAAATTAGTAGGTTTTAAAGTTACTGTCCAGCAAAAAAAGGGGGCTGATTGTGATTCGTACAACAGCAGTTTTTATGTTTTCGCTAGCTTTTTCGGCATTTTCTCAAGCCGGCAACGATTCCGTTACTCTCAAAAATGGATCAGACTCACTCAGCTACATTCTAGGGCGAGATATCGGGGCACAACTGGAGCAGATCGAAGCAGAAGTAAATATAGATGCATTCAGTGCAGGGGTAGAGCAGGCTATGAAGGGTCAACCATCTGAAATTGATTCTGCAGCTGCCGATTCCATTCGTCAGGCGTTCGCCCAGAGAATGCAGGAGCAGCTCCAGCAGAAGCAGCAACAGGAAGCCGAACAGAACCAAAAGGAGAGTCAGTCTTTTCTGAACAATAACAAAAAACAAAAGGGTGTGAAAACCACCAGCAGCGGTCTTCAGTACAAAGTGCTTCAGAAAGGTAATGGCGTCAAACCAAAGTCAAGTGATACCGTACAGGTCTATTACAAAGGAATGCTTCAGGGTGGTCAGGTAATCGACAGCACGGTTTCCGGCACACCGGCATCGATTGCGCTGCAGTCTGCTATCCCGGGAGTCGCCGAGGGCTTGCAGCTTATGAATGAAGGTGCAAAATACATGTTTTATCTTCCTCCCGAGCTGGCCTACGGTTCTCAGGGGCTTCCTCCTCAGATACCCCCCAATTCCGTGTTGATTTTTGAGATGGAGCTGGTTTCGGTGGGGCCTGGGGCGGTGAGCAGCAGGTAAGGGGTTTATTTTGGAGTGCTTCCGGGTAAACTAGTTAAGTTTTGGGTATCTGATTTCCCGGAAGTCATTCTACTAAAAATGTAAGGGTGCAAATCATGTCAGCAGTATCTGTTCCTTGATCATTGCTAGATGCTTATAACTCCGCAATAAATCTGGGTAGGTGATTTTTAAACCCCTAATGCATTTCCCTATAATGAAGTAACCTGCTACCATAATACAGCTTTGAATCTTAATTTACAGTACATATTTTTCATTTTTGTAAGTGAAGCTATTCTCAATAAGTAAAAAGCGCATGTTTGGAATAGAGAAATCTCATTATGAACTCAACAAAAGAATATGTAATGATCTTAAATTTTTCAGAACTCGTGCTCGACAAACTCTGATGACTATCTTTGATAATGCATCCATGCGGGAACAGTGACCGTGCCCTACAAGGCGTCTTCGCCGTTAACAGAATAAATCTTTCCGCCATTACCGCGAAAAGAGTGAAATAACCACTACTCCTGCTGAACCCCGCCCAGCTTGGCTTTCATCTCCTTAAAGAAATTATCCAGATACTCCATTTTCTCCTCATCCTGCTTTTCCCCGATTTTCCCTTCGAGGAATTCCTCGGGAATTTCTCTCAGAAATGGGCAGGGGGTGACGGCTTTCAGTTTACCTCTGAAAACTTTCTGGCCGGGATAGGTGAGATAGAGAAGTTTCTGGGCCCGGGTCATGCCCACGTAAAAAAGTCTTCTTTCCTCTTCAGTCTGACCTTCGGCAACAGCTCTGGGTGAAGGCATCACCTCACTGTCAAGTCCGGCAAGAAAAACCACCGGGAATTCAAGTCCCTTTGACTTGTGCAGCGTCATAAGGACAACCCCTTTTTGCTTTTTGCCCTCATCTTCCTCATCATCGGTGGACATGAGGGCGATCTCCTGCAGATAGCCGGAAAGAGTGGGTTTTTTGCGCTTGAATTTGGATTCGTAAATTTCAAGCCCGTGTATCATCTCCTCCACGTTTTCAAGCCTTTTTTCCGCTTCACCCTCTTCCTTGTAGGCACGCTTGAGAAGATCAAAATACCCGCAGTCAGAAAGAACTGATCTGAATGTGGATGAAAGCTTTCCGGTTTCAAACAGAGCATCGTATTTTTTGAAAAGATCGACAAACACAGTAAGCTTTCTGGTCTGCTCCTCAACCATGTCCTTGAGCTCGTGATGACGCACAATGGCGTCCCACAGGCTGATCTTTCGCAAAGCCGCAAGCTCGTCCAGTTTCTCCATTGTCACACTGCCCAGTCCCTTTGAGGGCACCTTGAGTACTCTTGATAAACTGAGCTCATCGTGGGGATTGGCAAAAAATCTCAGGTAAGCGATAACATCCTTGATCTCCTTGCGGTCGTAAAAACTCATGGCACCGCTTACGGTATAGGGAATTTTACAATGCCGGAGTTCCTCCTCGTAGCGTCTCATCATGGCGTTTGTGCGCAGAAGAATCGCATGGTCGGTAAACCGATGAGAGGTGTGCTTCTCGTTTTCGGCAATCTTCTGGGCTATCCATATTGCCTCATCCTCTTCATCGTCGCCTTTGTAGTGAAAGATGGGATCTCCGTCACCGGCCACGGCAGTGATCTCCTTAAGTTTACGGATACGGTTTTTTGATACCACTGCATGAGCCGCACCCAGAATCTGGCGGGTGGATCGGTAATTCTTGTCCAGAATGACAGTGGTGCAGCCTTTGAAACGGCTGGAGAAGGAGATGATGTTTTCGATTTCAGCACCGCGCCAGGAGTAGATCCCCTGATCATCATCACCCACCACCATAATGTTATTTCTTGGGGTGGAGAGAAGGAGCGCAAGTTTCATCTGTACTGCATTGGTATCCTGGAACTCATCGATGGAGATGAATTTGTAGCGGTTCTGGTATTCTGCAAGTATTGCCGGTTTGGTGCGGAATATCTGAAGCGGCAGGAGCAGCAGGTCGTCAAAGTCAACCGTTTGTCGCTTGAGCAGAATCTGGTTGTAAGAGTTGTAAACCCGGTAGATTTTGCGATCTTCAGGGTTGGTTTTGTAGAACTCATCCGGGTCGAGCGATGCATTCTTGGCCAAGCTGATACGGTTACCGAAAATATCGGGATCTTCGCTTTTGAGTCCCCGCACCCCGGCTGAGCGCATGATGCTCTTGAGAGTGGCGTTGCGCTCATGTTCATCGATGATAGTGAAGCTTTTCTGTAACCCGATGGCGCTTCCGTGTTCGCGCAGAATTTTCACCCCCAGGCTGTGGAACGTGCAGAGGGTCATTTTTTCCGCCAGGGCAGGGGAGGTAAGCTGGGCAACACGCTCCTTCATCTCCTTAGCGGCCTTGTTGGTGAAAGTCACCGCCAGGATCTCTTCGGGCTTGCAGCGCTTTTCCCCGACCAGACGGGCGATGCGCATGGTGAGAACTCGGGTTTTTCCGCTTCCGGCCCCCGCCAGCACTAAAAGGGGACCTTCATTATGTAAAACTGCGGCTTTCTGGCTTTCATTCAAGCCGCGGGTATATTCAGACATTGTAAGACCTTTGATTTCAAAGCATGAGAGTACTTGAGCAAGTGATTCTAAAATAATAATTCTTCTGGGGGATGAAAAAAGAATCGCAAGGAAAAGTGTCGAGTGATAGTAAGTGGTTGATTTAGCGTGTGTTAGGGTTGCTGGGTGAAAAAGGAGCTCTCAAAGATGAATTAAGGAAATAGCTTTAATTCATCTCTGATGAGCTCGAATGATGAATTAAGGAGTAAACAGCTAATACCTGAAATTGCAAAAAAGTGAGAGAATCTAAAAAAAGGAAGAGATACCGAAAAAATGAAAGAGAGGGGTGGGGAGCGGAGTTTTCCGCCCCCGTAGTGTTAATTGGCGCGACCTACAAACTCATTGGTTTCTGTATTGATTTTGATCTTGTCCCCAATGTTGCAGTAGAGCGGAACCTGCACTTCAAAACCGGTGTTGATAGTGGCAGCCTTAAGCACCTTGCCACCGGTGTCTCCCTTAACTGCAGGCTCGGTGTAGGTGATTTCCGCATCGATCTGGGCGGGAAGTTCAACTCCCACGGCCTTTTCACCGTAAACGATCACGTCGATGGTCATCTGTTCCTGCAGATAGTTCAGCGCATCACCAAGATCATCCTTGCTGAGATCCATCTGCTCAAAGGTCTCTTCATCCATGACTGTGTAGAAACCGTTTGTTTCGTAGAGGAACTGCATCTTTTTGCGTTCAAGCACAACCTGCTCAAACTTGTCAGATGCTCTGTAAACTGTTTCGGAAACGCTTCCGGTGGAGAGGTTCTTCATCTTCATCTTGCAGGATGAAGCTCCGCGGGCACCCTTGGTATAGACATACTTTGAAATGATAAACAGGTCATTTCCGATTTTGACGCAGTTACCCTGTCTGAGATCCTGTGCTTCCTTCATGAAAAGCTCCTTGAGAGAATAGTTTATAATATTAAAGGCTATTAGTTCGAGTCAGAGAAAAATGCAACTGAGAATGCGGGGGATCAGCACCACAATGGAGGGATTTGGCGCCTCACGGAAAGGTAGCTCCAAACCCGATGAGGGATTTGGTCTGATAGTGAACGATAATGAAGATTAGTTGAATTCACGCAGAAAATCACTGAGTTTTGCTATTAAATCACATTTCCGGTCTATAAAATAACTAAACTTTTCGGTCGCATGCTCAATTTTATTCAAATTTCTGAAAAAAGAGTCATAGCGTTCCTCTGTCACCTGGGTCGAATCTTCCTTTAAGGCATTGTTGAATTCGAGCATAAGTCTGCTGTAAGAGTCAAACAAGTCATTGTCATTAAAGTACGGCTGAAGGACCTTCAATAGTGCCAAAACTTTTACTTTTTGATACTTTTCTTCCTGCAGATAGGCATTCCAGATGAAGGGCTTTCCGGAAATCGCGGCTCTGGCCAGGGAATCTTCCCCCCGTACAATATTAAAGTCGGTGCAGCAGAGCAGGGAATCATAGCTGTGTTGATCGATGAAGGGAATGAAAAGGATTTGTGCTGAGTGGAAGTTGCATTGCCTATCCCCGGAGCACTCTACCCCCAGGCGCTTCAGTGAAGAAATCATGCTGTTGTGCGTTTTATGGCCGAAAAGCAGAAGCAGTGTATCTTTGTTAAATTGCATAAGGTCGCGGAGCATAGTATCAAAACCCCGCTCATAGGTAAATACAGTACCGATTGTTTTTTCAGGAAGATCTTGAAAATGGAATTGGTTGGACTTGAGTACCTGATCGATAAAGTCGTGGCGTTTGGCAACCAGTTCTCTTTTGTGGTTTTTCAGGTCGGAATTGAGAATGAGTCCGCCGGTATTTTCTGTAAATCCCGGCATGAAAAAGTATTTCTTAACAGTCCCTTTACCTAGCAGAGATTCTTTCAGATGAAAATCCTCAACCCAGTCTTCGGCTGAAAGGTATTCAAGGTTAATGATAAGCTTGCTTTGAAAGTAGGCTTTCTCCATGAATGGTTCAGGAATATGGCAGGCGAAGGCTTCGATCATGATATCTGCAATGCCCAGCGAATCGGCCAGGGATCGATCAAGGTCGGTGGTGTTTACGTAGGTAATAGACTTGTATTCCTGTACGGGCGTGGAGTTGTCAATTTCAGGAACGATGCCGCAGAGGGTGTGCAGGTTGTCTATAAAGACCCGCACTCTGCATCGGGGGTGAGCATTTTTAAATTCATTCGCAAAGCGGTATACCACCCCGGCATCACCGTAATTGTCAATAACATGGCAGAAGATGTCGATGCTTGAGAAATCCATGGTATGCCTTTTGGGAGAAAACTTTAAACGGGCATAAAATAGTATTTCGATTGGTTCATTGGGTTGTTGAGGAAGTTTTTTGTTGTGTTAACGGCGAAGACGCCTCGCAGGTCACCAGCCACGACACTCGCAGTGAATCACTGTCAAAAATAGTCATCGGAGTGTGTCGATCACGAGTTTTCCGGAGTCCCTGGGATTCGGACCTCGGTTAACTGTATCGGAGACAAAGAGTTATGGATATTTCAAGTCTGTTTTTAAATGATCAAGCAATTCACAATTGGTGACAAAAAAGCTGTTTTTTGTCTCTCTGCCACGTTGTCTCCCAGTCCATCTGCCCCGTTGTCCTCAGGTACACTGAACCATATTCTCCCGGGGATTATTCCCCAGTCGAATGCGAAAGGCCGCTCTCTGGCCTGAATCTTTGTGCACCATTTCCACTCGGCACGAAAGGGGGCCTGAGTTATCCGGCAGGTGCCATTCAGAGAAGACAACTTTTTCCACTCTGGGCTCGTAAAGAGAAAACATCTGCTGCAGTTCAGATTCCAGAGAAATTTTATTGTTTTTTAGAAAGTCGGTGATTTCCTGCGCCGGGCGCATGCCTAAAAATGGACAATAAATATTTGCTCCTCTGGGGGTGGTGAAGAGTCTTCGGATATTATCGAAAAGAAGTGCAGTGGCAGAGGTGGTTTCATCTGTGAATGAAGTCTGATCAGGAATCACAAGCGCCTCCTTAATTTGTGGTGTAGTAGTATCAATATATACCAGAGTATTTCCATTCCAAACAGAAAAATGACCGGAGTGGAATCGCCAACTGGTTTCTTATTGAATAACCTTATCGACCTTGGTAAAGATTATGGATAGGATAATCGTAATTTTTAAAGAAATCAGTGGTGAGCCGGAAGCCGAAGGTTACTTGAAGGCTTTTCTGCTTTATATCAAGGCCGCTGTTTCTCCCAAGCTGATTCTGCAAATTATTAAGGCAGTCAGAAACAAGAGATAGCCTCTGCCTGACAACCTTATGAAAATCAAACCGATGTTTTTAAACAGAATTTGTTAACACAATCGAGCTCAAAGAGCCACCTTTATGTTGAAACAGGTGACTCTATGAGGATATAAGTAGTCGGTTTTACTGTTTAAGTCTTTGAGTCCGACCCTTATCAGTGCAACATCACTCTGTTCCTGAAAACTTTCTTTCCGCTTTCAATTCTGATAAAGTAAACGCCTTTGAGATTACGGGGCAAATTCAGTTCAAGAGACGTCCCGTTTACTTTCAGGTCTTTCCACCTTTGCACAACTCTTCCTTTGGCATCAAAGAGTGTTGCTCTCACTACACTTTGTACTCTATTCTCGAATTGAAGCATCACCCGACCATCAGGAAGGATTGCGATGCGGAAAGCAAGATTGTTCAGGTTAAATCTTGAAACCGGAGTAGTTTCAAAGAAAATGTAATTGTCAGGTGTGGCGGGCATCTGGTCTGGATCAATTATGATCTCGTTTGTCTTGAGTGGCGGAACACCTTCTACTTCAAAATCTGACGCATCTATACGGCTTAGTGTATCACTTTCCAGGGCTAGTAAACTCATCTGCTGATCCACAAAGCCGAATAAAGCCCCTAGATTTCCCTGTTTCTGATTCATGCAGTATTTGGAGGCCCAGACAAGCGGCAGCATTGTGCTGTTAGTGGTGTCGGGAGTTAGTTTTTGCCGGTATTCAAAAGATACTCTTCCGTGTTCGTCATAAGAACGCCAGATAATGGTGCTGTCCCATGCTGTTGAAGATTTGAGATAGACACTGAAGGCATGGATCTGGTTTAGATCTGTTATGGTTGACTTTTCACCGCTATTGATTTGCAGTTCCATCGGCCTGCCGGATGGAATCAATCCACAGGACGCTGCTTTCTTTATCGAATCAGGAACGGATGTAAACACTGCTGAGTAGTATCCGGCAGCATTACCCTCTTTTATCATGCTTGTAAAGGCTGAGGTGAAAGATGTCACATCGGGGGTAAGTTTTAGACTGAATTCGTTATAATAGTAATAGTAGTAGCTGCTGTAGTTGTTCATATTGGAAGGAATTCTGTAAATCGCTCCCTGCTGAACGGTTTTCTTAACGGTGCTGTAGCTTAGGATATGACTGTCTGCAGCAGAGGACCCTTTTCTGAATTCAACCGGAATTTCAGGCGGGCGGTCCCAGATATTATTCACGAAAATGGGTTTGAGATTGTAGGCGAATTCTTCGGGTGAGTTTTCCAGTGGTATTGTGTAAAGTATGCGGATCTTTCTTGTGCCGTTAATCGCCACTGGATAAATTTTCAGGCGGTAGTTGTTGTTACCCAGTCCTTCTATTAGGGCCGGGTCCCGGGGGCGCACCTGAATTTTATCTCTGTCCACTACGTCTTCATAGGCACTGTCAGCTGCAGCTCTGCTTTTAAGTTTTCCTTTAAGAATTGTGTTTCCGTTCCAGAGAAGAAGTGATCTGATTGCTGTTCCGGGAGAAAGGGAAAAATCCCCCAAAATCTCCAGGGTATTGGCATCCCCCCAGTCTACACTTCCTACAGCTTTAATCTCAGCTTCCTCTATCACATCAGCATAGAAATTATGCATGGTAACGGTAAGTTTATTTGTCTGTAGTTGACAGTTCCCCCAGTCTTGACCGTTGCGGGTGGTCTGCCATCTGATTTCCGAGAACGCGGTGCTGCAAAGAAGCAGCCCGATGAGTAAAGTCTTTCTGTTCATGCAAAACCCTCCTTTTGGGTGATTAAAACGATTAAGTTCTCATGAAATTAGTGCTTGTTGTAGATCTGACGTTTAGGAAGAGCTTCAGAAACCGCTCTAGCTTTTAGAGCACTGATGTGGAGTAATCGGAAAGTAAAAGGGTTTTATCTGAAGCGAATTTGAACTGATTTCCTTTTTCTATTATATTGGAATTATCCGCTAAGACCTTGACTGCTATAATTTCGCAAATTTTGGAGGGCTGAAGGTGAAACATGTTTACTGTCTACTGTTTACAGTATTGTTTGCGGTAAGCCAGCATGCTCAATTGTCCACACCAACAGTGCACTATCAGGCAAAACTTGTGGCCTCTCAGTCAGAGATGGCTTCAGGGGATTCATTACAGATCAGATGGGAGATAACTAGCGACACCGGTTCTATTATAGTCCGGATAGAATCAGAAAAACGATGGTTCAGAAAAAACTCACTCTAGGAAACTGACGGGAGAGGGCTGAAATATGTTGGTAAAAAAAATCGCTTTATTGCTGGTCTTGTCGACAATCTGCTACAGTCAAATACTCCGGGACACACTTTTTGTTCCGGTCACCTACTATGACTTCCATTCTGACCGTAGTAACCCGGAATTCGAATGCCCTCATGCGTCGGGGGTGAGGTGGGGAATGGTGGCCGATACTCTTGACGAGGAGTTCAAACCTGTTCCGGGAGCTAATCCCTATCTTAACCTGTCAGTCAGGAAATGGTTTAGGTCCTGGTTGCCGGGGGACTTTTTGGTTCCAAATTATTCACCTTCAGCTTCTTACATGCAGCATAATGATTCATCAATAGAAACTGGCGCACCGGTTGCCTTTTCCGGATTTACTTCTGCAGAGCATGATACTGCTTTTAAAAACCGTGTGGTCGAGGACTTTCTGGTTTTCCAGCACCAGGGAAATGGCGTGTATACTTTTGAAAACGACAGTTTTTTTCCTCTGGACAACAGAGGATTCGGAAATGAATGGAACAATACCTCCGAGACCAGTTCTCATAATCATTCATTTGCCATGGAGATGGTATGGAAAATTATAATGGAGAGGGGGCTTTGTTTACCGTTCAGGGCAAATGGAGATCTATGGGTCTTTGTAGATAATAAGCTGGTACTGGACCTAGGAGGGTTTCATTCTCTTATTGAGGACACACTCAAACTTGATGATCTGGGGCTTGAAGAGGGTAAGGTTTACGATCTGCGAGTGTTTTATGCTCAGCGGCACTCTAGCAGCACACCTTCTTTGAAGTTGAGTCTAACTATATTAGTTGCGACCCATGGTGATTACTGGCCTCAGCTTAGTTCTTCCGCCAGTGAAGTTAAGGCTGGAGATTCGGTTAAAGTGGAATGGGTTATTATGTCCGATACCGGGTTGGTAACCGATTATCCTGCTACATTCACATGGACTATAACCGAGGTGTCATGGTTAAGATCAGTAGAAACTCCCTATCTGCTCAAGTCGGGGATGAGTTGCACTTTTATACCGGAACATGCCTCTAAAAAATTATTGGTAAAGGGGAGGTTTGAAAATCCTGAGAAAGGATATTTTGCCAAAGATTCCGTATATATTGACGTGCTTCCCGGTAATCCTGCACAACTGGTAATCGAAAAGTCAGGTGATTCCACCATGAGTCTGCATGAACCCTGTCCAGTAGATACTGTAACTATAGGGGTTTTTGAAACAATTCAGCCTTTATATGCTGTCTTGAGAGACCGGTTTGGAAACTGGGTTTCGCTGGCTGATTCGGTAAACTGGACAAGTGAGGATACATCCATTGCTCGGGTAACTAAGTCAGTGCGGTCCGGTGAGCTATATAATGTAATAAGAATGGCGCCCGGCGGTATTACCCGCCTCTTTGCCGAAACTAAGGGTGGACTAGCAGATACTGTTTATGTGAAACTGGTTCAGGTGCCAAGCTGTACCAATTTCAAGATGACCATCGATACCGGTAGTTCCCCTGCCGCGTTTCTGATAAAAGATAGTGTATATGTAAATTATAATGAAGAATTGACTTTGCATGAGATCGTCACTGACTGTACAGGCCGGAAGCTCTCAGAGTATGATGCCGTTGACTCCTTGCGGAACCGCTTCAGTTGGAGTACTAATATCCCACAAAACAGGGCTGATGGGCCAATGCTAACTTTAAAGCCCACACATAACGGATTCGTAAAATTATTTTACCAATACGAATCTCACGTCTTTGAACAGACCTTGTGGATTATTGTCCGTCCTTCGTCGACTGTTTCTCCACTGTCTTTTAGCTCAGCCTCACAGAATGGGGCTAGCATTTGTGTCGCTGGAAATATTTTCAGGCTGCCCAAGTCGGGAATGATTATAGTTCGTCTATTTGACTTATCTGGTAGATGCATCGCAGATTTGTATAGAGGGAATGTAGAGTCGGGCATAAGTCGCCTGAAAGTACCATCACTTAGTATTGGTTCCTATCTGGTTAGAATTGAATCCGGAGGTAAAGTGATGCAGAAAAGGATTTTTCTTAACGGCAGGTGAATTTATTTACATTGAAGGGGGTTAAGAATGTGTTGCAAAATGCTGGGATACCTGTTATTGCCTGTGGTCTGTTTTGCCCAGATTACCCTTGAAACAATTTCTGTCCCGGTAACAGTTTATGATTTCCACTCGGATAGAACAAATCCTGAATTCGAATGTCCCCACTACTCAGGATTGAGGCTTGGGATGGTGGCTGAATCTTTAGATGCGGATTTCAAACCGGTTGTGGGGTCTAATCCTTATCTTAATCATTCGGTAAAAAATTGGTTCCGCTCGTGGTCTGATTTCGCAATAAGTGATTTTTCTACTCCCTCTTATCTACCTGGGGCTCAGTATCAAGAACGTTTGTCGGACAGGAATGATGAAGCAAGGACTTACGTAATCTTTAATGGGTTTGTTTTTGCTGACCATGATACTTCTTTTAAGAATTTAGTGATTCGGGATTCTCTACTATTTCATAGTGTGGGAAATGGTTTTCATTCGATGATGCTGAAGAGTTTTACCCCATTGATGGTCGAGGATTCGGTAATGAGTGGACAAGTGTTGATGGTGCTACAGCTCACAATCAATCCTTCACCATGGAGATGTCATTTCCATTTTACGGGGACAGGGGGAGGCAACTCACTGTCAGGGCAAGTGGTGATCTGTGGGTGTATCTGGATGACAAACTTGTCATAGACTTGGGTGGTTTTCACGAAGCTCAGGAAAGCACATTGTCCTTTGATAGTCTTGGTTTGACCATCGGTAAAGAATACATTATACGGTTCTTCTATGCCCAGCGTCACACAATCCATGGTTCAACTCTGAGAATCCAACACAACCTTTTTTCCCATCCGAAACAGTGCGGTTTGTTTGCTTCCGGTATACAATCAGAAGTAAAGGCTGGAGACACTCTGAAATTGGAAGTGAAATATCAATGTGACGGTATACCACTTGACATTCCGGGGGGTGTCGAATGGGGTATGAAAGATTTGGCAGGAGTAAACGGTAGCGAGGTCCTGAATGATTTAGGGAATGGACGCTGTAATTTCACTCCCACGAAAGCTTATACTACCGTGATGATCTGGGCCAGGTATAATAATCCAGAAGAAACGATCACAATAAGTGACACCGCCTATGTCCAGGTTGTCCCGGGAGACCCGGAGCTGGTATCGATCGAGTTATCCTCAGATTCATTGGTGAGTCTTAGAGATGCTAAACCGCTGGATACAGTGAAAATCGGTGCTTCCGAAAGCCAGAAGTCCATTTTCGCAGTGATCAGGGACCGATTCGCTAATTGGTTGTACCCCGCATATCCGGCCACCTGGACAAGTGAAAATCCCTCTTGCGTTGGTACGGCAGCTGGGCAGCATATAACCCGCGGGGAAGGTTTGGTGCAGAGGTCGAGTGAATCAGGCGGGGCTACCAGGCTTTTTGTCATATCAAATCAGGGTTTTATGGATACCGTTCTGGTAAATGTCGAGAACGCCTCGTTACTGTCTGGTCATATTTTAGCTGGAGGCAGTGAGGTTCAGTTGAAGGCGGGCAGTTGCCTGTTCCGCATTGATAAGCCGGGCTACGCAGTTCTGCGCATTTATGATCTGGCCGGCAGATTGAAAGCGGACATGTTCGGTGGATTGATGCCTGCAGGAACCATGGTGGTTAGAATGCCTGAACTGGGAGCAGGTGCGTACCTGCTTAAATTTGAATGCGGGGGGAAGATTCAGCAAAGAAGAGTGGTATTAAAGTGAAGTGATCTGATGATAAGAGATACCGGAACATTGAAACATTCTTGAGTATAATGTATTTTCGATATACAATGTAGACAATGAGGTCTCATTGAAAAGGATTTCAGAAAGCGACGCGGCTCTCTCCACTGGAGAGGGCTTTTTCATTATTTAACAGAGGGTTTTGGGGCAATGGTCACCATCAAGAAATCATCGAAACTGGACAATGTGCTGTACGATATCCGCGGACCTGTGCTGGACGAGGCCAAGAGGCTTGAGGATGAGGGTTTTCAGATTCTGAAGCTCAATACCGGCAATCCGGCACCGTTCGGGCTTCTGGCTCCGGATGAAATTATTCACGACTTTAAGATCAACCTGCACACAACTCAGGGTTACTGCGATTCCAAAGGACTTTTTGCGGCTCGTAAGGCGATCATGCAGTATTGTCAGCAGAAGATGATCCGCGGGGTGGATATTGAGGATATCTATATAGGTAATGGGGTCAGTGAGGTGATTGTCATGGCAATGCAGGCGCTGCTGGACAGTGGTGACGAAATATTGATACCCTCACCTGATTATCCTCTCTGGACCGCTGCTGCCAATTTATCTGGAGGTAAAGCTGTACACTACCGCTGTGATGAAGAGTCTGACTGGTATCCGGATCTGGAGGATATTAAGAAAAAGGTGACGCCCAGAACCAAGGGTGTTGTCATTATCAATCCCAACAATCCCACTGGTGCACTGTATCCCAAAGAGCTTCTGGAAGATCTGGTTGAAATCGCCCGACAGAACAATCTGATTGTATTCTCTGATGAAATTTATGATAAGATTACCTACGATGGTGCCGAACACACCGCCACCGCATCACTTGCCGATGATCTCTTTTTTGTCACTTTTAACGGCCTTTCAAAAACATACCGGGTTGCCGGGTTCAGGGTCGGGTGGATGGTGGTGAGCGGTAACAAGGAGTGCGCAAAAGATTACCTTGAAGGCCTTACTATGCTTGCATCGATGCGGCTTTGCAGCAATGTTCCGGGGCAATCCATCATTCAGACTGCACTGGGGGGTTATCAGAGTATCTATGATCTTACCAGAAAAGGTGGACGACTTTACGAACAGCGTGAAATCGCTCATTCCATGCTTACCTCCATTCCGGGGGTCAGCTGTGTGAAGCCCATGGCAGCATTCTATGCTTTTCCTAAAGTGGACATCAAAAAGTTTAATATTGTAAATGATGAAAAATTCATGCTTGATTTGGTAAGAAACGAGCGAATTCTCCTTGTGCATGGAACTGGATTTAACTGGCCTGAACCGGATCACTTCAGAGTGGTTTACCTTCCCAGGGCCGATGAACTCATCGAAGCCATGAACCGCATCAAGAGTTTTCTTTCCACTTATCGGCAGGTCTGCTGATGTTAAGGGCGGGGAGTATTCCCCGCCATTCTCACTTGCTCTGGTAAGCTGGTGTTTCATTTTAGGATAAGATCCCCACCATTCTGCACTATATTAATGTATAGCAATTTTACTCTCAAGTAAAACTCAGGTATACTTGTTGCACTGGCATAAGTGTAAGCCTGAGAAAAGAAAAAGCTTGGTTTTTTTTTGCCCTTATGGTTATATTGAATTGATATTAGCGGTCTGCAGCGACCGTCTATTCCAATCAGGACATAATTGCATCTCCGGCTTAAGCGTTTTCAACAGTCCTGTTTAACTGAGTATTCAAAGGTTTAACATGAAATTTTCAGGTTTTCTATTCTCAATTTGCATTCTCTGGTCAATGGCAGCGGCTGTGCCGGTTTCCAAAGATGAAATCGATTTCTCTTTGGCTTTCGAACCCTCTCCGCCTGAACAGGACAGCCTGAGGGAGGCGGGGACCACCGATGAGGGGGAGGATTTCAGCTCCCTGTTTGAAGATATCTATATGGAAATCGACACATCATATGGATGGAACAATTCTAAAGTCAATGTCGGCCGTTTCGATTACCGGTCACTTTCAGTTTCAGATACCATCAGAATTCCACTAATAGATTCTGCACAGAACCGTTTCTACTGCCACCCCTTTAACAACTATGTAACTTCTCCTTTTGGTCCCCGCCGATATCTCTGGCATTATGGTATCGATGTGAAACTTCACAAGGGTGATACCGTTCGCTGTGTATTTGATGGCATTGTCAGAGCAACTCAGTACGACAGGCGTGGATACGGGAATGTGGTTGTAGTTCGTCATCACAGCGGCATAGAAACAGTTTACGGTCATCTTTCCAAGGCAACTGTTGCCCCCAATCAGAAAATCAAGGCTGGGGAAATGGTCGGTTTGGGAGGCAATACCGGACGATCCACCGGACCGCACCTGCATTTTGAGATTCGTTACTTTGGAGAACCTTTTGATCCTGGTCATATTATCGATTTTGAAAACTATGCACTGAAGGCCAATACACTAGTGCTTACTCGTGATGATTTTGAGTATCTTACCGAGCTTCGCAAAACTGTTTATTACACTGTGCGTCGCGGGGATAACTTGGGTTCCATTGCCCGCCGGCACAGAACCAGTGTAACCGCACTGTGCAGGTTAAACGGAATTCGGCCTCGAACTATCCTCAGTGTAGGACGAAGACTGGTAGTGCGTTCAGGTAAGCAGATCGAGCAGGAGCTTACACTTCAGGTACAAAAGACTTCTGATCCCAGTCAGTAGATTTCCTCCGGTTTTCCTCTTGTGGTTCAAATTACTTGGTCCAGTTATGAACCCAGTGTATTTTTGTTAGTATGTTTAACCGTTTTTTCTGGATTAGTGATTAAATCAAATGCTTATACAGGTTGAAGTTGCTTCTTTCGCAGTCGATCCGGCCCGGAATTCACCTCTAGTGGTGTTGAGGGAAACTGGTGGTATTCGATCCGTGGCCATTCCCATTGGCCCACTGGAGGCCAGTGCTATTGCAATTCACTCTCTTCAGGTAGAGCCCGATAAGCCACTTACTATTGATCTGGTTAAAATAGTGATCGAGCAACTCGGTGCCCAGCTTACTCGAGTGGTGATAAATGATGTGATTGAGCAGTCATTTCAGGCTCAAATGCAGATATTGAGCGAAAATGCGATAAAAGTGATGGAATGTCGCCCCTGTGATGCGATCGGGCTTGCATTGAGATTCGAATGCCCCATTTTCGTTAGTGAATCTGTCTTTACAAAACTTCAGCCCGGCAGCAATACCTCTGAAGCCGACCTTTTGCGGAAAAACATTAAATCTCTCGATACAACTGAATTCGGTCGTTTCGTTCTGGAGTAGATATGAAAAAAAGATTGTGTATGCTGTTTTTGCTCGTGGTTGTATCTCAGCCTCTTTGGGCTGCCGAAAGCGGATCACCTCTGTTTCAGAAGGCGATGAAGTACTACAGTGCAGGGCAGTATGATTCCACCATTATTGTGATAAGGGATCACCTGAAGAAAAACGGAAAGGACCCCGAGGCAATCACTCTTGTACCTCTTATTATCGAAGCCTACATGAGAAAAGGGGAATACGTTCAGGTTCATCGTCTTATCGACATGTATCGTCAGAAGTACGAGGACGCTCCTTACATTCCCCGTCTGTACTATCTTGAAGGGGTGGCTAATGCAAAGGAGGAGAAGCATTCGGCAGCGTTGCTTTCCTTCTCCAAAGCACTTGAACTGGGGGTATCCCCAGAGCTTGAGAATTTAACGATAACCAATGTGGAGAATATCTGTGGCCGTGCTATGGCAGTTGAGGAATTGTCTGCCATTTCTGTAAAAGCCACATTGCATACCACGCTTTTAGAAATTGTACGGTTCTATGAAGTCCAGAAGCTTTTTTCTGCAGGTCAGGTAGTGAGGGCTAGAAACAGCGCTGAGGAGTTTCGCAAACTCTATCCATCATCAAAGTATGACGTGCAGATAAAGGATGTTTTGGGGCAATCCAGGGAACGGCAGAAGACAACTGTACAGGTGGGAATGCTTGCTCCGCTTTCGGGGGATGATGCCGAGGTTGGAAAACGGGTCATGCAGGGGGCGAAACTGGCCATTGATGATTATAATTCCCGTACTCCGCAGGCTGTAAAGTTTATCGTATACGATACCAAAGGCAACATGATTGAAACGGCTCGCAAATCAAAGGACCTGCTTTACAAGGATCAGGTTCCGGTCGTGATCGGCCCTGTTCTTTCCTATACTGCTACCGTGAGTTCAGCCATGTTTACCGGTAAGGATATTCTCATGATTTCCCCTACCGCTTCTGAAGAAGGAATTGCGGAGCTTGGGGATAACATCTTTCAGATGAATATCACTATCGGATCTCTGGGTACAAAAATCGCCCGATATGCTGTTGAAAATCTTAACATCAAAGATTTCGCCGTTTTTGCACCCAACAACAGTTACGGTCATGCCATGGCTGAAGTCTTTACAGATGAGCTCCGGAAATTGAATATCGAAGTGGTGCATACTGAGTTTTATGAGGATGGTATCCATGATTTTACACCTCATTTCATGAAGTTGCGTCAGTCGCTCCTTACCCGCCATCTCGAAAAGATATCTGCTGATAAGGGTAATCTGCAGAAAATCACTCAGGTCAGTCGTAAAGACAGCATTCGTTATGTGGATTCGACCTTTGCGGTGGGTGGGCTTTTTATGCCTGTTGAAGCTGATGATGTTTTAAAACTCGCACCACAAGCTGTTTTCCACAGAATTCGCACTCAGATGCTCGGTTCAGCGGGTTGGTACGACCCTAAAATCCCTGCTGAAGGCAAGCGTTACGTACAGAATGCGATTATTTCCACAGGATTTGAACCTGATCAGCAAAGCAAGCCCTGGCTCGATTTCAAGGCTGCGTACAGGGCCCGGTATAATGCTGATCCCGATAAAATTGCCGCTCTTGGCTATGATGCTGCTCAGCTGGTGATTAAAGCAATCGAGGAAACCGGCGGCTTGGATGTAACAAAAATGAAAAAAGCCCTTTCCAGCATCCGCGGGTACAAGGGACTTTCCGGACAGGTCAGTTTTAATCCGCTCACAGGTGCCAATACTGAAGCTGCGATCATGAAAGTGACCGAAAGCGGCTTCGTTCGGGTACAGTAAACCGTTTTTTGCAAGGCGGGAGACTGGTTGGTTTTCCGCCCGTTTTTGAACAATCAGCTTCTCCCTCGTTGGATAGATCTCCGGGCGGATAAGAATCATGGGTAATATCCTTTATTTTTTCAGCGAAGCGGTCAGGGGTTTCTACCAGGCCAAGCTGATGACATTTGTGTCCATCATGACTATTGCGGCCACCTTGTTTCTTATCAGCGGGGTGTTTATTGGTCTGATGAATATTGATGATGTCCTGAACAAATCAGACGAGCAGGCGGATTTGGCAGTTTATTTCACCGAAAATGCTTCTCATGACCTGCCTCTTCAGATTAAGACACTCAAGACGGTCAGAAATATGCCTCAGATTAAAAGCGCTTTGCTTGTTACTAAGGATAGTGCCTGGTCACGGTTTGAGCGCATCTACGGTAAGGAGATGCTTGAATCGGTGGATGAAAACCCGTTTCCGGCTTCAGTTGATATCGTGCTTAACGAAAACGCTCAATCTTCAGAGGCGGTGGGCAAACTTCAAGCCTCTCTCTCTTCTTTGAACGGTGTCGAGTCTGTTCAGTACTCCAGGGAGTGGCTAGAGCGAATTGAAGATTTTCGCAAAAAGTTTTATCTTATTTCTGCGATAGTGGGTGTTATTGTTTTTCTGGCATTGCATTCCATTGTATCAAACACCATCAAGCTTACAATCTATGCCAGACGAGATCTGGTCAGAAACATGCATTATGTGGGCGCTACCGACATGTTCATAAAAATGCCCTTTTTGCTGGAGGGAATGCTTCAGGGGCTGGTTGGTGGGTTGCTCTGTATTGCGGCTTTGCTTTTAAGCAGATTTTTCATGACCCAGTTTACCCTCAACTGGTACTTCTCCTTTATGCCTTTCATTTTGATCATAGGGGTCTTTTTCGGGTGGCTTGGAAGCAAGAGCGCAGTTCGCAAATTCCTTGTTTAATGCTGCTTTTGTGCACTTTTCTGGCCGGTTTTTGTCTGGCGCAGTCAAAGGCTGAATCGGCGGTTTCCCAGGTGGACAGGGAAATCAAGCAGAAGATGAGTACGCTTGATTCGGTTAAGACGGAACTTGAAAAAGGACGGGCAAGGCTTAAGGAACTCCAGAAAGAGGAGGGTAATTATCTTAGCCGCCTCGAGCAGCTTGAAAAAAATATCGCCTCCTCACAGACGTATCTGGATATAGTTCAGCTTCAGATCGATACGGTCGAGTCATCTCTAGGGCAGCTGAAGGATTCTCTTAAGCTGGCCGAAACTGAATTGTCCAAATCGCGCGAAGTCATGATGCGGCGGCTTCGAAAAGCGTATATGACCGGAGAGATCAGTAAAATCCAGATGTTTCTATCTGCTAAGAGTCCAGTGGAGCTGCTTCATCGGGTGAGATATGTTCAGGAACTGAACCGCTACGATAAGCGTCTGGCCTCCATAATAAAGCAGTCCATCTCTCTGATAGATCAGAAAAAGGTCATTCAGGAAAAGAAGCGCGAGCAGCTTACGGTCTTGCTATCCGAGAAGAGGGAGGAACAGCAGCTTCTGGTGGAGGAGGAGAGTTCCCGGCGCAAGATGCTTGAGGAGATACGTACCCAGAAGAGTTCTTATGCCGCAATGGTTGCCGAATTGGAAGCGGCTCAGAGAGAGCTTGACGGTATAGTGAAACTGCTTGAGAAGAAGCGCAAAAAAGCTCGCGAGGAACTCGAGCGTAAAGCGGTGCTTTCCTTTGAAAAACGCAAGGGAAAGCTTCCTTGGCCTGTCGAGGGGACAATTATTAGCAGTTTCGGTAAAGTGGTTCATCCGGTTTACAAGACTGTTATCATGAATAACGGTATTGATATCGAAGCAAAGAAGGGTGAACCGGTACAGTGTGTAGCTCCCGGAAGCGTGGTGCATGTGGGGTGGATGCGCGGACTTGGCAAGCTGGTGATTGTGGATCACAGTGGCGGTTTTATTACTGTTTATACCCATCTTGACGAGATCTCGGTGGCACAGGACCAGGATCTGGAGCTGGGGACCACTTTGGGGCTTGTTGGTGAAACCGGAACGGCCGGAGGGGCAAAGCTGCACTTTGAAATCCGCAAGTCAACCGAATCGCTGGATCCGGAAGGCTGGCTTGAGAAATCCAAATAGGAGAGCGTGATGGCAGTTCTGCAGTGGAACAGGCTTGTTGGGCAGGAACGTATAAAAAACGTGCTGGGGAGTGCCTTCGAAAATGGTACTCTGGGGCATGCTTACCTTTTTTGCGGTGATAGGGGAACCGGCAAATTTGCAGCCGCGCTTGATCTTGCCATGGCTCTCCTCTGCCAGAGTCCTGATAAAAAGCCCTGTCTGAAGTGTCCTTCTTGTCGAAAAGTGAGTACCTATTCCCACCCCGATTTTCATGTGCTCATGCCGGTTGTTTTGCAAAAGGAGCATAAGGCCAGTGACGGGAAGCTCACTTCTGATGGCTGGAATTTTGTATCGTCGAGAGCTGCTGCCAGAATCGAAAATCCATATCTGGTGGAGGATCAGGCTGGAGTACCGTTTGTGCCTGTAGAATGGATAAAGGAGGTCAATCACGCCATAGTGCGCGGTTCTGTGGATGGCGGCAGGAATGTGGCAATTCTCGATGGGGTTGATTACATGAATAAAGAATCTGCCAATGCCATGCTAAAAACTCTGGAAGAACCTCCTGCAGGCACGGTGATGATTCTCCTTACAGACAGAATTCATTCGGTTCTGCCGACGATTATTTCAAGATGTCAGATTCTGCGGTTTGCGTATCTGTCTCCCGAGATTATCAGAGCCGAGTTGTGCAGCCGTTTTGGTGTGCAGGATGGCGATCCTCGCCTGGAAGCTGCCGTTCACGGTGGATCGTTGGGGGAGGCAATCACCACTTTTGAGAATCCTCCGGAGGAGTATTATAAGCTGGCGGTTGAGTTCTGGAATCATTGCATTAGTGGCGATTGGGAGACTGTAGCGACCGATATTGACCGTTTCGGGGATGCAGAAGATCATGCAAACGGCGAAAAAACGCTAAATTGTCTGCTGCATCTGCTCCGTTTCGCTTTTTTAGATAAATTTCCGGGTTCGGTAAACTATTTTAAATCGAAATTGCCTTACCGGATCGAATTACCAGATGCTGTTACTCCCGACTTGGTGCAAGAGGTGGTCCGTCTCTGTCAGGATGGCTTATCTGCTTTGAATGCCCGGGGCAACAGTTCATTAGTGATGGTAAATTTCGCATGTTCGTTGATGGAGATATTTAATGGCAAAGAACAGCAAACTTGTTGAGGTAGTGTTCAAGGGAGAGCGCAAGGCCATATTCAAGGACCGAAATGATCTGGAGATCATGGAGGGGGAATATGTGCTTGTGGAAGCGGAGCGCGGACAGGATCTGGGGAAGGCTTCCTGCGTGGGATCGCTTGTTAAGCTTAAGCGCGGCAAGGGAGAGACCCGCAGTATAATCAGAAAAGCGCTGGACAGTGATCTTGAAATCCTGGAGAAAAATCAGGAGAAGGAGAAGTCCGCTTTCAAGGTTTGCAGAGAGAAGATAAAGCATTTCAGGCTGGATATGAAGCTTGTGGATGTGGAGATGCAGTTCGATGGCTCCAAAATCACCTTTTACTTTACTGCTGCACAGAGAGTTGATTTTCGTGAACTGGTCAAGGATTTGGCATCTGTCTACCGTACCAGAATCGAACTGCGGCAGATCGGGGTGAGGGATGAAGCCAAGCGCATCAGCGGCTGCGGAGTTTGCGGACGTAAACAGTGCTGCAATGCATTTCTTACCGAGTTTGAGCAGATCACAACCCAAATGGCAAAAGATCAGCAGCTTGCACTGAATCCCTCCAAGATTTCCGGCAACTGCGGCAGGCTTCTCTGCTGTCTGCGCTATGAAAACGATATGTATACCGACTATTTTACTGAATTTCCGCCTCTTGGAAGCAGGGTAACCCTGAATGGAAAACAGGGAATGCTTTCCTATATAAATATTTTTCAGCTCAAGGGGCTGGTGCATTTCAGCGATGGCAGTCAGGAATGGCTCCCTCCCGAAGAATTTAAGAAAGGAACGTTTGAATATGCCACTTGATTCCGGCAGGTCCCGTAGACTACTGGTTACAAGCGCCTTGCCTTATGCAAATGGCGACATACATCTGGGACATCTTCTGGAAGCTGTGCAGACCGATGTTTTTGTCAGATACAACCGGCTTAGAGGAAATGAGGTCCTTTATGTGTGCGCTGACGATACTCACGGAACTCCCATTGAGCTCAGTGCATTGCGGCAGAAGATCACCCCCGAGGAACTGGTTGATCGTGCCCGTAAAGATCATATTCGCGACTATGCCGGCTACGACATAAGCTTTGACATTTTCTATACCACCAACTCTGAAGAAAACCGCCAATATGCCGAATTGATATACGATAATCTTCGAAAAAACGGTTTGGTGGTGGAAAAAGAGATTAATCAGTACTACTGTGAACACGACAAACGGTTTCTTCCCGATCGGTTTATCACCGGAACCTGTCCGCGATGCAAAGCCCCGAAGCAGTACGGGGATGTGTGTGAATCCTGCGGAGCGACCTATGATCCAACCGACCTCATTGAACCCAAATGTTTCATCTGCGGGAATACACCCGTGCTGAAATCATCCAGGCATATTTACGTTCAGCTTGCCAAATGCGAGAGCTTTCTGCGGGACTTCATTTCACGACCCGGCGTACTTCAGGATGACATGCGTAATTTTGTGAAGTCCTGGATCGATGAGGGTTTGCGGGAATGGTGCATTTCCAGAGACGGGCCCTATTTCGGCTTCAAAATTCCCGGTACACAGGATAAATATTTTTACGTTTGGATGGATGCCCCTATCGGTTATCTTTCCTCTACAGACCGCTGGTGCAAGGATAACAATCGCAAAGTGGAGGAGTTCTGGGGGAAGGACAGTGGAACGGAGATCGTTCATTTTATCGGTAAGGACATCGTGTACTTTCATGCGCTGTTCTGGCCTGTGATGCTCGATAATTCCAATTTCTCTGTTCCAGATAGTGTAAGGGTGCACGGGTTTCTCAATATTCAGGGCGAGAAGATGTCAAAATCGAGGGGAACCTTTATTCTGGCCAAAGAGTATCTTTCAAAGGTCAACCACCCTCAGGCTTCCGAATTTCTCAGATTTTACTACGGATCAAAATTGTCTCCAACATCTGCAGATATCGACCTTAATAAAGATGAGCTGATTAACCGGGTGAACACCACTCTGGCCAATAACATCGGTAACCTCAATCATCGCACAATGATATTCTGCGAACGCTATTTCGATAACATGGTGCCAGAGGCATCGTGGGATGCAGAGATCGCCGCTGCAGTGGAGAGTGCTTCCCAGGAGATCGCCAGTGCCTATGAAAGTGGCGAAAACAAAGCCGTAGTTGAAAAGATTCATGCTCTGGGAAGCCTGGGTAACAAGTTTTATCAGGATAGCAAACCATGGGAGCTAATTAAAACAGATAAGAATGCGGCCGCTTCGGTGATGGTGACCTGCGTCAATCTGATCAAGGCTCTCGCCGTTTTTCTCAAGCCGATAACACCTAAACTTTCAGCCAGCATCGAAAATCAGTTGGGAGGACAGCTCAGCTGGGAAGATTACCGTTTTTCTCTTTCCGGGAAAATGCTTGGTCCTGTTGAAAAGCTTGTGAAACCTCTCGAGGACAGCGATTTGGAGGCCATTTTCGCATCTGCAACGGTTAATAAGGAATCGGCTTCAAAGGAAGACGGGCTGATTGAAATTAATACCTTTTCAGCAGTGGATTTGCGTGTGGGTACAGTGCTGTCAGCGGATAAGGTTGAGAAATCAAGCAAGCTACTCTGTCTTAAAGTTGATTTCGGAACTGAGAAACGCCAGATTGTTGCGGGTATCGCCCAGAGCTATAAACCTGAGGATCTCCCCGGGCAGCAGGTGGTGGCAGTCTTTAATCTCAAACCGGCCACTCTTTTCGGCCTTGTCTCTGAAGGAATGCTTTTAGCCGCCAAGGACAAGAGTGGATCACTTGTGCTGGTCGGTCCCAAAGCTTCGGTTTCCCTTGGAGCCAAAGTAGCATGAGTTTTGCGGCGATACGGGAGAGAATCTGCCTCAGGCAGGTGGATTCTCAGATCGCCGAGCGCCTTGCCGCAGATCTTAATGTCCCTCCGGTTGTCGCCACAATCCTTGTCGGACGCAACCTCTCCACTTTTGATGAATGTAAACAGTTCTTTCGCCCCGAATTAAGCCAGTTACACGACCCTTTTCTTTTCAGTCAAATGGAAACGGCTGTGCGCCGGATTAATGCTGCCGTCGATTCAAATGAGAAAATTGTGGTGTACGGGGATTATGATGTGGATGGTGTTACCTCCACCGTACTTCTGCTCAGGGTGCTAAGGAAATTGGGTGCGCAATGTGATTATTACCTTCCTAACCGGCTTACCGAGGGTTATGGAATGTCTGAAACAGGCATTCATCAGATAGCGCAGAGCGGCGCCACCCTGATTATCAGTGTTGATTGCGGCATCACTGCCACTTATGAAGCTGATCTTGCCAAAAAGTTGGGTATTGACCTTATTATAACCGACCATCACGAGCCAAAGGATGTACTTCCAGTTGCCCTGGCTGTTATGGATCCCAAAGTACCCGGTTGTGCATATCCCGATAAGAATTTAGCCGGGGTAGGGGTGGCACTTAAGCTTTGTCAGGCACTTGGGATATTAACAGGGCGAGGTGTCGAGCTTTGGCAAGACTTGCTGGATCTGGCCGCGCTGGGGTCTGCTGCTGATATCGTGCCTCTGATCGGAGAAAATCGCATCATTGCTTTTTACGGTTTTGAGTGCCTGGAAAAAACGACGAATGTAGGTTTGAAAGCTCTTATTGAAGAGCAAGGGCTCACCGGAAAGAAACTTTCCACCGGAGAAGTGGTATTCCAGATCGCTCCCTGTATAAACGCGGTGGGCAGGTTGGGAGATCCACGCAGAGGGGTGGAGCTATTATTGACAGATGATCCCGGGGTCGCTCGTCTTTATGCTAGGGAACTTAAAGAAGCCAATCGGGAGCGTCGGGCACTTGACAGTAACGTCGCTGAAGAAGCCGGGCAGTGGGTACAGTGTAATTGCCATCCTGAAAAAGATTTCGGGCTTGTGGTGGGGAATGCCGACTGGCACGTGGGTGTTATCGGAATTGTGGCATCAAAGCTTGTGGAGAAGTTTCATCGGCCGGCTATTCTGCTTTCTGTTGGTGAGGATGGCATGGCCAGAGGGTCGGGAAGAAGTATTCCGGGGCTTCATCTGCTGGACGCGCTTAACGAATGCAGTTCCCTTCTTAATGCGTTCGGAGGGCATGCTGCTGCTGCAGGGTTGAGCATTCATAAAGACAAAATCGATCTTTTCAGGGAAAAATTCAATGAGGTCATCAAGAACCGGATTAGCAGCGATGATCTGGCTCCCCGGGTCACTGCTGATGCTGAAGTGTCAATTGCTTCGTTGACCCCTAAGCTGCAAAGAATTATTAAGCAGATGGGGCCGTTCGGGCCGGGAAACATGCGCCCCGTTCTTCTCTGTCGGGATCTGCAGCACCGCTATTCTCCGCGGGTAGTAGGGCAAAAGCACCTTAAGCTCTCTTTGACTTCTCAGGGTGTGGTCATGGATGCTATCGCTTTCAACTTCGGGGAACGATTTCAAGAAGTAAAAAATTCAAATTCCCTCCAGGTGGCATTCGCTCTGGAAGAAAACGAGTGGAATGGCAAAGTTAGTTTGCAGATGAATATAAAGGGAATGACTGCATAGTTCGGTTCAAAATTGAACCTCCTGTCCTCGCCTCCAATTATTTTTAAACGTAATCAAAAAGTGAATCTATCCGTTCAGCACAGATGCTGACGTTGCTTGGAGAACTCAAATGAAAATGTGGGATGGTCGGTTTACAAAGCCTTCAGACAGCCTTATGGAGGCATTTAATAATTCCCTGCCCTTTGATCAGGCGCTTATTGAAGAGGATATTGCAGGAAGCATCGCATGGGCCAACGCTTTGAGGCGTTTAGGTGTCTTTACCGAGCTTGAGCGCAAGCAGGTAGTGGAAGGGCTTAGTTCAATCTTAAGTGAATATAAGGCAGGGGCTATTAAGTTCCTTCCTTCCGATGAAGATATCCACATGGCAGTGGAACGCTTGCTGGTTCAGAAAATCGGTGCGGCAGGGGAGAGGCTTCATACTGGACGGTCCAGAAATGATCAGGTGATCACCGATACTCGCCTTTACACAAAAAAGGCTCTTCAATCAATTCGAACTGCAATCGTTGAACTTCAGAAAGCGGTAGTGACCAGAGCGGAATCCGATTACCAGATCATAATACCGGGTTTCACTCATCTTCAGCAGGCCCAGCCGGTTCTCCTTTCTCATTATTGGATGTCATTTTTCTCCATTCTGGAACGGGAGAAGAGTCGTATCGATCATGCCTTCAAATCAACGGATATCTTGCCACTTGGTTCCGGGGCATTGGCTGGCAGTGGCTTTGATGTGGACCGTGATGCCATTGCCGAGGAACTTGGTTTCAGTGCGGTTTCCGCAAACAGTATGGATATGGTCAGTTCCCGTGACTTTCTGCTGGAGACGCTGTCAGTTTTTGCTTCCATTGGAATTCATCTGAGCCGTTATGCCGAGGATCTTATCATCTGGTCATCACGGGAGTTCGGGTTTGTGGAGCTCGATGATGCATGGTCAACCGGTTCCAGCATGATGCCTCAGAAGAAAAATCCTGATTCACTTGAACTGATACGTGGAAAAAGCGGCAGATTTCTTGGAAATTACATGCGTTTCGCCACTACGCTCAAGGGTATTGGCCTGACCTACTTTAAAGATCTTCAGGAAGATAAAGAACCGCTTTTTGACAGTGTTTACAACTTGGAAATGGTGCTTAAGGTGTTCGCACAGGTTCTCCTGACACTTACGATTCGTGAGGAACGGGTAAAGCAGGACCTCGATCCTTTTCTGCTCGCCACCGATATGGCCGACTATCTGGTTCGCAAGGGAATGCCCTTTCGTCAGGCTCATAAAGTAATAGGCAGAATCGTGGGGTACAGTGTAGAATCCGGTGTTCAGCTCACGGAAATTTCTCTTGATAAGTTGAAGGAATTCTCAGAAATGTTCGATGAAGATGTTATAAAACTCTATTCATGGGAGCAGGCTATTTCCTACCGTACGGTGAAGGGTGGAACCGGATGGGAGAGTGTAAAGGTGCAGATTGAGGTGGCACGGGAGATTTTAGGAATGTAAGTCCTTCATTGCCAGACTGTTAAGAATTATGATGCTCTAATCAAAACAGGTCTTACTCTATTCTCAGCTTACATTTTCTTCAGCATTTTGCACTGATTTTAAGCCAACCGCTCTAATTTCAAGAGCGGTTTTTCCGAGTGTCCGTTTGCCTTGCGCAGGTTTTTCGATTATCTTATCGGTAATCGAACCCTGCGAGTTCGAAGGAGGCAAATGGAATCCACTGCACCCGACCTGTTTACCTATACCGATTATCGCCAGTTGCTTAAGGATATCTATGCTCATCGTAAAGAGGCTGATCATAGGTTTTCTCATCGATATATTGCCATTAAGGTTGGGGCTACATCCTCCGGGTGGTTTTCCGATATCGTAAACAACCGCATCAACCTTACACGCACCTATATGGTGAATCTGTGCAAGCTGCTCGCGTTTACATCCCGCGAAAGTGATTTTTTTGAACTGCTGGTGAATTACAATCAGGCCGCCACTCTTGATGAGAAGAATGTCTGTTTTCATAAAATCCTCACTTTTCGCGATGTGAGTGGATCTCTTGTAAATAAAGAGCAATTTGAGTATTTCAGTAAATGGTATTTAACCGCCATTCGGGAGTTGCTGCTGTTCCATGATTTCAAAAGAAGTGATTATCAGGAAATAGGGCGTCTTCTTGACCCCTCGATTCGTGCTGCAGATGCAAAAAAGGCACTGGAGCTGCTGTTTAAACTAGGTTTAATTGAGGAGAAATCGGGCGGTATTCTGAAACCGGTTGAAGAGACTGTTGTGAAGGATTCTGCTTTCAAGTCGGTATACTGGGCAAATTTCATGGTTTCCATGATGAAGCTGGCTATGGAATCTGTTGACAGGCATGAAGCTTCTCAAAGGGACATTTCTGCAGTTACGGTCGGCCTCTCCTCTGAAAGCCTCAAAACTGCCCGGATGGAAATAGCCGCCTTACGCCAGAAGTTGCTCGCTCTTTCAGAACAGGACAAAAAAACCGATATTGTTTACCAGTGCAACATTCAGCTTTTTCCGCTCAGTCGCAGAAGAGAGGCTAAATGCTGAATTCGAAATCGCTTTGGTTTACTGTTCTTATTTTTTCCATTGCGACATCCTCTCTCTGGAACTGCACATCCACCCTTTCCGGTACTGAAGTGACCAATGAAAAGTCTATAGTCTACATGCCGGGAGGGAGTGGTCCGGCAGCACTGGCCCAGGTGTCGTTTTTTCCGGTTGACTACACTCCGGGAGCGGGTGCCACTGAGGACGTGTTCCAAACAGAAACAGATAAGAATGGAGTTTACACTCTTCCAGAGCTGCCTTCAGGATATTATAACTTGATTGCTGCAAAGCAGCAATTTGCCCTCTACAGAGATTCTGTGTATATAGGCGAGCAGATTTCATCAAGGAAAGATACTTTGGGACTTCCCGGAAGTGTCAGTGCCCGAGTTAAGCTCCAGCCCAATCATGATCCCCGCACTGTGTATGTGCAGGTGCTTGGTACGGAGTATTATGAAAATGTGAACTCGGCAGGGTATTTCACCTTGTCAGATCTTCCACAGGGAACGTACCGACTGCGCCTGTCTACAACACTCACAGATTACACTCCCACTTTTGTAAAAATCAGTGTGGCTTCAGGTAGAGCAGATACCGTACCGGAACCTTTTGAACTTGTTTACACCGGTATTCCAGTTGTGACTGGATTGAAAGCTGTATATAATCCGGTCTCAAAGACCGTTCAGTTATCCTGGAAGGCAGAATCGTATCCATTTCTGGAAGAATATGTCGTATACAGGGAAAACCTTTTGACTGATGCTGAACCGCATCAACTGGCAAGAGTTAAATCTTCCTTTTACGTTGATTCTCTCGCCCTGTTTGCACCAGATTCGGGATACACAGATGTTAATTTCAGATACAAAGTTGCCATTAAGAGCAGCTCTTCGATAACGGGAGTCACCTGCGAACATGCAGATGTGACAATTACGATTTCCAGATCCTCCTTGAGTCTTTTTGCATCTGATACTGTGCGTTTTTCTCCAGGTATTCCATTTTTACTGCATTTGGAAGTGGATTCGTCATTTGGTAGCATTAGTAATTACTCCCTGGCTTTGGGCGATCAGGGTTTCCTCAAAGTTTCAGGACCGGATACCAATTTAACTATTGATATTCCTGGTGATTCACTTGTGACTGGGATGATGTGCAGGGCCCAAATTACAAGCAAAGATGGAATTAAATTCACTGACACGTTGATCCTGCAGTCAAGAATGACTTGGGAAAAGAAGTCTGAGATTTTTATGGATGGATGTAAAGCATTTCATGCTTCGGTTTTGGGTAATGAACTGTTTGTCTTTGCTGCTTCCGGCCCAAATGATGCGTTGACGTGGTCTGTATGGAAGTCCATGGAGGGAATAACCTGGACAAAAGAGGTTGATTCTCTTCCTTTCAGGATTACCCTTTCACCACTTGTTTTTCAGGGGAAAATTAGAGTGTGGGAAAGAGATGAGAGTATGAGCCACCCTCTTATCTGGAGTAGTGATAACGGAAGGGATTGGTTTTGCGACACTCTAGAGGGGCTGACCAATGCGGGGTACAGCTCTGATTATGATGTGTGGTCCGCAATAGAGGATAAATTGGTACTCTTTAATTATTACCCGCTCTGCCTTCAGAACGTATCCTGCTCCGGGGAGCTGAGGCAATCCTGGTCAAGTCTGGATGGATTGACATGGCAAATTGAGACAATGGTCAGCTCCGTTTTTCCCGATCGGTATGACACGCCAAATAAGAATTTCAAGGCGGTGCAGGTAGATGGCAATCTGGTGGTGGCTGGTGCCTGGAGAGCGCTCTATTTAACCTATCCAGTTTATACAGCCTACTCGGTGCGAATCTGGAATGCTTTCAACTCTGAGCCGGTCAAAATCGGATTTCCTCAACCCACGTATCAATCTGCTCCTGATGCCTACAATCCTCAATTGATAGGTTATAAAAACAGACTCTACCTTTCTGCTCAAATCAATATGTCCAATTCGGTTTCACCGCAGTCAAATACCGACAATTTGTGGGTTCTGATGAAGGATAAATGGTTTCTATGTTCTGATGTTTTCCCGGCAGTCCGAGATTCAGGAACGAATTCTGATTATCATGCATTGTGTGTCTTTAAAGATGATTTATATTCAATAAGTAATGCTGGTGTTTGGGTCCTAAACAAGTAATATCTGTGAATCCCGATTGAGTGGCGTTTCGAAGTCACTGGCAGGAGAAATCATGAAAAACAAAAGTGCCGTAGTGTGGGTAGCAGTATTTGCATCCATTTGTGTCTCTAATTCACAAATGTATACTTATGGAGAGATACCTGATATCCGTTATCGGTGGGATGGTGCAACGGGCAGCTATGTTTATGATAGTATTTTGGTCACCAGTGAAATAGCTCGACCCAAGCTGAATTCGGTATCATTGAGTCTGCAATCCAGAGGGTCATATTTGGATGTCACCGAGGATGCCATTCTTTCTCCCTCCATTGCTTCTGACGGACAAACGCAGCCGCCATACTATATGCAAGGTACTGTGCATCTTCCTAAAGGATCGTCAATCATAAGTTTTTATGTGTCAAGCGATACAACCGGGTATTCAGCAAAGGTATTGCCCGAGTTTCCACTTGGATTTGAGGTTGATACTACAATGGGAGAAAATATTGCCAGTTTAAAATTTAAAAATCAGACGTGGGGATTGTCTGCAGATCAGGACTGGTATGAGCTTTCTCTCAATTCCATTCAACCCGGAAAAATCTACAATGTCAGGATACGATATTTAACTCCTAATGCGGGGGGCAGCTCGGCTCTTTACACCATGAATATTCTGAATCATAGTTTAGAAGGAAATCCGCGCTATTTTGAGCTTAAATATCTGGGTTCAGTGGAAAACGCCGCTCATTCTCTTGAGATTGGTGGGTTGACTTACCCCCTTGGTGAAAATCAGTCGATTCAGGTCCCCTATAACAGTACATTTCAAATCCGTACAGTAGAGAGCACAATCTCAAAATTTCACACTACCCAGTTTTCAGAAGGCCCCTGGATGGGCAAATACCTCATCCTGAATACCACGATACCCGATTCTGTGCTTTCCTCAATGAGTCAGCCTATTGAAACCGTTTTCTTATGGAGGTGGAACAGACCAAGCAGTTTTGTCAATCGGTACCGGTATTATGATTATAGCAGTCTCAGTAATTACGGACAGCAGGCTGTTTCGCAAGCATCAGCTATCCGTGAAATGGTTAAATACCTGGTCACTTTGGGAAACCAGACAGGTATGGTGCATAGTATCCAGTACAAGAAACCGGAAGTATTCCCGCTCTGCAAAGCCAAAAGTTCTGCTTTTGCGAGACTCGATGGATATCTAAGTCAATTTACCGAAGATTATTTTCTCAACAGCGGTTACTTTGAATATGATACAGAGCCGGATGATCCAATTCCCACCGGTCCTGTGGATTCATCCAAAGCGGAGTTCAAGAGTTGTTTGAATGAGGTACACGGATTGTACTCGGATGGCAATGGGGTACTCAAGCATCTGGTTATAATCAGTGCCGGACCGGTACAGATTTCCCGGGACCTTATAAGCATAGAGGAAATTGACTCTCTTGTCAATGATCTGTCAGTGGACTGCCAGAATGCTGTATGGAGGGATATCAGTTTCAACTTGGTATCTTCAGTTTCGTTGCAGAAAACACTTGTTCCTATTGGTGGCTTCAGTTTTCCGGAATTCAGACCAAGCTCAATTATGCTTCAGGTTTCCAGTGAATCAAAGACCTACTCTTTCCCACTTTCAACTGTTCAAAACAGATTCTCCATAATGGCAAAATCGCAGGGAAGCTGGAACTCGACATTGACCTGGAAAGGGTACAGCAAATCCGGTGAGGTGATGGGGGAAGCCACTTCCAAGGCAGCGGTCTTGAATGTTCCTCAGGACACCGGACTTGTAAAGCTATGGGCCTCGTGTGCAGACCGCCTTGCTGATAAAGTGGAAACTGATGTGGGGCTTACCTATGGGGTGATTTCTGAACAGTCCAGTTTGAGGATTTTCTCCACTTTTAAAGGATACGATTCCACATCCACCGCATACGCGTCCACAGTACCTGTGTATTGGAAACCCACTACAGGTGCTGAAATGCTCAGAACCGCTATTGTAAAAGGCAGGTGCAGTTATTCCAGAGGTATGCTTCGTATATCTTTACCGGGAAATGAAAAGATTCGTCGCGTGCGCATCTTTTCTCTCGACGGGAAACTTTTGGCTGAATTCGATCCCCAACACTACCGGACCGATTCCGGGTATGCAATTTCCAGATCAGTATTTAAACAAGTAAGTGGCAATTGCATGGTTATAGTCAGAATTCAGGGTGAAAAGGGTGTGAGCAGCTACAGAATGATCATGTGACATCAGAAGCAAAATATGAAAGCGCGACACTATCTGCATACGATTTGCAACATGTCTTTCCGGGGCATGTTTGTTAATTGTAGTGCTTTACTTTCGGTCCTTCTCGCTACAACAGGAACCGAAGCTCAGGTTCCTGTTTACAACCATAAGACCCTCTATATCGATCCCACTTCTATTCTTGACACTTTGCTTGCTCCGGTGGTTGATGCTGAGGCCCGTATAGAGCTCCAGTCCCGTTTTGAGCGGCAGCTTGAGTCTGAAGGCATCCAATCATTACAGTTTAAGCAGTATGCTCCCGTTTTATTTACTTACAGAGATACTGCTGTGGCAACCCTTCTGAGGAAAATTATCGAAAATCCCGCAGTTGACATTTACTTTAGAATGAAAGCTGTTCATACGCTGGGCGAAATAGGTCGAAAGGAGGAATTCAATTTTTTAAAGAGATTTGCTCGACACAAAAACGCGCTCTTTAAGGAATATGTGGTCAGTGCTTTGGGAAAAGTCGCCTCTGAAAAGGATCTCGACGCCCTGTTATCTATGCTGCAGTCGGAAAGAAATCTGTACGTCCGGTCTACGCTTAAAGCATCCATAAAGCACTTGTACGATGCTTCATCAGTGCATTTATCGAATCTCCCCGTAATAGATACCAACGGGTTGAGAAAGCTGGCTTTTTTTTCCAGTACCCAGTATAGCGCTGCAGATGCGGTGCTTGGTGGAAAATCTGTGACTGCAATATCTCGGAAACCCGGCTATTCCCGGCAGATTGTCGCGCCTCATTTGCAGTATAAAATCAACAAGAAGCTGTATGACCTTATTGAATTTCCTCTCATTTCCTTTGCAATGAGGGATAGTTGGGGTGTTCATGTGGGGGAGGATTCCGGTTGGCTTTTTGACGGAATGTCTGTTCATGCGGTAATGGATGGTGTTGTCGTGGCCATTCAGTATGAGCAGAGTTGGGGATGTCTTGTCATTATGGAATCATCTTGGGGAAAAAGATTCAACGCTCACCGTCTACTATGGTCACCTCTCATCCGCATTAAACGTCTCCTTGGGAGAGCAGGTGGTTGCCGGACAAAAAATAGGCGAGATAGGACCATCCTTCACTTTTGAAAATGGCGGATACCTCTCGCATCTGCACCTGGGAATCGAAAAGTCTGCCTACCGTGATGCTCTTGTGAAGGGATGGTATGAAAATGCCCAAAAGTGGTATTCGCCAGTTGAGTTCATTGAAAAGTTTCAGAAAGCCTCACCTTGATTGAACTGCCATCCTCATCATTGGCGAACCCTGGCCATTCAGGAGTAATGCAATAATTAAGCAGCTTGGGGATTTTTTTCAGCTATGAGATGGTACTCTTTTCGTTTGCTGAACCTCTCGCATTGAAGTCGAATATCGTACCCAAGCATTACACCGAGAATGAAATCCTGTTCGTCTGTAAGCTTTGAAAGATCTGACTGATTAAACATTCTGATAATTTTTACGCACTGATAAGAACCGAAAAAAACATTGACTTTGCGGTCACTTACCTTTTGACAGATGTATGCGATGCCGTTTTTTTTCAGTCGCTGTTCGAGGGGTTCAACTTCCGGTGGTAGAGCCGAATAAAGTACAAGGTTCCGCAGTCCTTTTTTTAACTCATAGATATGATGGTTAAAAAGGTGAAGTCTTTCCATAATGACCCTCCAAACGGCCCCAGCTTATCCGTTAAAATATTTGATCAAAAATAGGGCCATCGGGTCTGAAAACATGTATTTTCTTTGACTGGTTTTGAGCCGTCGACAAGACCGGTACCCATATCCTCATAGTGACTATATGGCGTTTTGAGTTTTTGCATCCGTGCGGAAATCAAGGAACCAAAATGCTACGCCCCAAAATTTTAGATGTTCTTAAAGGCTATTCTCGTCATCAGTTCATTTCCGATCTAACCTCCGGTCTCATTGTGGGAATCGTAGCCATTCCACTGGCGATCGCTTTTGCCATAGCTTCAGGAGTAAGCCCTGATAAGGGATTGGTTACCGCCGTGATTGCCGGCTTCATGATATCGCTTCTGGGAGGGAGCAGAGTACAGATCGGAGGCCCCACAGGTGCTTTCGTGGTGATTCTTTACGGAATTGTGCAGCAGTACGGTATTGGCGGTTTGGCCACCGCCACCTTGATGGCCGGTCTGATACTGGTGGCCATGGGCATTACTGGTCTGGGAGCGGTGATAAAATTCATTCCTTATCCGGTCACCATCGGTTTCACCAGTGGCATAGCGGTTATCATCTTCTCGTCTCAGGTGAGGGATCTTTTCGGTTTTCAGGTGGCGAATGTGCCGGCAGACTTCTTTGACAAATGGCTAGTGTATATAAAATATGCGGGATCGTTCAACTGGCAGGCAGTCCTGGTTTCAGCCGTTTCGCTACTGATCCTCATTTTCTGGCCGCGGGTATCAAAACGAGTGCCTGGTTCACTGGTTGCCCTTCTGGTTGCGGTGGCAGGTGTGCAGCTGCTTCACTTTCAGGTGGAAACCATCGGCAGTCGTTTTGGCGAGATACCCTCCATGCTGCCCGCACCTGTACTGCCGGATATCAGGTTCAGCACCATCAAGGCATTGATTTCCCCCGCAATATCCATCGCGCTTCTGGGGGCTATAGAGGCACTGTTATCTGCGGTTGTGGCTGATGGAATGATTGGAGGGAAGCATCGTTCCAATATGGAGCTTGTTGCTCAGGGGTTGGCAAATATAGCTTCACCTCTGTTTGGTGGAATTCCTGCCACCGGAGCTATTGCCCGTACAGCTACAAACATCAAAAATGGTGGACGTACCCCTGTTGCCGGAATTGTGCATGCGGTTGTCGTGTTGCTCATAATGATATTCCTTGGACGTTGGGTTAAGCTGATTCCTTTGGCGGCTCTTGGTGCCATTCTGGTGATGGTTTCCTACCACATGAGTGAGTGGCGCACCTTTGTGGGATTGTTCAAGAGTCCCAAAAGTGATGTGGCGGTACTTATCACCACGTTTACTCTTACCGTTCTGGCAGACCTTACGGTGGCTATTCAGGCCGGAGTTGTGATGTCTGTGTTTCTGTTCATGCGTCGTCTGGCCAGAGCTTCGGGTGTGGAAGTTGTTACTCGGGAGCTGGATGACGATTCGGAGACGAAAGATGCTCTTTCTACAGAGAATCAGGTTATCCCAAAAGGTGTGGATGTTTTCGAGGTTAATGGCCCGTTCTTTTTTGGTACCGCTTTTAAATTTGAGGAAGCTGTAGGCATGGCCGGAAAAAATAATCCCAGAATTCGCATTCTGCGAATGCGTAACGTGCCCATTATTGATTCAACTGGTCTCAATGCCTTGCGACAGTTCCATACCCAATGCCGGAAGCACAAGACGGTTCTGATTCTCTCTGGAGTTCAGCCAATGGTTATGAAAGCTATTCGCAAATCCGGAATGGGAGAACAGATCGGGAAGGAAAATATTACCACTGATATTGGATCTGCGCTTCAAAGGGCCCGTATCGTGCTTGGGCTTGAGGAGGTAGAACCGCTAGTGCCTGTGCTTTCCTGATTTGTTCAAGTTGGTAACAAATTGTACTTTCTTAAGTGGCGGTTTTTAAGAGCCTGCGCGTTTCTGGTGGGTTGGTCCGCTTTTTGATACCAAATTACGGTACTGTGCTTGAAAGGAGATTCCTATGAAGTGGTATTCCAAAGTGGCTGGTGCTTCTGCAGCGCTTGCCGGGGTGGGTGTGGCGGTCGGGTATTTACTCCCCAAAGAAACCAGTGTGGAATGCAGTATTAGAATCAAAGCTTCGCCAGTAACGGTATTTGGTCTGCTCAACGACCTTGAAAAGCAACAGTTGTGGTCCATCTGGAAGCAGAATGATCCCACCATGGAGGTTACTTACGGCGACAAGAGGCAGGGAGAAGGGGCCCGGTACACTTGGAAAGGCAGACATTCCGGTTCCGGGGCAATCACTATTACCCGTTCAGAATACGAAAAAAGAGTAGATACTTTTGTAGATCTTGGAAAACAGGGAACCGGAAGAGGATATTACAGTATCAAGGCTGATAACGGGTCGGTTTTGGTGACTCACGGATTCTCCATGTTTTCCGGAAAGAATATTTTCGACAGATATTACGGACTTTCAATGCGCTTTGTGCTTCGGCGTTTTTTTAACCAGGAATTGGCCACTCTAAAGTCCGTTGCTGAAAAGATGGATCAGCTTCAGACTCACTGATTACTATACGATAAATCATCAATATGGTAATAGAAGCCCTGGCAAACGGTGCAGAGCGAGTGTGACACCTTGGATGAAGGATTTTGAACCCATTCGGGAATGAAATCCCACTGATCAGGCTTATTTAAATTCTGTACTCGTCTGCAATTTGCACATTGATGAACCATACCCTGACTGTCAATATATTGGAATTCTTCAGTTAAGGTATTCACACTGGAATGAGGCATTTCAATGTTAAGTGAGTTGACTATCAGCAGACCGCCCTGTCGAAGGGGATAGATGGTCTGGATGAACTTGCGAAATAGTTCAGGGCTGGAGCACTCATAATTGAGGTTGGCAGATCTTTCCCTTTTGGCAACTATCTGAAACACCCTCTGGTAGAAATGCTTCAGTACCTCTGGAATAGCATCGAAGATATTGGCACCCAACCCCCATTTTCTACTTATATCCGGCTCTCCGTTATTATCTTTTGCGAACTGAGACCAGGCAGTATTGAAATAACCAATGGTATAATCATTCCAGACTCCGTAGATGGAGCTGAGGTGATTATCTAGCTTTTCAATATTGAATCCACTGAGTAAGTTTTTAAAATCTTCCATATTTTCCTCTTCTTTTGGCTTATAAGTATACGATAAACAATGGGTTTTGGTAAGAGGAAAATATGAAAATTGAACTGGAAGACAGGTTACGAGGTTTGTTGTCCGTTATAGTATTTCATAGCCTCAGGAAGGTACTTTTCCAAGTTCTTAAGCCGTTCGTCGTAGGAGGGGTGAGTGCTGAGAAATTCTGGAGGCTGTCCCTGATTCTGCTGAGCGGCCATTCTTTCCCAGAATGCCACGGCAGCTCTGGGATCGTATCCTGCCATCGCCATGAAGATCATACCAAGCTGGTCTGCTTCTGATTCCTGCAGCCGCGAATAGGGGAGAACGATGCCGAGCTGTGCCCCCAGCCCAAAGGCAACCAATGCCAGTTGTTGGGTGGTTTGCGGTTGTTTAGACAGCGCTTCGCTTAATGCCATACCGCCAAGTTCAACCAGCAGTAACTGACTCATTCTTTCATTACCATGGTGAGCAACTGCATGGGCAATTTCGTGCCCCATGACAACAGCAAGTCCAAGCTCGTCTCGGGTGACAGGGAGAATGCCGGTGTTTACTCCCACCAGAGCCCCGGGCATGGCCCAGGCATTTACCACTGTATCTTGGAAAAGGTTATACTCCCATTTAAAATCTTTTATTCTATCGCTGCTGTTTTGATCCTGAAGGTACTTTTCAACTGCGGTCCTTAAGTTTTGCCCCACTCTTTGAACAAGATTTGATTGTGGTGTTCCTGTGACCACTGGAATACTGTCTTTTACCTGTGCATAGGACTCGCTGCTTAACTGGAGAAGTTCAGACTCGGGGACCAGCTGTAACTGACGTCTCCCTGAAACCGGCACCTGTGTGCAGGTGAAAAGAAGGAGGAAAAACGGCAAAACTAAGGACATCTTTCTCATAATAGGTACCTTTTAGGATTAAGTACACTATTAGTAGAAAGCAATCATGGTTCCATAAAGGATCAGAGTTTTTTCCGTCCTGCTTTGGCTGGGGATTTTATGCCGAAGTAGGTCTTGATAAAAAAAGTAAAAGCCTGGTCAAATCCGTCGCTATAGGAGAGTTCGGGGTCCCGTTTTGAATTGTTCAATTCCCGTTTTTGCCATTGTCTAGTCTGGTATATCAGCTCTTTAGCGGCGATGCGCAGTTTTGTGAGCTCCTCGCTGTCATCTCGCCATCTATGAATTCGTTCATCTGATTTGGGAGAACTGAGTGACACATCGTAGAGGTTTTCCGGTGGAAGGGCAATTCTCGGTAATGCATCAGCCGAATTTTTCGCAGCGCAAACCATTGTATGAAATCCGGTCAGAAATTTTGGCAAATAGCCGTCCAGGTAGAGACACTTGCCCCAGCGCTTACTCTTCAAATCTCCCTCGAAACCATCAAGCGTACTCACCAGCGTTTTGGATACTCGGCTAAGCTGCTTTGCTTCGAAATCGGATAGAAGATAAGCGGTTTCATATGATTCCTGAAAGAGAACCGTTTCCGTACCGTGTTTTTCCTTCTTTAATAAAAGGTCATCTTTTTTTGCAATCACCGGCTGTTCGTCTGATCCCTCAAAGGTAATCTTCACCCGATCATACTGCCCTGTTTCTTCATCGAAGGAGATTGTAAGTTTTGGCAGCGGAATGGAATAGGAATCTCTGGGCTCCAGATTCTTGGTTTCCTGGCTCCAGAGAGAGGCGGCAGATAGAACAAAAAGAAAAAACACCAATTGTTTGGGCATTTTAAACCTTTTAAGAGAATTTCGTTCTGTTCTGCACTAATATAATAATTGAAACAGAAAAAAAAAGCCGCTTTTCGCGGCTTATTTTTCTTCTGCAATCAGCATGATGTGCGGATCAAGTTTCAGCTGCAGGGAGTCTGGTGCGGGGAAGATTTCATGATCCTTAACCAGGTGCAGATGAATGAAACTTTCATGAGGTTCCATGAGAATGAGAATGGCGGTATCGGCCATATAAGGGGAAAGTAACATGGGAACCCCTTTATCATCTCTGCTCGGGTCATCTCTGTGCAGTGTGGCGCTGAACCAAACCTCAATCTGAAGTTCCTCAGCGAACTTTTTGAATTCGGAAAACTGCTCAGTTGAGGAACGGGAGAAGTCATATCCGTCTACGATCACCACATCAGCTTCAAAATGTCCATCCTGAATCATGGAACGAATGCTGTTGAGGATTTTGGTTACGGTATTGCCGTCCTGCTTGAAATTCATGATGACTCTGTTCTTTGTCACCTCATCATGCACATCCATAGCGTCATCCAGCTTGTATCTGCGGGAAATCTCCTGAAAGATATCTTCATACCAGGACACAATGTGGCTGGTATTGGAAGCAAAGGAGACGTGAATGATGTGCTTTTTCTGGAAAAGCTGATCTGTGGCGATGTGTACCAGGCAAGCAGTTTTTCCTACACCTTTACGTGCAGCAATGATGCCGATGTTACCCTTTCCCACGCCGCCATGAGTAGATTTTTCCAGAATTCTGAGCGGGCTTCTTGAAATGAGCTCTTTACTGACCATTAAATCCACTCCTTTGCTTATTTCTTTTTGGCTTCGTTTTTCAGGCTTTCCTGATGTTCTTTCTTCAGCTGTTCCGCGATATTTGATGGAACCTTGCTGTATTTCAGGAATTCCATAGTGAATTCCGCTTTACCCTGTGTGAGTGAACGCAGCACTGTTGAGTACCCGAACATCTCGCTCAGCGGCACCTCGGCCTCCACATTAGTGAAATTACTTTCTTCCGTGGTGGAAACAATAATTCCTCGACGCTGATTTATACTTCCCAGAATATTTCCCTGGAATTCAGTCGGTCCTTCAACGGACACCTTCATGATCGGTTCCAGTATTTCCGGCTTGGCTTTTTCGAAAGCCTGCCAGAATCCGCCTATGGCGGCAAGCTGGAAAGCGATATCAGAAGAGTCAACAGGGTGGAAAGATCCGTCATCAATGGAAAGCTTGACACCCACGATAGGAAAGCCGATTATTTTACCCTTGGACAGACATTGCTTGAAGCCCTTGTCGCAAGAAGGAATATATTCGTTGGGGATCACACCGCCCTTGATGTTGTCCACGAATTCGTAATCCTTCTCGGTAATGGGTTCCAGAATACCGGCCACTCGTCCGTACTGACCCGATCCACCAGTCTGTTTTTTGTGAGTATAGTCAAAACGGGAGGCGACGGTAACCGTTTCACGGTAGGCCACCTGAGGCATTCCGGTCTCGATCTCCACTTTGTACTCACGTCTCATACGTTCGATGTAAACGTCAAGATGCAGCTCTCCCATTCCACGGATGATCGTCTCGTTTGACTCCGGGTCGACGAAGGTGCGGAAGGTGGGGTCTTCTTTGGTGAACCTGTTGAGTGCCTTTGAAAGGTTATCCGCTGATTTCTTGTCTTTGGGAGAAATTGCCAGGGAAATAACCGGTTCGGGCACATACATGGTGGTCATGGCATAGTTGAGTCCACCTTCGGTGAAGGTATCACCGGATGCACAGTCGATACCGAAAAGTGCCACGATATCTCCGGAGCCTGCCTCGTTAATGTCTTCCATGGAACTGGCATGCATACGGATAAGACGACCGACCTTAAACCGTTTTCCGCTTCTGGTGTTGGTGAGCTCACTGCCCTTTTTGATCGAACCCTGATATATTCTAATATATGTAAGCTGACCATATTGACCGTCTTCCAGTTTGAATGCCAGGGCAACCATGGGAAGATTTGAATCAACTTTGAGCACGACTGGTTCTTCATTCTTGCTCAGGTCAAGAGCTTTGTTTTCAATTTCTGATGGATTGGGCAGATAGTTGATCACACCGTCCAGAAGAAGCTGAATGCCCTTGTTTTTGTAGGCAGAACCGATAAACACGGGAGTCAAATCCAGAGAAAGTGTTCCTGTTCTGATAGCAGCCTTGATCTGCTCAATAGTCTCTGTTCCTTCAAGATAGCTCTCTGCCAGCTCATCGGAATACATTGACAAAGCATCGAGCATCTCTTCACGTTTCTTGTTGGCTTCAGCAACCAGTTCAGAAGGAATATCCTCCTCTCTGATGAACTCACCGTTTGCGCCATCAAAGTAAACCGCTTTCATGGTAACCAGATCTACCACTCCCTCGTGCTTATCTTCCACACCGATGGGGATCTGCATCATCACCGCATTGTGTCCAAGCTTTTCGCGCAGCTGCTGAGTTACGCGGTAGGGGTTGGCACCGGAACGGTCGGTTTTGTTGATGAAAGCCAGTCTGGGCACCTTGTACCTTTTAAGCTGTCTGTCAACAGTGATTGACTGGGACTGAACACCACCCACGGAGCAGAGCACAAGAACTGCACCGTCAAGCACGCGCAGGGCACGTTCCACTTCAATGGTAAAGTCGACGTGTCCAGGGGTGTCGATGATGTTGATGGGGTGGTTCTTCCACTCCACATTGGTGGCAGCCGATGCGATAGTGATACCGCGTTCGCGCTCCAGTTCCATGGAGTCCATCGTGGCTCCCACACCGTCTTTGCCTTTGACTTCATGGATTGCATGAATCTTGTTGCTGTAGAACAGAATGCGTTCAGTCAGAGTCGTTTTGCCCGAGTCAATATGGGCACTGATCCCGATGTTTCGCATTTTCTCAATGTTGTACGCCATACAGTATTATCCCTTTTCGCTTTTACAGCAAATTAGTTTGTAAACTTTCCAGAAACCCTGACCATGTCTTATCACGATTGAGAATCCGGTCAGACTAGGAGGACCACATTAAGCGGCCGAGTAAAATAGTATGTGCAGACAATAATTCCAAAAAAATATTGGAAAATATCATAATCTTTTTGATGAATGTTCATCTATGAATATTTTTTGACCGCTGTTTTTTGTATTTTTCGGGTGAAATGAAAAAATACCCCAGTACTACGAAATATGAGGGTGGATGTTGTGCATATTCTTTACTTTGTGACCTCTCACGGTTATGGCCACGCGGTGCGCACCAGCGCAATCTGTAACTCATTCGACCCAGACGTGCGGGTCACATTCAATACTGCTTTGCCAGCTCGCTTTTTTGAAGAGGAGATTCATATCCCCTACAAGATAAGAGAGGGAAGCTTCGATATCGGCTGCATTCAAATTGACGGCGTCACTGTTGATGTGCAGAAAACACTGCAGAGCTATCAGGAAATTGCTTTGCGTAATGATGAACTGCTAGAATCGGAGGTGAAGTGGTGTCTTGAGAATAGAGTGGACTGCATAGTGAGCGATATTACTCCTTTTGCATTTGATGTCGCGCATTTGGCAGGTATTCCATCGATTGCCATTTCCAACTTCACATGGTTTGATATTTATTCAGAATATATTGGGCTGTATCCTGAGTATGAAGAAATGCTCCAAAAAATGGCTCAGCAGTATTTCAGGGCAGATCTGCTTCTTGCACTCTATCCGGCAGGGGATATGAATTATTTCCCTTATCGGAAGAATATGCCGGTGGTGGGCAGACGAGGTGAAAACAGAAGAGGGGAATTGTTACGAAAGTATTCCATTAACCCGGGAAAGCATCTCGGTTTGATCTATACTGGAAATTTTGGAATGGAACAGGTGCAATGGCAGGATTTGGAGCGTTTTGAAGATTGGGAATTCGTTGGCGTTTATGCCCTTCCCGGTAATCCTTCCAATTATCACCTGGTTACAAAAGATCATTTGAAATATCAGGATCTTTCCGCCTCTGTCGATTGTATTATCAGCAAAATGGGATATGGAGTCTTTTCTGAAAGTTTACTTAATGGAATTCCGCTTGTTTATTTGCCTCGAAAACAGTTTGCCGAATATCCGGTTTTGGATTCGGAGATCAAGCGGCTTGGAGCTGGTATCCAGCTCAGTACAGAGGCATTCAACAGTTTAAAGTGGGAGATGGCGCTTGATTTTTCCACTAGTAATTTTGAAAGAGAACCGGTAGTAAACTCTGGAGCACGGTGTTGCGCGGAGGAGATAATGGAAGTCGCTAAACGATTCTGAGGGGAAATAATACTCTTGTCATTGCGGGTTTTCCATTATAAACTAAAAAAAAGAATAGATTAGGATGGTTTATAGATGAGTAACCCTCTGGAAAAATTTTTTCAGGTTCAGGAACGCCCCGATGGAGTGTATATCACTGTAAATAAAAATGTCACAATTCCCTCTGTTGAAGCAGTGTTGTCCACGCTTTATCAGGCGTCTGTCGTGAACGTAAATGAAAGTGTTCTGCGGGAGGTAATCTCCCGTTCCAGGGGAGTTTTTGAGCGGATAGGACCTAAATTCGAGTTTTATGATCCAGAAGTGGAAATGTTCCTCAAAGCTGATGTGCACCTGGAAAAAGCAGTTTTGGTAGTTGATCCTGAATTTCCTGTTTCAAGCTTGAATATATTCCAGCTTCAGCATTTTTTAGCTAGAAAGGGCGTCCGTTTCGGGATCAAATCAGATCTACTGAATAAAATCATCAAGGAAAGACTGTTCGGGGTTCCCCATGTAGTTGCAGAAGCCAAGTTGGCTGTGGCAGGCGAGAATGCCAGAATTGAGATGAAGGTTGAGTTGGGCAACGAGCTTCGGCCGGAAGTTAAGAGTGACGGTTCAGTTGATTTCAGAAATGTGCGAAGTTTTACACCCGTTTCAGCAGGTCAGATTCTGGCTTTAAAAATTCCAGCAACTGAAGGAACTCCGGGTACTGCAGTTACAGGTGAGAATATACTTGCTCAGAAGGGAGAGGATAAAAAGCTTCCTGCCGGGCGCAACACGGAAATCTCTCCTGATGGCCTCACGCTTTCCGCCACAAAAAACGGTATAGTTAGTATTGAATCAGGTTTGATGTCCGTCAAAGAAGTTTTAACTATCAAAGATGATGTGAATTTCAGTGTCGGCAATATTAAATTCAGCGGTGATGTGATTATCCAGGGTAGTGTGCTTCCTGGTTTTTTGGTTGAAACTGAGGGAAGCATTCATATCAATGGAGAGGTGGAATCGGCTCGGATTGTGGCCAGAAACGGGTCAGTTTATATTGGAAAGGGTGTAATAGGCAGAGGTGATGCGCATATTTACGCCAAAACTGAAATCCGGGTCAGCTTCGCACAGGAAGCAATTCTAAAAACTGAAGGTACTCTCATATTTGAAAAATTCGTAATGCATTGTGACAGTACCTGCGGGGAAGTGGAAAGTGCAAACGGAAATATAATCGGCGGGGTCACCAGAGCGGAAAGATCAATATCTGTCAAGCATATCGGAAGTGAAAATGAGGCGAAGACAGTTGTTGTGCTATTCGATAAAATGAAGGAAGCTCATAAAGAAAAGCTGAAAGAGCTGAATGCGCTGGAGGGTAAACTTTCCTCTGAACTTGCAAATGTTGAAAAGCAATTGAAAACAAAAGCGGCAATCCTTCGCAAAACAGGAGATGAGCTGACAGACAGACATAAAGATGAGGTTCGTAAATGGGTTCAGAATTACAATATGCTCAATGAAAAGATCAAATATCTGAAACAGAAAAAAGAGGAAATTGAACAGATAATCGCCAAACCAGCAACCTATGCCGGATTTATTCAGGTAAATGGAACTGTTTTTCCCGGGGTGGAGATTAATCTTTACGGTATTCCCTATATTAAAGGCTTTCCTCTTAATCGAAAGACCTTCCGTTTGGCAGATAAAAATATTGAATTGCAAGGGTGAAAAATGGAAGAAATTGTGAACATATCCAAAAAAGGAAGGTACTTGTGGGTGACCCTTCCTGATTCGCTCAATCTCGAATCGAATCGGTCAATTGAGCAGCAGATTGAGGCGCAGCTTTCTGAAGAACACAATCACATCGTAATTGATTTTTCAGATACAACTGCTCTCTACTCCTCAGGTCTTGGGCTGTTGATAAGATTGAGAAAAATGGCGATGGATATGGGGGGGAGCGTTTGTCTGATAAATGTTTGTTCCACTGTCCGTCATTTGCTTTTAGTGCTCAATCTCGATCGAGTGTTTCACATATACGCAACGGAGGTTGAATTTGAACTCTCCGAAGATGATATCTGGAAAACAAAAATTGCTCAGAATACTCTTCAGTTCCTTTTCGTTTCTGAAATGGAGAAGGATTTTTGCAGAATTGTCATTTCCGGTAAGATGATCGTAGGTCGTGATTATTCTCTTTGTGCCTCCTTTTCTCCCGATCCGAATATTTCCATTTACGTTTTTGATCTCAGCAGTTTGGAACTCATTGATAGTACTGGCTATCGGGCACTTTGCTCCATAACTGAATCTATTCGCAGAAGCGGCGGTGAATGCCGGGCCTTTGGTGCGTCCGATCTGATTCAGGAACTCCTGGTTCTGCTCGGGGCAGATAAAATTTTTGAATTCTTTTCAGATGAGTCAAAGGTTTTTGAACAGATTGCCGGTTAAATGCTTTTTATCAGGTCCGCTGCCCGGCGGACTCTCTTTTAATTCCTGCATTTGATACAATCTCCCATTTTTTACCATCGTAATTTTTAAGGAAATCAGTGAGTCTATAACTCTCCGCAAAGGAGTATTGTATGGATAAGAATTATGACTACAGCGAGGAAAAATCTTCTCCTGAAAATGATTCTGGATTTCGGGAGAGGGTGGAGAGTAAAACAAAGGAATTCACAAGATCCGGCAGGGATGTAGCTGTCAAGGAGATAGAAAACATGGGTGATGCTTTGCATCGAGCTTGTGACAGATTGCACGAAGAAAATGACTTTTTCGCTGATGTGGCAGACACCTTTGTACAGAGATTTGACAGGCTGGGTGATTATGTGAAAAATCACAGTACCAGAGAAATCATTTCCGATGTGAATGATTACTCAAAAAAGAATCCCTACCTGGTTGTGGGTGGGCTTTTTGCAGCAGGGCTTGCGGCATCACGATTCATTAAAGCCGGAAGTAGTCCAGATGGCAGAGAAAGTGAAGCAAGGGGGCAGGTATGAGCTTTGTAAAGGATAGATTTGTTTCGGTGGAGGAGGAATCAGTCGCTGATCTTGTAAGAGATCTGCGTGATGAAGCGTATACTATGGTCAGGCAGCAGATTGAGCTTGCTAAAACGGAAACCACTGAGAAAGTGAGTATTTTGGGGAGAAACACAGCGTATCTTGCTTCAGGTGGTCTGGTCGCTTATGCAGGCTTACTTTTTCTTCTGGCGGGTCTCACATTCCTGGGATATGTCGGATTAGTGGCTGCAGGTGTTTCGGCGGCAGTATCACTCTGGCTGATGCCTCTTATCACTGGGGTAATCGTTGGAGCAATAGGGATTATCCTGGTGTTAAAGGCGATAAGTACATTTAAAAACACTTCGGTAGTTCCTGAAAAAACCGTCCACTCACTTAAGGAGGACAGAAAATGGATTTCGAGGCAAGGAAAATAGGCGGAAATGGTCATGTGGCTATCCATGATTGGTCTCCTGTGGACGAGAAGGGGCAACATAAAAGCTCTAACGAAATTCAAAATGAAATAGAAGAAACCCGTCACACCATGGATACCATTCTGGATGCACTTGAAGGAAGAGCAAATCCACGTACAATTATCGATAGATTTCTGGACACATTCCAGAAATCAGAAAACAAGCAAAAGGTAATGGACACTTTAGGAACTATCGGGAACAGTTTGTCCCGTTCATTTCAACGTAACCCCTTACCTTTTCTAATGGTGACAGCAGGTTCTGCCTGGATGATCTACGACAACCAGAGAGCAGCCAATCAGCCTCAGTACTACAGGGGTGAACAGGAAACCGCTACTGAAGGTATGAAACAAAAGGCTCAGGGTGCGGCAGGTCAGGGAAAGGAGAAGCTGGGTCAGGCAAAGGAACAGCTTCAGCAGAAAGCGGGACAGGCAGAAGAAAAACTCAAAGGCACAGCTTCAAGCGCCAGAGAAACCGCTTCTGATATTTCTGGACGTGCGAAGGAAACACTTCGATCGGGAGCTGAAAAAACGGACTCACTGATTCATGAAAACCCGCTGGTGACCGGAGCAATTGCTTTAGTGGCAGGACTTCTGGCCGGGGCATTGACTCCTGAAACTAAGAAGGAAAAAGAGGTAATGGGGGAGCCGGCAAAAGATATCATGGATCAGGCAAAGGAAACTGGTCAAGGTGTTTCTGAAGGGGTTTCCAAGGGCCTCAATGAGGGGCAGAGTGAACCTGTTCCTCCGACAAATGAACTTTTAAACCCTCGGGAAACAGATACTAATCCTTTGGATATTTCTCAGGAGCAGATTGAAAAGCAGAAGAGAATTTCTGAAGGTGAAGAACCTAACAAACTGATGTAGCAGTGAAGCGGGCCAATCGGCCCGCTTTACAACCCTCTCATTTTCAATTGATCCATCTGCTTCTGCACATCTTTTTGCAAGCTCAGCGATGCAGCTGACAATGTGTAATCGAAGCGTTTTTCCGGGGCTGCAATATTGATGGAAAACAGAACTCTTGTCTTGGGAAAATCCCAGCGGGCGTACGCGGCAGTTACCATGCGCTGATAATAATCGTATGGATGGTAACGCAGGTTCCAGCGCTCCTGTTTCAGATAGGCATCAAGTCTGGTGAAAGCAAACCGGGGGTCAAGTCCTTTGAATACAGGCTCTTTCTTCCCGTATTTCTTCCCCAGTAAAGAGTAGACATCCTGGATAAAGACAAGCGTACGGCTTCTGATCACTGAATAATATTCATTTACACTGCGGTAAACATTATAGTTGAAGTCATAGTTGGCCAAATCATCAAAGTCGAATTTGACAGTAGCCTGGAAAAATCTTTCCTGCCAGAAGTAATACTTGACTGTTGATTTGTAGCCGGCAATTGTGGATGTTGTTCTGAACACTGTCACATTCATTTCTGCAGGAAAATCCTGTGCGGAAGGGTCGGGTTGCCATCCGTTTGATCCAGTTGCCTGTTGTACCTGTTGTGGGTTTGCCCCCCATTGTGCGCCGTTGAATCCATCCGGCGAAGATTGTGCTGAGATGAAGGAAATGCAGAATAGTATGAAAAACAGGATTTTCGGTTGTGTTTTCATTCCACAGTTCCCTCAATGGTGGCGTTTCTTATTTCCAGACGTTCAGCATTTGTTCCCTTTACCGGTCCCGTAGCGGCAAAAAAGAGCTCCAGTCTGATTTTTCCTCCCCTAAACCGGTCTAGATGTCTGGCACGAGCCCCTAAAGATGCATCTGCCGATTGGGGATTAGTTGGATGGATATCATAAGATGAATTAAAGTCATAATATCTGGCCATGTGTAGCAGCGTCGATCTTTTCCCCACCAAAGTGTCTATTCCGGGATAAAGGTCCAGTCGCAAAAGATCTCCGTTTCTTATACGGTTGATTTCGGAAAATGTGCTTGAATAAAAATACATCCGGACCGTATCTCCGATGAGCATACATCTGTTTGGCCACTGCCAGTTGCCGCTCAGTTCACAGTATTGGTTGTTAACATACCCCGCGAAAGTCGCCGTTGGAGAATACAATGGCAGTGGCAATCCCTGTTCACTGCAGGTAAGCAGGTTCAGTGCGCAAATGGAAAATATCAGGACAAATTTTGCCATGCCAGCCTCTTTATTGCTATCGGCAGTTTTCAACGTGTGCTTGAGGCTTCTCTTCCTTATATATAATATGATCTTATCTACCCGCACATCAAAACGGGAGAAGTATCGGTGGACGCTTAATTGAGAATCACTTATTTTAGGAATCTTTTCATTTTATGATTGCGGATGTTTTTCGGCAAAGGGGCAAATGGTCGAAATGAGCCATGTAAGAAGGGTTTTTGTAGAGAAGCGCAAGGGGTACGATGTTTATGCCGGTAAACTGCTGGGAGATCTCAGGGACAATCTGGGGATTTCAGGTTTGTCTGGGGTGCGTGTCCTGAACCGGTATGATATTGAAGGAATAAGCGACCAGCAGTATGAAGCTTCCAAACCCATAATCTTTGCAGAACCGCCGGTTGACCTCGTTTATGATGAAGAAATGCCTTTTGGTGCTTATGAACGGGTTTTTGCGATAGAATATCTTCCGGGTCAATACGATCAGCGGGCAGACAGCGCCTCACAATGCATACAGATTCTCACTCACGGATTACGTCCTGCGGTTGCAGCTGCACAAGTGATTGTACTTCAGGGGAGCATAAGTGATGCTGATTTTGAAAAAGTGAAACGCTACTGTATCAACCCGGTTGACTCAAGAGAGGCATCACTTGAGAAAGTTTCCACTCTCGATATGGATATCGAAGTGCCTTCGGATGTGGAGGTGCTTACCAACTTTGTTTCCCAGGGAAAAGATGCACTGGAGGCGTTACGGATATCTCTTGGTTTGGCTATGAAACTTGAGGACCTGCTGTTCTGTCAGGAATACTTCAGAGATACTGAAAAGCGAAATCCTACCATAACCGAAATACGAATGCTTGACACATACTGGTCTGATCACTGTCGTCATACCACATTCCTGACTTCCATTGAGGATGTAAAAATAGAGGACAGTTCCCTCAATCTACCAGTCAAGGATGCTTTTGATACCTACAAGGCTGCTCGAGAATATGTTTACGGGGAAAAGAAGAAGGATATTTCCCTGATGGATATTGCGCTGATGGGTATGAAGGAGCTGCGTAAACGAGGTCTGCTTGAAGACCTGGATGTTTCTGAGGAGATAAATGCCTGCAGCATAGTTGTGCCTGCAGAGATTGACGGGAAGCAGGAAGACTGGCTTATCATGTTTAAAAATGAGACGCACAATCATCCCACCGAAATTGAACCCTTCGGAGGTGCGGCCACCTGTCTTGGCGGCGCTATCCGTGACCCTTTGTCGGGGAGGTCGTATGTCTATCAAGCTATGCGCGTTACCGGTTCAGGGGATCCCCGCACAGCTGTTAAGGATACTCTTCCCGGTAAACTCCCTCAGCGTAAAATAACAACACTGGCTGCACATGGATACAGTTCCTATGGTAATCAGATTGGACTTGCTACAGGGCTTGTATCTGAAGTTTATCATGAAGGATTTGTGGCAAAGCGCATGGAGATTGGAGCCGTTATTGGTGCTGCGCCCCGCTCAAATGTAAATAGAGATGTTCCTCTTCCGGGAGATATTGTCGTGCTGCTTGGGGGACGAACAGGACGTGACGGCTGCGGAGGAGCAACAGGATCATCCAAGGAACATACAGAAGAGTCCATACAGACATGCAGTGCGGAGGTGCAGAAAGGAAATCCGCCCACCGAACGCAAAATTCAGAGATTATTCAGGAATTCTACTGTAAGCAGAATGATCAGGCGCTGTAATGATTTTGGAGCCGGGGGCGTTTCGGTTGCCATAGGAGAATTGGCCGCTGGGTTGGATATCGATTTGGATGCTGTGCCCAAAAAATACGAAGGTCTTGATGGTACCGAGCTTGCCATTTCAGAAAGCCAGGAGCGTATGGCGGTGGTTATCAGTCCATCAGACCTGGATGCTTTCAGAAAATATGCAGATGAAGAAAATCTGGAGACAGCTGTTGTGGCCAAAGTTACCGATACCAGAAGACTCAGAATGAGCTGGCGCGGGAAAAGAATTGTGGATCTGAGCCGCGACTTTATCGATACTAACGGTGTAACACAGAAGACTGAACTGACAGTTTCTGCTCCTGCAATCGAAGATGATTTCTTTGCTAAGCCTCTGACTTCTGCCTGGAAAAATGGAAATTTGAAGACCGCATTTCTTGAAACATTGACCGATCTTAATGTTTGCAGTCAGCGCGGCATGGTGGAAATGTTTGACAGCACCATCGGTGCTTCAAGTGTTCTTCTTCCTTTTGGTGGTAAGTACCAGGCAACTCCTACGGAATGCATGGTCGCCAAGCTTCCAGTACTTGAGGGTGAAACGCGTACCGGAACAGTAATGGGCTATGGATACAATCCAAACTTGGCCTCCTGGAGCCCATTCCATGGTGCTGTTTATGCAGTCATTGAATCGGTTGCAAAGATCGTTGCTGCCGGAGGGGACTATCGAAAGATCAGGTTGACACTTCAGGAGTATTTCGAAAAGGTCGGCACCGACAGAAACCGCTGGGGTAAGCCATTTTCAGCCTTGCTGGGAGCTTATCTGGTTCAGACAAAGCTTAAAATTGCCGCAATTGGAGGAAAGGACAGCATGTCTGGTACTTTCAAGGATATGCACGTCCCGCCGACGTTAGTTTCATTTGCACTCGCTCCGGTTGATGTCTCAAAAGTAATCTCTCCGGAATTCAAAAAAGCCGGAAACACGGTAGTTCTCGTATTAATGCCCAGAGATGAACATCAGATGCCCATGTTTGATGTACTGGAGAAAAATTATTCTGCCATTACTGCTGCAATTGAAAACGGTGTGGTTGCTTCGGCACACACCGTGAGGGCCGGCGGAATTGCTGAAGCCGTGGCCAAAATGTGTTTTGGAAACAAGATAGGTTTTGAGTTTGATGCAGACGTTAAGTCGTCGGAAATTTTTATGCCGGAATATGGCAGTATTATTCTCGAACTGAATGGCACAGCCGGTGTCGATTCCCTGGGTGACATTGATGTTCGTGTGATTGGAACCACATCTGTATCCAAAACCGTTGTGATTGGAGGAGAGGTTCTTGACCTTGATGAATTGTATGCCTCCTGGGAAAATCCTCTCGAAAAGGTGTTTCCCTCCCATGCGCCCGTAACACAGTGTACCATGGGTGATTCCGTAAGTACAAACGTAAAGAAAATATCGGCTGTTTCGGGCCCCCGCATCGTAAGGCCACGGGTACTTATACCGGTTTTCCCGGGTACTAATTGCGAATACGACAGTGCACGGGCGTTCACGAAGGCTGGCGCGGAGTGTGATTTCTTTGTCTTGCGGAATTTGAATTCTCAGGATGTCGATGATTCTATCAAGGAAATGGCTGAGCGAATCAGCAAAGCTCAAATATTGATGATACCGGGAGGGTTCAGTGCCGGTGATGAGCCAGACGGTTCCGGAAAGTTCATCGCAGCTTTTTTCCGTAACCCCCGAGTGAAGGATGCGGTAACCGATCTTTTGAAAAATCGTGACGGGCTGATGCTGGGCATTTGCAACGGGTTTCAGGCGCTCATCAAGCTGGGACTTGTGCCCTATGGAGAAATCAGGGATCTGGATGAGGATAGCCCCACCCTTACCTTTAATACCATAGGACGTCACATCTCCAGGGTTGCCTATACCAGAATCTGCTCTGTAAATTCTCCCTGGCTTTCCGGAGTTGAAGTGGGGGACATACATGCCATTCCCATCTCTCATGGCGAGGGGCGGTTCGTAGCTTCCGCCCAGCAGCTGAAAACACTCTTCGACAACGGTCAGATCGCGACCCGCTATGTCAATTGTGAGGGTGATTACGAGGCTGGGTTGAATGGTAACTGCAACGGGTCATGTGAAGCCGTTGAAGGGATCATCAGTCCTGATGGGCGCGTACTGGGAAAAATGGGACATTCTGAGCGTAATGGCACCTGGGTCGCCAAAAACATTCAGGGTGAGAAGGATCAGCACATCTTCCAATCCGGTGTACGCTATTTTTCTTGACAGAACTTGACCAGCACCTGAATTCATGTTACCATTTAGCTGAAATACCGGGCCAATTTCAGGTCCGGTTCTCAGCTGAACAAGAGGTGCAAAGCATGTTTATTGAGACATATTCCAAAGGCAAATATCAGGTCCTCCGTCTAAAAGATGAAAAGGAAAGAATCAGTGATCTTTCTGAATTGAATGATCTTGTTAATGGCTATGTCAACAGAGGAAAGCTGAATATCGCCGTCAGCTTTTCTGATGCCAGTTACATCTACAGCGGCGCAATAGCGGTTCTGATCAAATGTCATCAGTTGATCAGTTCCAAAGGTGGCTCGCTTTGCATAATAGAGCCCAATCCCAGCCTTTTTGATGTCCTGGAGACTCTGAATATTGGTCGGGTCATCAATATCTTCGTGTCGGAAGATTTTCTGCCATCGTGATTTGATTCTTCAATCTTTGCTTCTATACTGAATCCGCACATGCACATATTTGTGTTTCAGGCCGGTGAAAAATTTATTTTCCCAAGGCTGGAACCTTTGCTGGTTTAAGTCAGCACATCTGATTTCCTTTCATTTTCGATATTGGAGTAAAAATATGAATTCAGCTTTTGATCTTATGGCAAACTGGTTTCGTTCAGGTGGTCCTTTCATGTGGGTTTTACTGTTTGTACTGGCCTGTGCAGTGGCGGTCATGATAGAACGTTTCCTGTTCTTTTTTCTTACCTGCTCCGGCAGCAGTTCAATGCTGATCTCAAAGATAAAGGAACAGCTTGACAAAGATAAAGTTGAGGATGCCATAGGAACTGTAAGCCGCAGTCGTTCACCGCTGCAGGTGCTTCTTAAAGTGGCTCTTCAGAGATTCAGAGCTGGTGAACAGATGGATGCCATTCAGGAGAGTGTGGAGGAGGAGGCTATTCAGCAGATTTACAGATATTCTGTTCGTCTGAACTATCTTACGATGTTTGCCAATATAGCTACCCTTCTAGGGCTGCTTGGTACCATTACCGGACTCATGCTCTCGTTTTCCTCTCTGGCTTCGGTGGAGGCTGCAAAAAAGGCTGCCATGCTGGCGGATGGTATTTCGCAGGCGATGATCACCACGGCATTTGGTCTTATCGTCGCAGTTCCCTGCATGGCAGCATATACGCTTCTGGCCAACAGACAGGCTCGTCTGATTAAGGATCTTGATGAAAGTACGGTGAGGCTTCTGAATTTCATGAAAAAGAAAAGAATTGTATGAAACTCTCTCTCTTTCGCTTAGTCAGACCGCCATCTCAAAGCGCCGAATCGCCTGATGTGGATGTAACCCCGGTGATGAATATGTTCATTATCCTGATTCCATTTCTGGTTTCCATGGCGGTTTTCACACATGTATCCATTATTGATTTTTCAGTACCCGCTCAAATGGGGCAGGGCATGAATGACAATAGTGGAAAACCGAAGTTGAAGCTTACCGTATTGATAAGTAACACTTTTGTCGGCATAGCTCAAGGAGAAAATCTCCTTGATTCTCTTCCGGTAAGGTCAGGTGTTTTTCCCTTTGATTCGCTGGAGAAAAGGCTGGAGTACAGAAGGACGCAATCTGATTACCCGGATGAGATTGTTATCGCATCACGGGATAGTGTGGCTTTGAAACACGTGGTGAATGTAATGGATATCGGCAGAGCATGCGGGTTTTCAAAGATCGGCATCTCCGGGGCAACCAGTGACCCTGCGAAAGGCAAGTGAAATGCGACTTTCTACATTCAGCCGCAAAATCAACGAGACAGGCGTTTTTCGACCGCAGCTTACGTCGCTGGTTGATGTCATGACTATTCTGCTTGTATTTTTGATTAAGAGCTTTTCTGTTGAGAATAATGTTTTCACTCCGCCTTCCGACATCGATCTGCCTCTTTCTACATCCGTTAAACCGCCTCAACCCCGGTGTGCTTTAAATATCACCCCAAAAGCAATTTTGGCCGAAGGAAAAACGATTATAGCTTTAGAATCGCTGGAAGATGACTCTCTGATGATAGAGCCGCTCTTTGTTTTTCTCAGGGAGAAGAGGGAAATTTGCACTGTAGATTCTTCTGCATCACTACTCATTCAAAGTGATAAAGACGTGCAGTTTTTCGTGCTAAAGAAAGTCATGTACACCTGCTCGAAAGCGGGAATCGAGAACTTCTCCGTTCTGGTGATCAGGGAGCACTGAGCATGGAAAAACAACCCCGCATTACAGATCGGGAGGTAAGCCTTCCGGAAAAGTTTTTCCCCGGTTTGCTTTTAATTTTCATTCTCATTTTCGGTATTATCGGGACCATACTTTTCATAAAGGGTGACCAACCCGACCTGGCCGCAGTGCGTTCTGACCGGGAGATCGGGACAAAGTTCATTATTGAGCAACCAAAACCAGTAAAAAGCGAGATGATTTCTCCTCCTGCACCGCAGAAGAAAGTGGAAAAGAAAAAAAATCCAGAACCGATTGACCTGACAAAAAAAGAGGTGGAAAAGCCTGAACCTGAAATTGAACCGGAGCCTTCGGCTGCTCCTCCTGAAGAAGAACCGAGAAAAGTGAGAAAAGTTTACGGATTAAAAAATGTGTACTCTCAGGGACTGGGCAGTGGCGTCAGTTCAGAAGATGCAGTTGTGGGGAAGCTCGGAAATACTCTGAATAAAGAATTCGATACCTTAACTGCCGATACCGAAGATTTGAAAGCTAAAAAGGTTATTTCCATCGCAACAGTCGATAAACAGCCTCGTCTTAGGGATGATTTCAAGCACATGAAACCTGTTTACACAGAAGAAATGCTGGCGAATCGCGTTGAGGGTGTTGTGAAAGCAAAAATCCTGATCGATGTGGATGGGAAAGTAAAGAATGTCCTTGTATTGAATGATTTAGGTTTCGGGTCTGAAAAAGTAGCATCAGATTATATGCTGAAACTCGAATTTGAACCCGCAACCAAGAATGGCGAACCGGTTGCGGTCTGGAAAATTTTCTCCATACGATTCGAAATAATCTCCGGCTAATCTTTATTCACCGATAAAATCAGGTCCGCCCGAAATCCCCATTGTATTCAGTGATCCATCCGAATTACAGAACTTTTTGGAAGGATTTCCAGCATTGAGGCAGGGAGAGTATTTGGAAAGAGTATACCGGTCATTTGTATTTTTAAGTGGTTGAAGTGGAACGCCAGGTCTTTTGGAATTCACTATTTCAGTCAGAGTCGGGTCTTTGACCTTTGATTTGTCTGTAGGAAGATTAACATCCAGTTCAATTGCTCTGTTTTCAGATGGTGATCCGGCGAAAACGGGATCCATTATCAGATTGCCGTATCTATCAGTGGAATCTTTATTCTTATTAACCCTCGATAAGATTCCAAATTCAGGATTGCAGTCAAGAAAGTTACCGTCTTTATTCCCGAAAATACAGTTGAATTCGAAATCAATTTTTGATCTCATGTCACACCAGAGACCGAGGTTGTTGTTGAAAGCTAAAATACTGTTGCTGATCTTCGGGTTACTTAGTTCAATTTTAACGGCTGCCGTGAAATTTCGAACCATTATACAGTTGGAAATTCTTGCGGCTCCTCCTGAAATGCAGCTTACTGCCAGATTGTTGTTTTCAAAAAGAGTATTGCGTATAAGAGGGCTGCAGCTTTGTACAGTAAGGGCCGTGGATGCTCCTGAAATTTCTGTAAAAGCAATTTCTGTATACTCATCAATGGCGCGGTCCAGTACAATTCCTCTCCAGTTGAATTTGGAAAAGCCAGGGTTGCGGGGAATGAATTTTATTGGTTTATCCTTTCTTCCAACACAGCTGAATGCCCCCTGAATTTTAAGAGAAATCAATGAAGAGTCAGATTTGTCAAATTGAGGTAGGGAATCGCTGTTTCTCTTGGGTTCTTCAATGATGATGACTGTTCCCGGAGAAATCACCAGGCTGGCCAATTCAGTAACCAGTATATCGCCTGTAATTACAAACGGACCATCTTCAGCTGACCATCGTGTGTCTTTGTCAATAATTCCCTGTATCTGCTTTTCTGCAAAAGTCAAATTCAGCATGAAAATGATCAACAAAAATGAAATTATGAGTTTTGCTTTCATACAGTGGGGTCAGCGTCCTTGAATTTTTGGTAAAGAGCAAGTTTCATCCATCCTGGATTATTCAATCGCAGCAGAGACCGGGAGAACGGATGTTCAATTTGACAATTTGAGAGTCTTTTTTCAAATGCCAGAAATCCCTCATTCATCAGTTTATCAGTTATTTGACTATGAACATCCCGAAGATCGCATTGAAGATAAAGAGCCCACAAGTTATCTCCGTTTATAAGAAAGAAGGTGTCATCCCTATTGATCATGGATGGGAAGAGTTCTGCGGCTTCGGTAGCCAGACTGAAGAGGCCAGAGTGGAAATCCGGAAAATCTTTAAAAGCCCCTCTTAGGAGAAAACGCAGATATCTGCAGTAATTTTCGAATTCATCCGCATTTTTCAGATAAATTTGACCATTTCTAAGCTCCACAAATTCCCTGCTGCACAGGTTTTCGAGCATGGCGGCTGTTTTAAGATAAGTTGAACCGAGCAGCTGCACCAGCTTCAGTTCTGCCACCTTCCACATAAGAGGCTTGTTTTTTGCCTCATTGAATAGGTATCCTAAAGTCACAATCAGTGCAGCCCCCTGCCGTTCAGAACTTACAGCTTCGATTTTGGAGTTGGTCTGGCGCAATTTCTGGCTTAATATTTTCACCATGGTATGAAACCACTGCGGAACACCTTTGATCCTGTCTTGAATGCTTTCGGCTTCAATCTGCACCACCGTGCAGTCTTCCAGAACTTTTGCTGATGCACTTCTCGGCTTACCTTCGATAAGTGCCATTTCCCCCAGAACTGCTCCTTTTCCCAAAATGGCAAGATCAATTTCCTTGCCGTTGATTCGTTTGTACACCCTTACTTTTCCAGCCTGGAGCACGTAGAGTTCACGGGAACGATCATTTTCATGAAACAGATACTGTCCACTTTTTATGGTGCGGGTGACAGGTTTCATCATTTCGCCTGTTGGTTTTAAATTACAAACGCGCAGTTCTAAGTAAGTCGTTGTGAATTATTATATATATTGTATATTCTAGGGTTTTGAAGTGCAAGGAGAAGCTTAAAATGAGATTTCTTTTCTGTTTTTTATCCTGGTTTTTATTGGGTTGTATACTTTTAGTCGGATGCGGAGGCAAAGAGAAGGCTTTCGTGGACCTTGACTATACAAAGGCCGAATCCTGGAAATATCTTATAGGATCGGATATCTATGGTCTGGTGGCCAGTCAGGATTCCCAGCAATCGTACAGTGGCTCCTTTAGAGCTTATCTTGAGGGCATTGAAGGAAGTAATGACGGACAGATGCAGTTCAGAATGAAAGATGTCAAGGTTGTGGCTGGATTTCTCAATGATGATGAGTTGACGAGTCTTCAGAAAAGACTCGCCGAGCTCACCGTTTCATTATCTCAGTCAGAAGGTGTGAAGATTAGTGATACGCTCGATATACCAGCCATTCCTGCCGGTGGATGGGATGTACTCAGAAGTGTTGCAAGAGTTCTTCCCGTACTGCCGGGTGCAGAAATGGCTGTCGGTTCATCCTGGGAGCGTGAACAGCAGTTCCCTTTGCATCTCAAGCAGGGAAGTGCCACTGGTCTGCTGTATCAGGTATTCAGGCTTGACAGCATCACTCATCCCACTGCAGGGAAAACCTGTGCGGCTCTCAGTTGGGTTTTCACCTATCGAGTTTCACTGCAAAATGACAGCATTCCCCTTGCCAGAAGTGTTCCTCTGTCAGGTTCTGGTCTAGGGAATGCCATTGTTGATGTAGATCAAAAGCTGATATTGAAATCAAAAGCAAGCCTCCAGATGTCACATGCCGGAGATTCACATATTGAATTCAGTGAAACTGTGCATCTGGAAAATATTCAGTGATTTTATCATTTGAGCACTAGCGGTGATGAATTAACCAGTGATGGCATTTTAATGAAAACCGCACCATCGATAACTCCGTACGATCTTGACGAGAGTTTAAAACCCAAGTGGTTCTTTGCATTTCTTGGTAGTCCCTTCAGAGGCCCTTTCAGTTTTCCTGTTTCCAGCTGCTGAAGCTTTACATAATCACTTCTGGTTTTTCGCGTTTCAGGGTCGTGCACAATGATGGTTGAAGAATCTGTTTCTTTTCCGTCAAAACCATATCCGACCAGTGTCACCCAATGGCCTCCGGTTCTGATATATTCGTTTTTCTCCGGATCGAATCTGTACCATCCGTAATTCAGAAGCACTGCATCATTTGTAAGTAGAGCTCTTCTGATAGATTCCAAATCCACTACCTGGCCGCTTGCTTTGAACTCATTTGACACACTTCTCCATCCCAAGTGATGGATCTTTACATTGTTAATACCTTTGTCTTCAAAGAACTCTTTTAGACTTCTGCATACCTGAGCTGGCCCGGTTCCTTTGGTGCCGGTATTGAAATATTTAGGGGAACCAAGTTGCTTTATGAGATCATATTGGGTCTGGTCAGTGAGTACTTTGCTTCCCAGGATATCATAACCTCTTTTATTTAGATACATAAGCACATTGGAGACTGAAGTGGGGGCACAGTACATCGATCCGCCTCCAATGAATCCGCCAAATGCCTTGTCTCTTTGATAGTAGTCGGGAATGGAATCCATGCGCTGAGTAAACTCACGAGGGAGATCGGTCCGCTGGAAATCTGAGAATCCATCATCATACGAATTGGCAATTCCAAAATCACAAAACATGAAGGTAAGTGAAAAAAGAACCAGTAAATATCGCATTTTTCTCCGAAACGGTTGATTGTACATAGCTCGTGTCTCTAAAAGGAGAGATCAATGTAAGTCGTTATTAGTTGCCAGGTTAAAGGGAATTTTCCGGTCTGCTGAATATGAATGCCGCAAAAAAGTGTATGCATCCGGCCTGCAGCAGTGCTAAATTGTTTAGAGGAGGATTTATTCATGGTACGCATTTTATTGTTGTTTTCAGTATTAATACCCTTCACTATTCAAGCTGCACAGTGGCAGCTAATGTGGGCTGATGAATTTGATTACCAGGGATTGCCCGATCAGAGCCGCTGGGGGTATGATGTCGGGGGGAGCGGATGGGGTAATGAGGAGCTCCAGTACTACACTTCGGAGCGAAGTGAAAATGCCCGGGTTGAAAACGGGTATTTGCTGATCACTGCCCGAAAGGAAGTTTATGGAACAAACAACTACACATCTGCCCGTTTGGTGACTAAAAACAAGGGCGACTGGCAATATTGCAGGGTGGAGGTTAGAGCAAAGCTTCCAAGAGGAAATGGGACCTGGCCGGCTATATGGATGCTTCCGACTACCAATGCTTATGGTGGATGGCCCTCCAGTGGAGAAATAGATATCATGGAAGCTGTGGGGTATGATACTAACCGTGTCTTCTGTACCGTTCACACAGCCGCCTATAATCATAAAATCGGAACTCAGAGAGGTGGTAATCGAAAAATTTCAGATGCATACGATCAATTCAATATCTATGCGATGGAATGGTGTGAGGACAGTGTCCTGTTCTTTGTAAATGATGCTCGCGTTTTCGCATTTGGAAAAGAAACATCCGCCGGATTTGATAAATGGCCTTTCGACCAGAATTTTCATCTGCTTTTAAACATTGCTGTTGGAGGAGCCTGGGGGGGAGTTCAGGGTGTTGATGAAAATGTATTCCCTCAGCAGATGGTTGTAGACTACGTAAGAGTATATGAAAAGCTTCAGGACCAGGACTGCCTTTTGACAATGAATACGCTGGGTTCGGGGAGTGTTATTCAGGTTCCGTCTGCAGCCATCTATACTCCCGGATCGAGTGTGATGCTTACTGCTCAACCGTATGAAGGATGGGTGTTCCGGACCTGGGCAGGGGATATTTCCGGCAGTGAAAATCCTCGAGAGCTCCTAATGACCAGAGATAGAAATATTACTGCCGTGTTTGTGAGAAAGGGAGAGTTGGTGTACAATGGTGAATTCAGCCTTTCAATGGAGGGGTGGAATGTATTAGGGGCATACGAAGGAGCAGTTGCCAAAGCTGTGGTTGATGAAAACGGGTGCCGGGTGGAGGTTTCTGCCTCCGGGCACAGTGATTGGACCGTGCAGCTAACTCAAAGTGGCATTCCGCTTACGGCTGGGGCTGGCTACACACTTTCTTTTGATGCATGGACAGATAATCCGGGACCTCAGCTTACGGCCGGGGTAAACATGGATAAGGCCCCCTGGACACCATATCATAAAGGAAGTTTTCTTTTGAGTTCGACACCTCAGACTTTTATCTATAAATTCACCAAGGCATCTCCTGGCGATGATAGTGCCCGGGTGGAATTCGATCTGGGGCTTTTTACCGGAAATGTTTACATAGATAATATCAGCTTGACTAGGGATGATTTTCTCACTCCTGTTAGTGGGAGATTTAAAGGTGTTCGCTTTCAGTCGAAATCTGAAGTGAAGTTTTTTGATTTGCGGGGAAGACAGTACCCTTCAGTAGAAAAGAGAATGCGGGTGTCCGGTGTTTTATTAAAAGTGAAAGACGGGCAAATCCTTCGTGTGCCAGTTCTAGAATAGGATTATCTGCGCTGCTGATTAACAAAGTGAATGAAACGTGCAGCCAGCCATCGTGGGGCGGCTTTTGCCGCTAATGCACCAAGCTGGTTCATGATTCCGGGTATGATAACTCTCTGGCCTGAAATGTACCCTTTGTAGCCTGCCTCAGCTACAGCGCTTGTGCTCATCATCCTCATGATTCCGCTTTTTAGAAGCCTTGTGTTGTCTATATCGCCGGCGGAATAGAATTCTGATCTGGTCGGTCCTGGGCATAGAACAGATACTTTAACCCCCTCCTCTTTCAGCTCTTCATGCAGCGCTTCGGAAAAGGAGAGTACAAAAGCTTTGCTTGCGTAGTAAACTGCCATGAGTGGACCCGGTTGAAAAGCTGCGGTTGAGGCCACATTGAGAATTCCGCCTCGTGACTTCAGGATATCACCAATGAAAAGCCGGGTAAGCGTTACCAGCGAATTTATGTTAAGGTGCATCATTCTGCTCTCTGCCGGGGCACTTATTTTTGTGAATTCACCGTAAATTCCCACCCCGGCATTGTTAACCAGCGTATGGATGGTAATACTATTACCTTTAACAGCATTAAACAGTTGTTCGGGACCGCTGTCATCTGAAAGGTCGCAGGGAACAGTCAAAATTTCTACTTGATAGTCCGTTTTGATTGTAGTTGCAGCATTGTCAAGGTGTTCCTGTTTTCGTGAAGAAAGGACAAGAGAGTATCCTCTGGAAGCGAATGCTCTGGCCAATTCCAGACCGATTCCCTTTGAGCCCCCTGTAATTAATATAAATTGAGGCATTGAAAGTCCTTTTGAAAGTGAACCCTTGCATGATAGTTGTAGTAAATCGTACTATTATAGTATCCAAATCTTATACCGGTTTCAGGGCAAATGGAAATGATCCACTCATTTAACTATCACCGAAAAACTTCGCCGGGTGTAAAAAGGGGAAAGGTTCAGAAAACCAATCGCATGGCAGAAACGTCCAGTTACTGGAACACTGCTCAGTCTGCTCCTGTAGTAGATCGGGCACCGCCCGGGAAAGGTTTTCGCCATTTTCTCACCCCAAGAGACATTTGTTCTTTTGTGGGAATTCTTCCCGCGTGGGAGCATATTTCACAAGATTTACAGGCGGTTTTACTTGCTCCTGGCGAAACTGGTGTGGATGGATGGTACACTAGTTCGGTTGTTGCCATAGTTGCATGGGAGGAGGACTGCTGGCGCACGGTGCCTTCCGACTATTATCACCTTCACAAAGACCTTCTTGACAGATTGGGAGTATCCTGCAGTAAACAGGGTAATGAATATCTCTGTCAGTTTTTTCCGGCTTCAATACGTGCTTTTCAGCTCCTTCATGTTTTCCTTCATGAGTTGGGTCATCATTATGATAGAATGACGACCCGCAGCAAGATTGAGTCCTCCAGAGGCGAGATGTTTGCAGAGAATTACGCTACCAGGTACAGTGATCTGATTTGGAATCGCTACCTAGATGTCTTCAAGCTGTGACAACATTTCTGCTCCTGAAAATATTCTGACAGCTCGGAGCGTATATGGGTTTCCTCAGGAGCTCTAATGGAGCGGGGTCCTGAGGTAAATAATGCTCCAGTCTTGCGAAACGGGAGGATTCGATGCAGAAAATCATCAGGGGGAGAGGTTCCCTCCTGACCGTATTGTTACTTATGGCACTTAATGCCGGTGTGGTTTCCGCCAATGTGGATGTGGTCAAGGACGTGAACCTTGAATCATATGCCGGCACCTGGTACGAGATTGCCCGCATTCCCAATAAGCTTCAGAAGGGAATGGTCGATGTTACGTCAACCTTTAAACCTCTTGGAAAAGGGGATTATTCACTTATCACCAAGGGATTCAAAGGTTCACGTAGAGGGAAGCGTACCACCATTGAAGGTAAAGTGGTTGTAAACAGGAAGAAAACTGGTGATCTGAAGGTGAAAGTCATGCGGTTTTTTACCGTGGGATACAAGATTATTGATCTGGACAAAAAGGATTATCAGTTCGCTCTGGTTACCAGCGACTCCAAGGATTTCTTGTGGATTTTAAGCAAGACACCGGTCATGGATGAGCGCGCTTATAATAAGATGGTCATGTCCGCTCGAGAAAAGGGTTTTGATGTCGGGCGGCTTGAAAGGGTACCCCAGTCGCTGAATTCCGCGGTGGCGGAGAGATAGTTCAGTAATTGAAAAGCCCTCCCTGCTGAGATGCTGCACCTGGAAAACCCCAGGGCAGCCCTCTTCTGCCCTCTCTTTTGTGAATTGGGAATTCGTTGGCTTCCACTGCCAGTTTAAACCGTCTCAGATCCTCTTCTGTCCTGTTCTGGAAATCCTCTCCCAGCATATCGGGTCTGCTATCCTTGAGCGGGGGAAAGTAAAAATTTAGATGCAGGTGCAGATCTGCAGTTCTATGCTGGCCTGTAGGTGAAAATCTCACTACTCCCTCATGCAGGACATCAGAATTGCCTTCAGAGTGCCACCTTATGAGATGATTTGGAATATCTTCGGTTATCTCCGTATCCCAGGTGATTCGTTCGTTATTTGCAACCAGAACCGTCCATCTTGATCTCTGATCATCCAGAGCGGTAACCTCTTCCAGAAAATCAAGAATATGGGGCAGAAGTTCCGGGTTTCGCCAATAGGAGTAGAGATCTGAAGGCAGTCTGTGGATGAGCAGGTGTTTGTCAAAAATGATTTCCTCCCGGTCGGCCATACATGCACTCCTTTGCAAAAGTAAGCGGATGAGCATCCGTCCACATTTGAAAAAGCAAACTGACTGCCATTTCAGAGCGCCTCGGCGGTGGCCTGAGTTTTGCGGTTCTGAATTGCGGAAGCGATTAAGGGCAGCCCGGCGGCCGGCGGGCATGGAGGAAATAATTGTTGGAGGGGGTTATGGATAAACAACCAAAACCGTTCGTATGGCAGATGATCAAAGAGGCTGTGGAGGCGCACGGCAATAAAACTACCAATATCGATGTGAAGAACTGGGTTCTGGAGCGTTATCCCGGTACAAACGCCAACTCGGTTCTCAATCAGATTATCGTTTGCACAGTCAATCACGAATCCAGAATTCACTATCGGGAAAATCAGCGTGCCAGACGCTGCAACGAGGTCATCGACATTCTCTTCAGGCCATCCAATGGCAAGCTTGAGCTTTACGATCCCCGCATTCATGGTGTGTGGGAAATTGCCCAGGATGAGCACGGAGTGTTGTCGGTAAGAGAGGTGAGGGAGGGAAAAGAGCAGAAAAAGGATGACGCGCTGGTTTCAAACGGCTACCTTGATTCCCGCCATCTTCGCTCCTATCTGGCCAAAAACCTCGACCTAATAGAAGAGGGACTTGAGCTCTATGTCGATGTTTTCGGTAACGATGGTGTTGAATATCAGACCGAATTCGGGCCAATCGATCTTCTGGCTGTAGACAGGCAGGGCGCACTGGTCATCGTGGAAATCAAGCTTGACGGCTACCCTGATGCTTCGAGCGGGCAGTTACTCAAATACCGCAACTGGGTTAAGCGTCACCTGGCCTTCGGAAAACCGGTTCGAAGTTATCTGGTGGGTTCCGACATTCCGGAGCATGTTCGCTACTCCCTTGCGGATTGCGACGACATTTTTCTTAAAGAATATGACTTGAGCATCAAGCTAAAAGATGTCCCCAAGATTGGAGATATTGAGCAGACAGAGCTTGAGGAGACTATTTCCTCAAAGAAGGTTGCCTATCAGCATCAGTGATCACTAATGGTAATACTGGCACCTCGGGAGGCGTAATATTTATGAGTTCATGTGGGTTAATATGAGTTGAGGAGGTGTAGTATGCCTGTGCGCATGCTGGTGACAGGGGCAACGGGGATGGTGGGAAGTGAGCTTGTCAGGCGATTTACCTCCGTAGGTCTGAAGGTGAGGGCGTCTGTTCATGGATCAGAGCCCAAACCGCAACTTTTCAATTCCGATCTGGTGGAAGCAGTTCCCTTTGATTTCACCGACAAATCCTCAGTTGAGAATGCACTGGAGGGTATTAGTGAGGTTTTCCTGATGACTCCTGAAGTTCCGGAACAGGCTGAATATGTCAGGATTTTTCTTGAGCAGGCTCAGAAGAGCAGGGTAAACCATGTTCTGCTTATGTCTTTTTTGGGAACAGACCGTGTCCCCATGATAAGAACCGCCCGCTGGCATCACGAGTCCGAGCTCTACCTTTCCGAGTCCGGTATTCCGTATACGGTCATCAGACCAAATCTTTTCATGCAGAATTTCATTACTCGTTACCAGCCTAGCGGTGGACTGGTCTATCTCCCGGTGGGCAAGGGGAAAATCAGCTATGTGGATACCCGTGATGTGGCTTTCATGGCCGCAGAAATCATGGTAACTTCTCAGCAGCATCTTTCCAAAATTTACCGGGCGACTGGGACTCAGAGTCTATCTCTTAAGCAGGCCTGTACAATAATCTCAGAAGTGATTGGCAGCCATGTTCAGTTTGCCGACATCAGTGAAGAAACGGCAAGGCACATTTTGGAGAGTTCCGGGATGGCCGCATGGCAGGTGGAGTCCACAATTGAACTGTATGCTCTTCAGAGAAATGGATTACTGGAAGAAATTAATTCCGATTTTGAATCGGTCACGGGAGCCGCGCAGACCAGTTTTATTGATTTTGTGAGGGATTACGCTGAAACTCTCCGTGTCTTGGTGGAGCATGAGGAGGAGTAGAGGGGAGGGATCCATGGCGGCGAAAATTCTAGTGACTGGAGCCACCGGGGCTCTGGGGCGGCTGGTAGTCAAGAATCTTGTTCACCGGGGTATGGCCGTAAGGGCAGGGGTGCACAGAGCAGAGAGGGCCGAGTATGTCAAAATGGCCGGAGTTGAACCTGTTCCATTGGAATTTGGGGATTATGCCAGTATCGACCGGGATCTCGAAGGGGTCGAAACCCTAGTTCTTATCATTCCCAATGTTCGTGAGCAGGTTGAATTCACCAGACGCATGGTCGATCGAAGCAGGTTATGGGGAATCAGCTCCATCCTTAAAGTCTCTGTTTACGGGGCCAACCTTGTTCCCGGGTCACAAATAACCAGATGGCATCGGCAGTCAGAGCTCTATTTACAAGATTCCACTGTTCCCTTTATCATCGTAAGACCCAATGCTCTCATGCAGACCTTTGTGAGACAGGTACAGCCAGCCAACAGTTTTCTTTACATGCCCCTGGGACAATCCCGGGTCAGTTATCTTGATCTCAGGGATCTGGCCGCTTTTTGCGCCGAAGTAGTCTTGAATCAGCAGAGTTACCTGGGACAAGTTCTTGAACTGACCGGACCGGCAGCATTGACCATGGAAGAGGTTGCTCAGACCATAACCGAAACAGTAGGGCATCATATCGGTTATATCGACACACCTGAGGAAACCGTGGCTCATTTTCTCGAAAGCACGGGGAATCCCGATTGGCTTTCCAAGGCTCTGGCCGAATTCTACTCTCTTTGGCGTGATCGGGAATTTGATATAGCAGTGATCAGTGAATTTGAGCGCCTGTTGAAACGAAAGCCGCATACATTTGCGAAATTCTGTTTTGATTACGGCGCTGTTTTGAAGGCTATTGTACAACAGGAGCACCATACAAATATTCGCTAATGCATTCAACTCAGGAGAACTTATGGATAAGCAGATTGTAGCAGCTCAGGATACTCCGGAGGGTGCCGGTGCCAGGGTACGACGACTGTTTCCTACAAAAAAGTTTATGGATTACGATCCATTTGTGCTCCTTGATGAATTTTTCGTTGATCCAACTGCCGGTTTCCCCGAACATCCCCATAGAGGTTTTGAGGCTGTTACATACATGCTCGAGGGAACCTTCTGGCACAGAGACATTCTTGGTAACGACAGTGAAGTGGGAGCCGGAGGCGTTCAGCGGTTCAATGCCGGAAGAGGACTGATTCATTCGGAAATGCCGGGCGGGGGAACAACTGTCTGCCACGGTCTTCAACTTTGGATAAATCTCCCTCGTCGTTTAAAGCAATCTGAGCCTTCATATCAGCAAGTGCTCCCTGAACAAATCCCCGAAGAATCTATCACTGGCGGTAAAATCAGAACCATTATCGGTCCATCATCCCCGGTTGTCCTTCAGACACCAGTAACCTATATCGACGTAAAACTTGAAAAAAATTACTCTTATCATCTTCCGGTCATAAGTGAATCAAACTTGTTTATATACGTATACACCGGAAAAGTGGAAGTGGGCGGGCAGAGTTGCGGTCAGGGGCAGGCCTGTTTTATGGGATTTTCCGGTCCCGATACGGTGCATGCAATACAAGACTCCGGTTTTGTTTTTCTCGCCGGTCGGCCGCATGCTGAGCCTATTTACCATAATGGTCCTTACGTCGATTAACACCAGAAGGCTGCAGCTTCGAGAGCTAACAATTTGCTTTCTATTTACTTATCCATTTAATATATTACCAATCACCATTTGACTGCGGAAGTGGTGGAATTGGTAGACGCGCTAGGTTCAGGTCCTAGTGGGTGCAAGCCTGTGGGGGTTCGAGTCCCCCCTTCCGCACTTCTGTAATCCCTCCGGCAGTTCAAGTAAAAAACGAATGCAACAAAAGAATGTAATTGAAGTGCTTCCTGCATCTGTGATTGAAAAAATCGCAGCCGGTGAAGTCGTTGAACGACCTGCGTCTGTACTCAAGGAGTTAATAGAAAACTCCATTGATGCTGGGGCAACTCGTATTGATATTGCTGTGGAGGATGCCGGTTTTGCGCTGATGAAAATATCAGACAACGGTTGTGGAATGTCCAGTGCAGATCTGGTAAAGAGTCTCTTAAGACACGCCACAAGCAAAATCCGTTCTGCTGATGATCTGTTTTCGATAGCTACAATGGGTTTTCGCGGCGAAGCACTGGCTAGTATTGCTGCTGTCAGCCGGTTGAGTATTGCTTCCTCTGATAATGCCGATGGCTTGGGGTACGAGGTATGCGTGGAGGGTGGCGTTCAGAAACCTATTGCTCCGGTTCAGCACCTCAGAGGTACTTCAATTCACGTCAGAGATCTCTTTTTCAATGTGCCCGCCCGCAAGAAGTTCATGAAAACCCAACGGGGAGAGCAGCTTGCCATTGTAAAAATGCTGGAACAGATCGCAATCCCGTTCCCCGGAATCCATTTCACAGCCACCATAGACGGGAAAAAAGTTTTTGATCTTCCTGCAGTAAATATTGTTCTCGATCGGATAGCATCCGTTGCAGGTCATGATTTTGCCCGCACTCTGGTGGAGTGCAGAAATGATAGTATGGGAATCAATGCACTGGCATTTGTTTCCACACCGGAAAAACTTCAGAGCAGGCCTCGATTCCAGAGCCTTTATGTGAATTTGAGACGGATTGACAGCGATTCAGTGGTTTATGCCGTGCGAGAGGCTTTTTCGCAGTTTCTGGGACACAATAACAGACCTAATTTTTTCTGCTTTCTTGATATTGATCCGCATCGGGTTGATGTAAATGTGCATCCGACCAAACAGCAGATTAAATTTGATGATGAGAGGGCAATTTTCGGGTTTGTGTTTCATACGGTAAAAAGCGGTTTATCTGCGAGCAGTATAAAGTCTGCTGACTTGCAGGCTGGTACTCCTCCTGTTGAGGAAAAACCGATTTTTGAAAAAGACATCCAAAAAGAAACTGTTGATGCTCCAAGTTTGTTTACCAAATTGTCTTCCGGGGAAGAAGCTCAGACAATACTGAATTTTCCCTCTATGCGTCAGAGTGATAAAGAACTTGACACACAGAAGGATGGAAATATACAATTATCAAAAGACGATCGGGATCAACCCTGGGAACTGATACCCTGTTATCAGATTCACGGGATGTTCATTCTTGCTCCGATCAAGAATGGTATTCTGCTGATAGATCAGCACGCGGCTCATGAACGTGTTCTTTACGAGCAGGCATTGCAGGATCTGCAGGCCGGCCAATCACCTTCCCAGCAGCTGCTCTTCCCGATCATTCTGGAAATGACGCCTACAGAAAAGGCGATACTTGAATCAGGAAACGAATATTTCGCCAGTTTCGGTTTCGAAATTTCCGACTTTGGAGGACAATCGGTTTCTGTTTCAGCACTGCCGGCTTTTTTAAAAGATGGTCAGGTTGAGGAGACGATTCGCAGCATGGTGCGCTATCTGCTGGAAGGGCGCAGTCCGGATGCCTTTAATGATCCGAGTAAGAGATTCGCAGCTGCTTTCGCATGCGGAGCAGCTATTAAATTCGGACAGAAGCTCAGTCAGGAAGAGATGAATGCCTTGCTGAACACACTTTTTTCTACGGCCAATCCATATATCTGCCCTCATGGCAGACCGACATTGGTCAGAATTTCTGTTGATGAGCTGACACGCCGCTTTTTGAGATGAGGGGGGAAATGGATTCAATACGTACCCACGTTCTCAAGGTGCCGGAGCTATTTGGATGCGGCACTGTTTCAAAGACTTTAGCCGATGTTCAAACTGCACTTTCCGAAGAATGGGAAAATCTCGTGCTTGACTTGAAAGAAACGGTGATGATGGACAGTTCTGGAATCGGTATTCTGGTTTTTGTCTATCAGGAACTAAAAAATCAAGGCAAGTCTCTCCTTCTGACAAATCTCCGCAACAATGTTTATGATCTGCTTGTTGAAACTGGAATAGACAAACTGTTCGATGTGGAAAAGCCAAATGGAATAAAAAAGGCCGAAGCGGTTGAACTTCTGGAGCTTGATTTACCTCTTGAAATTAAGGAGGAGAGAGTCGGCGATGTTTGTATCCTCAGTTTCACTGGTGTGATGAGTTATCCGGCGGGTGCAATGCAGTTTAAGAAGCAGGTGTTTCTCTCTTTGGTAACAACCAGAAACATTCTTCTAGATTTTGAAAATCTTGCCTTTTTTGACAGTTTGAGCATCGGTTCTATTCTGCGTCTAACTAGACTGCTTCGGGAAAACGGCGGATCTCTAAGGATCTGTTCTGCAAATCTGGTCATTAGAAATATGTTCGCCAGTCTTGGAATCGATTCCATAATCCCTCTATATGATTTCAGAGCAGATGCATTGAAGGATTGGGAGTAACGTTGAGTGAACTGCTGGCCCGAAAAGTGGCCTTGCATTCCATTGGATGCAGAACAAATCAGGAAGAGCTGGAAGCACTCAGTGTTGGTCTGCAGGCTGCAGGTTTCTGTATCACAGAAGACTTAACTTCTGCAGATATTGTCATCGTTAACACCTGTTCTGTAACCTCGTTTACAGAGTCAAAAACTCGCCGGTTCCTGAATGGCCTCTCCCGTTCAGCCCCTCAGGCCAAACTCCTGATCACCGGTTGTTTCGCTCAACAGAAGGGGGCAATTTTAAAGGAAAACCCCCAGGTGAAATGGATAGTGGGCAATGGTGAAAAGCAGCGAATTGTATCCATTTTAAAGTCCGAACTTTCGGGATGTTTTCTTTCTGATGTGACTTCTCTGCATACTTTACCTGCGGATACCGGTGTAGGGGATCCGATCTCCTCCGGGAGAACCCGCTTTTCTTTGAAAATTCAGGAAGGTTGCGATTTTCGCTGCGCCTACTGTATCGTACCGGCTCTAAGGGGTAAATCGAGATCTGCACCATCAGTCGATCTGAATGAAAACTTTAGAAGAGCCGTGGATGCCGGCTTCAAAGAGATTGTTATCACCGGTACCCATATAGGTCAGTATCGAAATGCTGAAGGTTCCAAACACCTTGTGGAGCTACTTGAGTCTTTTTTTAAAAATGATGGTGATTATCGTATTCGGCTTAGTTCGCTTGACCCTCGGGACCTTTCTGATGATTTGATATCCCTGATGACCTCAGAAGCAAAGCTCTGCCCTCATTTGCATATAAGTATTCAGAGCTTCAGTCCGGATGTTTTAAAAGCTATGAAAAGGCCCTACAGTGATTTAGAATCCTTAATGGGGCGGATAGAATCTTTCCGCAACCTGATGCCAACCGCTGGATTGGGGGCGGACTTCATCGTCGGATTTCCGGGCGAAACAGAACTCATGTTTGAATTGACTTTACAGCGTGTTCAGAAGCTTGGTTTTACCTACGGGCACGTTTTCCGGTTTTCCAAACGCCCGGGTACCGAGGCCAGCCAGATGTCTGAGCAGGTTTCCGAATCGGAAAAAAGTCGCAGGAGTGAGATGCTGCGTTCAACTCTCCTGAATTCCCGTGTAAATTTTTTATGCTCGCTTTCTGGAAAACCACTACGTATAATAGTAGAAAAGGAGCATCCGGTGCGGGGGACGACTGATAACTTCATTAAGGTTGAAATCCCTGGAATCCGTGCCGGACGCAACACCTGGTTGACTGTTTTCGTAGAGAATAAAACTCAGGGCGGACACTGCCTGGCTGGAATAGCAAACGGAGAGACCTTATGATTGAACAAAGTGCTGCTGCGGGAACCAGAAATGGAACTGAGCGTTTTAGTCGCGTTGTCGAGAGCATAGATAGTTTACCTTCACTGCCGTCTATTGTAATGAAGCTTCTGCAAGTTGTAAATTCCCCAGATACAAGTGCTGAAGATGCCGCTGAGTTGATTGAAAAGGATCCTGCCCTTACAAGCAAGATGATCCGTCTTGCAAACAGTGCTTTTTATGGAATTCCCAGAAGCATTTCTTCGGTTTCCAGTGCCGTTGTCATTTTAGGATTCAATACTATTCGATCACTGGTGCTCAGTGCAACGGTTGTTAAGATTTTTGAAGGTGTCAAGTTTTCAATTGATGCTGATCGGTTTTGGAAACACTCCATAGTTACAGCAATGACCGCCAAAACTATCGTGCGCCATTTTATGAATATCAGAATGATGGACCCTGAGAGTGCTTTTTGCGCCGGTATCCTTCATGATATCGGAAAACTGATTTTTAGCCAGTATGCTCCTGATGATTATGTTGCAGTTTTCGAATATGCTAAACAGAACGCTGTCTCGCTTGTAGATGCGGAAGATGCAGTTCTGGGAATCAATCATGCGCAGGTTGGAAAAATTCTGGCTGACCGTTGGGCTTTACCAATTGACCTGGAGGCATCTCTGGTGTTTCACCATGCACCGCAAAATGCCGAGAAGGTGGGAGAGCTGGTGAATATTATCCATCTTTCCAATCTTATTTCTCATTCTCTGGGATGTGATCTCTATGAGAACGAAGTCACTTCTCGCGAAAGTGAAGAGTGCAGAGCTGCTTTGCATATCAGTGGCGCTGATTTCGAAAAAATAGCTGAAACAGTAAAGAATTCCCTGGATAAATCCATAGAGTTTTACTCTATCATCAAATAAAATCAATCTATTCAGATGCCATTGATTGGACTTAGCCGAGCTACTTCTAGCCGGAACAGGTGAACAGATCCTCTCTGTTCACCTGTTTCCGTTGTATTTTGTGTGCAGGCAATCTATTTTATCGCCAAACTCCAGAAACTACTATCAAGAGAGATATATGAGTTTTTTTTCTAAACTTAAAGAAGGACTTAGTAAAACTCGTTTTCAGATCAGCTCTATTGTAAAGGGTGATCAGACGTTCGGTGAAGATTTTTTTGACACGCTGGAAGAGGCTTTGATTTCTGCGGATATAGGCTTGGAGCTCTCTGAGAGCATTATCGAAGATTTGAGGGCTGAGATAAAAGCGCGAAACATAAAGGACACTGTGGCCGCATACAATCTGCTCAAGGAAATGCTGGCCGAAGATCTTACTGTCTCCAAACAGCCTGAGGATTTTCCACCGAAGCCCTGGGTGATTCTGGTTGTGGGTGTAAACGGAGTCGGAAAGACGACCACAATAGGTAAACTGGCTCATGAGTTGAAACAACAGGGTAAAAAAGTGATGCTTGGTGCTGCTGATACATTCCGGGCAGGGGCAATCGAGCAGTTAAAGATCTGGGCTCAGCGAACCGGATCTGAATTCGTGGCCCAGCATGAAGGTGCCGATGCTGCCAGTGTGGCTTTTGATGCCATGGAAGCTGCAAAGAGCAGAGATATTGATGTGCTCATTCTTGATACTGCAGGCAGACTACATGTAAAAGTAAACTTAATGAATGAGCTGGAAAAGATTCTCCGGGTTATAAAAAGAAATACACCTCATGCGCCCAATGAAATAGTATTGGTGGTCGATGCCACAACCGGACAGAATGCTATGAAGCAGGCTGAAGTTTTCAACGGCCTTATGGGTTTATCCGGTCTGGTGATTACGAAACTGGATGGAACTGCCAAGGGTGGAATAGCCATCGCGCTTACTCGAAGACTGAACGTTCCCATCAAGAAAATCGGAGTGGGCGAGGGGATTGAGGATCTTCAGGATTTCGACCCGCGCACTTATGTAGAAGCCATGTTCGGTGATATAACCTGACAGTGTAGCTTTCAGTATACCTCAACCCGGTTTCTGCCGTTCTCTTTTGCCTTGTACAGGGCTTTGTCTGCGTTTGCGATTAGCTGATTTATTTCCCGGGCATGCTCCGGGTAGGCTGCAATGCCAAAGCTCATAGTGACTTTTACATCCTGACCGTTTACCGTCTTAAATACAAGCTCTTCGATGGACTGACGAATTCTTTCTACTGTATCTCTGGCGGTAGTATCGCTGGTTTTATCCAGAATCAGCACAAATTCTTCACCGCCGTACCGTGCAGCTGCATCGATATCTGCGCGGATACAACTGTCAAGCTTGGCAGCAACACCTTTAAGAACAGTGTCTCCGAAAGGATGGCCGTAAGTGTCGTTTAGTTTTTTGAAGAAATCGATATCGCAGAGAACGAGTGTAAGGGGATCCTTGTATCTGGTGCAGGAGGAAATCTTGCTGGCCAGAATTTTCTGAAAATGGCGGTGATTGTAAAGACCGGTGAGCCCGTCGTGAGTAGCGAGGGCATCTGCCTGGCGGATGACGAAAATTTTCTCCAGAGCAAGTCCTGCACTGGTTGCAATACGCGAGAGCAGATCAAGATTTGAGTTGCTGAAAATGTCTTTTTTAACCGATTCTACAAGCATCATCCCCTTGCTTTTATCAATTCCAAAGGGTACTGCCATAAAAGATGCAAAGTCACCACATTTCGTTTCATCTTCACTGTAGCGAACTTCATAGTGGTCCCGGTTGAAATTTCTGAAAAATCCGAAATCTTTTGAATATGCCATCGTCATCAGCGATTTTGAGTTGTCTTCTCCCAGAGAAAATGTCTTGTTGAGCAGTTCCTCCGACTGGTGACCATACACTCTGATAATTTTGGCTGTCTGTTCGTTTTCCTGCTTAATACTGATTGTCAAACGATCACAGGGAATGGCGTAGGGAATGATTTCTACCATTTTGTTCATAACTGAATCGAGGTCCAGATTGATCCAGAATTCCTTCTCCATATTACTCATTGCGGCCAGACGCTGGTATTCAAGTCTGTGTTCTGCGGCAATGTAGGCGAAATAAACCGATTTTCCGATCAGGCTGGCAATAGTGTTCAGGTATGCGTGATCTTCTGCGGAGTAACATTCCGCAACCGTGTTATCTACAAGTAGAATTCCCCGGTTGACACCTTCGGCAACAATGGGACTTACCAGAAGTGATCTGACCGTTTCTTCCGGGGTATACTCCTGTTCTTCATCGTAATAGTAAAGTGTTGCGTTGCCACTTGCGAAAGTGGGTTCATACAGAGGCCGCAGGCCATCTGTTATCAAACTCCCCAGAATACCGCGACGGGGAATCAGTATGGATCCTTTGAATACTTTGTCGCTTCTTGAAAGGTGTTTTCTTAGAGCGTAGCCGTTATCTGGTGCAGGGAAAAAAACTGCAATCGTATTGTATTCAAGCTTGCTGCAGATAAGTGAAATATAATGATCCAGAATACCGTCAACAACTGCTTCGGCCTTTTGCCATTCCTGACGCTTGTGGTCTGATCCCAGTGCTGTAGGTTGAATCGTGCTGGCTTCCTCAGCAACCTGAGCTTCGGTTATGCAGGGGAATTGATTTTCGCTTGAGCGGATGGCGGCAATCTGTGAGGTGGTGAACCGTTTCTTTCTCTTGGGTAAACCGGAATACATCATGCTTGTGATTGCGGTTCCCAGTAAAAGTCCAGACGAAACTTTAATGTAGCTGCTCTTCATAAAAAGAAGACTCAATCCTCCGGCAAGGAGCAACGAGGGAATTATCATCTTTTTCTTCATCAGGAGGACTTTTCCCCTTTCACAGTATCAGATGATGTGTTGATCGCTGTTTGGACAGCTTCAAAAATCACTTCCTTGTTGAGCGGTTTTGATACAACGCCGTTGAATCCCATATTGAGAAGACTGTTACGGGTGATTTTTCTTATAAAGGATGTGACTGCAATGACGGGAACATGGCAGATGCGCTCATTTTTCCGGAGATGGTTGAAGAATCGAATTCCATCCATAACGGGCATCATTATATCAGTAATGATGAGGTCCGGGATCTCATCCTCAGCTTTTTTGAGTCCTTCAAAACCGTTCAGTGCTGTGATTATTTCAAAATCTTTGTAGAGAAACATCTCGAGCAGATCGAGGGTATCATGGTTGTCATCCACGAGAAGAATCTTCTGTTGCATCTTTAGTGAGCGGCCTTTCTGTAAAGAACCAATCCTAAAAGCAAAAATACGGCATTGCCTACCCACGCTCCGACGAGAATGGGGATGGTGCCGTTCTGGGCCAGCACAATTGCAATTCTGCTTAATGACCAATAAGAGAAGGTGAGGAACAGACCGATTCCAAAAAAGGAAGCTCCACCCTTTCTGCCAGCTCGGGCTGTTATTGCTATTCCCAGAAGGATAACAATGAAATTCATGAGCGGAAGAGCAATTTTAAACTCCAGCTCCGCCAGATATTTTTGAACCTTTTCACCTCTGCGCTTGGCCGTTTCAATATAGCTGGACAGCTCCCAATAGCTCATCTCCTCCTTTGCTTTGACCCGCTTTACAAGATCAATCGGAGAGGACTTAAGAATTGTATCATTAAGAGAGGTAAATGTCGAGACATTGGAGGCATCACTCCCGAAGTCGCGCACCTGACCGTCAATGAATTTCCAACCTGTGCTGTCGTAGACCATCTCTCTGGCTTCAACCCGTTCCACTAATCCGTTTTCGGAGAACGTTTGACGCTGCACATTACGGGCAAACTGCGGGTTGGTGCTGAATTCCTCAAACACATATATGACATTCGTGGAACCGAAATAGTAGAAGTTCCTTCGATATTCTCTTCCCCCCTTTGCCTGTGGCAGTTTCATACCAGGGGGCTGATTGACAGCATCAGAGAGTTCTCGCCGCAGTTCGTTGGCCCGCGGGATGATTCTTTCTCCACCGTAAAATGTACCCACTGAAATCGCTGCTCCTAAAAGAAGCAGTGGAAATGTAAGCTGGCGAATATTTACCCCTGCAGCTTTCATTGCAGTCAGTTCACTGCTCTTTGCAAGTCTCCCGATGGAAAACATGGACGCCAGCAGAAGCACAATGGGGGAGACCGTCTGTATGAGCCAGGGGGTATAGTAGTAATAGAAAAGGGCCACGTCCATGAAGTTGTAATGTTCAAAACGTTTGAGATTGCTTACATAATCAACGGTAACGAATATTACCAGTATGGCAGCAAGGAGACCCAGGCTGTACCCGATAAACATCCCAATCAGATAGGTGGGCAAAATCCCGATCAACTTATTGAGTATCAGTCGCGGTAAACTGAAAAGAATTCCCGGGAGACGGAAAACAAAAGAATTGGTAACGGCAGCAAAGACCTTGTTGTTTTTATTCACCAAATTTTTGATAAAATTGAACTGAATAGTTGTTTCCCGAAGCATGAGAATAAGAAGCGTGATACCGCAGATGAGCAGCAGTACATTTCCCGACCACATTCCCACAACAGGGGATACAATCAACTTGTCCGCCAGATTTTCACCAACGATAAGAAATGCCCAGTAGGCAATGAAAAAGAAAATGGAATAGGTGGCCCCAACCGCAATACCGCCTCTTCTGGCCATAATTCCCAGAGGAGCACCTATAAAGACAAACAAAATGCAGGCTATGGGGATGGCGAATTTTTTATGAACTTCCACTTGGTACTGGGCCACGATCTTATCATTTGCAAGCTTTCGCCTGAGAACTCGCTCACTGTTGTCCTCAAGACGTTTACTGCTTTTTGTTGCCTCACCTATGGTTGATTCAAACTGTTTACTCCATTGCTTCATATCCGAAGCAGGGTGAGAACTGTCGGCAGGGGATTTTAAACTGTCAATATATGAGATGTAATTGCAGAGAGAATCGAGTTGCTGGTTGTGTTCGGCGACAACGGATGTATTGGATTCTTGAATGTCCTTGATATCCTGCATCATCATGGCGATATTTTTTTCCCGGTCACTTCTATAGGAGGAGCTTGTGCGCTGAAGTCTGGTATCCACGTTCTGGATATAGAACACCTGCCTGTTGAAGCGGGCCACAAAGTATTCTTTGTTGTTTTTGCGGGAAGTGCTGTGCGTTTCACCATCAAAAAGGGTGAGTTGCATATATTTCTCATCGTTTGTCATTTGGATGTTGCCCCTGCGGGACACGGTTAGTGACGGGTCCTGGGTGGGCGCGTCACTGAAGATTTTTATGCCTTTAAGGTCGCCTGTTTGAGGGTTAACCTCGTCAACATAAAGTGTGTAATCTGTGAAGTCCCTGATGAGTAGGCCCGGTTCGATGAAAGCCGCGGGGCGTTTGCGCCCGATGTCCCCCAGCAGGTTGGCGGTATGATGGTTGGCTTCGGGAAGAATGAAGTCATGAAAATAGACAAGAGAGACTGTGAGTACCGCTGCCGCTGCCAGCAGAGGAACCAGAAGGGTTGACATGTTTCGACCTGATGCCTTTATTGCCGTGATCTCATTGTCACCGGACATTCTTCCGAAGGTCATGAGCGTGGCCACAAGTATGGCCATAGGGATCCCCAATGCCAGAATCCAGGCAAGCTGAATGATGAAAACCTCCAGAACTATCAGAGGTTCGATTCCTTTGGCTACGATGCGCTCAAGCAGCAGAACTGCCTGCTGCATGACAAACAGGAAAACGATTATGCTCAGGGAAGCTAGAAACGGGAAAATATGTTCCCTGATGATATATCTATAAAGACGCATTCAAAATTCTCTTCTACCGGTAATTCTTAGTTCCAAAATGCTCGAACCGCTCTCAGTCGTTCTGGACACGGCATTTGTGGTAACAGAATTGACCTTGTTATTGTTCCGGGATCTTATGGCGAGGTCTCGCATCATTAATGAAAATACGTCCTTTCAGTACCACTCTTCAAGGCAGATGTGCTTTCGATCGCCTTATATGCCCTCAGACACGTTTTTCCGAGTTGACCCATCAGCTATCTCATTATATAATTAGGCTTTAGAGCCGTTAACCGTTCATCTCTACAGGAGCTCAGGATGAGGGCAGGTTTCAAACAGATTCGTAATCGTCGAGTCATTTTGGTTATTGCTGCGTGCGTTCCTTTTCTGGCCGGATGTGCCTCATCCATAAAACAGATGGATACTGAGGTCATTCTTCCGGAAATAGATGTTATTCAGGTTAAAGAAAACTCCGATGAGGCCCTTCGGGTCGCCCAGGAAGCCAAAATAGATGTCGGAGTTCTTTCTTCCAAAGTTTCGGATCTGGATAACAGGCTCATTCTTCTTTCCGAGGAGGTAGCAAGCATATCTTCAGCAAAGATAGAGGAACTGGAGACCAAGCTTGCCCTTTTAACCGAGGCTTACAAGGACCTGCATGATCAACTCCGTGAAATTGAATCATCCACCCTGAGGCTGGCAGCAGCTAAACAGAATACAAAACCGGTGGTGAAAACGACCCCTGCGGTTCCCACTTTCTCTCCATCCTCCGCTTCTGATCTGTTGACTACTTCTCCTGAATACGATCTCTATCAGAATGGCCTCCGTACTTTCAACAGTCGTAATTATGAACAGGCAGCAAAGGTCTTCTCCGAGCTGCTCGCAAAATTTCCCGAGGGCTCTTACTGTGATAACGCTCAGTTTTGGATAGGGGAGAGCCGGTACCGAAGCGGCAATTTCAATGAGGCGATTAGTGCCTTTCAGAAGGTTTTTTCGTACGCAAACTCAGCTAAAAGCGATGATGCTCAGCTGAAAATCGGTTTGGCATATCAGAAATTGGGCAAAACCGATCAGGCAAAAGCTGAGTTTCAGAAGCTCATTGATCGCTATCCTGCCAGTGAATACGTTGAGAGAGCCAGAAATTATATTAGCGGTCTGAAATAATCTGACTTGCTTTTGGATCCAGAAAATACCACTTTAATATCAACTTGGCCATTTTGCCACCGTTAAGCCGCATCCTTTAGAGCGGCACTTTTTTAATATTCCTAATTCTGATTTACGTTTCCGGATGCCGAAACGTACTTACAGGATGAGTAGCTCTCCTAAAAATTCCATAATGGGGAAAATGTAAAAATGAATTTGAAAAAGATTATTATTTCTGTACTTGCTCTCACGCTCATGGTTTCATGCGCCACCACAGGCAAAGGACAGAAAAATCGCCAGTATGATTGTTCAGAACGGCTCGAAACTGCCAAAACAAGAATGGCTAAGAAAAATTTTACTGATGCAATTCGAATTCTGGAGGATGTTAAGTATCAGTGCGGTGGGAATCCTCTGATGGACTCCGTGTATTATCTGGGAGGAACGGCGAATCTAAAGCTCAAGCAGTATACCGATGCCCGTATAGAATTCGAAAGGCTTATAAGAGAGTATCCCCGCTCCCCCCTGGCCAGCGAATCACAGTACAGAATAGCCCAGATGGTCTATCTGCAGTCTAATCCTTTCAATCGGGATCAGACTGAGACTAAAGAAGCTGTCAGGCTCCTTTCTGATTTTCTGGAGCAGAACAGTGAAAACAATTATGTTGACAGTGCAAAGCATTACCTGAGTCTTTCTATGGAAAAGCTCGCTGCCAAAGAATTCAACAATGCCCGTTTTTACCGTAAACAGGGTGAAAATGAAGCCGCGCTGGTTTATTTCAGATCTTTACTCTCACAATATCCCGATTCAAAATACACTTCAGAGGCTCTTGTGGGTATTGTTGAAGTGTTAATCGATCTCAAGCGAGGCGAAGATGCCCGGGATGTTCTCGGGGAAATTGATGAAAGTAAACTTAACGAAGAGTTGAAACAACGCTTTGAACTGGCCAAATCAAAGTTGGGCGGTTCTGCTGAATAGTGTACTGACCTGAGCTCAAAAATGGCGCAATCTCTCGGTATCCTGGGTGGAGTTTTCGATCCCGTTCACAATGGGCACTTGTCCATTGCGACCTTTGCCCGGGAATTCTTTCATCTTGAGAAAGTGATTTTCATCCCGTCTGGCGCCCCACCTCACAAAAACTCTGTTACCGCTTCGGCTTCAGACCGGCTTGCAATGCTTGAGCGAGCATTGCACGGGGTTTCTGAATTCTGCATCTGGGATGGGGAAGTGTATCGCGAGGGTTATTCCTATACTATCGATACTCTTGGATGTCTTAAGGAGCAGTTTCCCGATTCAAAAATTCATTTCATAATAGGTTCTGATAATCTCTCTGAAATTTGCCGATGGCGTTCCTATGAACAAATCATAAAGCAGGTCACGCTTTGTGTTGCAGTTCGTCCCGGTTTTTCCACCTCAGAAGTACCATCTGAACTCACCTCTGCCAGTTTGGAACTGTTCCCTTCTCCTGAATGGGGACTTAGTTCAACTATACTCCGGTCCTATCTCAGAGAAGGGTATTCCTGTAAATTTCTCATACCCGATTCCGTACTTCTATATATTAATGAAAAAGGGCTGTATGGATATCAGAGCAGGTGATGAACATGCGAAAGGACCTGAAAAGCGACCCTTTCTGGGAGTTCATTTCCGCTGCTGCGGTGTTTATAGCCGCATCTACAGAAATCGATCCGGTGATGCCTATGAGGGCTCCTGTCCCAAATGCGGTCAGCATGTCAAGTGCCCCATCGGCCCTGGCGGAACTAATTCCCGGTTTTTTGAAGCCAGGTAGTGTGCCCCTCTTCACCTGCCGCTTTCTGTTCCCTATTATCCCGATTTCCTTTTTTGATCTTTCTCACAGAAAATGTTTTTTCAAAAGGATGCTGTATTGAAACTTGACAAGAATTCCCCTGGCAGGATTAGGAAAGCTGCTGTTGCCGGTCAATTTTACCCGTCAAATCCTATCATGCTTAAGGAAGATGTCTGTCGAATGCTCACTGAAAGCAGGTCAGAAAAAGAGCCTGTAAAGCTTCTCATTGTTCCGCATGCCGGATATGTATTCTCAGGAGAAATTGCCGCTAAAGCGTATGCTTCAATACCTCAGGATATTGAAACTGTTTTTATAATAGGTCCCTCTCATCACAAATGGTTTTCCGGAGTACATGTCACTGATGCACACTGGTACGAAACTCCTTTGGGAAAGGTGGATGTGAACACCGAGATCACCGGAGAGTTGATCTCTCATCCAGAGTGCGTGAGGGTTACGGCAGCTGAAGATCGTGAGCACTCTATTGAGGTACAGCTCCCTTTTCTTCAAGCTCACCTCTCCAATTTCAAAATCGTTCCTTTGATTACAGGTGATGTGGATCCCGTTTTCATTGCCGAGCTGATAGTGCCCTTTCTTAACGAAAAAACAATCGTCGTTGCATCAAGCGACCTTTCTCATTTCTTGAACCAGACTGAAGCGCGAAAAGTGGATGACAGCAGTATTCAAACTATTGTTACCGGGGATGCGAAAGGCTTTATTGACGGATGCGGCGAAACGGCAGTCAGAGTGGTTATGGAGCTTGCTCGCCGGCTGCAAGTTGCTCCAAGGATACTTGACGCCCGTACCTCATTCGAAGCAGCTCCTGAATTCGGGTCTTCATTGAGGGTCGTAGGATATGCATCTATTCTTTATTCCGGCAGTAATCATGAAAAACCATCTTCTGAATTTTCTCAGGAAGAACAGAAGTTATTACTGCGTATTGCACGACAATCTCTGGTTTCGGCAGTGTATAGAAAACCTCAATCTGATGCCATACCCGCTGTACCCATATTTTCAGAAAAGCGGGGCTGTTTTGTGACCTTGACATCTTTGGGAAGATTAAGAGGCTGTATCGGATATATTCAACCCATAAAGCCCTTATATCAGGCGGTTGTGGATAATGCGGTGAATGCTGCACTTCATGATCCGAGGTTTTCTGCTGTAAAGGTTTCCGAACTTGACAACGTTCGAATAGAAATCTCTGTCTTGACCTTGCCGCAGGTACTATCCTACAGTTCTCCAGAAGATCTTCTCTCCCGGCTTGAGATAGGTGTTCACGGCGTTATTCTTAAAAATGGCTACTGTGAATCAACTTTTTTACCGCAGGTGTGGGATCAGCTTCCGGACAAGGTGACTTTCCTGGAACATCTAGCACTCAAAGGCGGTATGGAGAAAGATGGATGGAAGAGTGCGGAGGTGTTTACGTACCAGGCAATTCATTTTAGTGAATAGAGTCATCGGCAATTAAGGTCCTGCAGATTTAACGCGCTCTCTCGATTTACGATCTGCTGTAAACTGTAATAGCGGTTGAGGACTTTTTCGTAATATCGCAGTGGCAGTTGCTCTTTGCGAGAGAGTGTGCTTCGAACAGTGCCTGGTCCCAGATTATAAGCGAGCAGACCAAGTTTGAAGCTTTTAAACTGGCTTATGAGCCTGGTGAGATAGGCGGTTCCAAGCACCAGGTTTGTTTCCGGATTGAAGAGGTCTACCGGTTTGAGTCCCTCTATTCCCAGAATTTTGGCCATTTCAAGGGCCGTTTCATATTTAAGCTGCATGAGACCTAGTGCGCCGCTGGTATTGCCGCTCTGGTAACGACCCTGGGCTTTGATGTTGAATCGGCTCTCCACAGAGATTACTGCAAGCAGCAATTCCGGATCATACCCGAATTGTCTGCTGTTTACATAAATCAAATCTGAAAGATGATGAACGACATCTGCCGGTACTTTGCCATTGACAATCATGCAGAGCAGGGAGGATAGACGGCGTTTTTCCTCCAGTTCATCCATGGAATGGGATAAGTTTATTTTGTCAATCCTAAGAACTGCAATCTGCCTGTCTAGATTTTTGATGGAGGCCTCGTTGTGCAGAATGTGAAAGCTTACAGAAAGAAGTGATGCAAGAAGAATTCCTACAATAAATAAACTCGTCAGCTCAGAAATCCACACCTTTTTCCCTACGAACAGGATACCCGGCAGTATTCGGTGAGAGAGTTTATTTCTGTTTGGGTGCATCCTTGAGAATCCCGAGCTGTTCGAGTGGTCGCAATCTCTCTTTGAGTTGATTCATTTCAAGAAGCGTACTTTGTTTCCACTGATTTAATTCCTGAACCTCTTTCTGCTGTTCCTGTATCCTGTTATTTTGCAGGTGAATTATAAAAAGCAGGGTCAGAAACCATCCACAAAGAACGGTGAGCATGAAAATCGCAACCGGTCGGGAAATGCGAAAACCGGTTTTGCGTGAAAGAAAACGACTTTTCCTTTTGAGTAGAGTGAGGAAAGTTCCTCTGATCAGCGAATCGCCATCGGCAAAGATTGCAAACAGATTCCAATATGGTTGAAATGCTCTGGATAATACGGGGTTTTTGAAAATAAACTTCAATTCACCCCCTTTTCCCTTTATGGTATTGAGAAGGTTTAGAAACATCGGTACAACCATATCTTCAATGCTGGTTACTTTTTCCAGATCTATTATGAAAAATTTATTCCCGTCTTCGACCAGACTGAGAATTTTTTCTCTGATGCTGGGGACCTGTTCATTGTTGAATTGACCTGATAGAAATAGCCAGATTGTTTCCGATCTGCATTCAAGAGTGATGTCCAGGGCTTCAGATTGTATCATCGTCGGAATCTTTCACCCTGAGTTTGCGAAATCCTACTTTGCCAACAAATGACCAGCTTGAGCTTTCATCTATGCTCACCGGACAATTTATCATGAGAATGATTCCCTGCAAAGCCGTATTCTGCATCTGGAGCGGTTCCGGGGGAATTGCCCACACATTTACCTGCTTCTGAGTGACAAACTGCATCTTTATCCCTGCAAGGGAATCTTCTATTTCCCAATTGCTGATGTTTTCAATCATTACCGGGGATTGTCCCAGAGGATGAATGCTCTTTTTGTCTCCCACAATTCTGGCTTTGTTTTCTGAGCAGCCCGGAAGTGCAAGCGCCAGTTCGATGCCAAGTGTAAACTGGTAATTGGTCAGGGAGTTGTTGCTTAACTGGTAACTGAAAGTTAATACTGCATTGTCTCCTTCAAGCCCGATGACTTTTTCCATACCCAATGGGCAATTACGGTCGCTTTTGAAGAATCCCCCCTGACATTTCAGAGCCACTTTCACGCCGGTTGTTGACTTGCGGAATGTGTACTCAAATGGAGATGTGGAAAAGTTCCCGGCGTCTTTGGCTACCCCTGTTCTATAATCATTGCAGCTGATCGGGTCTGTGAAAATTTTTTCTGCAAAGGATAATCTGCTTTCTCCGGAGGAGATCACATTGGGTCGGGAGCGAATACGGGGATTGTAAGCCGCACAGGCATTGAAGCTGCGGTCCCGGTAGTCCAGTTCATAAATTTGTGCCCCGTTTTTGTGATCCATATACAACTTAAGGCTTCTATTTGCCACAATAATGCTTTTGTAACCGTTTCGCAGAAAATCCGTCAAGCGGATCACCCCGCCTTTGTTGCCGCTAAGGTCATGCAGTTCCCGTTCGATATCGATAAGTTTGCCGTAAGTCCAAAGCCGATCGGAGATATTACTGAAACCCGCAGATTCTGAGGGAAGAAAACGGTTTATATCCTGTACGAAAAAAAGCTGCTTGTTGAGTGATTTTACCCGTTTGCTGTCCTTAAGATTGCGGATATTGTCACAGGCCTCCATCAGCTTTCGTTGTAGAATTCCGATCTGATCATGACAATGCAAATGGTTCAAGAAGTAGGGAGAGGATGGTTCGTTGTTGGAAGGGACCAGGCTTGAGGGAAAATAGTGAAGTCCCAACGGGGTAGTGCTACCCAGTGCGTCCTTTATTTTGACTGGTTGAAATTGCAAAATTCTTTTATCGAGCTCAGAAGAAATTTGTTCTATCCATGAATACTGTTCTGCTTCATTCGCTTCATCCTGAAGTGAATGCAGATATCGCAGAACATAGAGCCTCGGGGTCTGATTTGGGCTTTCAGTAGGGAAGGTGTTCTCGATCCAGCCCTGCAGGCTCTGCGGTGCATTGTGTTTATTGTACGAACGTGCGGGGAATACGGCAATGGAGCTTCCTGTATGTTCAGTAATCCAGTAACCGCAGCTGGTGCGTTCGCTTGCACCAAGCAGTTCATTTGAAATAACCGAATACTTCAAACCAGCATTTCTGAAGAGATCTATATGCGATGGCTCCCAGTTGGAGAATGGCGGCACATACCCGCTCGGAGATTCACCAGTAAGTTCTGTAAAGGTCTGCAGACCCAGATTTATGTTTTCATTTGTGAGCCAGTGTGGAGAAAAACTCAAAAAAGGTTCTGTATAGCCAGTGCAGAGCCACTCCAGGCCTCCTTTCTTCAAAACGTCTCTCAGCGACGAGAGCGTGAGAGGGTCTATACATTCCAGAATGTACCCCGGAAGAGCAATGTTGAATCGCAAGTGAGGGTAGCGGTTGCACAGTGCCAGCAGGTTCTCTGCGAAGCGGTTTATGGCGCCGCTCAGCTTTGCTCGGGGCATAAGTCTGTTTTTGTAGGGCTGAAGCAGAAAAATGAACAGGTCTCGTTTCATAGCTAGAAATTTATAATCCTGCCGCTTTACCTTTCAATGTTTTTTCCAAAAATGGCCCTTTTTTATTGCTTTTCTGTATTGTTTTGCTTGATGTGATCATTTAATCGATTTATATTGTAATGTTTATTTTGTGTCTAGTGTTTTTATTTTTTCCCTAACATAAGCTTCGGAGGAATTTGATGGCCAAAAAGTACGTGTATTTCTTCGGTCCCGGTAAAGCTGATGGAACAGCAGACATGAAGAATCTGCTTGGTGGTAAAGGTGCAAACCTTGCCGAAATGTGCAAGCTGGGACTTCCTGTTCCTGCAGGTTTTACAATCACTACAGAGTGCTGTACTGATTACTTCGCCAACAAGATGAAGTTTCCTGTGGAGCTCAAGGCTCAGGTTGAAAAATCTCTCAAGGGCGTTGAGAAGGAAATGGGCATGAAGTTCGGTGATGCCAAGAATCCACTTCTGGTTTCCTGTCGTTCTGGTGCCAGAATGTCAATGCCTGGCATGATGGAAACTGTTCTTAACATTGGTCTCTGTCCCACAACCATCCCCGGTCTTATCGCCAAGACAAAGAATGAGCGTTTCGTTTACGACTCATACCGTCGTCTCATGATGATGTACTCTGACGTGGTTATGGAGAAGGCTGAAGGTATTGAACCCAAGGGTGGAAAGGGAATCCGTCTGCAGCTTGAGCACATCATGGATGAGCTTAAGGACAAGAATGGTTACACACTCGATACCGATATGACTGTTGAAGACCTCAAGGTTCTTTGCGACAAGTTCAAGGCTCACATCAAATCCGCTCTGGGCAAGGCTTTCCCTGATGATCCGATGGAACAGCTCTGGGGTGGAATCGGTGCAGTGTTCAAGAGCTGGAACGGAAAGCGTGCCGTTTCCTACCGTAACATCGAAGGCATTCCTCATGAATGGGGTACAGCCACCAACGTGCAGGCAATGGTTTTCGGTAACATGGGTGATTCATCTGCAACTGGTGTGGCTTTCACACGTAACCCTGCAACTGGTGAGCACAAGTTCTTCGGTGAGTACCTGGTTAATGCTCAGGGTGAAGACGTTGTGGCCGGTATCCGTACACCTGCTCCCATCAACGAGACTACCAAGAGCGAACACAACGAGCATCTCACTTCTCTTGAAAAGGGCATGCCCAAGCTTTACAAGGAACTTGATGGTATCCAGAAGGCTCTTGAGAAGCACTACAAAGACATGCAGGACCTTGAGTTCACAATTCAGGAAGGCAAGCTCTGGATGCTGCAGACCCGTAACGGAAAGCGCACCGGTACAGCTGCTCTGAACATGGCCATGGATATGCTCAAGGAAAAGCTCATTAACGAAGAAGAAGCTGTAATGCGCGTAAAGCCTGCTCAGCTCGACGAACTTCTCCACCCTGTGATCGACCCTGTTGAAGAAAAGAAGGCCGCTGTTATCGGTAAAGGTCTTCCTGCAGGTCCCGGTGGTGCAGCAGGTCAGATCGTTTTCACCGCTCAGGATGCTGTAGACTGGGTGAAGAAGGGTAAGACCGTTATTCTGGTTCGTGAAGAGACCAACCCCGAAGATATCGAAGGTATGCGTGCTGCAGTCGGTATTCTGACTGCCCGTGGTGGTATGACCAGCCACGCCGCTCTGGTTGCTCGCGGCTGGGGTAAGTGCTGTATCGTGGGTGCCAGCGACTTCCATATCGACTTCAACACTAAAACCGTGAAGGTAAAGGGCAAGGTGCTCAAAGAAGGTGATGTGGTAACTCTCAATGGTACAAAGGGCTACGTTTATGAGGGATCTCTCCCCATGATCGACGCTACTGAGAACCCCAGGTTCCAGACTTTCCTGAAACTTACTGAAAAGTTCAAGGCCATGAAGGTTCGTGCCAATGCTGATACACCTGAAGATGCCAAGGTTGCTCGCAGCTTCGGTGCTGAAGGTATCGGTCTTTTCAGAACTGAGCATATGTTCTACGGTGAAGGCAGCGATGAACCGTTGTTCTACCTGCGTAAGATGATTCTGAGCAAAACTCTTGAAGAACGCAAGAGCGCTCTTGACAAGCTCTTCCTGTTCGTTAAGAGAGACATGAAGGCTACAATGGCTGCCATGAACGGTCTGCCGGTTACCATCCGTCTTCTCGATCCTCCTTTGCATGAGTTCGTTCCTCAGAGCGACAAGAAGCAGAAGGAACTTGCCGATGCTCTCGGTATCTCTGTTGAAGATATCAAGAAACGCGGTGATTCACTGCATGAAGTCAACCCCATGATGGGACACCGCGGTGTTCGTCTTGGTGTTACCTATCCTGAAGTTACCGAAATGCAGGTTCGTGCGATTCTCGAAGCTGCTGCCGAGCTTAACAAGGAAGGTACAAAGGTTCTTCCCGAAATCATGGTTCCCGTTACTTGCGATGTCAAGGAACTTAAAGATCAGAAGGTCCTCGTTGACAAAATCGTTTCCGAAGTAAAAGCCAAATTCGGTCTCAGGAAGTTTGATTACCTCTACGGTACTATGATCGAAATTCCTCGTGCAGCTCTGCTTGCCGATGAAATGGCTCAGGAATCCGAGTTCTTCTCCTTTGGTACTAACGACCTCACACAGATGTCTTTCGGTTTCAGCCGTGATGATATCGGTGGGTTCCTGCCCGAATACCTCGATAGAAAGATTCTCCCGGAAGATCCTTTCCAGAGCATCGATCAGAAGGGTGTTGGTCAGCTCGTTAAGTACGGTGTTGAGAGAGGTAGAACAACAAAGCCGAATCTCAAGATCGGAGTTTGCGGTGAACACGGTGGTGATCCTGCATCCGTTGAATTCTTCTTCGGTCTGGGTCTCACTTATGTGTCCTGCTCACCTTACCGTGTACCTATCGCCCGTCTGGCTTCTGCTCAGGCTGAAATCAAGGCAAAGAGAGCTGCTGCAAAGAGCGCTTCTCCTGCCAAGAAAACAGCCAAGAAGGCTGCCAAGAAAGTGGCTAAGAAAGCTGCAAAGAAGAAGTAATTCTTCCTTTTGCCTGTTAATTCGAAGCAAGGTCCTCCGGACCTTGCTTTTTTTGTCCCCGAAAACGGAGTTTAAAAATGTTAGAATTTGATCTGCATGTTCATACAATTTTCAGCGAATGCGGAATACACACCGTACTGGAACTCATTGAACGAGCTCGTTTCCTTGGAATGAAAGGGCTGGCAATCACTGACCATGGATTAACCCTGGGCGGCAGGCTTAACAATCCTTTTTTTGAGAGATTTAAATCGCCCTATCCGGAAGTAAATGTGCTCAAGGGAATCGAATGCAATTTGGTTGATGAAAAAGGCACCATTGATATCCCGCCAAAGCATCTACCCTTTATTGAAGTCGTTCTATTGGGAATACATCCAAACACCCCGAAAGGGATGAGCTCCGAAAAGTATACAGATATGCTGGTGGCTGCGATTCATAAAAATCCCTGTATTGATATCATCACGCATCCAAATGACCCTTCATACCCTGTAAACTATGGCAGACTCGCCGAGGAAGCGAAAAAAGCCGGTGTGGCACTTGAGCTGAATAATTCAAAAATACTTTACAGTAGAAGCAGCGTTGAAACAACAATTGAGCTTGTGGAAACTTGCAGGGATACCGGATGTCGCATGGCTGTCTGCAGCGATACTCATGCTATATTGGAACTGGGCACTGATGAAGCTGTAAAGCCTATTCTTGAAGCGGCTTCTTTTCCAGAGGATTTGATTGTTAATCGAAATGCTGATCGGGCTTTGCAGTTTGTAAATGGTCGACGAGAGAATAAGAGGCTGATTTGAGAATTCAGGTATACCATCTCTGTCCGCATTCTTTGCACTCTCTTACGATTACTCCGTAATAGAATATTTTTTGGAGCAGAGTTTTCTTTTCGGTTATGCCGATATACCGTGATTTGCAGAATGGACACTGAACTGTAAGTTCGTGAAGCATCTCTTTTCGTTTTTGATTGCTTGTGGTCGTGAATTTTTCCACAATTGGGTTGGCCGCCTGAACATTCTTGGGGTCTATAAGAACCATGTAGTTTTGAAAGCCGGAGAATATTCGAGGCAAACCTTGGCGGCGTACCAGCCCCGGGATTCCTGCCTTGTCCAGCTCATCCTTTAAATTTTCTGCCTCTTCTTTATCAAGATACTGACTAATTGGCTTTGAAATCATATCTATTTCACCTGTTAATTGTAACCTGAATAAGCATCAAAATACGAACTATTTGCTATGGAAAGCAATTTACTTCTTTGGGAAATGAAAAATCAACTGGAACTGTAATCCATACTGCTACACTGTCCGCTCCTCTGTAAGCTGGACAAAATTCCATTTTTTATACTGCCTCAAGAGCCTTTTAGGCTGTTCCATATCCTAAATTATCCAGTAAACGGGCATTGTCGTGCATGGCCACTATCATTTATCAGAATCTGAACTCTTATTACTCCATCAATTCTCTTTACCATCATCTGCTCCGTGTATGATGGCAAAACTATGTTTTTTGCTCGTGGAAGTCTCGTTACTGATGTTACCGAAACACATTTGGTGCTGCTGTACATGAATCTACTCGTGTCTATACAGTATCTTCTATAATTTGGTTACTTGTAATTTCAGAAGCGCTTTCACTGAGAATTGTAATGTGTAGCATGTAAAGAATAATAAAAGTTGAAATAAACAGAGATAGTAGTCTCGGAACTATACCTTTAAAATGACTGGCAAAATCCTTCATGTAATCCTCCTGTTCCTAATCGAAGAAACACTATGTTTGCAAAATATAATCTAAAAATGATCCGGTTTCATGATTGTTTTTAGCCACAAATTATGAATTGCCAACATTCGAAGATGAATATTGTAAACAGATCGTTTAACTTTAGGAACAGGTTTTTGTTGGTAGGAAATGTATGCAGGGGCAAAATTGAATGGAGGATAGTGATGCTATCCTCCTTTGGATGTAATTTAGAAAAGTGTTATTCCTGCAAAGTACAGAGGCTTGAATCCATCATCAATGACATCTTCGTCCCGTAATTCCACCTGGTAACCGGCACCTGCTCCAGCAAAGATACCGAGATATTTTCCGATATCTATTCCCAGTGTCAATCGAAGTGCAGCAAGAGTACGTGAATGCACAGTATCGGCATCAAAGCCGGCAAGTTCAATCAAGGTCATGTTTGCCGCATCTATTTCAATATATACAGGATTCAGAGGAATGTGATATCCCCAGCTTGTTGCAAAAGATATGGCTGTATCCAGGTCTTGTTGGTAATCGTATCCTCCCACAGTAATAGTGGAAACAAAGTTGTTAGCAATAAATTTGGCTCCAGCATTGGCTCCAGAAAAATTGGAGGCATAAGCAATCGCCGAAACATTTCCGTTCCCTGCAATATTTATCAGTCCGAAAGGTACTCCGTTTAATTGACTGGAAATATTGATGAATCCGGCCTGAAAACCAGTCAGCTCCTTCGCCACATTGATAAACCCGGTTTGACCGCCATAGGTGGTACCACCGATTATACTGAGAAGACCACCAGCCTGTATACCTCTGAGATCACCATTGATACGGCTTACAAGCCCTCCCATCTGATATCCTGTGGCATTCCCGCTTACTCCGCTGTAAATACCCGCCGCTTGAAAGCCCATGAGGTCTTGAGTGGTAGCCACCAGACCGGCAGCCTGATAACCGTTTACAGCTCGCGTGGCACTGGAAACTAATCCGGCAAGATCAATCCCGGCGATCACAGCAGCTCTGCTGTTGATGAGGCTGGCATTGAAAAATACTACAGCTTCATCGGTTTTACGGTAGCTTAACCCGGGGGCTACTCCGAAATTGACAGGAATAGTATCCTGAGCTGTAACCATACTGCTGATTGCAAATACTGCCAGTACTGCACCTAATGTTTTTTTAAACATACATCCTCCATTGAAAAAATTATATGTCAATTTGCGCCATTGCATTCGCAACTTCTTGAATTAATTCCGCTTTATCGAATGGTTTGTACAAAATGAATTTAATGTTTCGTTTCTTAAGCCCCTCTGAGATATCTTTACTTTTGTATGCAGTTATAATTAGAAATGGAATGGACAAACCCTTGTTCCTGACCAGATCTATAAATTCCAATCCATTGATTCCCGGAAGTTGAATGTCGGAGATTACCAGATTAAAGTTTTCATTGTTTTCCAAATTGGCAATTGCCGATTCTGCATCCATGGCCGGAGTTACTGAGTACCCCTGACGTTTCAAAATGAAGGTTATGGAATAAAGTAATCTGGGTTCATCTTCGGTTATGAGTATCTGGCCCCTTATGTTTGATTCGATTGTCTCGTCTGCAGCCATTATGTCCTCTTGAGTAAGATGTTTCGACGCTGGCATACAAAGCATCTGCCATGCCATGTAGGAAAAGTGCTTAATTGAGTGGATTTGGAGTAGTTGCGAATCGAAATCTGTATTAAAATGGTGTGAAATAATTCAACAGATCATGCTGTGGGTAACCTTAGAATAAACTGTAGAACTCTTAAAATAATGATTGTTTTTGAAGAAAAATTCTTAAATCAAAATGGCCTGTTATTCAGCCATTCCGATTATCGACTTAGGGTGAGTAGGGAAGAGGCTGTAATGTGAATAGAGGCTCTATCTTTTTCGTAAGGGCAAAAAAGCATTTGTCCTCTGTCTGTATTTGAGATATTCATCACCGAATGCTTTTTCCAGAATGAGCTCTTCCTTATAGATCAGCTTTTTGCAAACAGTATAAAGGATGATGGATGGAAAGAAGAATGCCCAGGATCTGGTTATTAAACTTATTGAGGGGAGGATAAAGAAGATGAAGCTGGCATAGAGCGGGTTGCGGCATATGGAGTAAGTACCTGTTGTAATCAGCTTCCCCATCGGAAAATAGGTCAGGAAAGTTTTAATGGTAACCAGATAAAAAACCAAACCTGAAACCAACAGAATGCTTCCCGCTATTTTAAAGGATAAATCAGGTAACTACTTTAACGTCACAATTTGTGGAGTGTAAATGCTGGCCAGAATCGCAATCAGAATCGCCGGAATTGTGCTGAGTACAGCAATCCCTCCAATACCTGCTGGTGACATTCCCAATGGACTCTTTATTTTAAGCACTGTTCCTCCTTAAAAAAAAAGCCGCCATTAAAAATGGCGGCTTTCTGAGTTTAATCGATAGCGCGGTTATTCACCGGAACCTTTTGATTTTTCAAGTTCCTGACGGAGTCTTTCGAGTTCAGCATCGATAGCCTCCTGCTCGCCGGAAGACTTGTTCATTTCTTTCTGCATACCGCGACTTTCTCTGTATCTGGCGAATTTGGCAAGAGCGTAGTCAACATCTTCCTTTACCAGTTCAAAAGATCTGGCAAAGTAGGAGCTGCGCTGGTATTCGTCAGTATACTTGAGGAATTCATCGATCTTAGCTTTCATCTCAGACTGCTTGGAAGCCATACTGTCAATTGATGTCTGCACCATAACGGACTGACGGGCAGAACCAAGTTCGGAGATTGACATTCCAAGATCGGAGTACATCATTCGTGTGCTGTTGTAATCGTTTTTCCGAGTTGCAAGATCAGATTCTGCCGGGCCGCGATACTTATCAAGCTTAATAGACGCTTCTTCCAGCAGATTAACAGCAGAAACATAGTTCTTCTGCATGGCATGAGCATAAGCCTGAAGCAGGTTACCTTCAGATTGCAGAATCGGATCGGTTGATAGCTTGGCCAGTTTGGAACCGGCAGCGATACAGTCACCCCACTGACGGGCCTTGAGACCAGTCCAGCCAAGTCCCAGAAGAGCATCCTGGTAGTAGTAGCTTGTCTCCGGAACTCGTCTTAGTGCAGTAACAGCTCTTGCCAGTGCACCTTCAACAGTCAGATCTTCATAGTAAAGGAATCCCAGGAATACATAGGAACGGTTGATTGCCTCTTCCTGAGCCTTGTTCTTGGGAGCGATCTGGATCACATATTCAAGGTCGGAGATTGCACCCTGAATGTTGTCGTTAAGCATGTTGGCAACAGCTGCAGAGTGATAGGCGAACACATAGTCCGGATGACTTTCTGGGACCATTGTGAAGAGCTGACGGGCTCTCGGATAGTCACCCTGCTTGATAGCCACCTGACCCATGAGGTAATAGCTATGGAATTTGATTGAATCCGGCACGCCAAGTCTGTTAAGTTCGTTGAACTGGTTTTCGACTCCGGCATAATCCCCATCTCTGTAGTATACACGCATCATACCGAGATCGGCGTGAGGCACTGCAACAGAGCGGGAGAAACTGTCTTTGGTCTTTTTGTAGGCTGCTTCTGCACTCTTGCGAAGGTCCATGCATTCATGGCAGGCACCCTGATAGTAGCTTACCCAGTCGTTCTTGAAGAAGTCAGGATATTCAACTGCAATCTGTGAGAAGATCCAGTAAGCTTTATAGCACTCTTTGTTGTAAAAAGCTTCCAGAGCCTGGTTGTAGAGAAGGCTAGGATTGCTGGTTGAAAGTTTTGCCATGTTTCTGGCGTAAATCTCTTCTCTGTGACGACCTACTTCTGCTCTGAGATAGAAGGTAAGATGGTTAGTGTTGTCGGTAGGCATTGATGTGTACTGGAACATACCCTCCAGATCTCTTCCATTTACAAAACCGGGCATGTTTGCACCTAGAGCAAAACCGAAATTATCGAAGCCTTCCTTATCCCAACCAGTGAGCAGATACACTTTAAAGAGGCGAATAATGTTGAACCCAAGCTTCTGGGAAAGTTCCCAGTCCATATCAACAACAGCTTCCGGTGTCCAGTCAGAAGTCTTCGAAGCTATGTCTTTGAGAACGAAGTCCGCACCGTAGATAATCTGTCTTTCCCAGAAATCGGAAAGCAGAGAGAGTCTCAGTGCACGGATATAGGTTTCATCAGTGTTGAGAATCATGGTGAAAAGGTTCTGAGTAGAAACCCCGAGCATGTGGTTTCCAATAAGGGGATGACGGAGGACTTTGTAAGTGAGTCCCAGGTCAGCTCCGAAACCAAAGCGGGCACCACCATCTTCAGACGAAAGATTCTGATGAATAATGTTGAGATTGGCTCCCACATTGAGGCGGTTCCACAGGTTGTGAGCGAAAGTGAGTGCCAGATAGTTCTGTTGATCCTGAAATTCGCCGATCACATTTCCGTCTTGATCTGTACGCTCGTTTCCTTCTGCAGTAATACCCTGCATAATCCAGGATACTCCCGCTGCAGACCAAAGTCCGATGGGAACTGTAAGTCCAGCTTCATGCATGTAGTAAGTGGAGAGTGTACTTGCGAAAAGAAATCTTCCGGTGATATAGTTTTCTTCATTGATGAAAGCAGGGTTGGTTACACCTGAATTGGCTGAATACAGGTGGCGCCAACGATCTGATACAAGATGTAGACCGGATTCTCCGGCCGATTGCACTGAGGAGAAAAACCCAATCCCGCCCAGCAGAATCAGCATGAGTCGAGTCTTTAATAATTTGCGGCAAAAACTAGTGCTCATGGTGTATCGTCCTTATGGAAAATTAGTAGGTTAGTCTTGCGCCAAGGTCCTCATTGTCAGATCCCTTTGCCTTACAGCATTGGGCTGGGTCCGATTTGAAATTCAGATTGGTACGCGGTGCGATAAATGCCGGATCGAAAGAGAAATTGCCCTGCGGAGTCGGCTTGCTGGGCGAAAAGAGGTTGCGATAGAAATTGTTGTTTGCAACCTGAATCTTCTGCTCATCCTGAAGAACTTTAAGTCCAAACCTTTCGTTGAAGGCGATGGTGTTGTTCTCGATGATTATTTCAGAGGAGCCACCCAGAGCGATACCGTGGTTGCCATTGTAGACGATTGAGTTGTGGTTGACAGACGCAGATGTCGAGCGAACATCCCATCCCTGAATACCGGAAGCGCGGTTGAAGGCGATGATGTTGTCCTGAATTTTGGGAAGGTGTTTTACGGTGATGATACCGGTCTGCCAGTTGTTGATGATACGGCAGGAACTGATTTCGTTGCCCTGGTCGCTTGAGAAGATACCGATTGTTCCGTTGGTGATTTCAAAACCGCTGATTGAGCTGTTCTTTGACATCTTGACAACGGTTCCTTTTCCCTTTCCGTCGATTTTGGCCTGGAAAAGAGATTTGGAGATGAGTGCGACTCCGGGGGCCATCACAACTCGTTCCCGATAAGTACCGGGGGCGACGTAGACCGTGTCACCCATTCTTACCTTGATCATTGCTTCCGAAATCGTTCTGGCTTCATCGGAAGGCACATTAATCACGGCTGCATGGCTGGATGCAAATAAAAAAAGACCTGCGAGACATGAGAACGCGGCAGCTATACCGTTCCTAATATTCATGACGAAACTCCCATATATGGTTGGATTTGCATTTTCAATACACTACTCTGGCACCAAGATTCTGATTATCTGTTCCCGATCCGACACTTCTGGATTCCTTGAGCAGGGAAAAATTCATCCTCTTGGCATCAGAAAACAGAGGATCAGCCGAAAAGTTATCTCCAGGAAGAACCCCTGCAAATTTTGCATTCTGGTAAATATTGTTATTGATCAAATCCACTTTGACTGCCTCATCGCCCGGTTTGATTCCGAACTGATCATTAAAGGCGATGATATTGTTTTCGACGGTAATGGCTGAATTGCCACCCAGAGAAATTCCGTGATTGGTATTGAAAGCGATAGTGTTATGATTGATTGAGGCGCTGGTGGTGCGTACATCCCACCCCTGGATTCCGGAACCCCGGTTAAATACAATCAGGTTATCCTCTATTTTGGGGAGGTTGCCCACACACATAATGCCGCTCTGCATATTCTGGGTGATTCTGCACTGAGTTACTGCTGTTTGAGAGGATGTGGAGAATACTCCGATAGTTCCGTTTCTCACTTCGAACCCTGTTATAGTGGAACCGGTACCAAGGGTAACGATTGTTCCCCGGCCGCCACCGTCAATCACTGCTCCGAAAAGCTTATCGGAAAGCAGAGTAACTCCGGGGGCCACGTAAACAGTCTCCTTGTGTGTACCTTCCAGTACTTTCACGGTATCACCCTGTTTTGCAAGACTCATCGCTGCGGTAATGGTTTTAGCTGAATCACTTGGTACAACCAGTACCTTAGCAGAAACGGAAAAAATCACGGTGCTCATGCACAGTAAAAAGTGAAATTTTATTCCGCTCCGGTTCATAATACCCCCCCCCTACAAACTGATTTATTCGATTAAGCTGAGGAAAACAACTTCCACTACAGGCTTCAATCGTTTTTATAATTTAATTTAGTTCATGCAAGGAGGCAATAACAAAGCAAATATCATAATGACTTATCCTTTAAAAACCTTGGTAACACGAGAGGTCTAAAGTAATAGAGATATTTATACAGGCTATAGTTCAGTTTGCTTGCTGTGGACAACCAAAAATAACGATTTATTCGGTACTGAAAGGTGGGATCGAAGTAACAGTTGATGTGACACCCTTCGCAAAAAGAGTAGGTTCCCTCCTTCTGCAGTGCTTCCTTTCTTGGCTGACTCTCCAAAACCTTCAGAAGTTTTCCATCAATGGTTATATTATTACATCGGTGATGATAGCAGGGGAGGGCTAATTTGTTGTCCGGTAGAATGACAACTGTCGAGGTGACAGCTTTGCACAACGGTGAACGGATATGGTTTCCGCCCTCTTTTCGAAGTTGGAGATGAGCTTTATTAAGATACACCCCTTTTTGGTGGGAAAAATCAAGAGCCTTCTGGTGAACCGCAGAGCTGATTCGATCTGTCCCTCTTGTATTGAAAACCGGATCGAGTATCAGAATTAGTCTGTTTTTGCGTGCTATTTGATAGATTCCATCCAGCGCGTTAATGTTTTCAGGTGTATAGGTGAAGAGAATATCCGGGTAGATCCTGTTTTTCAGTGCCGATTCTATGCTGGCTAGGGCCTTTTCAAAGGAGGTGCAGCCGTGGATTCGGTCATGCAGCTGAGCATTATCTGCATCGATGCTTATATGAGGAAGATCAATCAGGCCTGCCAGATCTGCACTGCGTTCTTTAAGTAGTAAACCATTGGTGGTTACAGATGTTATAAATCCCAGTCTTTTGGCCCAGTGAAGAAACTGAGGAAGGTCAGGGTGTAAGAGAGGTTCGCCCCCGGTAAAATCGACAAAAGAGCACCCGGCCTGTTTTGCATGTTTGAGGTTCTGCAAAACATGCTCTGGAATTGCATCCTTTTTGGGCTGCTCCTGCCAGATTGAACAGAAAGAGCATTTCGCATTGCAACGGTTAGTAATATAATAATGTAAAAGAAGAGGTTTCACCTAGCGGACTACTCTGTTTTTCCATTTGATAGAAGGATTGATAATCAGGGAAAAAGCGAAAAAGAACACTTCCCCCGTAAGGAAAATATAATAAAGGGGGAAGAGGTAGGACTTTTGGGGTGATCTTATCTTGCGAAAAGCTATCAGTACCAAAAGCCAGGTCAGGAAAAAGTTAGTGGCGCTCATTGCGAAGAGGATAAGAGGCAGTAACCCAAGTGCCGAAAGCAGCATAAGCACAATTTGGGTACTCAGAAGAATTCCCGCAGCGAAAAGGAGAGATCCCGGTTTGAAGCCTCCAGCAGCCCAGCGTCGCATCTGATGATAAAACTGGTTTACCGAAGTGCAGGGTTTTGTGGTTGCCAGTGGGATAAAGGGTTCCTGTGCGGCAGTTTTAAAGCCCTTTTTTCTGAATAGTTCCAGTAGCGCTCTGTCTTCTACAATGGTGTAGCCGATTGCATTTTGGCCACCGGATTTCAGATAGGCACTTTTTACAAGCAGCAGGTTGTTTCCCATGCAGGAACCGGTCAGATTCAGTTTGGAAAATGCGAAAGCATAGGAAAAAAGGAATTCCAATTGAAAGGATTCCAGCATCTTAAGAATTGAAGTGGTTCCGGAACTGATGGAGGTGTGGCCGAAAAGGAGGTCAGCCTGTGTTGTTTCCTGTGATGAAACCATATTCTCGAGCCAGTGGGGATCCAGAACCATATCGGCATCGGTAAGGGCTACAAGTGGGTATTTTGCTTTGGATATGCCAAGTTCCAGAGCCTGCTGTTTGCTGGTCAGAATTGAATTCTCGGGAATAAGTGTTTCCAGTCTTAATTGTGCAGGTTTGAAAGTTCCGGCTGTCTGATACTTCACTACAATTTGAGGACCGTTATCGCTGGATTGATCATTTATTAAAAGGATTTCCCATTCACCTTTATATGATTGGGTCGCAAGAGAGTTCAGCAGGTTTTCAAGATTGTTTTCTTCATTTCTGAATGGAATTACAATGGATATACCCGGAAGAGAGTTTCGGGTCGAGGGTTTTTGAACCGGCTTAATGAAGAGGGCTGCAATCAGAAATACAGTTGCACCGCCGAAGAGAATCAGCAGAATCGAAAGGAGGAGAGTTAGGGGGAAAGGAAGCATAAGGCCGTTTAAACACAGGAATTATGTTGTTCGAGAGGGTCTGAATAATATATAATAATATATGTTCAAATCAACCGTTCTGCCAGTATTCTCAAGGGTAATTGGCAGATGTACTGGAGTGATGAAGTCTGATGACCAGGGGATTGGGAGTCGATATTGTGGAAATTGCCCGCATTTCAGATATGTTAGAGAAATACGGGGTGCAGTTTCTTGAAAAAATTTACACACCCCTGGAGATTGAGTTTTGCTCGGCAAAAGCTTTTCCCGCCATTCACTTTGCCGGCAGGTGGGCTGCGAAGGAAGCTTTTTATAAAGCTCTGCCAGATAATTTACAGGCTTACTCCAGTTGGAAAAGCATTCAGGTGTTGCCAGGTTCCGCCGGGAGGCGCCCAGTTGTGGACATTTGTGACAAGCAGCTTGAAGACGAGCTCAATAATAACGGAATAATGAAGATTCTTTTGTCGATAAGCCATGAAAAAAGCCACTGTATTGCGGCAGTGATTCTGGAGTAGTTCTTTCAGTTGAGTAGGATTTTCGCTTTAGTTATATTCCTCAACAGGAATGTTTACAGCTCGGGGGGGCAGAAGTACATGGAAAAAATAATAAAAAAAATATCAGCGGTATTTTTAGTTATCTGGATGCCAATTTTCAGCGTGTTGGCATTTGATGACGACTGGAGTGATTTTGGGGATTTACCTCCAATTTACGAAAATCAACCAGCTGAAGAGCCTGCCCCTGAAGCGGCTGAACCGGTGGGAGAACCAGTACCATCCTATTCTGAACCCGTGATAGAGCCGACGCCTTCCTATTCGGAACCGGCACCGGCCACTGATCCTGTTCCTGCATATTCCGAACCAGCCAATACTGCTCCGGTGGAACCAGCCTACAGCTCAGAACCTGATCCTTCTTATACTTCTCCCACAGGTTACGGATCATCGGAATACATCTCGGAGCCTGATCCTTATGATGCGGCTGCAGCTGCCTATTCCGGTACTACCGGCAGCGAGGCTAGCTCCAAATATGTTTCCATCATCAAAAGACCGCGTAACGGGGAGAGTGAATTTCAAAACGCCATCATTGAAGGTGTACAGGTCGTGACGGAGGCTGGTAAAACACCTGATGAGAAGATCATAACCTGTTACTTCATTTTCAGGGATAATCCATCCAATTACTTCTATGAGGTAAATGCCAAGGAAAAGAAACTTATTTTTGAATTTAAAGACACAAGAACCGGAACATCGCCGGTGACCACTATTGAAGAGAAACCAATTAAGGGTTTTTCGATTGAAGAGATGCAAGTTGATGGAAATAAGGATATAAAAGGTCTTAATCCCGAATGGCATGATCAGATCAGGGTTTCTTTTGATCTTGAAAAGATTCCGGTTTTTACTGTCAGCGATGATCAGAGCATCATTTCTTTTAAGTACAAGTGGACTACGGATCCTGAAAAGATTCCCCTTTATGTTCAGAAGGATAGGTTTCCTCAGGTGTTTTTATGGTCCGGAGTTGGTTTGGGAAGTCTTGGTGCCGGACTGTTGACCTATTTTCTAATAAAAGAACCACCTCAAGTAATTGTGAGTTCGGAACTTGATGTGAGCGATTTGCCTAAAAGACCCGATAATTGATAAACCGGTCCTCGTTGAGGTGGAAATTAAAGGGAGTACCGAAGGGTACCCCTTTTTTTTTGGGGTGTGAGTTGGCATTGTTAGGTTCTACGAAACTATTTTCATAGTGTTTCAGAGGAGCGTAGGCAGAGATGAATCCGGTTGAGATTGAGGAACTGGCATCGAAAGTACCATTGTTTGGTAATTTAACTGGAAGGGAGCTAAAAACTCTCTGTTCGGTTATGGTGGCCAGACAGTTTGAACCTGGAGAGGTCATTTTACGAGAAGATGATGAGGAGTCTCACACTTTTTTTATAATTGCCAGCGGTTCGGTGCATGTGGCAGTGCTATCCACCGAGGGAAAACAGACCATATTGGCAACCCTGAAAAAAGGCGAATTTTTCGGTGAAATGGCCATTTTGGATGGAGAGCCCCGCAGTGCATCTGTTTTTGCTGCCCAGTCGTGTGTCTTATTGATGCTTTATAGAAGAGATTTCATTCAGACTCTGCAGGATTATCCCAAAATTTCCATTCACATGCTTGTGGAAATGTCCAGACGATTGCGCAAATCAAACCGTCACATAAATACCTTGTCGCTGATGAGCGTATACGGGAGAATAGCGGAAGTCATTCTGCAGTTGGGTAGAGATCAGGGTAACAGAATTGGCGGGGTCACGGTAATAGAAAATCGTCCTACTCATCAGATACTTGCCGACATGGCTGGTACCAGTCGGGAAACGGTTTCAAGAGTTCTTTCCCAGTTACAGAAAAAACGATATATACATATGGATAGAAAGAAGATGGTGATTCTCAATGAAGAAAAGCTATACTATTAGTATTCCTGTCGCTCTTTTCTGGAAGGTATATCTTCCATTAGCCTTGCTTCTGGCGGGTGTCGGTTTTTTTGCAGGTATAATGATCGTTGACCGGGTAGTTATGCCCAATATTGTGGGTGTAAATCGGGATATGATAGACGTTCCTGATATCAAGGGGCTTACCTATGAGAATGGTCGTCACAAGCTTTACGGTGTGGGTCTTCTTACGGAGATACGCAGTCGGGAGTTTGACGAGGCTGTTGCTGACGGTTCGATCATCAACCAGTTTCCTGAAGCAGGGGCTCAGGTAAAAAAAGGCAGGAAAATTGCTGTTACAGTCAGTAAGGGAAAAGAGGTGGCCATTATTCCTCGGGTGAAGGATCTTTCCGAGCGTCAGGCGCGCATTGAGCTTCGCAAAAATGGTTTCACCTTGGGAAAAGTGAAGAAGACCTATTCAGAACATCAGCCGTTAGATCAGGTTATAGATGCTTTTCCCCCTGGCGGAACCACCATTTCCAGAGCAATGGAGGTGGATCTGCTTGTCTCCAAAGGACCTCGACCCACTCACGCCGAAGTTCCAAACGTAATCGGGGAGAGTTTATCGGAGGCAAGAAAGAAAATCGAGGAAAGCGGGCTTACTTTGGGGAAGGTGGATTATCAGAACAATGCCTCCCTTGTTCCCGGAACGGTCATTTCTCAGTCTGTTTCTCCCGGGTCCAAGGTACAGCTTGAGAGTCGGGTGGACATTGTGGTTTCGGTTATCCGCTGAACTCAATAATTGTTTGCTGCTTTCGTAATCTGTAACTACAGCTGAAACGGGGTGAGTGAGTGTTATTTTTAAGAATGAGGGACTGTCGCTTTTTGTTTTTACCTCTTACCTCGTTGATTCTACTCTTGGGCGGATGTGCAGCTCATCATTTCCCGGTAGTAAAACAGATTCCCCAATCATCTGAAACCGAACAGATCTATCGGGCTCAGTACCATTTCATTCAGGCTCGAGATTACGAGCGGCGCGGGCTGGTTCAGATGGCTGAGCGCTTTTATGAAATGGCCTACGAAAATGATTCCAACTCCAAAATTCTCCGCCAAATTCTGCTTAATAACTACATGCAATCCGGCTCTTATTCCAAAGCGCTTATTCTGCTCAAGGGAGACCGAGAGCTTTCCGCGCTCGATTTGGAGGAGCGCAGGCAGCTGGTTTCAATTTATCTGCGCATGGGGGAGCTTGCTAAAGCTGCGGAAGTGCTGGAGACCATCGATGAGAAAAGCGAAGAGGAGATTTATTCTCTGGGGCTGGTGTATGAGTCCATGGGGAAAAAAGACAAGGCGCTGCAGAATTATGGGCAATTCTTTTCCGGAAATCCTCGATCACTGGGAATTGGGATAAAGCTTGTGCAATTCAATATTGCGGAGCAGCGATTTGCTGATGCGGAGAGTCTCTGTGTTATTCTGCAGAAAAACTTTCCACAGAGCGCAGACGTGCTTTCCCTTGCCGGTGTTATCAAGAGAATAAATCACGATACCACAGCCGCACTGGATCTTTTAAACCAGGCTCTAGTGCTCGATTCTTTAAATGAAGAGGCGCTTCGTTCCATTGCACATCTGCATATTGCCAGAGGGGAGCAGCAGGAGGCGGTGGATGTCTATCGCAAGCTGGTTGCTCAAGAGGCTATTGGGGCTCCCTATCGCAGGGGACTGGCATTTTTGCTTTTCCATATTAAAGAATTTAAAGAATCAGAAAAGTTGCTTGATGATTTGGTGACCGAAAACCCGGATGATTCCGAGTTGCGTTTTTATAGAGGGTTGATCTATGCATCTACAGACAGAGACGATTCTGCTCTTGAGGAATATGAAAAAGCCCTTGAGTTGGATCCGCAGAACGAGGAACTCTGGAGAGAGTATTCCTACATGCATATCCTTGGTAAAGATGTAGGCAAAGCGGAAGATGTTGTTGACAGGTTTCTTTCCAATTACCCCAATTCCGGTGCGGCTTGGAGATTTAAGGGATACGTACTGAATATGCAGGAAAAGCACTCTGAAGCCTCTGAAGCTTTGAGGAAAGCGGTGGAGATAGATTCCACTGATTTCTATGCCTGGTTTGAGCTTGGAAGTGCTTTGGAACGTTTGAAGAATTTTGATGAAGCTGCCAAATCTTTCCGGACTGTACTGGCACTTAAGCCAAATGATGCCGCGGCGTCAAACTATCTTGGATACATGTGGGCTGAAAAAGGTGTAAACCTCGACAGCGCCGAAATTCTGATCAAGGTTGCTCTTGATCAGGAACCTTCAAACGGTGCTTATCTAGATTCTTACGCCTGGGTTCTCTATCAGTTGAAAAGGTATGATGAGGCTTATAAATACATGAAAGATGCAGTTGAACGCATGAGTGAAGATCCGCTGCTTTTCAGCCATCTGGGTGATATCCTTTTCGAGTTGAAAGATTTTTCTTCCGCTGCACAAGCCTACAGGAAAAGTCTCGACTTGAATTCAACAGAGTCCGACCGAATTCGCAACCGCCTCATTGAGATCAATTATCTGATACAGAAGGAAAGGCTCTGAGGTTTGATAATCCGTTTACTTCCGCTTTTGGGGTTTTTGCTGGCTTTTTTTCTTTCCGGTTGCACAAAACCTCCTCGCCTCAATTATGATGATATATCTTCCACACTAGAATCCCTTTCACAATTCAGATCTGATTTGTCAAAATTTAAGGGCTCCGGAGATTTGTCCATCGCGAAAGATGGCCAGCGAAGTTCCGGAAAAGCCGATGTGGTCTGGGACCAGTCAGGTGTATTCAAGGCGTTCATTTACTCTCCTTTTGGTGCACAGGTGGCAGCCATTAAGGCTAGTGCTGGTGAAGGGGAAATATTAATGGATGAGCGTATTTATCACTTTGCTCTTGATGATACCATGTCCACTCTCCCTTTTGACTGGGGGCGCTGTCTTACGTTCAGGCAGTTTATAATCTTTCTCACAGGAAGAATGCCTAAGGCTGCACAAGTACTCGAATCCAGGCCTGATACACTTGTACATGATAAGAGCAGGGCCTCTGCTGTATGGAACTCCGACAGTGTGGATATCAAGGCATCCGTAAATCGTAGAAGTGGTCAGGTTGAATCTGTGAATTATAGTTTTCATTGTGAACAGGGCCGGTATTCCGCGCAATTCGGGGCTTTCAAACAGGGGTTAGCTCGCGAAATCATGATAAGGGATAACAGCAGGAACTATATTTCTTTAAAATACGAAGTGATATCAAGTCAGTGAGATTCGGAGCGATTGCATGAAGCACAGCAGGTTTATTGTAGCGGTTCTGTTGTTTGCGGGGCTTGCCAGGGCACAGCATCCGGATGCGGGCACAGTGGCTTTTCCTTTTTTAAATCTCTCCTATGATGCGCGGGCGGTTGCTATGGGGGGAGCCAATGCTGGTATTCCAAATGGAGTATACGGTGTACTTTCCAACCCGGCCTCTATCGCTTTTGAAAAGAGAATGCAGGTTATGGGTGGCTTTCGTCAGATTATTATGGATATCTGGGGAGGGCCGCTGGCTTTTCTTTATCCAATGTCAAAAGGCGTTCTTGCTGCCAATCTGACTACACTCACAAGTGGTGACTTTAATGTCGTTTCCGAGGATGGAAAAGAGAGCGGTGCTCTTGCAAGAAGCAATTTCATCTCTGGAGGCCTAAGCTGGGCGCAGTTGATTAATGCAGAGCTTTCCGCCGGTTTCACCATCAAGGGCGTTTACAATTATCTCGGGGCTGACGGGCAGTACTATTCAGCAGACGGGTTCGCTTTGGATGGGGGTATTCAGTATCGTACGCTCAATGACAGGCTAGTGTATGGAGCGGTGTTTCGCAATGTGGGTTTAATGCGATCCGGATATAGCGGGGCTTCAAGTGATAGGTATCCCTTTCCCTATTGTGTGGAGATGGGGATTTCTTATGTGCCAAAATATATCCCCAAGCTGAGAGTCGCTCTTGATGTAAACAAAAAACGAGGTGATTATCTAAACTTTGAACCTGGAGTCGAGCTAAGTCCGCTGGATAATCTTTTTCTGAGGCTCGGTTATGCATTCAGTCTTCAGGATTTTGAGAAGCAGGTTATTGATGCTCTTCGTGGTGTAAACGACGAGGATTATCAGAAAAGTAGTGCCAATTCTCTTTCTCTAGGTGCAGGTATGGCCACAAGCGTTGATCAGGTTAATCTCAAGCTGGATGTCGCGCTTCAGTTCCATGTGGATAACACCATACCGGCACTGTTGATTTCTGTTATAGCCGGATTCTGATTCCGGCTCTTTCCTTTTCCCTTTCCATATCACTCAATTTCAGAACAGTTTGTTGCTGCCTTTTCCACCTAGATCTCAATTGGGAGGTAACGTGGCATGATCAAGGCAAATCAGGTTAAATTCTCTTTTGCTTGTGGAGAATTTCCTGCCAGTGCTTTTGCTGTCAGGAAGTTTACCGGGTCAGAGAGTATTTCAAGTCTGTTCGAGTTTGAAATTACGTTCAGGTGCACTATAGACGGACTCTCTCCCGGTAAGTTCATTGCTCAGCCGGGCACCTTTTCCATTCTCAGGGAGAGTGGTAATAACATCTATAAGGGAATTGTATCCCGTTTCACATTTCTTGAACAGGATGGCATTTTTGCTGTATGTCGAATCATACTGGTACCCGATATCTATCAGCTAAGCATGAACTTCAGGTCTAGAGTGTTCCAGAATGCGGACCCGATTTCGATAGTAAAGCAGGTTTTCAGGCTGTGCGGTTTGGAAAAACGCTGTCGTTTTGAGATCGGCAGGAATTATCCCGTTCTGGAGTATTGTGTTCAATACCAGGAATCAGATTTGAATTTCGTGACCAGGATTATGGAACAGTACGGAATCTGGTTTTTTTTCCTAAACGGATCTCAAGGGGAGCAGGAAGAGGAACTGTTGCTTACCGATCAATACACTAGTTTCCTGTGTTATCCCGAAGTGCTGCCTTTAGTTGATGGTTCCGGGTTCAGCCAGAGTGGAACTGGTGATTGTGTTTCAGCTTTTCAGAGTGAAAGTACGCTGATTCCAAAAAGGGTTGGTGTACGTTCTGTAAATTATAGAAGTCCTGAAACTGTGCCGGAGTATTCGCAGGAAGTAAATGAGGGGCATTTGGGCGAAGATTTACGATGGGGAGGTCCGGTGAAGAGCGTTGAAGATGCACAGTTTTTTGCCGAACTTTCTGCCAGAAGGTATGCCGTTTCCGCCTCTCGGATTGAAGCCAAGGGGACTTGCAGCGCCTTCAGGGCAGGGATGCTGTTCAAGATGGACGCTGGAGAGATGAGAAAAGGATGCAGTGGTAAATACTTGATTACATCTGTTTATCATGAAGGCGGGGCAGTAAATGGAGGTACATCCGATGTGTACACATACAGAAATCGATTTATCGGAATTGCGTCCAGCAACCTTTTCGTTCCTGAATTAAAAGCGACCCGGCCAAAGATACCGGGAGTTATTACTGCTCCAATTGAGGCTCTGGGGGAGAATTATGCAACTCTGGATGAGATGGGGCGTTATCGGGTAAGAATGCCTTTCGATGTTTCTGATTCTCCAATGTATGGGGCATCCAAGCAGATCCGACTTTCACAGCCCTCGAGTGGTTCAGATACAGGGATACACTTTCCCTCGAAAAAAGGTGCTGAAATGATCCTGGCCTGTATCGATGGTGATCCGGATAAACCTCTGGGTCTGGGAACCATTCCTAATGCCGCAATGCAATCACCGGTGAGAAATGAAAACAGGCATCAGAACATAATTCGAACCGGCGGAGGAAACGAATTCATTATGGATGATTCTGAGGGAAAGCAGAAGGTAAGGCTTTGCAGCGCTGGTAGACATGAGATAGAAATGGATGATGAAACTAAAATTGTTTCTGTCAAGAGTTCGGGTGAATGCAGATTTACTATGGATGATGAAAACCGGTGTGCCATCATTGAAGCTGGTAAGCACCGGATGAATATGGTTTTCAAGGATGGGGAAAACTGTGTTACAGTCACGACAGGCAAGGGACATAGAATCATAATTGATGACGAGAAAAACACTTTGATACTGAAAACTTCCGGTGGTAATGTCATCAGCATGGATGACGGCAAAAACACCCTTTCTATCGAGGATAGCAATCAGAGCAACAAAATCGCTCTTGACGGCAGTGGTAAACTGGTCATGGAGAGTTCAGGGGAGATACAGATAAATGCGCAGAAGGATGTGGTGATCAAGGGTGCAAACGTTAAGATGACTTCCGTATCGGGAAACACGGAGATCAAAGCATCTTCTGATGTAAATGTAAATGCGGTCAATATCGGTTGCAAAGCTTCAGGGAATCTGAAGGCAAGTGCACTTCAGACATCTGTTTCCGGGTCAGTTGGGATGAAGATTTCTTCTCCCGATGTAGTGGTAAAGGGGGATATGAGTGTGAGAGTAAGTGCGGGTGCAAAGGCTGAAATCAGCGGGGGTGCCATGGCATCTCTCAAAGGCGCTATGGTAATGATCAATTAGAGGTGCTTATGAAATGGCTTTCCCTTATGATTCCTGGAAAAGATCCTCAGGGGCATCCCATTATTTCGGTGCTCGCTAAAGCCACCTGGTCGATTGCAAAGGGCTCAGTCGTAATATCAGAACATCAGGTTCCTTTTGTCAAATGTGATCAATTTTCAGATCCCCTATGTCCTCATCTTTCAGAAGTTCTGGCGGAATCAGATGTGCTGGCCTATAAGCTGCTTCCGGATGTTGTATTTCGCGGGAACGCTTTTGTTCCCGGGGGAAGGATGGCCCATTATATTACCTGTTCAGTATGTGTTGGGGCCTTGTCAAAAGAAATTAGAGTTTTTGGCGAGCGGACATTGAGAATCGGATTGTTTAATAGAATAAGTGATCCTCTGCCGTTTTCATCTGTGGAGATCTGCTATAAAAAAGCTTTCGGAGGGATCTCCAAGACAAAAAAAGGCATTCCTGTCATCTGTGCTCCCAATCCCATAGGTTGCGGGTTTGTGCATAAAGATCAATTGAAAGGTGGAGATGAGTTGAAGCTTCCTTCCCAGGAAGATCCTGAAACTCCTCTTGATTTTGATATTATTGCATGCGGAAGAATGGAATCATGGGCTGATTTTCCACTGCCCGCATCTTTGGGATGGACTCGAAGGGATTTCTATCCTCGCTGCACTTTTGCCGGGGCAGGTCAGGGGATGCTTGAAAATCCCCCCAATTTCGATTTCCGCTTCTACCAGGGGGCATCAGACGGTTTGTGGGGAAAACCTTTAAATGGAGATGAGCGTGTCGTTTTAAAAAATTTGGATCCTTATGCTGCGGATTTTGAATTTGTGCTTCCGGGAACTAAGCCGGTGATCTGGGTAAATAAGGGGAAGGGGAAGCAGGTACTTGATCCGGTACTGCAGACTCTGGTTATAGATAAAAAAGAAGATCTGCTTACCATAGTCTATCGGGGGAGTGCCTTTTACGAAGGAGTTGAAAGTTTAGGTGATTATGTAATAGAATATGGTGTTGAATAAAAACAATTGCAACCAGTTTTCTTTTTGTTTTTTATCATGAATTATTTAGCGCATCTTTTCCTGTCTAATCCTGATCCTCATTACAGAATCGGAAGTCTTCTGGGGGATTTTACTTCTGTTCCAAGTTCTGAGCTTGCCAGACACTTCAACCCTTGGATCTGTGCCGGAGTGCTACGGCACAGGGCAGTAGATACTTTTACTGACACCAGTCCATATATAAAATCGGCTGTGGCATTGATTTTTGGTAACCATCGGCATTTTTCCCGAATCGCGCTGGATGTTTTTTTCGATTATTTGCTTTCAAAGCACTGGAGCCGATATTCAAGAATGGAATTAAATCTTTTCATTGATGAAAACTATCAAATTTTTACAGATGCACCTGGCGAGTTACCTTCAAAATTCCGTGACTTTCTCTCCAATCTTGTAAAGTATGACATTCTTCGTATTTACGGCTCTATGGATGGTGTAGCGGAGGTATTGCGTCGAGTTGACAGGAGAAACAAGTTCGGAGGGAAACTGGAGTTGTGTTTTGAGGGTCTTATAAGTCATTCAGAGGCAATTGAAACGCAGTTCTTAGTGTTTTTTCAGCAACTATGTGACGTGGCCAGTAGTGAATGGGCTTGGAAAAATGATTATTTCATTAACGCTTGATTCAGTTCTTTGGCTCTGTGTCGGACCAGTTCCACCTCATCACTGCCCCATCCCGGGAGTTTGGTTATGAAAAACAGGTCATTGTGCCATAGCGGATCGCTGGCAATTTGGGGCCAGATCTTTACATAATGGGAAAATAGCGGTGTCCGGGGAACCGGGGAGATAAAAACCGGTTTTACCTGCATCCCAAGACTGCTTACCATATCCATTTCATCGAGAACATCTTCCGGTTTCTGTTCCGGCAAACCGGCCATAATATAAATACCCACATTCATGTGGTTGACAGCTGTTTTGATAAGTCTGGCTTTTTCAATCAGCATTTCCATATTAGCTTTATCGTTTGTAACGTGCCTGTAACGATCTGATGAGGTTTCATAACCGAATCGTAATGTAGTCACGTTCAGTTCAGTCAGAAGCTCGAGAGTTCTGCTGTCAAGATATTTCAGATGGAGTCCATTGGGGGTATGAAACCGAATTTTACCAATCAGATCGCCAATGGATGCTACAAGCTCTTCAATCGTTTTCTGAAATTGAACCAGCAGGGCATCATCGTAAAAGGCAAAATCCTGTGCCTGGAACAATTCTGATGCCAACCGGATTTCATCAGCAACAAGCTGAACGGGTCGCCGGTGGAAAGAGGGCTGGAGTTTTTTTGATGCACAATAATGACAGGTAAGCGGACAGCCTAAACTGCTTAGCACAGGGCCATGGGGAAGTTTTTCTGCTGCTTTTAGTCCTGCGGAAAGTGACGGTTCAAAATTGTTTTGCTCTATTCTGCATGTGAATGGAATTTCTGAAAGTTGCACCTCTTTATCTGCAACTGATATTCCGGAGATGTTCTCTCTTAAATAATTTCCGAAGAGTTGGGCAGCAACGCCACCAACTAAAATTTGCACAGTGGGATGCACCTGGCGGATCTCCCTAATGGTCTGGATCACCCCCGGGAGCCAATAGGTCATCATGCTTCCGATGCAGATCAGATCTGGAGAGGGAACATTTTCCAGTCGTCTTTTGAATTCTTCGGCAGTTATTCCGTACTTTTTATATTTGCGTTTTAATTGACGATAGAGATCAGGTTTCTCGATCTCAACCGATTTGAATTCTCCGGTACCAAATCTTTTCGGGGCATCGGAGCGTTCCAGGCAGTTAATGAAATGGGTTTGAAATCCGTAATATTGAAGGTACTCAATTAGAAAATAGAGTCCCAGGGGATGCATCCACTCATCATACAGCTTGAAATCAAAGATATAGGGATTGATTACAATTGCGGTTTTGGCCATGGCGAGTGTAAAATATATCTTTTGGCAGAGTGCAAAGTTTCTTTTTCGAGAGTGTTAATAAGATAGAATTATGGCATCAGTGCAGTGGAATAGGGAAAAGATTATTACCGATTTCGGACAGAATCTGGATGCTATAGCTCCCGTCATAATTTCCGCCAGTCGTGCAACCGATATTCCTGCCTTCTATCCGGATTGGTTTATAAGGAGAATAAGGGCAGGATATGTGCGTTGGGTGAATCCATTCAACGGAAATGCCCAATATGTCTCTTTCAGTAAAGCTCGCCTGATCGTTTTCTGGACAAAAAATCCCACTCCAGTTATGCCTTTCCTAGATGAAATTGAAAGCAGAGGACTGAACTATTTTTTCCACATTACGCTAAACGATTACGAAATGGAAAACTATGAACCATTTTTACCATCGCTGGAGAAGAGAGTCGAGTCCTTTATTTCTCTTTCGGAGCGTATCGGGCCACAGAAAGTGCATTGGAGATTTGACCCTCTTTTAATTACCGACACTGTTTCCCCCGAAAAACTTGTTGAAAAGGTTTTAAGGGTAGGGGAAATGATTCATCGGTATACTTCCCGTTTAACGGTGAGTTTTTTCAGCCCATATCAGAAAGTGTTATCAAGATGCAGGCGAGAAGGTGTCAAGCTTTTACCAACTCCGGAGGAACTGCGTCGTCGTGTACTTTCTGAGCTTTCCAAAATGGCGCAAGAGTGGCACCTGAAGATTTGCACCTGCGCGGATGGGGGCGATTATTCAGATCTGGGTATCATGCCGGGACGTTGCATCGATGAGAACCATCTTGTACAGACTTTCAGTGATGATTTCGAACTGGTACGTTTTCTAGATCCATCATGGCAACCGGATCTTTTCGGAGAAGTACATTTCCGAAAAGGATTACGGGATACCGGGCAGCGTCAGTTCTGCGGTTGTGTAAAGAGTAAGGATATTGGCAGATACAATACCTGCCCTCATGGCTGTCTGTACTGCTATGCCAATAGCGGCATCGATCGTGTGAAATGCTCTGAGGGAAACAGCGATGCCTTGTGAAAGGTCGTTATTTTACTCGCACTAGCTGTTTAGATTCCAGAACAGTTGCAGTTTCATTATAGAAAGTCACTCCGGAATTCGGCACATACGCCTGGGAATCATGTTTGATGCTGGCCAGAATGAGGGTATCAGTCATTAAGGAATCTATTCTAAATATTGTGACAAAGGTCGTATCCAAAACCGGTTCATGGAAGAGCACTGAAAAAACCTGACGTTTACTGATATCCACATAAGTGCTTTCCGGCAGGATGATTCCACTCTGCACCACCGGAGTTATGGCAACATTTTCGATGTATTGTCGTTTGGTAATTTCAACACTGTCAATGGAAAAAGTGTAGTCAACTTTTGTTCTGGTTAGTGAGCTGTCAGAAACTTCGGTGCTGTCTGTCCATCTACCGCTTATCTGGCTGAGAGATGTTTGAGGAGTGGGATCGTAGGTACCGCAGCTTACAAGCAGAATGAGTAAGGGCAGAACGAAACGCAGCATTGTTTCTCCTTTTAGAAGTTTAACAATAAAGTAAATTCTGCAAAGATGAAGTGTGTAGATGGTTTATGGGGGAGAGCGGAGAATTGCGCGGGGGAAACCCGCGCAAAATGCTTATTCTTCGTCGAAATCTGGTTCTGAACTGGGTTCTTCTTCGATAATGTCTTGAGAAGCAGCGCTCCATTGGGGCAGTGAGGCTTTTGTTATAGGCCGAAGTTCGCGGTCGGCATGGGAGTAGCTGCTGCGCTCCGGTTTCCCTCTTCCACCTCTGGACTCAAGCAGTTCGGCTGCTTTGCTTTGGCTGGTGCGGTAAGCCCTGGCCAGGGCAGTTTCTTCGTACTGATCTACTATGTTTACCTTGGCTCCGTTATCAAGCAGAGTTTCTAATATTTTGACATGTCCGTTTTCAGCTGCCAGCATAAGCGGGGTTGTTCCACGGACATGACCCCGGCAGTTAACATCGGCGCCGTTTTGGATCAGCAGAGTTACAATGGCAGTGTGACCCTCTTCGGCAGCGCGCATGAGGGCTGAAAATCCGCTCTTGTCTGCAGCATTGATATCGGCTCCCTTTTCGAGCAGCAGCTTGACTATGTCGGTGTTTCCACTCCATGCCGCTTCGATTAGGGCGGTCCTTCCGGAACTATCCGGACTATTGACATCAGCCCCCTCATTGATCGATTTCTTCGCTTCAGAGAGGTTCCCTCTGGTACAGGCGCTGATCAGATCCATGAAAAACTCCTTTTGCTGTTGCTCTTTATTGTAGAGATGATGAGATCGGTTAAAATTAATGCTGTCAAGTATACTTCAAGTATGCATCACAAAGCAAGTATTTAAAAGACTGCTGTGGGGCAGTTTCAAGCCTTTAACTATCAAGAACCATACCGAACTGGTGAATTGGGGATTCGGGCCGGTGAATGCCCCGTGTTTTCCCGACCCGTTGTCCCTCATTCATGCGTTTTCCACCATGGCAGCCCATTCTTCAGGAAGTCCCTCTTTCCAGCTGTTTATATGTGCCGAGGGCGTATCCTCCTTCACTATATGGAGAACTGCCCGCAATAGTGTCTGTGCATCATCGGTGGAAATCTTGAACTGCTCCCTGAGGTCTGTTACAAACTGATCAAGGGAGATTGTTGGAACATTTATCTGATGCCCCCGAAGGGTTCCCAAGTTCAGTTCATCAGGCAAGTCCTGGGAAAAGCTCTTGGCCTGTGCCTCTTTCATGCGGCTTGCCACATGCCCCAGTACCGATTTAATCATAGCGTCCGCCTTTTGCTGATTCCCAACAAATGGCAGTGACTCAACTCTCATTAAAAGTGCCGAATATTGCATTTTCTTCACCCCCCTTCCAATAATTAGCCCTTTAATATTACGAATCCTAGGGGGTATTTCTGGGGGAAATTATTCGATTTTTGAAATGGTGGATCTTATATAGGAGGTGATCTCCTCGGCCGCGCAGCTGCTTGAAAGTTCGCCTCGCTTGATCAGCTCATGTACGGTGAATGGCTTTCCGAAGTGTAATACAGGGCTGGAGCTGAAAGATAGTTTCGCAGAAGATCCCGCTTCTGAAACGCTGATATGAATGGGGACTACCCACCCGCCGGTTTCTTTGGCGATCATTCCAATTCCCGGTTTGAACTCCGCCAGCGTCGAGGATGGGGAGATCGTCCCTTCTGGGAAGACCAGAAGATTATCGCCATTTTTTAGCACGGAAAGAGAAACTTTAAGCACCTCAACTGGATCACTCTCTCTGGAGAGTTTCAGCATGTTGGGTTTGTGAAGGAAATAGGGAACAGAGGGGTATTTCAATGCTTCTTTGTTTCCTAAATAGAATGTGTTTTCCCGCATTTTTTCAGGAAGTGAGCTTAAAATCCAGAATGCATCGTAAATGCTGGGGTGGTTTGCTGCAAAAATGAGCGGCTTGCAGTAGGGATCCAGTCGTTCGAATCCTTTAATCTGAAAATTCCAGACCTTTCCGGCAACTTTTATGAGCGATGGACCAACCGTTTTGTGAACAAAAGTGACAGGGTTCCTTATCGCCTCAGTGTCGGGTGCTTCAGCCAGAATGCGCTCCTTAAGGTTCATAATGCGTTCAACTGATGTCACAGCGGCTTCTCCACTGTCGATACGCTCCTTCACCAGTGAAACCAGATCCGCCACGGTTTCCATTTTATCGAACACTTCTTCGGTAATCACCATGGAAAACTTACTCTCAATTATGCTCAGAAGCTCAATCCTGTTGAGGGAATCAAGCCCCAGGTCGGTTTCCAAATGGGAGCGTGGATTAATGATGGCCCTTTCAATCTTCGGAGAAGTCTTGAGTATCGAATCAACAACACCGTGAAATTCACCAGTTTCCATCAGGGTCATTTCAAACACCGAAAGCTGTTCCTCTGCAACAGGCCTGTTACCCGCTTTGCGTTTGATTGAATTGTAGATTTTGACGATTTCAATTTTTTTCAGCTTGCGGGTGGTGGTCCTCGGTAATGGCTGGTAAACCAAAACAAAGTCGCTTATACGCCTGTAAACCGGAATCCCTTTGCCCAATCGTACAAGTTCCTGATAAAGAAGGTCGGTTGCCTGTGAAATTGTGTAGCGCTTTCGAAGATCTTTTTGGGGCACAATTGCCGCCGCCACTATTTCACCCTCTTCCTGTTTACTTCCAAAAATGGCAATCTCTTCTATAAGTTCGGATTCAGAATAGTGATCTTCCAGTTCCTCAGGATAAACATTTTTGCCGCTATCAAGAACAATCATGTCTTTTTTACGACCTAAAATGTACAGGTAACCGTCTTTGTCCACTTTACCCAAATCACCAGTATGAAACCAGCCGTCATTATCGATGACATCTCCCGTGAGCTGATTGTTTTTGTAATATCCGGAAAAAATGCAGCTTCCTCTGAGCAGCACCTCTCCGATTCCCGCTTCATTTGGTTCGTCAATCCTGACTTCATTGTCTGCCAGCACCGGTCCAACAGAACCTAGCCGTGGTTCCGAATAAGGGCACAGGGTGATTGGACCGAAGGTTTCGGTAAGGCCATATCCCTCAACAATGTTGAACCCCAGCTGCCTGAATCCGTTCCAGTAACGTTTGCCTAAAGCGGCCCCACCGGAGATGATAAGTTTGAGTTTTCCACCGAAGCCCTTATGGACGCCTGCAAACAGATTCCGCCTGAAGGAATCGCTCATTGATTCTCCCATGGCAGCCGACAATGTTTTCATACCGGTAAAGAGTGTGGACACCGCCGGACCTTTTTTCTTTACGTTGTGAAGAATGCTTTCGTAAAAGAGGGAGATCATTTTGGGCACTGCCGGAAGAACCGTTACCCCTTTATCCTTTAGAGCTTCGATGATAAGGGGGCCTTTAACATAGGGTACAAAAACCACATCCATGCCCCCGCAAAGCGGACCTGCGACACAAGCGGCAAATCCAAAGACATGGTGAAGGGGTAAAACCGCAAGGAAAGTGTCCCGGCTATCAAGTTTCATTCGAGGAATGGCATGATTGGAAACCGCCGTGAAATTCTTTTGTGTAAGAACCACTCCTTTTGCTTTGCCGGTAGTACCGGATGTGAAAATAATCACCATGGGGTCATCCGGTTCAAAAGAGTGGGAAAAAGCATCTTTCAGAGGGTTTCCCTCTCGGATGTATTCACTGAATGATGGTTCCTTTTCTCCTGCCTTTTCATCAAAAACCACAATTGTTTCTATGAATGGGTATTTATCCCTCATTTTCTGGAAAAGACTCAGGTAGACCTTCGAGCAGAAAACAATTTTTGCTTCTGTGGTGAGGATAATCTGCTCTATTTCAGCGGCCGGGATGTTGGGGTCAATAGGAACTGTGCAGGCTCCGGTCAGCAGTATGGCATGGTAGGCGATGACCCATTCCGGGGAGTTTTCGCCGATAACCGCCGCATTTGTCCCCTTCTTAAGTCCCTGTTTTTTCAGCAGATGCGAAAGTCTGTTCAGGTCTTCATGAAAATCCCCGTACGTCCAGCTTCTGTAGTATCCGTTCCGTTTTATATTAAGACAGCTCTTGTTGCTATAGGTCTGAATTGCATTTTTCAGAATATCTGCATATACCAGTCGGTTCATGTCGGAAGGCTCCAGAAGAGTTTATTAGTTTAAAAATCTGCCTTGCTGAAGGGGCTTAGAAAGTCTGCCGAATGTTGAGTGCAGTCCTTAAGTATAATTGTTAGACTTTCATTATGACAAAGCATTATTTACGCCATTCGAACAAAAACATAAGCTAGAATTTTGTTTTTCGGTGAAACCGCATTCTATTTTGATATATAAATTACGAATTAAAGGAGGCTAAAACGTGAGCGTGAGAAAAATGATTGTCTTTTTTTTGCTGGTTGGATTGCAGGTGCAGATTGCCCACAGTCAGCAGATGGTGAAGTTCAGGGGCAGTGACGGCTGGGGAGTTGATACTAGGTATGAACAGGCGTATGATGCTTTTAATCTGCAGACATTTCGCGGTTCAGTGGCTAAAGTAGATACGGTGACTCCCATGACTGACATGGGGATGGGTATTCAAATTTTGTTGAAGACTGAATCCGGTGATATTGCGGTTCATCTTGGGCCAGCCTGGTATATTCTTAATCAGGACCTGAATTTCCCCAAGAATGAGAAGTTGGAGGTCAAAGGCTGTAGGGTATCTACCTCCAGTGGTGATTTTGTCATGGCAATGGAGATCCTCAGAAAGGATCGCATTGTCCGGCTGCGTGATACTGATGGAAATCCTCTTTGGAGCGTGATGCGAGAGAAATGACTGCCAGGTGGGCTAATCCACCTGTAGTCCGCTTTTAATCCTCTGTCCGGAAATGGGGTACTTGAGTACCAGGCTGTTTCTGTTTTTGTTATAGTTCTCTTTTTTCTGTTCCGGAAGATACGCTATATCTGCATCGATGAATCCTTGTTGCTGGAACCAGTCTGCCGTCTGGGTTGTCAGCACGAAAACAGAATCCAGCTTCATCTTGGTTGCCTGTTCGATAAAATAGGAGATCATTTTTCTGCCGATACCCAGATTCTTGTAGGTCTCATCAACCACAATGGCGGCAATCTCACCTTTGCCCTCAGGAAATATGTGCAGGGCACCGCAGGCATGTAGTGTGCCGTCAACCTCGTATACGGCATAGTCCTCCAGCTTTTCCGCCAGGCTTTCAGCCGAGCGAGCCACAAGCGCTCCTTCGTTTACCTTGGGCTGCATGAGCGACAGAACTTCAGGAATATCCGCAACGGTCATGGAACGAATATTGTCGTGCTGATTTGCATAAATCATGGTGCCAAACCCACGGTTGGAAAAGATTTCCTGAAGAAGCATCCCCTCCACTCTGCCATCAATGATATGAACCCGGCGCACTCCTTTTCTGCAGGCTCTGTACCCGTAGGAGATAAGCTGCAGCTGATCGTCATAGTGTTCGCTGGGGTTAAGGTCTAAAAACTGCCCGGCCTGCGCAAGCGTAAGCTGGGAGATTGTACCATCATCAGAGATGTACACTTCTTGAGGTATTTGGAAGCCTTTGTCTTTGATGCCACCCTGGTCGGTGAGGAAGAAAAGTTTGGCAGCCTTCATTTGTACACTTAGCGTGAACGCCAGTTCACTTGAAGACAGGTTGTACGGTTTTCCTTTTGCGTTCCAGCCGATATTGGGGAAAATGGGGATAAGACCATCATCCAGAACCCGCTTCAATATATCAATCTGAAGCTTCTCCACAATGCCGGAACTCTGAAAATCAATTCCATTGCGTACCCCAATGCTTCTGGCTTTGACCCAGTTTCCAATAATGGCATTCGCCCCGTCTTCCGCCAACATGGTCATAATGTTGTTGGATACATCGAATGCAGCCATTTTTATGAAAGGAATCGCTTCCGGTGAGGAAATACGTACACCGTTGACAGTCGGACATTCCACTTTGTAGGTCTGCAGAATCTCATCAATTCTTGTTCTGGCACCGGGGACTAGAATTATCTTTATACCCATGCGGTGCAGTAGTACCAGATCTTTAATCAGTACCGGGAAAAGATCATTTGAGATCAGTGCGCTATCGATTTTAATAACGAAGGTTTCATCTTTAAAGCGGTTGATATAGCCGAAAGCCTGTCGGATGATTTCAACCTGCTCTTTGAGTTTAATTTTATCCATACACCATCCATTTGTTTTCGTTTTGTCCTCAAAATAAAATGTGCGCGTGTTCCTTTTCCATGTTTGAGCGCAGACAGAGCTTGCACCACGTATAATTCTATGATATTATAATATGAGCCCCAAACTGTCAGGAAACTTACAGATGAAATTATACTTGAGCATCATTATTGCCGTCAGCACCGTTCTCATGCTCGGGTGTTCTGCTCCTGTGAACATGAGTATGCTAGTAGCCATGAACCGGGATCAGCAGACTTTTTTTCAAAACAAGATTCTACCCCAATTCGAACGTCAGAACCGATGCCGGATTCAGATCGTTACCATTAAAGACAGCCAGAGTGTCGAACAGGCGCTTGCTGGAGCCCCTGCAGATTTGGGTTTAGTCAAGATCCCCTTTAGTGACAGCCGCACGATGGCTCAGAGTAAAAAGCTCACTGCTCTGGATACCCTTCTGCCATACAGCGGCTTTAAGAATCTTGACCAGGAATTATTACTTACATCACTGGGGAAGTTTGAGGGTAAGCAATTTTTTATTCCCCGCAAATTTGAAACACGTTTGATCGTTTACAGAAAAAGCAAAGTGAATGAGGCGCTTTCCTCCTGGAGACAGTTAAAAAGTCTCATCGATAACAGCTTGAAAAAAGTTAACGGCTTTGGACTTCCGGCCAATTACATACTCGAGGACAATCCGGAACAGTGGGATTTTTATGATATTTTTGTTTTAGGATGGTTCTGGGGGAGCAGGGAATATAACGGGAAACTTTCTCCCAGAATCGGTCATCCTGTTATTGATGACAAAGGGCTGGCTCTGCGTCAGGTGGATCATGTAGTCCAGTTTGGAGCCGATTCCACTGCAATCCTTCACATGAGGGGGGAATCTGTATGTGATATGCTGCACTGGGAAGCGGTGTATTCTGCTTTGGGAATTTATAACCCGCAGATGTGGAAACAGAACTGGGGCAAATCAGATTTGTGGGAGGCATTTGGCAAAGATGAAATCTTTCTCTCATATCTTTCTCAAGGTGATTGTTTTTACATACACGGGACGGCTCAGGACAGCATTTTTGGCTTTTTAGATGACCCGGAGGACATGGGAGTGGCAACCTTGCCCCGTGCATGTTCGGTGGAGCTTGATTCGCGAGGTATGCCACTTCGAGAAGGAACCAAATCTGTAATGACAGGAGGGTGGTGGTGGGGAGTGCCTGCCAGTTCTCCTAATCCGGTACTATCAATAAAGCTTGCGGATTACCTTAGTTGCAATCAGGTTCAGATGAAGGAATGTGCAAGCTTTGGCATGATTCCTGTGCGAAAAGATGTGCTTAGCTTCATGCCCATAATGTTTGGTGATGGCTGGGTCACGCAGGTGTACAACACCTCTTTTCATCAACTGATGAACAATGGTCAGACGGTTGTTGCAGGTGATCAGGAGACGAAAAGTATTTTTCAGTTATACAGGGAAGTCTGGAATGAAGTTGTGGGGGGTAACTGGTCACAGGATAAGCTGTTTCCAAACAGAGGTTATATCAGCAAATTGATAGAGGAAAAATACAGACCACGTGCAGAACAGATCCAGTTGGGGGAGAGCGGAAAAGCATTATGAAGGGTGACACTGAAATTGAGGAGCTGCGGAGGCTCTTTCGTGAGAACCCGCAGGATTTGAGCTCTGGGCTGGCGCTGGTTCAGTGCTGTGCAGATCATGGCTGGTATAATGAATCGCTGGATATCTGCAGAAAGCTTTTGCAATCTCACCCTTCAGAATATGCCTTGTTATTGGAATATGCGAATGTTCTTTACAGACATAAAGATTATGCTGAGGCAAAAACCATTTTTTCAAAACTGACTCTCCTCAAGCCTGAACGGATCGAGGGATGGAATAATCTGGGTATTTTGGAACTTGCGGCCGGTAATATCGAAGCGGCTGCCGAGGCGTTTACAAAGGTGCTCGAAGTTGAACCTCAGAACCCCGGCGCTTTGCTGAATCTCGGTAATTACTATTCCGAAAAGGGTGATGCAGCCAAGGCAGTAACCTATTTCGAACAGGCAACAGCTGTAAAGGCCGATTTCCCTGAAGCCTGGTTTAATCTGGGTAATTCTTATCTGGTGCTGCGAGATTATCAGAGGGCAAAGATCGCTTATGAAAGAGCCATCTATTTTGATATGCGGTTCGGTTCCGCCTACAAGAATCTTGGATTTACCTGCGAGAAGCTGGAGGATTTTGAGAATGCCCGGAAGCAATATATCAAAGCTTTTGAACTGAACAAGGCAGATGCCGGCATACTGATGAATCTGGTGGGAATTTATATCAAGCAGAACAATCTTGAAGGGGCATTTGACTGTTGCAAAAAGGCGGTGAGGCTTTCCCCCCGGGAGCCTTCAGGATGGTTGGCTTTGCGCAGAATCGCTCTGGAGCTCAGGGATCACCTCTCCTATTTTAAAGCAACTCTTGCCGTTGTGAGCAGAATTGGTGATTCCGATCTGGCCCTGAGTATCGATGACTTAAGGGACATGGATTCTGAAGATGAGGCTCAAAAGTTGCTCGAACATGCCGACAGGCTCAGCAGGGGTGGCGACATGCTCGATGCTCTTCGAATGGTAATGTATAAAAAACGCAAGCTGCAGCCGGGCAGGACAACTCTTTTATTCAGACGTCTTTCTCTACTGCCAGATCCCGAGCCGCTTGTGGTGAGGTGCATGGCTGAGTACGCTTATATGGTTGGATCCTATGAACGGGTCATAAGACTGCTGGAGCCATTGGATGATCTGACGATCCGTCATAAAATTCTGCTCTGGAGGTCGTATGTGAGGGTGGGAAAGGCAGAGCTTGCAGAGAAGCTAGCCCTGGAATACGACCAACAGCATCCCGGCAGCTTTGATTGTCTTGTGCTGCTGGCTGAGCTTCGCGCGGCAGCCAAGGATGAGGAGAAGGCCAGAGAATACCTGGTCAAAGCCTGCAGCTCCGGAAAAGGAGATTTCCTATCACTGCAGGTCAATCCGGCACTGTTAAAAATCTTTAGATCCATACAGGTCAATGAGGCTGCCTCAGTTGCCTGATACTTTTTAAGCGGGAAACAATTTATTTTATGTTAAATACGATCGCCTCTGGCGGAAACCTGAAAGGTGAGGATCTGATGAGAAGAGTTGAACGGGTATCTGATACTTTGTTGAACGTGGGTGGTAATTCTGTTGATTCCAACAGGTTCTATTCGATTCTTCTGGATGCTCGTGCTGCCAGTGCTTCCGACAGCATGTACGACATTGCAGAAAAGCTTCTGCACAGTGAGAAGGATAACGCCAAACTGGCCCTCGACCAGCTTTGGGCTCTTAAAAAGAGTTTAGTTGATGACAGCGCCTGCGGAACAATCGATCTTCTAATTTCCTACTACCAGGAGAAAATCGATGTGCTTAGGGATAAGGAAGAAAATATAAAGAAAGTTAGCAAAGACACTCGCTGTCTTATCGAAGAGAAGAGAAAGAGAGACGAGGAAATCGCTTCCGTAAAGAGTCAGATCAGCGACTGCACCCGAGAACTCAGTGAGCTTACCTCAAAGCTTGACTCACTAAAAAAGCGGGAGGAGGAGCTTCTTTTCATCGAGTCTCATCTTAAAAAGGAAATTAATGCAAACGAGGGGCAGATTGTAAACGGACTCTATGAAATAATTCTTCATCAGGCCGAAAAAGCAGCCGAATCGCCTTTTGTGGGCGATCAGAACAGTACTGCCGCCATTGAGGTGGAGCAGGTAAAAGCTCCGCTACCCGAAGAAGCTTCGCCCGTGCAGAATGTGCTGCCTGCCCAGCCCATTCCGAGCCAGGAGGAGGCTGATGCGGGCGCACAGGAACCTGTTATCCAGGTTTCAGAACCGTCAGTCTATCCAAAATCTGTGCTTAAAAATGGAGCCGGGAGAATCATCGGAGAGTACTTTTATGATCGTGAAGTTTATAAAGATGAACGTCATTATATTTACAACAGTCGCTTTTTCTCAGACCGTCTTTGTTCGGATGTAAAAATTCTAAAGTTGAAATTTAATCAGAATATCTATGCAGATCTTATCAAAATGGCTGAAGATGCTGCAAACCGGGTAAAAGACAGTAATAGATTTCATTTTGAAGTTTCCACTAATGAAATCATCAATCATCGAAATCTCAAGCAGCTTGCCCAGGATCTTAAACGCAGAGCATTCGATGATGCCGAGCGTTTTGGAAATCGGCTCAGGGCTAAAATTGATGCACTCGGGACAAATTACGAAACCATGCTCCAGGAACAGATGCAGCGGTGTATAAAAAGCAGATAAATAGTCTATTTCAATTGTTTTTTTTCAGCTTATTTCTCTTGAGTCACCTTTCCTGGAGTCAGGATTCTCTTGCGGTTGATTCTCTTGATCAAGTTTTAGCTGACACTGCGGTTATTCCGGATACTCATGCCGGAGACAGCACCGAGGTTTCTGTGCTGGATTCTACGACCAGTGTTCCGGTCACCGATTCCAGTCTTACAGTTCAGCCGACTGAAAGCAGTACAGATACACCATCTTCCAGTGTTTCAGAAAAGATTGTAATCCGAAAGATTATGCTCGATAATACGCCTGTTTCTAAAAGTAAAAAGCAGGGTAGGGGAGCTCTTTCCTGGATATTTTCACACCTGATTCACCTTATGGTGTTGGTTGTTTCTGTTGTAATGATTGTTTTTACGATAATTTTTTATTTATCCAAAAAGGATTCCAGGCGATTTCTAACTACCACGCGCCTCTCGGTGTTTGATAAAATGGTACAGCGCACCTGTCGCCATATCGAATCAAATTTTATGGATCCCGATATGACCGTAAAATCCATCTGTAATGATCTGGTTGCTGGAGAATCTTTTCTACAGGCTCTTTTCGAAAAAGAGCTGGGTATAAGTATCGATTCTTTTATTGACCAGGTTAGGATAAATAATGTGCGACTTCTTCTGGAGGAAAATCCTCACCTTGAAGCAGATCAGCTATTTTTGCAAAGTGGTTTTTCTGATATGCCGTTGGCACTGGAAACATTTCGCAGGATTACAGGTGTGAGTTTCGAGGTCTTCAGGGAAAGGTTGCAGGAGAAGACACCCGCTTCTTAAGGCTACTCAGCTCTCCACCATCTGCTTGCCAAGATTTACTGTCTGAACGTATATTTTGGGGTCGACGGATAGTTTATCGTCTCCAGCCATATCAATCAGCAGTTTTGAAAAATTACGGAGTGTAGCGCAGCCTGGCAGCGCGCTTGGTTCGGGACCAAGAAGTCGGAGGTTCAAATCCTCTCACTCCGATAATTTTTTTTCACACCGGATCTCTTCTCCGGGCCTATTTACCTCATCTCATTCTGCGGAAACTAGTTATGAGTCGATCTGCGGCAGGAAATATCAGCGGGTGTTTGGAGCAGTATTCGTTTTCTGAAATTCAGACGTATGTATCTGAAAAATCAGTGCTGATTCTGCCAATCGGGGGTAATGAACCGCTGGGACCAGGGGTGCCTTCGGGTGCTGAATCTGTTCTCTGCAGGAGTTTAGCCAGGGAGTTGACTAGTGAATACCATCTTTTGAGTGCGCCAGTTCTTCCTTTTTCCTGCTCGGTGCCCTTTATGGCTTTCCCTGGGACTGCAGGGATTAAGCCGCGTACATTCATAAATGTTTTACTTGATATGATTCGATGTTATGTGTTTCAAGGCTTTTCGAAGCTGTTTTTAATCAATGTCGCACCTTTCAATCAGGAGCCGCTCAGGGAACTCATAAAACGAATTGCTTATGCTTATCCTCAGGTGAAGGCTGCTGTTTTTGATTTTAATTCAGCTGCAGCGGCGGAACAGCAAAGAAATTTCGACCGGCAGGACAAGCTGCTTTTATCGGTCATTTCTTTCATTAGTCCAGAAATGATTCAGCGGGAGCAATCGATTGAAATTCGCAATACGACATCTGTCAAAGACTACAGAACCTGGCGAAAGCGGGGCAGGGATCCGCAAAAGCTGCGCACTCTTTTTCCTTCGGGAGTGCTGGAAAATGAGGAGTTCAGTTTCAGTACAGAAGTGGGTAAAGAGTACTTTGGAAAGTTGTTGAAAGCAGCCGGCAGGGAATTAAAGCAACTTATGGAGTCAGACGAAAGCGGAATGTCCAATGCTTGAAAATATAGTCCAGACCACCCTTGATAACGGGCTGAAAGTTATCTGTCTTAAAAAGAATGACACGCCTATTCTTTCCGTGCAGGTGTGGTATAAGGTGGGAAGTGCCTGCGAAAGGGATGGAATACGGGGTATAAGCCATTTTCTTGAACACATGATGTTCCGCGGTTCAGAGAGGGTGGCCAGCGAAGAGCATGCGCAGAGAATAAATGATGTGGGAGGGCACTGTAATGCATTCACATCCGAGGATGTTACTGCATACGTAAATAGTGTCCCCAAAGACTATCTGGATATGGTGCTTGAGCTTGAAGCTGAACGGATGGACGGGTTACTTCTTGATAGTGCCATTCTGGAAACAGAGCGCAAGGTCATTATGGAAGAGTATCAAACCTATATGAATAATCCGGTAGGGAAGTCGTTTCTGGAATTCAGAAAGGAATTTTTCGGTACTCATCCATATTCCCTGAGCCCATTGGGAATTCTTGAGGATCTTAGGAATTTTTCTCAAGAGGACTGCAGAGAGTACTACAAAAAATGGTACACGCCTTCCAATGCGTCGGTAATTGTGGTTGGGGATTTTGACGACGAGCAGAAGGTGTTTGAGAAAGTTCAGTTTCATTTCGGTTCCAAAAAGCGTTCATCAACCAAGTCTGGATGTGATATTCCAGTTCCTGATCTTACAGGTGCTCATAGGATGAAACGCAGGGTAGATTTTGATGTGCCGATCTTGATTTATGGCTTTCCGGCTCCACCTTCGTATCATGAAGATGCTCTTTCGCTTGAAATTCTCCAGATCGTGCTTTCAGGAGGAGAGACAAGCAGACTGCAGAGAGAACTGGTGCGTAAGAGTTCTGTTGCTGTAATGGTGGGAGGTCTTAATCATTTTCTGAAGCATTCTGGAATGTCCATGTTTTTTGCGGCTTTTACACCTGATATGTCTTCACGGAAAGTGGAAAAAGAGCTTGAACGTCAGATAGAACATATCAAAATTGATGGCATAACTGAAGAAGAGTTTGAAAAAGTTAAATTTACGACTTTGACCAGCAGAACATTCGAATTGTACTCCTCAGACAATATCTGTCAAAGAATAGGGTTCAGTGAAACCATAGAGGGGGATTACAGGTTATGGGTGCAGAGGCTTGAATCACTCAAGAACCTTAATAGGGATATTTTGGTTGAAACTGCCCGGAAATATTGGGATAAGTCAAACCGTCACATTCTTGTTTTAAAACCGAAAAAAATCAGCCCGATGCTGTTTGCTGCAGGCCTGCTCAGGCGTCTGTTCGGGCATTCCTGAAGAGGAGTATGATGACCTTCAGATATATTTTCCCCAAAATGGATGAAAAGATCCTTCAAAACGGGTTACGAATCATTCTTGTACCTGACAGTACTCAGGATGGTGCTGTTGCGGCTATGCAGATGCCATTCGGCAGATTTTGTGATCCTGTTGGAGCTGAGGGCACTGCTGAACTGGTGGTGGGAATGATGCAGAAGGGGACTAGAAACCTTTCCTCCGAGGCATTTTCCGAAAAATTTGAATTCAGGGGCGCTATGCTCACTGCAAATGCCGGTGAAGAGCATACCATTTTTGAGCTTCGCTGTCTTTCCTCCTTTCTGGATGAACTTTTCCCTTTTTTCTGGGATATGATCTTTTGCCCTGCATTTGAGCAAAATGAGTATGCACGCTATAAAAAAGAGGTGCTTACTTCGCTTCAGGCGGAATCTGTGGATCCTTCTTTTCTGGCGAATAGACATTTCTATTCAGAGCTTGCCGGAAAGCAGCATCCTGCAGGCAGATTCCACTCTCAGGATTCCATCAAACGAATTTCATCGGATGACCTGAAGCGTTTTCATAAGAAATATTTCGGCGCTTCCGGGGCAGTTCTGGTGATTGCCGGCAATTTCGATTCTCAAAAATTTATGCAAAACCATCTTCAGCTGCTTCAGGATCAAAATGGCAAAGCTGAAGCTGTTCCCGTAAAGGCTGAGCCACTATCCATCCCAAAGAGCGCTTTCAGGTTAGTTGATAAACCAGATTTGACTCAGACCACGATGTTGATTGGGCATCCGGTACCGGGGGAGGACAATGAGGACAGAAATGTGATTGCCATTGCCAACTATATCCTGGGTGCTGGAAATTTTTCATCCAGATTAATGGCCAGAGTGCGTTCCGAGCATGGCAGAACCTACAGTATCTCCTCCCAAATTGCCAGTGAGCGTCATTTCGGGATTTTCCTCGTAACCACCGCCACTCAGAATGAAACTGCAGGAGAGGTGTTTTCCACAATCAAGCAGGAGTATGAGAAATTCTGTTCTTCAGGTATAACACAGAATGAGCTGGATAAGGCAAAGCGGTTTGCTATTGGGAATATCGCCTTTCAGCTTGAAGGTATAGCAAACGTAGTGGAAAAGCTTCTCTGGTTGCGATTTTACGGCCACGATAACTCCTATATCGAGCAGTTTGACAGGAAAGTTGAAGAGTTAACTGTTGAGAGGGTTAATGAGGTGATACGCCGCTATTTCTCTGCCCGAAATCTTGTGACCGTTATGGTCGGGAGAAAAAGTGAGATAAGAAATCAGATCGGGCCACTGTTTTCCGATATTAAGGATTTTTATTATAGAGATCTAGTTTAGGCAGGTGCTTATTAATATGATTGCCGCAGTGAACACTGTCTACTATATTAAACTGTTATGATGAAGGTAGCAGTCTCCATTGGCAGTAATTTGGGTAATCGCGAAGTTTGTATACGAGCCATGGAAAGAGCTGTAGGAGCTCTTTTTTGTGAGCCGGTGCGCATGTCTTCTCTTATGGAAACAGAGCCTGTCGGGGTTCCTGAACCTCAACCCTGGTATCTAAATCGAGTTATATCAGGGTTTTACGGCGGAAGTGCGCTTCAGCTGCTCGAAAATTGCCTCGCAATCGAAGCTGATTTGGGACGCAGGCGTACAAGACCCTTGGAGCCCCGTACTGCTGATATAGACATACTTCTTTTTGGTGATCTTGTGATTCAATCTGCCGAGCTTACAGTGCCTCATCCTGAAATTGTAAACCGTCGATTTTTGCTTGAGGGTTTGAGGCAAATTGATGCGCGCTGGGTTGTGCCGGGATTTAACAGAACTGTTTCAGATCTAAATCGGGAAATGAGTTTGCAGGTGAGAGAGCAGCAGATCAATTTTCCTCATCAATTTATTTCGGAGTAAGAATGAGTCAGGTTGCGAAATTCCCTTCTCATGTGAGTTACCTGTGTATTGAGGGTGTGATTGGTGTGGGGAAGACATCCTTGTGCCGACTTCTGGGTGAACGTTTCGATGCCCGTCTGGTCATGGAGGAGGTTGACGATAACCCGTTTCTGTCCAGATTCTACAGTGACCGCCGGTCATTTGCTTTTCAGACACAGCTGTGGTTTCTGCTCTCCCGCTACAAGCAGATTTCGGTCATGGTCGCTCAGCAGGACCTTTTTCACAGCATGACCATTAGTGATTACATGTTTGCAAAAGACAGAATTTTTGCCAGTATGAATCTTCAAGACGACGAGCTTGCACTTTACAATAATATAGCCCGAGTGCTTGAGACATCCATCCCTCGACCTGATCTGGTTGTCTATCTGCAGGCTTCTACTGATGTGCTCTTAAAACGCATTGAGAAACGGGGACGCAGTTTTGAATTCAATATGGATAGAGAGTACATCGATACTCTAAACCAGGCTTATAATCATTTCTTTTTTCACTACACTTCCACTCCTCTTCTAATTATCGATACAAACGATATTGATTTTGTTAAAGATATGGGAGATCTTGAGGAATTAGTGGAGCAGATTGTGAATGCCAAGATCGGCACCAATTTCTATCATCCCCTGGGTTCCAAAAATCGTCATGCGATCGAGGAGCGCCTCTCCGCCAAGAAATAGTGCTGCCGACACACTTTTTCGGTTTCAGCAGAACGGAGTGACATCTTGAAAATCATTTCTTCTCCTTCAGAGATGAAGAATCTTTCCCTTACCTATCAGTTAAGCGGTAGAACTGTGGGACTTGTACCTACTATGGGAGCTCTGCATAATGGGCATTTATCCCTTCTAAAGATGGCTTCGGAGCAGTCTGATCTGAAGGTTATGAGTATATTTGTGAACCCGACTCAGTTTGGGCCTAAAGAGGATCTGGCCAAATACCCTCGGCCGTTTGATCGTGACTGTCAGCTGGCGGAATCTGCTGGATGTGACATCATTTTTGCTCCCACTGTACAGGATATGTATCCGGAACATTACAGTACCTTTGTGGATGTCGAAAACATAACCGATTCCTTGTGTGGTGCCAGCCGCCCCGGTCATTTCAGGGGTGTTGCCACAGTTGTACTTAAACTCTTTAATATCGTGTGTCCCCAGATGGCGGTGTTTGGTCAGAAGGATGCTCAGCAGGTGGTGGTCATCAAGCGCATGATCCACGATCTGAATCTTTCGGTTCGCATGGTTGTGGCGCCTATTGTGCGAGAGGCGGATGGTCTGGCCATGAGTTCACGAAATGTTTATTTGAGTCAGAGGGAGAGAGGGGAAGTTCCCCGAATTTATCAGAGTCTCAATAATGCAGCCGAACTCTTTAAAATGGGAGAAAGGCGTTCCTCGGTGATCAGAGAGAGTCTGCTTGCATCCTTAAATGGCGTCCAGACCTTTTTGCCGGAATATGTGGAGATTACCGATACAGTGCAGCTGAAGTCTTTAAGTGAGATCACCGGTGCAGCACTGGTTGCGGTTGCCTGTCGCACAAATGAATCAAAAACCCGTCTAATAGATAACATTCTTCTCGGAGGTGAACTATGAGCAGCCTTTCGGAAGTCCCCATTATTTACAACCTTTTTCCGCGTCATTTCAGAACTGTCGATGAGTGGTCGGAGATTATTCCCCATGTGGCGGAAATGGGGTTCAATTCAATTTTTGTAAATCCCTTTCATCAGACTGGCTTTTCAGGAAGTCTCTACGCTGTAAAAAACTACTACAAGCTCAACCCTCTATTCCTCAGAGAGGGTCAGGACCCTTCCGATTTTTCTCCTCTCAAGCAATTTATTGATAATTGCCAGCAGGCGGGACTGGGCCTGCTCATGGATCTGGTCATAAATCATACCGCTTTCGATGCAGATCTCACTCAGAGTCACCCCCAGTGGTATAAACGGGAAAGAGACGGTAAACTTGCCAGCCCTTATGCTGTAGATCCCGCAGACCCCTCCAATGTGACTGTCTGGGGGGATTTGGCAGTGATCGATAATCGATTCAGTAATGATCGTGAAAACTTATGGCGATACTGGGATGAGTTGATCTCTTTTTACCAGAATATGGGCATTTTGGGGTACCGCTGCGATGCCGCATATCAGGTTCCCTCTGAATTGTGGGAATATTTGATATCCCGGGCAAAAAGCAGATATCCAGACACCAGGTTTTTTGCCGAAACGCTAGGCTGTCAGCTAAGTGAAATCGAGGCTTTGGGGAATGCCGGTTTTGATTATCTCTTCAATTCCTCAAAATGGTGGAACTTTGATAAACCCTGGGCTCTGGAACAGCACGAATTGAACAAGAAAATCGCGCCCTCGATCGCGTTCCCCGAATCGCACGACACCGAAAGGCTGGCAAGCGTTCCTCCGGGAACTGCAGAAGTTCAGCGGAGCCGTTATGCTTTCGCTGCGCTGTTCTCCAGGGGGCTACTTATGCCTCAGGGATATGAATACGGCGCGGTAACCCGCATGGATGTGGTAAAGGGTACGCCTGAAGATGTAGATATTCACAAGTGGGATTTAAGCAGCTGGATTTCCAGAATAAACGCCTTGAAGATAGCAGTTCCGGTTCTTGGCGAGGAGGGGAACTGGAAAACTCTTTCTGATTATCGTTTTCCATTTTTGTTTCTGGTGAAAACGAGTGACTATGGAAATCCAGCCGCATACGTGTGCGTTAACAAAAACACCAAGGGGGAAACGAGGGTTGAAAACTGGATGGTTCCTCAGGAGATTCGGGAGTGCAGGAAAGTGCTGCAGCTTATCACCGAAAACATCGATGAAAGCGAAATCCCCGAGGCCTTCATACTTGATTCTGCAGATGTTCTTCTATTCGTAAAATAAGCTTCTTTAGCTTACTTTTTTGCGGTGCGGCATTTAGCCGTACCGCTCAAAGCTGTGCCATATACTATTTTCAAGCTCTGTCTTCAATAGTACAGAGATCCCGTAAAGAGCAGTTTGGCAATATCCCCAGTGGCAAAGCGCAATCAGCGGATTGCATGGGAACGGGAACTGTTTTTTAACTTTTACCCACTGACATAATGAATAAAGCGCTGTTTCTGGATCGTGATGGTGTTATTAACGAAGATTGTCACTACGCTCACAGGCCTGAGCAGATAGTCTTTGTGGATGGTATTTTTGATCTGACTTTCCGTGCTGTTCAGATGGGGTATAAAATTATTGTAGTGACCAATCAGGCCGGTGTGGCCAAAGGGTACTTCGGTGAAGAAGAGGTGCAGCGTCTTCATGATTGGATGAGTAAGCAGTTCATGGAAAGAGGGGTGCTGATCACTTCTTTTTACTATTGTCCATATCACCCCAGGGCGGTGGAGGAAAAGTACCGAATCGATTCTGAATTCCGAAAGCCGGGGCCTGGGATGGTACTGCAGGCGGCACGAGAGCACGGCATAGATCTTGACAAATCACTCATGGTGGGTGATAAAGAATCGGACCGTGTGAGGGTTCCGGGGCTAAAGACACTTATATTGAAAAGCAAGTATGTGCAGAGTGGATACGATATAGAATCATTAAGCGAAGTGTATGATTATTTGAATTGAGGGGATGGCTGATCTTATGGGGAACAGTAATACTGGAGTCAGGGAGAAAAGGAGCGGTTCTGCTGAAGTTGAGAGCAGGAAGTCTTTTAAGATGACAGGCCGTCACTGGACTTGGGTCTGCATAGGCATTCTTTTTCTGCTCACAGTTGTGCAGTTTGCGTCCTTTATTTTTTCTGACAAGATGCTTGTGGCTTCTGATCAGCTGGGGGCTATTGATTCAAAATTATATTTAAGCAACAGTCTTTTCCATTACATTCAGTTTCCAACCTGGTTTAGTTCTCGCTTATCTGGGATGCCTACAGTTGATGCTCTTTTCGGTGATGCAATGTATCCACCATCTGTAATATTAAGCAGCTTTCTTTCAGTTTTTCGCTTATTCGGTTACAAAATGATTTTACATGTGTTTTTGGCCGGTGTTTTTTTCTTTTTTATGTTGCGCAGGTCTTTTAATCTTTCTAGAAAAGTTTCCCTGACCGGTGCCATTATCTTTATGCTGAACCCTCAGTTTGTCAGTCATGTCTATCCTGGACATGACGGAAAAATGTACGTTATTGCTTGGTTACCTTTCATAGTTTGGCGACTGCGCTCGTTACTTGACAAACCTACAATTAAAAATGCATCGGTTTTAGGTTTGGGGATTGCGATGACTATTCTTACATCTCATATACAAATGAGTTATTTTGTTTTGTGGGGTGTTTTCCTTTACTGGTTGCTAAAAATTGTTATTACAATTAAAGTCCCCACCGAGAAAGCTTTACTTGTCCCCAGGGTAGCTTATTTTTGGATTGCAGTTTTTTTCGGTTTAGGATTATCTTTCATTCAGTTTTTCCCTTCTTTCATGTATGTAAGGGAGGCATTTTCGGTCAGGGGAATTGACAGAGGCTTTGAGCATGCGACATCGTGGTCTATGCACTGGGCTGAAGTCTTTTCTTTGTGGGTTCCCGAATTTGGTAATAGTCTTCAGTATTACTGGGGAAAAAATCCCTTCAAACTCAATACGGAATATGCGGGTGCTATCCCGGTTTTGTTATCAGTTCTGGCTATAGTCAGTAAACCTAAAAGTATCTGGCGATTATTCTGGGGAGGTATTGCAGTTTTAGCAGTACTATATGCTCTTGGAGCTGAAACTCCGTTATTTAATCTTTTTTACCATCTGATTCCAGGGGTAAAAAAATTCCGCGCGCCAAGTATGATAATGTTCTGGTTCTCCTTCAGTGCTGTTTTGCTTTCGGTTTATTTCTTGAAGGATCTTGTAAGTGGCAGGTTTGAAATTAAAAATCTCCAAGCACAAAAAAAATGGACACAAGGTTTACTTATCTCTTTGGGAGTTATTACCTTGATAACGTTCGTTTTTTCTTCCAAAGGAATCGTTGGCGGTTTTGCATATTCTATGATGGGACAGCAGAATGCACCAAGAATTTTTGACTTAAATTTCACACAAAAGTTCCTCCCGTTTCTATGGCTTTGGTGGCTCTTCAGTTCAGTTGTTTTGGTGATGCTTGTTTTAGTTGTCAATGGAAAAATTGATAAAAGAATTTTGTACTATTCGTTGTTGATAGTTGGTTTAATTGATGCATTTCGAGTGAATTCACAGTTTATTCAAGTTGAGAGTCAGTGGAAACATTATTATCGGCCCGATTCAGTAATTGAAGATTTGCAGAGTGAGTTTCGGAGTGAACCATTTCGGGTTTTTGCACTGCCTGGTGCTTTAACACGGCAACAGAATCAAGAAGGTGTTTACGGACTGGAGGGAGTGGGTGGTTTTCATGATAATGAGCTGCGCTGCTATCGTGAATTCAGAGGTGATCAGGGGGACAGAAATTTTATTGAGAGCATTATTGGAGTTGGGCCTGATGGTCAAGCATATTTAGATCCTCAAAAAATCAACACGGGAAGCGCATTCCTTGATTTGGCCAATGTTCGTTATGTGCTGCACAGGCGTTCCGATGGTTTGCTGATGAAAATTCGCAATAACGGTGCCCTAGGCAGGCTTTCATTTGCGTCCAACTATGTTGTATCGCAGGAAGACAAAATAGTAAATGATTTGAAAACCTCTGCATACGATTACAAGCAAACAGTTTCCTTGCTTGAACCACCTGTTTTACCTTATGAAAATGGTAAGGCTAAAAATATAAGCAGCAACGCTGAACTTGAAGTAAAGTGGATTAAGTATACTCCTAACATCAGAATCGCTCAGGTTAAAGTGCCAGAAAATGGTTTTATTCGGTTATCGGAGGTGTTTTATCCAGGCTGGAAAATAAAAGTAGATGATGTAGAAACCAAGTATTACAGATCAGACATCACCTGGATTGCTATACCAGTAAAAGCGGGAACTCATGTTCTCAAAATGGAGCCTAAATCTCTATATTTGGAGAAATCAGCAATGGTTTCTGCCGGATTTTTCTTCTTACTGCTCATGATCTGGATTTGGGATTTCAGGATGAAGGCAGTACGAAGGAAACCTGGGAATTAAGATCGTTGTTCTTTCGATAAGACTTCGTTTATGTTTTGAAGCCATTCTTTTGAGATCAGATCCCATGTGAAATTCTTTGCATGGGATCTTCCTTGCAGACTTAATCGATTTCTTAAAGCTTTGTCCATTAAAAGTTTCTCAATAGCATGGGAAAGCTGTTCGGAGTTTTCTTTTTCAACAAGAAGGCCATTTTCTTGAACCAAATCTTTTGTACCTGGAATACTGGTTCCAATGAATGGTGTGCCTGAAGCCAAAATTTCTAACGGTACCATCGGAAAACCCTCAAATCGGGATGGCATTATGGCACAAATTGCATTCTTCAGGAGTTCTATTTCCTGTTGCATTGTGTAGCGACCGAAAAATTCCACTCCATAAATACCCTGATCAGCAACGATGCGCTTCACCTCTTCGAAATCAATACCGTTTCCTGCAATGATTAGTTTGGGTGGATTCTTAATCTTTGAATAAGCTTTTAGTAGAGTGTCTATACCTTTTTGGTATATTTCAATTCTTCCGATAAATAACAAGTACCCGTTTTCTAATTTCTCAGGTTTTTTCAGCTCAAAGAAACTATCGTGTACTCCAACGCCGATGAATTTGATATTTTTTTTGTGTTTTGCCTTTTTTTGAATAATTGAGACTAGATTTGGCGAAACTGCAGTATAATGTTTGAAGTTTCTTAAGGCAATGAAATCAAAAATTTCGGCGAAAAATCCTTTGCAAGCACCTTTACCTTTTGCAGATTTCTGGGAATGAAGATTCTGGAACGAACCGATTACTGGTTTTTTTGTGTAAAAAAATGAGAACGTTGGTGAAAAAGCCGAGTGATCATCAATTATGATATCGTAATCATTTTGCAAGAGATGAAAAGGAACACTCAGTGCAAATGTTATTCTGCTTAAGGCATATGACCAGGGCAGGCCTAAACGCCTGTATTGTACATTTTGAATTGTTTCTCTTCTTAAAGCGTTTGGATAATAGCCGGTAAGAATCGTCACCTGATAATCAGAGGGGAACCGTTTATAGATTTCAAGTGCCCTAATCGCTCCTCCACCACCTAACCAGGGGTTTGGAATATCATCATAAAGCACATTAAGAATTTTGACCATAGGGTTTTTAAATTATTGTTGCTTTTTGAAGAGAATTACAGGGTGAAAAGACAAAAATTGCAGATTTAACATGTCGAATTGTGATTCAAAGGTGTTTATAAATTTCAAACCGGGAATTTTCTGGTGAGAGTAGCATGTGCCTTTTTTATTGATGACTTTAAACCCTTCTTTTAAAAAATCTTTCAGGACGAAATTATAGAACAAATACCGGTCTACTATTTGTAGGCTGATGAGGTTTGGCTTATTGAAAACAGTCGCAATTATCCTGACGGCAAGGTAAATAGGGTTGTAATAGTTTGGAAAGCTGAGAAACAATAACCCATTTGGTTTAAGAACTCTATAGATCTCTTTAATCGTTTTATGCGGATTATCCACATGCTCTATCACTTCACAGCAGACTGCAATGTCGATACTATCGGTTTGGAATGGAAGGTATTCTGCTTTTGAACAGAGGAAATGAGCAGAATCGGAGTTGCTTTGTGCAATTTTCAAAGCTGTTTTGCTTATGTCGACTCCAAAAATCTTACAATTAGTGCATTTAAGTGAATTCAGAAATTCACCAGCCCCAGAACCTATTTCAAGAATTGATTTCCCATCTAAAACTATGTTTTCCCGGTCAAGTAATTTGGTCAAGCCAGTATACCACGGGTAACTTGATAGAATTTTTTTCTGTCTGTAAAAACTATCATACCAAGTCGGTTTTATATCATTCATACTTGTAATATAGTTTAATGCAATTGATAAATACAGTAAGGTGTTTGTTACAATTCCATTCAGGCATTACTGGTTTTTATTGATTTTTTTGAAATACCTCTGTATAAGAGAGGAACTGCACCAAGCAATCTCGAAAGTGAAATCAACAGACTAATTGCTACAAATGAACCAAGCTGGTCGGCGCTTAGGTTAAGTTGTCTGAACATTAGGGCCATAAGCGCTTCCCTGATACCGATTCCGCCGGGAGTTAAGGGAAGTGAAATACTTAGGATTTCAATAAGCGGTATGAATGCAAGACTTTCCAGAAAATAGTATTGGCCGGTAACTGCAAAGAAAATCAAGGCCGCATTAAGTATAAGCAATAACTGGGTTATTAGTGACAGGGCTAAGGCATTCAATAAAGTAGCGGGGGCATTTTTATAATTGTAAATGCTGTTGCGAAGTTGGGATAAGGTGGTGATAATCTTACTTTCAGGAAAATTTGTTTCTAGCTTTCTGAAGGGCCTTGTAATAGTTTTTGAGAAAGATGCGATTCCCATTACCAGGGTTACCCCAAACATCGAAAATAGAGTAAGACGAATTCCAGACGGTAATACTTGGTTGTCCATCGTTGTTAATCCGAGGAATGAAAAAAACATCAGAACAGCTAGTCCTGTTAGTCGAGCTATCCATGAAGAAGCCCATATAACTGATCCTGAATGTTTCCGTGAAAGTATGACCGCTCTCACTATATCCTGAGCTGCGCTTGAAGGTAGAGCAATTGCATAAAATGTGCTTTCAAGGTGAACTCGAACAGTAGTAAGTAATTTTAAGTCGGGTATGAATTTCTTTACCAGAACCCACCATCGAATTCCTTGTAGCAACATTGTGGAAAAGGTAATCGCCGTAATAAGTACGAGAACGAGAATAGGGGCGGTTTTAAGTATTTCTACGATGGATGAAAAATTGGTTCGGGAGTAAATCCATACCAGTGGTGCAACGGCAAACACGATTCTTAACACTTTTAATAATGGTTTCTTCTGTGAAAGCATTTTACGCTGACTTTTCTCCTCTAGAAAATTACTTGTCACAGGTACAAAAAACCTGATATGGTTTAGCATCACTATCGTGGTACAGGTGTTGCAGTAGAATTATACTATTTGATTTATGTAATATAATATTTTAAATAAAAGAAAAATCTTTCACTTTTCTGGAGAATTAACCATGATCGAGCTCATGAAAAAGAGTGTCTACGCCGCCATCGGTCTGGCCGTCATGACCAGAGAGCGGGTCGAGGAAGTCGCCAGCCGTATTGCTCAAGATGCCAAAATGAGTGAAGCGGAGGGGCGGAAGTTTGTTGATGAGTTGCTTAAGAAATCTGACGAGACTCGTGCTGCTATGGAAGAGCTTATAAACCAGAAGGTGGATCTGGCGCTCAAGAAAATGAATATCTGCACCCGAAAGGAACTTGAGGAACTCGAAAAGCGGGTTAGAAAACTGGAACTTGAGGTGGAAAGCCGGAAAGAGACTCCGTGATCGGTTCCAGACGCAAGGGTTCCATAAATTACCGACATATTGGCCGCTATAGCGAAATTGCTTCCGTGATGGTCAAATACGGGTTCGGTGATCTATTATCCCGTCTCAATATCGAGCGCTATTTAAGCGCTACCAGCCGCATCTTCCGCTCCAAGAAAAAGCGCCTTACCGGGATATCCCGATGGGATCGCATACGAATGGCTCTGGAAGAGCTTGGGCCCACTTTTATCAAACTGGGGCAATTTGCCTCCAACAGGCCCGATGTGCTTCCCGCCGAACTGGTCGCCTCGCTTGAAAAACTTCAGGATGCAGTTCCTCCGTTCCCCGACATTGAGGCACGTACTCTTATTGAAGAAGAGCTTGGTAAACCGCTGGATTCCTTGTTCAAAAAATTCCAGCTTTCACCCTTTGCTTCTGCTTCCATGGCTCAGGTGCACCGGGCTCAGCTTCACGATGGCACAACGGTGGCCGTCAAAGTACAGCGTCCGGGTATCTCAGAGATGATCAGTACCGATCTGGAAATCATGTATCATATTGCTCATCTTATCGTCAAGCATATCCACTCCTGGGAGGCTTTTAATCCCGTTCAGCTGGTTGATGAATTCGCCGGAGCTTTGAGAAAGGAGCTGGATTTCAATACCGAGGCGCTTCATTTCGATCATTTCAGAAAAAATTTTCAGGGTGATCCTTCCGTCTTTGTCCCCGCAGTATACCATGAATTTACAACCAGAAAAGTCCTGACCACTGAATATGTGGAGGGGATAAAGATAAGCAATGTCTCACAGCTGATTTCCGCCGGTATGAATCCTAAGGAGATCGCTGGGCGGGGCGCTCAGATAGTATTGAAGCAGATTTTTGATCACGGTTTTTTTCACGCCGATCCTCATCCCGGCAATATCCTGATTTTAAATGGAAATGTGATCTGTCTTCTCGATTTAGGAATGACCGGAATACTAACCCCTACAAGCCGTGCTCAGCTGAGTTCGATCGTTATCGGGGTCGCCAATCGGGACCCGCAACGCATCGTGCGCACTCTTTACGAGATTTCCGGGCAGCAGTTCCGGCGTGGGGAAGAGCTGGAATATGAAGTGGCTGAAATGATTCAGGAATATGCCTCCAGGGCTTTGGGTACCATAAATGTGGGGGAGGTGCTCAATAAGCTTTCTCAAATCCTGGTGGAGCACAAATTGCGCCTTATTCCCGGGTTTTATCTTTTAGTCAAAGCCTTGGTTACTATGGAGGGAATCGGTTATAAGCTAGATCCTCATTTTAACATGATGGAATATCTGGAGCCTTTCGCCAGAAAAATGATTTTTGAGCAGTACAGCCCCCGTCATCTGGCTCAGGAGGCTTTTCAGACTTCTCAGGATTTTCTACATCTGTTAAGAGATTTTCCCTCAGACACCAGAGATATTCTTCAGCTGGTGAAAATGGGAAAATTCCGCATGGAATTTGAGGTTCGTGGTTTGGATCCAATGCTTAAAAAGCTCGATCAGGTGATAAATCGTCTGGTTTTCGGGATCGTACTTGCCGCTTTGGTGATTGGATCTTCCATCGTCGTGTTATCGAATCTGCCTCCCCGGTTTTACGGCATTTCCGTGATTGGTCTTGGAGGATACCTTGCGGCGGGTATTATGGGTTTTTGGTTACTGATATCGATCCTTCACCACGAGCGGATGTGAAGTTACGAATTATCTTTGGACTGTCTGGTACATCTTCTATTTTTCCCCTCTGGAGATCAGTTTCAATGATGGTTTAAGTAGTGGCTGTTTTTGGGTTTCAGGAGGCTTTTTTGAGTTTTTTTGTTGATGTGCACAGGAGTATTTTTGATTCCTCTTTTTACCGGGAAGTGATCCATCATTCAAAGTTGAGGGTGATCCTTTTTTTGGTCAAGCTACTGATCCTCACTGCCCTGGTGTCCGGATTCGCTCAAGCCTACTATCTGATACACCCTATGCGCGGGGTTGCTCCTTTGATGGAGGTGCTTTTAAAAGGGCTAGAGGTTAAGGATGGACACTTGTATACTGATCGTGAAGATCCCCGTTTGATTCCCACAGATTTGGCACTTTCAGTGATAAATCGGTTCATGAAGTATCCTGCTGCGGAGGTGAAAGACACATTTCTCATGGTGGATGCCAGAGAGACCCCTGCGGCAGAAAATGCGTTCACTTCGCCCATAATGCTTCAGGATACTTGCATCTCCTTTAATCATATCCAGGTTTTGCCGGTATATGTTTTCCTCAATTCCATTTCCGATAATCCGAGTTTATCACTCCGGTTACCTGTAAAGATTCCCTACCGTAGTATCGTAGGAAAGCACAATACCATCTCCTTTGATGCAGCGACAGTACAGAATCTTTTGGTGGGGAAATTGCCGGTTTTGCTGATAAACTTTATTTTCATCAGTTTTTCCTATTGTATTTCCACCGTGTTTCTAAGCATCTTTTTCCTCACTTTGGCTGCCTTCATATTTCGAGTTGATCGCATGAGAAGCTTTGGCTTTTTTGCGAAACTGGCCTGTTATTCCATAACACCGGTTTTAGTAGGCATGTGTCTGGTGGCAATTTCGGGAGTGAGTGCAGATTGGACCTGGCACGTTTTTATAGTTATATCCACTGTGATCATGTTCAGAGCAATGGTTGTTGCATCTGCTGAAATGAAGGCTCAGGAGAAGACGGATAATCTGGAGTAGCAAATATGCTGAATATTGTGCAGAAAAAAGGCGATCAGTCTCATCTTGACGGCCACGTGACAGTGTATGCCGCCATAGAACTCGATCCTGCAGACCTGATGAATATGAAACACCCGATTGCATCCATGGTACATGCGGGTTTTCTGGTGGCTCAGGGAAATTTCAAGGAGCAGAGCAGCCTAAGGGATTTTCTGAAGTCGGAAATGGGTATATCCATGGAGGATGAGGGATTAGGGGAGGGGCTGGCGCAGCTGCTTGAAAAGATGGATGGTCTGGAGTCAGCTCTGGATCCGCAGAAGCTTCGGGACAGACTGGAAAATATGGGAGAATTGGAGGAGTTTATCCCCACTCCTGCTAAAATAGTACCCTTTCACTCTGAACAGGAGATCCTTTCACAGGATGGGGACGTGTTTTTTGTGGGCAGTTTCAAGAGTATCGGAAATGCAGTACTGAGCGTTAACGCGGTGCCGATTGTGTATCAGGCTGTTTTCCGTGAGCAGCAACTGCAGACTGTGCGAAATGAAATCGAATCGCTCATAGCCCAGATTGAACGAAATGAGAGCATTTCAGGGGTGACCTTTGCTTCTCCCGGAATCAATTTGGAAGAAAAGCTGCTTAAGGATTTTATCCCCAACATGCTGTACCAGAAAAAGGATCCGGTTGGACTTGCTGCAGCTCAGAAACAGTTTCGGGGTTTTATGACTGGTTATCGTTTTTCGGAAGATGTGGATACTATAATCTCTCTAATCTCCAAAACTGATGAGCTTACATCCAAAGACTATACCCTGCTTGAACTCTATGCCAGGAAAATTTCTCTTGTTCAAAAGGAGGAGTTTTCGCAGGCTGAACTGGTACGAAAGCAGATTGAAGAGCTGAGATCAAGTTAGGAGCATTATCCTTAAATCCATGATTTTGTTGGTTTTTCATTTCCTCGTATTATTTTTCATAAATGATCCTGCCTAGCCGAATTCCAGTCTCAGACACGAGCAGAAAACGGATGCGAGGCGGAAAGTTTTCTGAGGAGGTAGCCGGAATCTGCGCCGAATGATATCATTATATTTTTACAGACTTTCGGTTGTGGTTCGTAATCTTACTCCAATCAGCCTAGAGAGAGAAAAAATATGCAAGTTGACGGTCATTTGCTTGCCCGCATCATAGATTTTACACCGATCGGGATACTCATAATGCAGCAGGATGGCATTGTGGTATTCGTAAATCAGCACGCAGAGAAGCTTTTCAACTGTTCGAAAAGTGACCTGTTGGGGCAGTCTCTGGAGCCCTTTATCTCCGATCCAAACACCGATATCGGTTGGAATTCCATTTGGGATGGCATTGTCAATGGTGCGCTGGTCGACTCCAGAATTGTCATTACCAGAGACGGCCTTCCGGACATGATCTGCTGCGTTAACTCATTTAAAGTTGACGGAATAGGAATCTATCCCGATTGTGTTGCACTGGTTCTGCGTGATGTGACAAGTGAGCAGATAGTAGCAGAGCAGATTGAGAAAAAGAATATCGAAATGGCAAAAATGAATACTGAGTTGATTCGTTCAAATGCCGAACTTAAGAAAGTTTCTGAACTCAAATCCAATTTTCTCAGCATAGCCTCTCACGAATTGAAAACGCCGCTTACATCCATCAAGGGTTATTCCGATATCATAATTGACAATATGAAAGACAAACTTGATAGTGGCATCTACCGAATGATTGAAAGCATTAACCGTGCCGCCGATCGATTACATAAGGTGGTAAACAATATTCTGGATGTAACCCGAATCGAGCAGAAAAGACTTCGGCTCAGGCCCGAGCAACTCGATCTCGGTACTCTTGCCTACGACTGCATGGATGAACTTTCTCAATTTACTCAGAAAAGAGGCATTTCATTTCAGTGTCATTTTTCCGAGCTACCCCAGTTTTATGGTGACAAAATGCGCATGCAGCAGGTGTTTACCAATCTTTTCAGCAATGCAATCAAGTATTCTCCTGACGGCTCTGCCATTGAGGTTCAGATAAATCTCGAGAAGGAAAGCCATTTCCATATTGTAATCCGAGATCATGGAATAGGTATTGACAAAAACGAACAGAAGAATATCTTCGATCCGTTTTATGAAGTGGGAAATACAAATCGCCACAGCACAGATTTCGCCAAGTTTATGGGAGGTGGAACCGGTCTCGGGCTATCTATAGTAAAAGGTATTGTTGAACGCCATGGCGGCCGAATTTGGGTTGAGAGTGACGGAGTGCGCGACGGGTCTTTTCCCGGTAGTGAATTTCACATTCTGCTGCCTATTCAATCGGAAATCAGCTGGGATGATGATGAAACCAAATCCCTCTATTTCGAAAAAATCGAAAACGCTGATCTGAATGAATTCGAGAATGTGGATGTGGAGGAGGAGAGGCCGTCCATTCTTTTCATTGATGCCGATCGTGAGGCGGTTGAGATTGCCCGCATGGTTCTTGAAAACGTCTTTGAAATTATGGTTGCCGAATCCGGTGAGCAGGGGCTTTCAATGGCTTTTGACTGCAGGCCATCAGTAATTCTCATGGATTCATATCTTCCCGGGCTTGACGGTTACCGTGTATGCCGAATCCTCCGTTCTCAGGAGGAAACTCGTGAAATACCCATAGCATTCTTCTCTGCAGGAACCCAGAATGATGAAATCCAGCGCTGTTTTGCAAGTGGTGCAGATGATTTTATTGTAAAGCCATTCAGTGGTCGTGAACTTGTCGAAAAAATCTGGCGTCTGCTTATGAAGAAAAAAGAGGAAGAGACTTTTAAATAAGTAAAGTCTCTTATTTTCCGGGCTGGCTGGCCATCAAGGGAGTCTTTACCCTTGTGTTTATCAGGATAACCATTTCTCCTCTTGGCGGATGAACTGAAAAATGTTCTAATAGCTCATCTGCACTTCCGCGTAAGAATTCCTCATGTATTTTTGTCAATTCTCTGGCGATAACCACCTGTACATTATCCAGAACTGCCTTTATATCTTCCAGTGTTTTTACAATCCGGTGGGGAGTTTCATAGAAAATAACGGTCCGCGGTTCTGTTATAAAGCTATCGAGCAGCTTTCGCCTCTGTGAACTTTTATGTGGAAGGAAATTTTCAAAAATAAAGCGGTCGGTAGGGAGTCCGCTTGCCACTAAAGCCGCCAGAAATGCACTGGCTCCCGGTATGGGAATCACTGTGATACCTTCCTTGATTGCAGCACGGACAAGATTAAACGCCGGGTCTGCAACTCCAGGAGTACCGGCATCCGTAATCAGCGCAATTTCTTTTCCTTCTTTAAGAGATGCAACCAATCCCGGAGTAACTCTTTCCTTGTTGAAATCATGATACGCATTCATGGGGGTAGAAATACCAAGATGATTCATTAGCTTTTTGGAATCTCGGGTATCTTCTGCAAGGATTAAATCCACTTCAGAGAGTACCTTTGATGCTCGATGACTAATGTCAGACAGGTTACCGATTGGGGTGGAAACTATGTAGAGGCTCATCTGAATCCTTCCAACTTAACAATCTTGATTATCTTTTTAACTTTTTTTCGATCATTTCTGGCGATGAGCTTAAGATAATAGGTGCCATTGGCCAGTCGTTTTCCTTCGCGGTCGCGTCCATCCCACTCCACTTCCTGGTAACCTATAATATTGGTAAATCGCCAGTTTCTGATTGCTCTGCCGCTGACAGTGTAAAGAATCATTTCCGCGCTGGCCATGTCTGAAAGAAGGAATGCGATGCGGATTTTTTGCATTGTTTTTCCGTCGGGGCCAGGTTTAGCCGTGAAAGGGTTTGGATGGCAGGATAGGAATTTGATGGAGAGATTTTCACCAGGCTTGTAAGCGAAAACCGTTGTAGTCACGTTTCCCGCCAAATCTTGAGCGGTTATGGAAAGTGAATCTATGGATCTTTCACTGGGTGGATAGAGAGTGAGGTTTATGTTTTCCATTTCTGAGCCGGTAGGTGTGCTGGAACGATTTTGCGCCTGTAACTCTTTTCCGTTTAACTGAATGTGTACAGATGGTAAAAAGATGCCGGATGGATCGGATATCAATATATTGAATGGACGGTCTTTTGCAATGTAATCTACAAATTGTACTTCACGTGCCGCAACGGAAAGCTGGATTTCCGGGCCTTTCAGATCTGTAAGATATGCAAGTGTAAAGGGTCCCGGAAGAGCGGAATGAAAAGATGTACTGTTTCCAACTGAAACTGAATTTCCTGCAAAACGCCAATTATCACTTTCTTCATCCTTCGACAGTACCGCTAATTTACCCGTTGCGGTTGTAGCTTGCTGCTTTTCCAGTGATTTGTCTGTCTTGAAAATCCAGTTTAGGCTATCTGTTGTAGATAGAGCAGGACGTAGTCCAAGGGAAAACGCTTTGATGGAATCCTGAGATAAAATTGCCCATGAAGAGCTGCTTTTCAGAGGTGCAGGCTTGCTTACTGGTTCACTGAAGAGAAATGCTCTGTATTCCTTTGAAAGCTTCTTTACTGGTTTAATGGTTAGCCCTCCACCCACCGAGGTGAGCGAATCGGAAATCGCTTGAATAGTATTCTGAACCACCTGTAGTGTGCTGATGGTTTCATTATTATTGGGGTCGATTTCACTATACTCACTTCCCATTTTGATTATAGCGGAAACAGTGAGGGCTCCAGTTGTGTCAGGCAAGCTTATGATCAGATTTTGACTCTTACCAGGCTGCAGTTCCTTGCATTCAACTGTTTTAAACGGGGTTTCCGTTGACTCATCTGTCCAGTTTAGCACTACTGAAAAATCTGATGACGGCGTACTGCCAGCATTCAGGACCTGTACGCAGGCCACAAGAGAATCACCGATCCATTTAAAGGATATCGGTCCAGCGAAAAGCAGGTCCGGTCGTCCCTTCACCGGATAAGAAAAGACGGAGCTCTCTTTTGCGGTTCCAGCTGATAAAACTCTGAACTTGATTTTCAGAACTACATCGGGGTCTTCTGTAGCTGTTATCGATATTTTACGATTTGTTGTGTAAAGACCAGTAGTGTCTTTGGACATAAGAATACCACTGGCATTGCTGAATGAGGCTTGAGACGCTTCAATACTGTATAGGCAATAAATACTGGCATCTGAATATTGCTGGGGAAGATCTGTTCTGCAGAATACAGCTATACTGTCTCCAAGCGCAATCTCATCTTTTGAAACTCCGATATCGTAGACCATAAAAGTGTCTTTTGTAAAAGGTATCCAGCCTTTTAACTCAGCACTGTCATTCCAGGCATAGGCCCTGATCATCCCATCGCTTGTACCTGCATCTTTTTTTAAAGTAAGCGTCTTGGAAAAGGAGCCTTTGTCGAGAGGTAAAAGATGATTCGACCACTCCCGGTCTGAGGCAAGTACCTGGATTCTGACCTGTCCATTTGACAGAGGGTGGGCACTGCCGGTGAGAGAAATCGTTTCATCCCCGGACACCGCTTTTTTATCAAGGCTCATTTCCAGTGACTCGGATGTAAGAAGCCAAGGCAGCGCGGGATCACCAAGCAGATTGTATTGACGAATAAGCGGAATGTAGTCGGGGCCGTTTTGGACAAGCATTAGCATCTCAGTGTAGCTTATCAGTTCGCCGATACTTTCAAAAGATCCGTTTATTCCCTGCTCCAGTAGTAACCTGTTCATGTAGTTGTTGCCGATTTGGGATGTGTAGGCGGATGCTCCGTAAAAGCTGATTGCCCCATGCTGGCTCGTCCGCAGGAATTCTTCTCCAAGTGATCGGTAGAAACTGCTTTCGAAAAAACCTGTCAAACAGGTGAAACTGAATACAATCGGCAGTTTGCCGCTTTCGCCCCATGAGCCGTTGACCAGCTTTGGAAGATCATCGTAACTGAAAAAGCGGCTGTCAGACCAGACATTGCCTCCGCCGTGACCATTGAAATTTAGAATGAAAACGCCTGCATTTATATAGTCCGCCATTGTTTTGGATGCGGTGAATTCGCTTTTGTAGTAAGGTGATGTGGGGTCGGCGTCCATGCGGAGAATATTCATGTGAGGCCCAATCACTTCTTTTCTGGTCTTGTCATTAAACTCTGTAAATACTGTCTCTCCGGGTTTTCCTCCGCCTGCAAGCAGGATGTTGTCACGCCAGAATCCTCTCACCGGGTTTTTAATGTAGGCGACAGTTTTATCCACCATTGCTTTCATCTCAGATTTGTTTTGAGCTGGGAAGCGACCTACTGACAGATCAGCGAAATTGTCATCCCCTGAAACGGTCACCAGATAGCCATCATCACTGGCCGGCCCCCAACCCGGTATCCTGGACAGATGAGTGGGGATAACATTTCTGCCCCGGTTCTTTTTGTCCAGATCATGGGTAGTGTCTCCTCCCAAAAGCAAAAAGCGAGGTGGGTGGGCACCACTGATTGCAAAGATATACTTCAAAAAGGTGCGTACACTCTCCGGGTCACGTATGCCGAATGAAAAACGGTTGTAAATGTCTTCGATGCTTACAAATGCACATTTCAAACCTCGACTGGTATGAATATCAAGAAGTGGTTTAAGCTCAGTGTAAAATGAATCCGTGCTTATAATGTAGTAATCTTTTCCAGCCAGGGTGTCCCATATGTTTTTAATCGTATCCAGAACCAGCATATCCGGAGCTTCACGTTTGCTGGATGTCTGAGCTAGATAGGTGGTTTTACCTGAAATGCTGTCCTGGAAAATAAGAGTGAATCCTGTTTTGTTTTTGCCGGAACCGGGTTGAATTTCAAATTCAGTAAAGACTCTGTATTTTTCAGTGTCCCACACATCCAGTTCTCTGGATGAGAATCCGGGAATTTCATACTGTGTTATTGCATTAAAGGATTCTGGTGTGTTTTTGAACCCAAACTTATTATCCAGTGCTTCATAAGAACGGGTATAGATCACCTTTATCCAATTCAGTGCCGCTCTGTCTTCAAATGAATGAATCTCTCGGAGAAAGCCGATACTGTTTTTGCCGGTGAGAAGCATTTTGGCTGGAAATGTATCAGTGGTAAACACGATAGAGTTCTGCCCGTTCCACCGGACGGTGTTTCCTTGTGAGGGGACATCGTCGTTAACCAGAATGGAAAATGAGTGGTCAAATTCAGCAGTGCTTTGACTGGTAAGTCCTGTTAAAGAAACCATCAGTTTTGCTGTACCCGAAGCAGCAGGTCTGGGAAGATCAATGTCAAAGCTGTTATAATCATTGTTACCCACAAAACCCCAGTACCAGTTATCAATTGAGCTGTCCGCAACTGGAGCGGATGCTATATCTGCCGGTTGACTAATGGAACCAAGCCATCTGATATCCAAATCCTCCTCGAAATGGAGCGTGTCCTGAAAATTTTTAGCTCGCACGACCATAGTATCTTTTCCCGTGCCATACAGCGTGAGATCTCTTCTTCTGGCGCCGGATTTAATCATGCAGCGGCTCCCCGGGTCATCTCCCCAGGTAAGCCAATAAATGTTGGTATTGGAGTATTGGGTGAAATTAGAACTACTTGTACTGAGGTGTCGTCCGTAAAAAAGAATGTATGAATTGTCGGCCAAAGCTCCGGAAGTGGTTCCAATAATATGCAGCGGGACTTCTGTTTGCTTTTCATACAGTTTGAAAGTTCTTGAATCTATTTTATCAACGGGGACACCGGTTTCTTTCAGCTGGTTTTTTGAAATTGCATAGATGCCATCATGACTGACACTTACTTTGACACCGATACGGAACGGAAGCTCCGGAATGTCATAAACTGAGGATTTTTTAAGTCTTGCCGGTCCGGGCAGATCAAGGATCCCGTTTTTGAGGGCTACTTTTTCAGGAATGTAACTATACTGGTCGGCACTGAAAAAAATGGAACCGGATATTGTAGCGGAGCTCTCAGTGGAAATCTTCAGCCACCTGACATACCTCCCATTATACCATCCTTCACTCACATTTTGTAATCTGGCGGGAATAGATGAATTATTTACAGGTGTAACCAGGACCCGGGCAGTGCTTTTATTTTCAGGATCATTTGTACTGTAGGCAAAAAGAAAGTCGGATGTCTGGTTTTGAAAATCAACCGTTATCTGTTTGTCTGATGTGGAGACAATGGAAAACCGAGGCTTTTCCGAGCTGCTGATTGCAGTGGATAACGCTATGATAATTAAAGAAATCAGAGAAGTTCGAATCATGGTACTATTGTACAATAAAAGAACCGACTTTTAAAGATTGTCGTTCGGCTCCATTCGCTTTTACGTAAATCCCGTAATACCAGTTTCCGGAGGAAAGTGGAATCAGACTTTGAGGTAATGATGTGGTAAATGGGATTATCTGGTTCTCGCCGCCATATTCAATTTTGGGAGTTGATTTCCAAATGATGCTTCTGTTTTCATTCCAGATCTCAATACAGGATTCGATTGCCCCCAGAATTCCCAGTACACTCCAATTGAAACTCCAGGTGCTTTGATTGAATTGTCTGAATGTCGGTTGAGGGGCAAGCATGACAAAAACAGCACCTGAGGTATCTCCGGATCGGTGAAGACTGTCTACCGCAAAAATTCGATAAGCTAGTGTATCGTAAAACTCGGTAGGAAAGCCAATGATTGAAAGGTCATCATAAAAGGTGAGAGTATCACCTGGAATTGTTTGTGATAGATCAAAAACATCAAAGCTTGAATCGTCTTGCACTTTTCGCAGCAATGTGAATGATTGAGCCGATCCGGTTTCAGAAACTGGCGGGCTCCAGAAAATTTTAATATACTCCCCGTGCTCATTTCTCAAAGGGTCATATCCTGACAGGATTAAACTGTCAATGGCAGGGGCCGCAAGGGGAGGTGGGGGAGGTGGTTCAATTGTTGGGCAGGCAAGTCCCAGGCAGAAGACTGAAACAGCTACTGTTGAGAATGTCCATAAGACTTTTTTCATGTCCGGTCCTCAAGGTAGCTTTGCAGAATTAGGCAGGCTGCAATCCTGTCTGAAAGACCTTTCTCTTTGCGCTCCTTTTTCTTTCGATGGAGCATCAGTTCGGCTGCCTTTTTCGAGGTGAAACTTTCGTCAACATAGTGTATCGGCAGCCCTGTTCGATTCTTTATCTTTTCAGCGCACAGCCTTGCCTGAAGGCTCATTTCAGTCTCCTGATCATCTGCATTCAGTGCAATGCCGAAAACCAGCTCTGATGGTTTTTCCGTCTCAATGATAGAAACAAGCTCTGTTATGTAATCGGGGGTCTTCTTGCGGTCAATCACCTCAAGGCCTCTGACACAATATCCACCTTCATCGGTAACAGCTATTCCGATACGGCGATATCCGAAATCAACGCCCATGAGCTTCATCAAGCTCTTTTGTCCACTCCATCAGTACAGACAGGGTGGAAAGATTGAGGTTGGCAACTTTAGGTAGTTTATCGAGGATGAAACGGAATTTTCCCGATTTCAGGTTAAGAATTGAATAAACAGCCTGTCTGCCCTGACTGTTAGCAGCTGCCGCGTAGATGATCTTTCCGTTTTTGAAGTAAACTAAACCAAACGGGCCTTTTGTCTCGATCATCAGACAACCGGTTTTTGATCCTATTTCGATGAATTGCAGTACTTCCAGAAGATTACCGCCTGCTATTTCACCCTCCAGAGCGCAGCGCTGAACACTTTTCTGAATCTTTTTGGTCTTCTGCTCTGAGCTGATGATAAGAGGCGTAACCACTTTGAAAATATCGCGGTCAGATACCGTTATTCCGAGAAAATTGACGTTAGATAATACGTTGCTTTGAGGAGCATTTGATGGATCAGGCACGTTGTAGAACAGAAAGTAAATGTTATTGTTGGAAGCCAGTTTTGCAAAAAGATGCTCTATTTTTGAAAAAATGGCAGGTTCAAAACGCCAGTCAACCAGCACGAGGTCTGGCAGGCAGTGCTCAATACTATTGCGGGCTTTGACCATATCGCGTGCAATGCTTATGTTAAATCCGATTTCACTGAAACAGGTTTCAATTGGGGCGGTACTGTTGGTGAGCATATACTGAATAAGCTTGCTCTCTCTGGCCAGAATGAGTGCATTTTTTTGGACAAAGACTTTTCGCAGCTTCTCTGCACGGATATGCCTGTAGGTGATTAAACCGATAATCAGAAGTATTACAACCACACCAGCCACAACATAGATTAATACCGTTTTGGCATCATCCAGTATTACCGATGTTGTGGGCGGCGCATCTACAATCTGCGTGTACTTCTTTTCAACCCAGCCGGTAGTATCCTTGAATACCACTTTAACCCAGGATGCCCCCTCACCAACGAGCGGGAGTACATCACCTTTTCGGGCCATTGCAAGAATTGGAGATTCCGGACTCAGGTACTGAAGCACTTTGGTGGGAGTTACCGTTATCTGGACAAATTTCTGCTGTTTAAGCTGTGAGCTGTCGGGAACAGGGGGAAGTGCAGACACATCCTGCTTCGTAAAAAGATTGCCTGCCCTCTCAGCACCAGCTATCAGTTTGGAATGGCTTGCGCTCACCCATCCTTTTGACCCCTGGTACTCTGTTTTGTACCACTGGCCATTCTCTTCGTAAAAGGGAAGTTTTTCACCCTTTTGGGCCACTCCGAAAAAAGAAGATGAAGAATTGGGGGCAGTATGAATTCTGGCCAGCTCAGTAATCTCCAATTGCTGTGCATGTGGCAACCTCGGGATGAACAACCCGAGAGCGACAATCAGAATCCATACAGTTTTCTTCATGCTACCTCACTAGTTGGCAAGAATCGCCTTTTGTCTCTTAAAATAATAATATACTCCAAAGGCGCAACCAAGTAACACCAGTGAATAAAGAATAATTGTCACCACTGATGCACCTTTCTTATCTACCACTTTACCGGCTTTTCTTTCCAGGTAACCCTCTTTGTCACCAACTTTCACCTTGAACCAGCTTTCACCTTCGGAGAGAAGCTCAAGGAAATCGCCCTGTTTTACTTTCTGAATGATTGCACTTTTAGGATCGAGTTTCTCATAAACATTGGGGAAAGGCTTTTTCACCACAACATATTTGATCTGCTCCTGGGGAGCTGCCGGTTCCTGGGCGAAAACAGAGGAAAAAAGGAAGGCAACAAACAATACAGTAAGGCTTAACATGCAAGCAAATCTCATGGAGAGATCCTCCTTTAAATGTTTATGGCAGTGAACGGTTAATGGCTGATTCAAAACTCTTTTCGGATTTTTCATCAACAAACTGCAAACCTATCTTAAGATACCAAACTTTTACGCTGTTCGCAATTTGTAATGTCTTCAGACGCATAAAATCTTTCTCAGTAGTCACAATACCTTTAGAATATATATCCTGCATTGCCGTGAGATCATCACTTTGGAAAACATGGTGATCCCTGAAACACTGTACACCTGAAGGGGTTATCCCATACGACTTCACTGTTGAAATGAACCGCTGCGGGCGGGCTATCGCACAGATGACCCATGGATCTTGTAGCGGAGCACCTTCAGATTTTCTGCCGCTGTTTGCTTCAACCCAGTATAAAGGTTTTTGAAATATAAGCGAACAGGGGGTAGTTGGGAACTTCAGATTCAGTTCATCTCTGACCCGCTTCAGCTTGTCTACAGAATCTTCTGATCCAATCACCACAACCAGACCTGCTCTGTGCAATGATTCAAGAGGCTCTCTGAGGAAACCTGCCGGAATCATCCTGTCTTCAAAAACCCCCTCGTGAACGCAGACTATATCCAGGTCCCTCCTGATCTTCCGGTGCTGAAACCCATCATCAAGGATATAGGCGGATTTCAGTGGCAGTTGAGACAGCAGTTTTTTCGCACTTTTGACCCTTTGGGCTCCTATTCCCATCCATGATGCCGGAATGTTAGCATGGATGAGTGCCGGTTCGTCTCCAATTCTGTCCCACTCGGATTGCTCTGCCGGACTAAGCAGTACACACTCTTTACTTTTTCTGCCGTATCCTCTTGAGAGAAATGCCAGATCATACCCTTTATTCATAAGGTATTCTCCAACAAACAGGGTAACCGGGGTTTTCCCTGTTCCTCCCGCCCTAATACCTCCAATGCTTATGACCGGCCGTTCAGCCTGGTAGGATAGAAAAGAGAAGCGATCAAAGGCACGGTTACGCGCTTTAACTATTGCTTTGAAAAGTTTTGCAAACCCGCTCATTAAAGGATTTGATCCCCCCAGACTGCTTATGGGGACGGTCGTTTCCTTTTCCTGTGTTATGTGCGGTTGCATTTCAGGCCTGCCTTTACTACTCTGGATCGTCCACCCAGATCCTTAATGACCTCGATATCTTCCCAACCATTGGAAATCAAGATATCCGGTACTGATTTGCCCTGATCGTATCCGATTTCAAGATAAATTCGGCCATTGGGGATCAAAACTTTTGGTGCTTCGCTGGCAAGTGTCCGGTAATATTCAAGTCCGTCCAAACCACCGTAAAGGGCTGTGTGAGGTTCGTGGTCTGAAACGCTCTTGTCAAGTTTGGCCATTTCATCTGCGGATATGTAAGGCGGATTGCTGACTATGAATTCAAAGAGCTCTCCCGGTTTGAAAGCCGAGAGCATATTTGTACAGATTAACTGCACTGTACCACCTGCATTTTTCTGAGCCACAAAAAGAGCCTCAAGGGAAATATCTGCCGCAAATGCACTCCAGGAGCGCCTTTGATTTTTCAAAGTAGTGGCAATGATACCCGAACCGGTTCCGATATCGGCAAACCTGAGCTGATTTTCAGTCTCGTGGCTCAGCACCGTTTCGATGAGCGTTTCCGTATCAGGCCTGGGAATCAGGACCTTCGGAGTAACCAGAAAATCACGATCATAAAAAAAAGTGCTGCCAAGTATGTATTGCAGCGGCTCGCCTGTGATGCGCCGTGAAACAACTGCTTCAATTTTCGCCACTGTATCGTGATCGAGTTCATTAGTAGAGGAAACATACAGCTCGGTTCGAGATTGATGAAGAAAATGCTGGAGAATCAGTTCTGCATCAGGTCCGGCCAGCTCTCCTAAAAGAGGGGAGAGCTGTTTTCGGATTCTGCGCAGCAGTTCGGCGATGGTCATGATGACTCAAATGCCGGCCTGTTTGACCCGTTCATTCAGGTCCGCGAGGGAGAGAGTTTCGATAAGTTCATCCAGATCGCCATTAATCACCTTATCCAGATTGTACAGTGTAAGGTTGATCCGGTGATCAGTCACGCGGTTCTGGGGAAAGTTGTAGGTTCTAATCTTTGCACTTCGATCTCCGGTGCTGACCATGCTTTTTCGGGCAGCCGATTCCTCGGCCTCCACCTTGGCCAGTTCCATTTCGTAAAGCCTTGTTTGAAGAACCTTGAGAGCTTTGGCTTTGTTTTTATGCTGGCTCTTTTCATCCTGGCAGGTTACGGTGAGACCGGTGGGGACATGGACGATGCGCACAGCGGAGTAGGTAGTGTTTACTGACTGCCCACCCGGGCCGCTGGAGCAGTAAAGATCGATACGAAGATCATTAGGGTCGATTTGCACTTCGAATTCATCCGCTTCGGGGAAAACCACAACAGATGCTGCGGAGGTGTGAACTCTTCCCTGAGCTTCCGTGAGTGGAACGCGCTGTACCCTGTGCACTCCAGATTCAAATTTGAGTGTTCCGTAGGCGTTATCACCCTTCACCATCATAATAATTTCCTTCACTGCCCCCATTTCACCGAAACTTGAGGAAAGCACCTCAATGCTCCAACCTCTGTTTTCAATGAAATGGGAATACATCCGGTGAAGATCTGCAGCAAATATTCCAGCTTCGGTGCCGCCGGTCCCCGCGCGGATTTCCATGATGGCGTTTTTAACGTCTTTGGGATCACGAGGGACAAGAAGAAGCTTTACCTTCTGTTCGATTTCCGGCAGATCGAGTTCTGATGAATCGAGTTCTTCCTTGGCAAGTTCAAGAAGGTCTGGGTCGCTCTCCTGGGAAAGCATCTGGCGTGCGGAATTAATGTTTTCCACAGTCTCCAGATATTTTTTGAAAACGGGAAGATTACGGGTGAGATTGTTATACTCACGTCCGATCTTTTCCATCTTTGAGGGATCCCCGGTTACTTCCGGAGAGGCCATTCTTTCTTCCAGCTCCTGGTGACGCCTGAGGACAGCTTCTACTTTGTCAGCAATCATATTGCCGCCTTCAGTGCTGAAGAGGCGATTTCTAGCTGGCTTGCATCAGGTTTACGGGTGGTGATCTTCTGAAGCCACAGTCCGGGTTTTATGAGCAGACCAACCAGAGGGAATCGCTGATACTTATCAGAAAATTTAAGCACTTCGTAGCCTATTCCACCAACTATGGGAACAAGAGCCAGATGCACTATCACTCGATGCAGAACATTCAAATATGGTCCAAAGAACTGAATGTAAATGGAATCAATTACAGAAAAGAGAAGAATGCTTGTGATAGTCACCAGAATTAAAAAGCTGGTACCGCAACGGGGATGCACTGTCGGATAGCTGTTCATGTTCTCTATTGTAAGGTCTTTTTCGTCTTCGAATGTGAAAATGGCCATGTGTTCAGCACCGTGATACTCGAAAACTCTTCTGACTTCCTTCCACATGCTGATACCGGCCAGGTAGGAGAGAAAAAGAGCTATACGCATTCCGCCTGCCGAAAGGTTGAAAAGAAGAGATGAGTCTTTCGGGAGAAGGTGAGACATGGTCCACATAGGTGCATACATGAAAAGTCCCAGTGAAATAAACAGGGCGAAAATCATACTCCCCGCAGCTGAAATCTTCTCCTTGAAACTGGATTGCTTTTTGGCAGTAGAGTCTACCTTCTCTGCTTCAGCCGCAATGTCAGCGGAGCGGGAAAGAGACTGGTAGCCCAGTTTGAACGATTCGTAAAGATTGATAACCCCTCTAATCACCGGCAATGCGAAAATGCGCCTGGTCTGGCAGAGGGAAATGAAAGGAAACCGTTCAATGATCACTTGGCCATCGGGGCGACGTACGGCCCAGGACACTTTCTGCTTTCCGCGCATCATTACGCCTTCAATTATAGCCTGCCCGCCAACTTTGTTCTTGGAGGAATTTGAAAGAAGAAGGGAAACTGGCAGAGTGCAAAATTTCAAAAGGTTTTTTGAAAACGACATTTGACCTTCCTGAAGTGAGCTCTGTTAATAAAAAAAAGACGGAAAAGGATTACTCCTTTCCCGTCCACAATTTGTAAAACGAAAAACTATGATTCCTGCGATTTCTGGTAACGCTTGCGGAATCTGTCCACTCTACCCGCGCTGTCGATAAGCTTCTGCTTGCCGGTGTAGTAAGGATGGCACTCATTGCAGATATCGATGTGTCTGCTACCGACTGTGGACTCTGTTTCAATGACGTTCCCACATGAACAGGTAAAAGTGGCCTTTTCGTATTTGGGATGAATTTTGTCTTTCATTGTATCCTCTCCACGGGATTATTCTGGGATTATAAAATTCAAACTGCAAAAATAGCTCCGGCCCCGTTAAAGATCAAGAAATTATTTGAAACTATCAATGCTTCCAATTCTTTTCATATTACTATATTAATACGTCTTCCCGAGCATATTATTTTGGAAACGAAACATCCTTTATGATTACTGCCCTTTGGCATGGGGGGAAAGAGTGCGGAGCCGAAATTCAAGAAACCTGCTTACGTTGTTGATCGTTCTGGTCGGAATACTTAATGCTCAGGAATATCAGGCAGATTCTCTGCAGACCGATTCACTTGTGGAGCTTGAACGAGTAGTGGTCACTGCAACTCGTTCGGCCCGGAAATCATCTGAGCTTCCTGTGGCAGTCAGCATAATCACTCGGCATCAGATCGAAACCAGCGCTGCACGCAATGTGGATGATCTGCTTTCCATAGTCAGTGGAGTGCAGGTGCGCCGAAGCGTGGGAATGGGTGAGGGGGTTCCCGGAGACATCATGATGAGAGGGATTCCCGGAGCTTTGGCTTCCAGTCGGGTTTTAGTACTGGTTGATGGTATTCCCACTAATGCTGCAGGAACTCCGTTTTTGATTTTGAATGAATTGCCTCTGGAGGCTGTGGAGCGGGTGGAGGTGCTTAATGGACCCTATTCTGCCCTTTACGGAGCAAATGCCTTTGGTGGTGTGATTAACATCATCACTCGAACTCCGGAAAAAACTGCCCTTGAGACCAGCTTGCAGACCAGTCAGCCTTTCAATGCAGTACACTCCTATTTTGGAGGAACCCGGGCCTTTGATGCTCTGAAAGAAGGTGGTGAACAGGCGTACTTCGGGGGAAATATCACCGGTGCATGGTCAGACGGGAAGTACTCTCTTCTGGCCAGCGGCGGGGCCCGGCGGGTTGGAAGTTATCTGTTTAGAGACAGTGCCTTTGTCCGGGCCGGTAAGATTACTTATTCCAAGAGCTCTCAAAATCATGATTATCGTGATTTAAGGCTGTTTGTTAAAAGCAGTACCAAAATTAATGAGCATGTTGATCTGATACTGCACATGCGCAGCTTCAGTAGTGAGCTGGGGTTCGGGCTTACCCGTAATGTCAATCCTCCAAAGGATGTGGTAACTGAAGGGGGTAAGTTTCTCTTTGGTCCATATCTTAATGCGAAGTTCAACACAGATGTTTCTATGAGGCTCGGGGGGTACTTCAGAACAGTTTCCGGTTCATTCAGGAATCAGTCTCCAACGGAAGAAGGTTATGTGCCAAGCATCTGGAGTTCCGATTCGAAAGACTGGAGCTCGGAAGCTGTACTGACCTATAATGCTCATGTACTGGGGGTATTCACACTGGGCGTTGATCATTTAAGAAACAGGATCAATTTCGGGCCGACAATAAATACGATAACAGATGATACGCTGTCCGGTTCTCAAGAAATTTCTGATGTCATCTCCTACACCGGCTGTTATGTTCAGAATGAACTGAAGCTTCCTTTGCGTGTGGGGGTAGTCAGCGGGATCCGGGTGGATCTTCCCTCGACTGATCAGAAGGCGGTTTCACCAAGGCTGGGGGTAACCTGGCGGGGGATTGACCGTTTGACACTGCGGTTTTCCGCCGGGCAGGCTTTCAGGGCTCCAGCTGCAAGTGAACTGTTCATGCCCGATTTTGCGGTGAACAGCAGTATTGCCTTGAGGTCCAACTCCAAGCTGAAAGCGGAGAGAATCTCTTCTGTTGAAGGTGGAGCCGAATACAAGTTGGGCACATACGCGCTGCTGAAGAGTACTCTGTATTCCAATTATCTGAAGGATTTGGTGATTCCTCAGATATTGACTTTGACTGCCGATGGGGCTCTGATAACACACAAAAATGTAAACAGCGCTTCTTCTCTGGGAGTGGAAAATGTTCTGGAACTAAAAGCTTTAAAATACCTTACTGGTGAACTTTCATACACCTGGCAGACCTCGGAGGTGTCCAATAGCGGAGTTGCGCTGGATTATGTGCCTCAGCATACTTTTGCTCTTAAATTGCTGGGGGGCAAATCATGGGGAGCGATTACCTGTGATGGATCTGCCAGTTTTCTCTATACTGGCGGAAGAGTTTTCAGGGATCTTAACAATTCCTACCTAAGTGTGATGCCTGATACGGTTCTTATGAAAACCCCTGTAGTGGCGCTGGATCCTTATCATCGAATTGATCTGACCCTGAAAGCATCCTATCATGATCGGTACTGGATCACTTTTATGGTTCAGAATATGCTGGAAGCAATAATAGAAGAGAGTCCCGGAACTCTGGCTCCCGGGAGGTTTGCCTCTTTAGAGTTTGGAGCGCGGGTATTTTGATATTGGAATAGATCAATGGAAATGTTTAAAATAAAACTGGGGATCAGTTCCTGTCTTCTTGGGCAGACAGTACGTTACGATGGCAATCATAAACTCGACAGATATTTGAAAGATGTTCTGGGCAAATATGTCCAGTGGATACCAGTGTGTCCGGAGTATGAATGCGGCCTCGGGGTGCCTCGGGAAGCTATGCGCCTTGTGAATAATGGTGAACAGGTGAGGCTTCTTACCATTAAAACCAAACAGGATCGAACTGACCAGCTTCTCTCTTTCACCCATGAAGTAATTAAAAAGCTCTCCAGCGAAGACCTGTGTGGTTTTGTTTTTAAAAGTAAATCCCCCAGTTCCGGGCTTAAAGATGCAAAAGTTTACGACACTACTGGAAACGTAATCGGAAAGGGCCCGGGGCTCTTTGCCGAAAAGTTCATTCAAGTGTTTCCTTATTTGCCCGTTGAAGATGAGGGCAGGCTGCACAATGAGGATATAAGGGAGAACTTTCTTGAACGGGTCTTTGTCTATGCCCGCTGGCGTCAGTGGTTTTCTACTGAAATCAGTGTTGAAAAACTGGTTCACTGGCAAAGAGATCATAAGCTGCTTATCATGGCCCACAGTCCGCTTGCCGCCCGGACACTGGGAAAAATGGTTGCTGATTACCATCATGGTGAAAACAAGGATATTCTTGCGAGTCGGTATTTCAAAACAATGATGGAATCATTAGAGCTTAGGGCAACCATCAAAAAGAATGTCAATGTCTTGTACCATGCTGCCGGGTATTTTAAAAAGAAACTGAGCTCAGATGAGAAAAAGGAGCTTTCTGAAATAATTGAGAATTATCATAATGAACTTGTACCACTTATTGTTCCGGTAACCTTGCTGAACCATTATGTCCGCAAATTCAACGAATCTTACCTTAAAAATCAACACTATCTGAATCCCCACCCTCTGGAGCTGAAGCTTCGTAATCATGTTTAATTTTTAAGATCATACAAAACATAAGAATCGTTTTTGAATATAGAACTGAACGGATATTTTTATCTTTTCGGCTCAGAAGGTATCGAATGCCATCTGTGTTTTATCTACAGAATCGAACTGTCTGTAAGTGAATTGCTCAACAATGTGGCGCTGACTTGCAATGCGGTTCCGCTTCAAATCCTCAGAACCGTTGCACAATTTAATCCTTTCATGCCATTCTATGATGTGCGGGTCAGATTGAGGCGAATGCTTTTTACTTGTAACATTGCCCGTTGAGCAATGAGGTAAAACTTGTCAATAAAAGGATTGGCCAGGAAAATGTCTGGTTTGATAGAGAATACTGTTTTCTTACCATTTTAGAGAAAGCGTATTTAAATCTGCAACTTCGCATTTCGTTCCAAGCGGCTGCCCCTCCCGATCGAGAATTTGACTTACAGTTAAGAAATCCTCTTCTGTCACCCTTTGCAGTCTGAATTTTTTTAAGCTAAAAGGGACCATGTCCAGTTGTGCCAGGGTGCCGTTTCTGCTGTTAACCGTGGCGAAGTAGAGAAGCGATAGATCACCTCTGAAAATGTCATTGCCACCAATGCCTTCGTAGTCATTAATCAGGTCGCCGCAGCCATAAAGAATAAGCCTCTCGTTGTGAACCTCTATTCCTTTGATATGATGTGAGGAGTGTCCATGAACGATATCAGCTCCTGCGATGTCGATAAGCTTATGTGCAAATGTGCGTTCTTCAGGATACACTGAATAGTCCCAGTTATCTCCCCAATGGAGGGAAATAATCACTATGTCGCCATTCTGCTTATCTTTTTTGACCTGCTGTCTGATTATTTCCAGAGCTGTATCATCTGGTTTGGTGAAAAATGCCACACCGGAAGAATTGTCCGTTGCGGCCCACTGAGATGGGATGCCACTGGACTCGAAGCCAAAGGAATAGAAAAGCACCCTTGCCTGTTCGGTAGCGAGAATGGCCGGTGAGATGGCTTCTTGCAGAGAGAAACCTGCTCCGGCGAATCGAATTCCCTGAATGTGCAGGGTTTCTAGTGTTTCGCTTAGGCCATCTCTGTCGTAGTCGAGGACGTGATTGTTCGCTAAAGCGCAACAGTCTATATTTGCAGCTTGCAAAAAGGCCACATTGGCAGGATGCATGCGGTAGTTTATTCCTTTGGAAGGCCAGTAGGAATTTGAGACCGTAATGCTGGTTTCCAGATTGATGATGCGCAGGTGGGGAGAAAGCCTGGCCATCTCTTCAAAGGAATCACCCCAGACATAGTTAAAATTCACCTTTCTGGGAATGGGGCCATTGGCCTCTTCGGCAATGCGGATATACTCCCGGGCATCCCGTATCCATGGTTCGTAGAGAAGTGTGGAGCTTTGATAGGGGAGAATCTGGTCGATTCCCCGTCCGCACATGACATCACCGCAAAGCATGACTTTAAGATTAATGGTACCCTCCTTTGTGGGATTGACCATTTAAATCTCAAAAAATGGGCCAACGCTGCCCTCTGGCCTTAAGTCGCTGGCTTCTATTATTTTATTGACTCGGAGATCAAAACACATGCATCCAGAAAAGTGTAAAGTATTCTATTTCAGCGGAACCGGTAACAGCATTTATATCGCAAATCGGCTCAAGCAGGAACTGGGGGCCCAAATATATGGAATGGCTTCCTTTAAAGGCACGGAAACGATCACTGTCAATGCTGAGATGGTTGGGCTGGTATTTCCAGTTTACTTTATGGATACACCCGGTTTTGTGAAAAGCTTTATCAAAAGGCTCCGGATACCCTCGTCAATTTATGTTTTTTCCATCATCCACTGTGGAAACATGGCTGGTGCCACTTTACGAAATCTGAAGAGTGCACTGGCAGAAAACGGTATAATTCTCAATACCGGCCATACCCTCTTTCTTCCGGATAACAGTATCTTTTTCTACACTAAACCGGAGATGGTGAAGCCAATGCTTGAGGAGGGGGAGAGAAGACTTTCAGAGATGATATCATCTCTGAAAGCAAAACAGGAAATCTCCGTTGCCGGATCAGCGGCATCAACCCTGATCCCTCGCATGACCGAATGGTTTTTTGAACAGGTGCTGGGTGAAAGAAGGAAGAAAGTAAACAGAGAGGTTTGTACAAGATGCGGTTTATGCGCCAAACTCTGTCCTGTGAACTGTATCAGTTACAATGATGGCTACCCGGTCTGGAAAAAAACATGCGTGAAATGCTTCGCCTGCATTCACTGGTGCCCCATGAGAGCGATAAGCTTCGGTAGGCTAAGAGTGAGTGATAAGACCGCCTACAGACATCCTGAATGCTGTGTTAAAGAGATTGAAATGCAGAGGAACACTAAATGAAGAAATGTTTTTATTTGACCATATTACTCTTTGTCATAGGGTGCGCAGGTCCCTCTCGAATCATCATGGCTCCCAATTACCAGAAGCACAGTATCAGGGATGCAAGTTTGGCTTTTATTATCCTCGAAGACTACCCCTATATTGAGTACAAGGGAAGCATTGAGGGCGCTTTGGGTGCGGGTGATCCACAAAGACGCATCCTTCAGTTCTTCAAGACTCAGCTTATGAGAGACCTGATGAAGCAAGTCAATCTCAAGACCACATTCGAGCGCAGCCCTGAATCGCATTTTCTGGTCTCAAACGAAAACGTGTCTGCTCCGGAAGGCAATGTGGTGGTGGAACTTCCTGCTAAAGATACCTACTTTGAATTCAGCGGTATTGAAGCTGACTATGTGCTCCTGATCAGCAAAATGAGGCTTGGCAGCCAAACCGATGAGTACAGCGCCAGTCGCACAGATGAGGGGATCAATACTTCCCCCTCTCGACAGCTGATTTATAATACCAATTTTGTCCTTTGGGATAACCGTGCCCGCCAATATATTAGTTACGGCAGAATAAGATCCCTGGTGCCAATTGCAGGTGAGGAGGCGACCCGGGAGGAGTGGGAGAAGGTTTCCCAACAGTATGTTTATGAAATTTTCAAGCCCACAGGTTTTTTGAAGGCAAACTAGTCAAAATCTCACACAAAGGTGCTCATTGTGATCTCCAGAAGAGTCATTCTTTCACTGCTGCTACTCTCTTTTTTTTATTCCTGCAAATCAAATCGCATTTCTCTTGACGGCGAAGTGGTTGACAGTCGGGTGCGTGTGAACCAAATGGGTTATTATGTGTCCTCACCAAAGCTGGTTGTGGTGGGGGATTCAATCGAGGCTCCATTCTATGTGGTTGACAGTTTCGGAAACGTGGTGTTCAAGGGAATACTCAAATCTCAGGAATTCTGGAGACCATCGGGTGAGAAAGTTTCCCGGGGAGATTTTTCATCACTGGAGAAAACCGGGCGATTTCAGGTGCTGGTTCCCTCAATCGGGCTCTCTCCATCATTTGTCATCGATAGTGTGATCTACGGGGAAGCATTCAAAGCCTCGCTCAAGTCCTATTATTATCAGCGTGCCTCCATGGACCTGGATTCACAATACGCGGGTGCCTGGGCCAGAAAAGCGGGGCATCCTGATACCGCCTGCATTCTTCATGAGTCAACCGGAAAAGAGGGTGTTGTAAACAGTTCCAAAGGGTGGTATGATGCCGGGGATTTCGGAAAATATGTGGTGAATGCCGGTATCACTGTGGGCACGATGCTTTCTCTTTACGAGCGGTTTCCGGCACTGGTTCCTGACCGGTTCAGCAATATTCCCGAAAGCGGCAACGGTCAGAGCGATCTTCTTGACGAGGTCAAGTATGAACTTGACTGGCTAAAGAGCATGCAGGATGAGGACGGGGGAGTGTTTTTTAAAGTGGCGGGATTGAGCTGGCCCGGTTTTGTTCTTCCTGCAGATGATACAATGTTGCGTTATGTGATAGGGAAAACCACTACATCCTCGCTTTGCTTTGCGGCTAACATGGCTCAGGCTGCACGGGTGTTTAAGGAGATCGATTCCTCCTATGCTTCTGATTGTCTTGACAGAGCTAAAAAAGCTTATGTCTGGGCACAGCAGAACAGTGCAATCGCTGAACCAGCTGAGACCGGCGGAAGCGGAGCTTACAGTGATCACCAGCAGGGATGGATGGATCTTGAGTGCTCAGGTTCTCAATACCTGGTGGAAGGGAACGAAGCCTACAAAGATGAGTTCCTCTGGGCTGCTGCTGAACTTTTTATCAGTACCGGGGAAGAACCGTACAGTGAGACGGTAAAGAAGTCCCTAACAGAAATGAAGTTTACAGATGTCCCCACATGGTGGGATCTTCAGGGGATGGCCTATTACTCTCTACTTACGGTTCCCGGCAATCTCGACAAGAATACCCGAGATGCTGTTCTGGCAAAAGTAACAGACGTGGCTGAAAAGCACAGGCTCATTCTGAAGGAAAATCCTTATCGTATTCCCTACGAATGTTTCTTCTGGGGATCAAATGCATCATTTCTGAACATTGCGGTGCTCTTCTCTTATATGTACGATTTGACTGGTGATCGAAACTATTATGATGCCTTGACAGAAACAGTTGATTATGTGTTTGGAAAGAATCCACTGGGTGTTTGCTATGTAACCGGGTTCGGCAGCACTTATCCTCATTCGATTCATCACAGGCAGTGTTCAGCTGATGGCATTGATGAACCTATTCCCGGTTTTGTTGTAGGTGGTCCCAATAACGTGCGACAGGACGACATTACCAAGGTCTCCTGGGGAACCCCCTATTGTTACAGTGATCCCGCCAGATCTTATGTGGATGACGAAAAAAGTTATGCTTCCAACGAGATCGCCATCAACTGGAACGCTCCACTGGTGCATATACTGGGATATTTAAAGGCCAGGGAGAGACTTTGATGCAGGATTCAGAAACGATTTTCGATGTCAATATTATTCCTGAAGGGATGCTTCAGGTCTGTTTTCCGGTGTATTCCTACGAAGTGGATATTCGAAGAGAGGCAACCTCCGAGACCATTGCCCGATATCTGCAGGAGGCAGCCTGGAGGCATGCCGAGGCGCTTGACTTGGGTTTTGGAGACCTGAACGATGAGGGTCTTTTCTGGGTGCTTTCGAGGCTTTCGGTACGTATTCACAAGGCCCCTTTATGGGGTGACAAAGTTTATGTGAGGACCTGGCCCAGAGGGGCTGGCGGACTGCTTGCCTTGAGGGATTTCGAGATGTTCAGTGAAGCGGGGGAGCTACTGGTATCTGCCGGGAGCGGCTGGTTGATTCTAGACAGAAGCAACCATAGGCCCCGTCGCCCTGATGCTTATCTGTCCAGAATCGCAGTGATGCCTCAGTACCGGGCACAGCCTCATGATCCGGCAAAGATCACTTTGGTTGAGGACAGTGCATCCTGCTCAGAGATTTCAGTTCGTTACAGCGATATTGATATGAACGGTCATGTCAACAATACCCGCTATGTGGGGTGGATTTCAGATCTGTTCGGCAAGGAACAACACGAAAACACCTCCATTGAATCTTTTCAAGTGAACTACCTTGCCGAATGCAGCTGGGGCGATCTTATAAAGGCTGCAGTCGGAAAAACAGAACAGGGTTATTCGCTAAAACTGACCCGGGACAGGGATGGCGTAGAGGTAATGCGCGCCACAGTCACCTTCAGATAATAGGTCAGCTTCTCCCCATACCTTCTCACGCACGGATTTTGCAGGTCCATCTATTATTGTTTCAGTAGAATGGGTCCAATATTCAGGTTTGCTTGTGGAAATTACTGCAGCCATTACCAGATTTTCCGGTTCCCTGCTTGAATTACTGGGGGTGAGTGTTATCACTTTCTCGGCTGTTCTGGCCTTATTACTTTCCATATATTCCTATTTCAAAAAAGAGAGATCCAAGGCCATTTATCTCGATTTCAGGCACCGGTTGGGAAAGGGGATACTTTTCGGGCTGGAGTTTCTGGTTGCCGGAGATATTATTCGTTCTGTGGCTGTGGAGCCATCCTTGACCAGTGTGGCTGTGCTTGGGGGGATAGTGCTTATCAGGACATTTCTAAGTTTTACGCTTGAGATAGAGATGAGCGGGCGTCTTCCATGGAAGGGTGGAGCCGAGAAAACAACAGGTAAGGACTCTGAAAATAGTTAAACAGATAAACTGGAGGTAATATATGGAAACATCAAAGTTTCAGAAACCGCCAATGGATTTAAGTGATGAGGCCGATGCACAGGGACTGGATCTTGCCCGCAAACAGGGAGAGGCTCTGAACGAAACAGTTAAATACATGACAGAGAAGATCGCTCATGGCAGAACCAAACCTGCCGGAAACTATATCGTAGGTTACGCTGTGGAGGAAGCTGAAGGGATGTATAGCCTCTATAACGGTGAATTTACCTGGCATGAACCCAGAGATGAAAATGCCCATATAGAAATAGTAGTGGCCGATGGGGCGGATATGCGTTTTGTTCCCATGCTTAACGTGACCTGTACTGTACTCGATCAGGATCAAAACGTGGTGGGCACCCATCGCCAGCCGTTTCTGTGGCACCCTTATCTTTATCATTATGGCAAAAACTGGAAATTGCCGGGGGATGGCACTTACACCCTCAGAATTGAGATCGATCCTCCGGAATTCATGCGTCACGACAAAAAAAACGGAAAGCGCTATGCAGAGCGGGTAACGGTGGAATTTAACGAGGTGCAGATCAGGGTAGGGCAGAAATAGGTAAGCTATGATATGGCGGCCCCTACTTTGCCATATATCGTGTCTCTATCAAATTTCCCTGATTCAAAACGGGAAAAAATGCGATGGTAAATCAAAAAATATACCGTTTTAAAGATAGGCACACGAAATATTATAGGACACTTCCATTGAAAGGAGGTTTGCTATGGAAGAGAGAAAGGTTAACCTGAACAAAGCCAGCTTCGAAGAGCTAAAGCAGGTGCCCGGTCTGGGAGAGACCCGTGCGCATTACATATATGATAATCGCCCCTATCACAGCTGGGATGATGTTAAGAGAGTACCTGGATTCAGCGATGAGCTGATACACACTATGCAGAGAGGGTCTACCATTAAATAGGCCTTAAAACGGGCGGCATGGTAAATGCCGCCCGTTAAACTGCAGTCCCCCCGAATCCAGCTCTCTTCAAATTGAGAGTTACAGGCAATCTTGAACCAAGATGAAACTGTTACTTTTTTTGGAAGAGGTATTCGGCAACAGTGGCACTCTGTTCTGTTTTACTGAGTTTTTTAAAACCGCTTCGCTCAAACATCCCCTCCAAAACCCAATCAAATGTGGAGTGCTCTTCCAACAGATGAGTCTCCAAGTCTCTCAGAAGACCCTCATCATTTTTCGAGCTGATGAACTGGTGTAGAGCTTGGAAGTGAGTTTTGTATTCAGAGATGGGAAAAGAGAAGATTACATCGGAAAGATAGACCAAACCATTGGAATGCAGATTTTGTCCTATGTAATGTACCGCCAGAGACTTCCAGAAGTCAGGAAGATGGTGAAGTGAAGTTTGTAGAACAAAAGCATCTACAGGTTGCTTTTGTTCAGACAGGAATTGTAGAATGCCTTTATTGATGCAGGTGATATTTTCGATGCCGCGGGCCTGTTTTTTTTCCTCAAGCAGTTGCAGCATGATAGATGATATGTCAACTGCGTATATTTGTTTACAGTATCTGCTTATCTCAAGCGTGAAGAAACCGCTTCCGCAACCCAGATCAACAACAGTGCTTTCCGGGTTTAGGGAAAGCAGGCGGGAGATGCGTTCTGCTTTCTGTTCAGCGGAACTTTCCAGTTTAAGATTTCTCTCGTCCCATCTTCTCGCCCGATCCAGATCTGTAAATGAAGCTCCAACTGGTTTTCTCTCATTAAAAATCATCTTGAACTCCTGCTAGAATCCATTTCGCTGCATTAAAACATAAATTGTGGAAATGGCAAATATATTGTTTATCGAATGAAGCAGAATGGAAATGAAAAGACTTCTGGTTCTTCTGTATAGCCATCCAAACAGTAACCCCATGAAGAAAAAGGAGGGGAAGAGCTGTATTGAGTCATGAAGCACGGCGAAGGCGGCTGCCTGAATTGCATTCGCAAACCAGAACGGGAAATACTTTCTCAAAGCCTCCAGGCTGACCCCCCGAAACAGATATTCTTCATAAATCGGCACAATGACACAGGATACGAGCAGTGCGGGGAGAATCCCTTTAGTTATAATAAGTGATTTTGTGAGTACTATTACCGATCCCACGCTGATACTCTTTGCACTTTCCTTTGCAAGTTCAGGAAATAAGGAGATGTTTGCTTTGCGTACCATTATTAGCAATACATATCCGGCGATTAGAAAGGCTATTGTGGTGAACAATGGCACTCGTGGCGTAAAAACAGTCCATGATTTACTTTTGATCAGAACTAGTAAAGCAAGCAGCATGTTTAATGAGCAGAAGGTGATCAGAAAATATGAGTTGTTAATGTCTGAAGACGTGCTACTTGATCTGATCTCTTTAAAGAACATGGAAAAGGTTTCATGTTGAAAGAGCCCGGTGGCAATGAATGATACAATCATCATCCCCGAGCAGATGATCCACAAATGGCGAAGAGAAAAGATGGAATCAGAATTTTTATTTATCAGTTTAGATCCCCAGTAGTGTAGTGGGAGAATCCATAGGTAGGGAATCAGCAGCATTATAATGCAGGCCAGCAGAAATGAAAGTATTCCAAGAAACTCTCTCCACTGCGGCATAAGAAAAGGATTTTTTAGAAATAGCCGATACCTGTAAAAAGAGAATGGATCTGCAAAGAAACCGTTGTCTCTCAAGGCTCTGTAGGATTCCAGAGCGAGTTCACTTTTTGAGTGGCGAAGATCAAACTCAAACATGGTCTTGGCAGCCGAAAGTTCATCGTACTCATACTCCAGACTCTTCTGGAAAAATATTCGTGCACTGTCGAATTCACCAACCTGCTCATAGGCGGTTGCAAGTTCGGAATAGTCAATGTAGGCTGAAGTATCCTCAAGTAGAGGCAAATAGAAATCCAGAGCTTCTTCAGGATATCGAAGTTGCAGAAGCAGACCCGCAGCGTCCTGCTTTTCCCAGTTTTCATATTTGTGTTCTCCTTCCATTATCGTTTTGTATGCTTTCTCCCGTAAACCGAGAGCAATGTACTGACGGGCGAGCAGAAGATTGACATTGATGGTGTCATCAAACAACATCGCCGATTTGCAAGCTGCTGCAGACTGTGAGAAACTGTCCAGGTACGAATAAGCATAAGCCATTTTTTCATAGACCTTAGCAATCTTGGCATCTTGTGGATGGAGGGACTTTTTGAATCGGGTTATCAGGTTTTTTGCCGAAGCAACAGCACTATCACCGTACTGATGTTCCAGCCTGTACAGGTTTGCATCAAGATCATCGGGGTAGGTATTCAGGAGCTGATCATAACAATTTTCCCAGTCATCGTATTTGGGGTTTTCCTCGGTTTCAGGATCATACAGAGCAGTTTCCATGAATCGGCATTTTTCAAGCATGATAGCGGCATCGGCTTTTCCTGCGAGCAGAGAATCATAAAACTGTACTGTTTTATTGTAATAGAGCTCCTGAGAATTTCTTATTTCATCAAGGAATGCTTTACTGCTGAAGGTCAGGGTGTCGGCGGAGCAAAACCCTGAAAAGAGGAGAATCAAAAGGAAAACTCTTCTGGATTTTGAGTACATCTGTTCCCCTTAAGTTTATGGGTGCATTTGCGGTAGAGACTGGGTAGCCTAAGCACAAAATAAATCCGGGGCAGATTCGAGAGAACTTAAGTGTGAAAGGTGATAACTTTCACACTTAACGTAGGTGGTCTGCAATCAGCAGCAGCACTCGGCTGTTTCCATGCAGGTAAGCATTGAGGGGGTCCAGTCTGTCATTTCGTAGGAATAGACATTGCTGCTTTGAGCAAGACTAAGCAATCTGCTCTGATTTAAATCGGTAGGCGTACCCTGGGGATCCCAATGCTTTCTGCAGCCGCAGAAATCAAGAAGAACGCACTGGGAGGGGATTTCCAGATCCCGCATCTGATAGCCCCCTACAACTATATTGAGAATGCATGCTGTTGCAATTACTCCAGTGTCTTTTGACTTTTCATATTTCTTTAACCATTTTGTAAAGCTGCTGGAGTGGGGGACAATGAATACCTCGAACCCTTTTTTCTGACCCAAAATGCTGATCTGGTTTATTCTGCACCCTTCCGTGCACCCGGTACAGACGATATCAAGTCCGTTTTGTTGAGCATGGCAGCACTCTTCTGGCTGGGAACGCATGCATCCTGGCAGCAGGACCACTTTGTTCTTCATTTCGTCGAATTCAGCTCTTAGACCCTGGTTGACAATTTCAGACGCCACCATATTAATGTGGTATTCGATTTCGGTTTTGCCGCAGAAAAGCTGATCTTCCCTGAAGCGGTGCGCCGGGAGCCCTTTTATGAGAAAATCATTTACACCGGATGTAAAGATCCCAAGCTCTTTCTGGGCATTTTCTCTGAACCATTCCGTAAGTTGTTCAGTTAATTCAAAGCATTGGAATATTTCAACTTCGCTTTTGGTCTGTAGAAAGCTGCTCCATTTCCAAAGCCGCTTTGCTTCATCATCGAATTCGCCAGTAGCTTCCAGCCATCGTATACATTTGTTAAATATCGAAATTGTCAGGAAGTTTTTCTTAGTAGTTCCAATGTGTGGAACAAGAAACAGCCCGGTGATGCGGGCGCGCAGTGCGTCTGTCGTTTTTTTCAATTTGGGATACCTGCTGCGTACTGCATAGAGCGCTCTAAGAACAGGCAGAACCGGTAGAAAGGCTCTCTGGCTTGCTCCTGCATAACGGTGTAGAAGTATACCCATCGTGACCAGTTCAACTCCGTATTCTCCCATACTTCGTGGTTTCTCATGAAGATCTCTATTGAGAAATACAGCATATTCGTCTAATAGCAATCCCGCCTTATCATTTATCTCTTCCATGACCCGTTGGGAAAAATTTTTGAGAACAGAATAGAATCTGTCTGAATTTTTCTGATTTAACTTTAGATCATAGGTAATCATAGCATGTCCCTGTGTTGAAGTCTTTAAATGCTCTTGTTCCGCTAAGTCTGCATGTTTTGTGCCGCAGTGGATTTGGTGTCAAATGTTTTGAAAATTCAATGCCTTATGAGTTTTCTCGTGTTTGCTACGGATGTGAGAATACTCAACGTATCCTTGAATGCATTGTGAATATTCACAGATTGAGTCATCACAAGATCATTCGGGAGTGTTAATTGAAGACGAGCGCAATATTAAAAAACGCTATTACTTCAGGACCGTGAAAACATTCACTTCTGATGTGAAAATTCTCAACGGGGAATGCGTAGTGACTTGCAAAACAGCACAGAAATAGCCGAACAAATCTGGCCTGACTTTTGCACAATTCCCTGTCAAACAGAATAACCCGTTCAGAGGAGATGCTATGAAAAGGCATTTATTGTATGTGGTTGCAGTAGCGTTGGGAATGTTGACGACTGGTTGTGTTTTTGAACAGATGGTAGGTTCCGGGGTCCCTTCAACTACGGCTTACCTTGAGCAGGATTTTTCAACAGTGTCTTTTTCACACGGATGCAATGCTACAATTGAACAATCGGATTCATTCAGCATAGAGGTCACCATCGATGATAATCTGGAGCAGTTTTTAGTGGTCGAGAATGAAAACGGGATACTTTCAGTCGGACTTGAATCGGGTAGATTCTATAATACATCGCTATTCAAGGTTAAGATCAAAGCGCCGGAATATACTTCAATTCAAGGGAGTGGAGGAACGACAATTGGGATTCGGGGAACGGTTATTACAAATGGTACATTGACAGTTGATCTCTCCGGGGGAAGTAAAATGGAGGGGATGTGCACAAGCAGAGACTTGCGGGCCAGGCTGTCGGGTGGAAGCAGGCTTTCTCTGGATGGTTCCGGTCAAGACCTTACGGTTTGTGCGAGTGGTGGTGGAAATGCTCAGCTTTATTATTATATTGTAGAAGATTGCAATGCGGTTCTGAGCGGCGGGAGTACTGCGCAAGTCAATGCTTCCGGAAGGATTACCGGAGAGCTGAGTGGCGGTTCCCGACTGGATTACAAAGGTGGTGCGATTCTGGGACATGTCCAGAAGAGCGGTGGTTCCACAGTGAACAGAAAATAGGCCTCAGGAAGCCCGGAGCATCAATTTTTTGGGTGATTGATGCGTTTATTGAGGGCTGAGCGGGTGATTCCCAGGATTCCGGCAGCAATGGACTGGTTATCGCCCGCTCTCCTGAGGGCCTCAGCCACAAGAGCCTGTTCCACTTCCTTGAGAGTGGGCAACTGTTCCGCAAAGATCACCTTCGAACCGGACGACTCGCAAGTCAAATCAACGGGTGTGACTTGCGGACTGCTGGCAGTAGTTCTGGCTATATGTTCCTCAAAGCACTTCATGGAAAGAACTCCGCCGGTGTGCCGGCTCACCGCATCAAATACCATCCCTTTCAGTTCACGAACATTTCCGGGAAAACTGTGAGTGGATAATAATGTATAGAGTTCCGGTGGAGGCGTTGGTGCTTTTTTGTTAAGTTCAATTGAGGCATTTTCAAGAAAGAAGTCAAGCAGTGCCGCAATATCCTCTTTTCGCTGTCTTAATGGAGGGAGTTGTATATGATGACTCTGAAGCCTGAAGTATAGATCCTTGCGAAATGATGAATTACCGCTGAACGGGTCTACGGCGGCATTGGTCGCCACTACAATCCGGGCGTCGGTGGTGAGTAGTTTGTCGGATCCCACCTGGTAATAAGAACGGTCTTCCAGAAGCCTGAGCAGCTTTACTTGAGATTCTAGTTTCAGTTCACCGATTTCATCCAGAAAAAGTGTCCCGCCGGTTGCTTTGGCGATAAGGCCCGCCCGGGGGCGTTCCGCACCGGTGAAGGCACCTTTTTCATGTCCAAACAGTGCATCACAGAAAAGGTTGTCATCCAGTCCGGCAACGTTTACCGCTACAAATTCCCCACTTCTGCCGCTTGCCCTGTGAACAGCTTTTGCGATCAGTTCCTTTCCGCTACCTGTTTCACCGGTGATAAGAATTGGTAGCGGAGTGGGGGCGATCGCTTCTATATAGCGGAAAATGGTGGTCATTGCACTGTTTCTGGTCACGATATGATCGAAACAATCCGGTTTCTCAACCGTTGTAGAGAAGAATCGTTCTCTGAGACGGGTGTTTTCATTCACAAGGTCACTATGTTCAATTGCTTTCTGCACTGTGGTGATCAGGCGGGCTTTATCGATGGGCTTCACCAGATAATCGAAAGCACCGCTTCTGATACTGCGAACCGCATTTTCAATGTCGTTTACTGCTGTTACCATGATGACTTGCGTTTGCGGATATTTGGATTTTATTTCGGGAACCAGCTCCAGGCCTGAAAGATGGGGCATCATAATATCCAGCAGGACAATGTCAAACCCGCTATCAGCCAGCATTGACAGCGCCTGTCTGCTGTCCTGGCAAGTTGCCACTTTTCTAAAACCCGAGGATCTTAGAATGAATGATGCACTCTGAAGGTACTGTGCTTCATCATCAACGAGTAGAATACCTTTAATTTCGCTGGACATAATGGCTATTCCTGTGTAAAGGGGAACTGAAGCAGTACGGTGGTGCCTTTTCCAGGGACTGACTGGATCGAAAGGTCACCGGAATGGTTTTTGACAATGCTGTAGGAGATTGAAAGACCCAATCCTGTTCCTCCACTGTCGCGTTTGGTGGTGAAAAAAGGATCCATAATATACTTGATGTGCTCCGGTGCAATGCCCGAACCTTCATCTGAAACCGCTAGTTCAATTTTGGACTGAGACACGTTCAATGCGGTTGTGACGGTGATTTTCTGACTGGTGCAGGTTAAAGCCTGACAGGCATTGGTGATAAGATTGATTATTACTTGTTCAATCTGTTGAACATTCCCGCGGAAATCAGGCAGGTTAGGCGCAAGTTCCAGCTGGAAAGTATAGGTACTTTTCCTAATCAGGTTATTGGTGATGAGGGTTGCGGAATCAAGAACCGAGTTGAGATTCACAAGCTGGTCCATATCTCCGGGGTCCTGTCGGGCAAAATCCTTAAGACTGTTGACAATCCTTTTTATTCTCTCGGCACCCTCACGAATGCCGCCGATGAGTTTGAATGTCTCTTCACGAATTTCTGAATAGGGGAGGCCTGCAATCTGAAAATCTCCCCCGGTTGCTTTTATGTCAAGCTCTGCAACAGCATCACGCCAGATATCATGGATGCACTCGCCGTTAAGCATTATGAAATTGTTGGGATTGTTGATCTCATGGGCGATGCCGGAAACCAGAATTCCCAGAGAAGCCATTTTGTCTGCTTGAATAAGCTGCAACTGATGCTTTCTTGCCAAAGCTTCAGCTTTGCGGGTTTCGGTTACATCATTACCAGTGATTAGAATTCCGGCAAGTTTGTCATTTTCATGCAGCAAGGTCTGGGTACCGGAGAACACTATGTAGTGGATGGAACCGTCCTTGGCAATGATGCCGGTGTCTCTGGCAGGGATAAACTGGTTGTTTGCCCGGGCCAGCAGAATACCCCTAACATGCTCACGCTCCTGAGGGACGATGAACTCCAGAGCCGGATGTCCGACAAGATCTGTTTTATCATAACCCAGTTGTTTGATAAAGCTTGTGTTGACGTCTCTTATTGTTCCATCAAGTCCGATTATAATGTTCCCGGCGGGACTTTCTTCGAAAAGGAATTTATAGCGTTCTTCAGATTCTTTAAGTGCTTCTTCTGCAGCTTTCCTTTCGCTAATATCCATGCCGGTAATCAGAATGGATACCGTTTGACCGTTTCTTTTCAGCTCGGTCTGTCCCGAAGAAAAGAGTATGATGTGTACTGAACCGTCTTTGGCAACTACCTTCGTTTCCATCTCGCCTATGCTCTCGCCTTTAAAGCGTTTTACAAGCCGCTCGGCAGTTTTCTCCCGTTCCTGAGGCACAATGAAGTCAATTACCCGATGGCCAACCGTATCCTCTCTTGTATAGTTGAGCGATTTCAGAAAGGATTTGTTGATGTCGAGAATGACACCATCAGTGCTGATGATCAGGCCCCCTGAGGGGCTTTCTTCAAATAGGTAGCGATAACGTTTTTCAGAGTCCTTAAGAGCTTCTTCGGCGCGAATTCTGTCAAATATTTCCTTTTTGAGCTGTTCGACTGTACGGGACAGTTCAGCCGTGCGTTCAGCGACTAGCTCCTCCAGGTGATCCCGGTGCCTTCTGAGTTCTTCCTGAGCTTTGCGCAGACCTGTAATGTCAAGGCCGGTGGACACAATGTATTTGGTTTTACCGTTTTCGTCAAGTAAACTAGTGTTGTACCATGAAATAAGTCTTTTACTTCCATCTTTGCCGACCCAATAGTTCACCGCATGGTTGGAAATATTCTGTTCGCTTGTCAGTGAACCAGCAATCTCCTTTACGTAGCTCACTTCTTCAGGGAGCAGAAAGAGATCCCAGAACGGTTTTCCATAAACTTCATTATATTGATAGCCGGTCAGTTTTTCGCAGGTTTTGTTGAATTTGACGATCTTGCCACAGGTGTCAAAAACAATTTGAAGCGCGCCTGCGGTTTCAAAGATAGCGTGTGCAAAGTCCCGTTCGCTCTTCAGTTCACTTTCAGCCTTTTTCATGCGGGTTATATCATTTCCCACACATATTACTTCACGAACTTTGCCGTTTTGATCATGAAGTGGTCTGTTGGACCAGGAGACCCAGACCCGTTTACCGTCTTTGGTGATATTTTCATTTTCAGTGCAGGAGTAAAGTTCAGTGGAGACAACAAGGTCCTCCATTTTGGCCTTCAGATCCTGTCCCAGGGAGTCCTGTAAAGGAACTATGGTTCCAATAACGTTTTTCCCTAATATCTCTGACTGTTTGAAACCGAAAAAACGGCAGGCAAAATCATTTAAGAATGTCACATTTCCCAAAGGATCCATACGCAGAATAATGCTGTTTGCGCTTTGAACCATTTCCATGAACGTTAAATGGGATTCCCTGAGAGTGCTATTCTCCTCTTTACACCTGTTCAGTTCCTCTTCTAATTGGCGGATGCGTAAAGATTCGCTTTCCAATGTGCCTCCAGACTTTTACTTAATCTTGAGAAGAGCAAATATACACTTTGTGCGCTTCAGAAATTGCTTTTAAAAGATTCGAGCACTTTGAAGAACACCTGACCGTGGAGCTTACCTGACAAGCTGCTCAGGACCGATCTCAGATCTCGAAGAAGGAGAGGTGGATTGTTTAACAACGAGTCACTTCCCGTTATGAAATCCCAGTCAAGTTCCGGAATCCCTCCGTCTGCATCGGTAACGCCTTTGTTCTTCATCGCTTTCAGAAAGAGATCGGCAATGATACCGTACATGAAGGTTGTGGGGTGTACCGCATCCAAACTGAAGAGTCCACCGGCTTTTATGGCCGGTTTCTCTTCGGGTGATTTCATGGCAAGTTCAAGATATCTGGTATCCAGAGTCGGTTCACCATCTTTTACCAGGTAAGAGGTGTTAGGGTTGCGTTGCAGCGCCTTTACTGCCGCATCGGGCCATTTGAAGGGGATTTTCCCCTCGTTGCGCCTGAATGCAATATCATCAAGCAAAGAACAGAAATCTATGACTTGCCAACCATTAGCTTTGGCGATTGTCTTAATGCTGTGGTTGTAATAGTCAATAAATTCATCAATTAGTGAAACGTCTTCCCGTTTGAGATAGGGGTGCAACCAGGGGAGGAAGCTTGTGTCCCAAATCCATGGGCGGGTATAATAGTCGTAATATTTGCCGCGCTTGCTTTTGGGGGGTGTTCCCCGGCTAACGGGGGGGATGGTGACATGGGGTACTGTAGCTATAAATACATTTTTAATGTTGAGTTCGCAGATGCTGGATGCCAGGTATTCAAGACTCTGTCTAAAATGTGTCGGAAGCCACAGGTTGCATTTTCTTTCATGTGGTTGTCTGTAAAGATCTTCCTCTTCAGAAACCTTAATTGACAATTCAATGATGGCACCCAGACAGTTATTGGCACCCAGGGAAATGATCAGGTTTTCAATGCCGCCATCTTCAGATAACTCCCTTACTCTTTGAAGCTGTGTAACCGCTCTTCCATTATTGCACAGAGTTCGAATGGCTGCCCGGTACATGGGTTTTTCAGGAATTTGTCGGAAAAGCAGCCAGTTATCTTTAGGGGAATCTGTCTGGCTGCAGCAGGTTACTGAATCCAGTCGGTACGCTTCCTGCATAGTGTAGGAAAGAACAGCCTGATTATGATAGCATTCACCGGGGCTTTCAAAGAGTTTTTCCCAATGTTCTTCAACATCCGCCAGATGCTTGTTTGTCTCCATGATCATGCGGGGAAAAGCATAAGAGGGGATTCCGTTTGGAAATTTCCCATGGAGCTTGTGAAGAAGAAATTCGATATTCAAGGGAAATCCCCCGGTAGTACCGTTGTCATTGTTGAAATACGGGTATGTAAATCTTCCCCCGAGGGCTCTGGCGAGCATTGCGGGGTATGAAAGATCAGCCCTGTAAATGCTGCCGCTTGTAAATCCCATGGTAAGGGAGTCGCCTATGGCCACAAGTTTATGCATGGAGATTTGACTCTTTTTGGGGTGAAGTGGGGCAATTCTTCAGAATGTTGGAAATGGCGATTGACAAAGTCTCGATTTCAAAGGGTTTATCAATAATCTCGCTTATCCCCAGTTTTTTTGCTTCCAGGAGGTCAAGCGGGTCGCTGTAACCGGTGACGATGATGCCGGGGAGTTTGGGATTTATGGACCTGAGTTCAGCGAATACCTCATGGCCTTTTTTCTTTGGCATGATCATATCCAGAACTGCAAGGTCGATTGCTGAGGGATTGTGTCTGTACCAGTCTATCGCCTCTTGTCCCTTGTTGAATGCTTCCACCGTGTATCCCATGTCTGTCAAAACTTCCTCGACCACTGCTATCACATCTTCATCATCATCGACCAGTAAAATGGTGCCTTTACCGGACATAAACTGATTGCGGGTTTGGTTTTGAGATTGGATCGTGCCGGTCGGGGTAGGGAAATAGAGAGTGAAAATAGCTCCCTTTTCCTTTTCACTCACTACTTCGATACAGCCTTTATGGCTCTTTACTGCTCCATACACATTTGCGAGGCCAAGCCCTGTTCCCTTGCCTTTCTCCTTCGTGGTGAAAAAGGGCTCGAACAGATGTTCCATCGTTTCTTCATCCATTCCAATACCGCTATCTTCCACGGAGATGAAGTAGTAGGGACCAGGTTCAGCTTCGAATATTCTGAGGAAGGGTTTATCGCCTGTAAGTGTACAGTTTCCTCCGGAGAAGACGAGTTTTCCACCTTGGGGCATGGCATCGCGCGCATTCAGTGCAAGATTGAGAACTGCATTCTGTACCTGACTGTTATCCCCGATCAGAGTCATTGACGTTTTCAGGGTATTTTCAATGACTATGTTTTTATCGATGGAGTGCCTAAGAATATCAGCAACTTCCGCCACAACGGTTTTTAGATCAAATGGAATAGCTGTCTGGGTCGTTTTACTGGAAAAGTTAAGGAGTTTGGAGGTAAGGTCCTTGGCTTTTTGAGCAGCATCCATCATGCGGTCTGAATAGGAAACCAGAGTGGGATTATCTGAAAAGCGGCTCTTGATCAGCTGCGGATAGCCGAAAAAGGGCGTAAGCATATTTCTCAGGTCATGTGAAATTCCACTTATAAGCCGCCCGAGAGCTTCCATTTTCCGTGCATGGAACAGCTCCTCTTCAAGAGTGTTTTTCTGTTCTTGAAACTGTAAAGCCTGTTTGAGGTTTTTCAGTGCGACCAGCTGTGCTCTTTCTCGATCAAGTTTAATGAGTCGAATACGATCTGCCTGAGCTATTGAAAACAAAAGAACGGTGACTAGAGAGGAAATGTTTGGAACAAAATAAAGGAAACGGGAAAAGGGAAGGATGTTAAAACCGTACATGAAATTATAAAGAAGTAGCCCTGCAACTGAAACTCCTGCAGCTTCTAAAAAGTAGATTGCTGGTCGGTATTTGGCTTTCAGAGGTGCAATGGCTGCAACAATTAGCGCTAGTGAGGGAATGATGTTCAAAAACACCAGAATTTTCTCTTTGTTTCTAAAATCAAGAAATGGCGAAATGAGGATCATGAAAGAGATGAAAATGCAGATGCCGATAATGATTTTGTCAAGCCTTGGAGAGTATTTGTCCACTGCCAGGATAGAACGGGAGAAAAGGATGGCAAAGAGTGCCGAGGTGTAGTTTATTATATGAAAGTAGTCAATTCCAGCTCTGCTGAATCCTGGAAAAATGTCTTCCAGCAGAAATCCGTAAACTGCCGCCATCTGTCCAATGGCAAAGGTGAACACGAAGAGGACATAATGAAGGTAGCTTTTATCATGAAGCTGAGGAAAGAGGAAAAGATGGTAAAGGGCGAGAAACAGCAGGGCTCCGAAGTACAATCCCAGAAATGTTCGGAGCAGATTGTCGCTTTTATGCATCAGGCCCAGAGGTTTGATGAAAATGGGAATTGTAAGAGGCGTGCTGCTGGCAAGTCGCATAAAAATTGTACTGTTTTTCATATTGTGAGGCAAATTGAACGCCGGATTGAGAAAGGGAAGAGCTCTATTTGTTCCTTGCAGAAGAAAACCGGATTGCTGATGACTGTAGTGACCGGAACTGTCGGAGCTGAAGAAGTCAATCTGGTGGATGCTGGGTACGGCAACTTCCAGAACTGCTGCTGAAGTGATTTCAGAACGGTTGGTTATGTTGACTTTTGCCCAGACTGATGATTCACAGAAGCCGAAAGCTGGTGTCTTCAGGTTTGATTTTTTGAAGCAGGAATCGGGAAGCATTCGAATCTGTTCAAAAGTCAAATGACCGGAAGTATCTTCGAAAAAAAGTACAGAAGAGCTGACAGACAGTTCTCTATCAAGATTTGAAATATCTATCGATTCTGAAGTAGCTCCATATATAGATGCTGCAATTAAAAGAAAAAACGGGAACAGTCTTTTGAGGGTGTTCTTCAGAGGAAAGTACATAAATGTGTCGGTTTTTATGGGATACGCTAACTGTGGCTATAATATAATCATAGGCTTCTCGATTGCAAAATAAAAAAGCACGGCTGGAAGCCGTGCTCTGTGTAAGGACCGAATCGTTTGCAATTACCCTAGAATGTTGAACATTTTGGTGAACTTGTCCCAGGGGCTGGTCGGATCAGCAATGGAGGGCTGATCGGGGTTTTCCTGCATCGGGTTTACTACCGAAGTTGCCGGATTCTGGGTTGAAGCAGGAGCGGCTGTGGCGGTAGCCGGTGCCGCACTCTCACCTCTTAACGGATGAGGGTATGCAAAGGGCGTGTAACCGGCTTTTCCGCTTGTGAAGTAGTCCCGGTTATGTTTGATATGTTCCCTGGTTTTGCCTCTGTCATTCACAAATGGAACGACATCTTTGCCATTAACCTTGTTGTTCCAAACATTCAGATCGCTGATCTGGTCTTTGGAGGGGTACTTTTCTCCTCTGACATTGAAGGAACGGTAGTTTTCAAGAACCAGAGGGCGAGTGAAATCACCATTGAGTTCGTTGTCAAAGATGACTCCGGTTCCACCTCTTATATACATTCCCATGTAGCTGTGGCCGGAATTGACTTTGTTGCCATAGATCTCATAGGAACGGCTTCCTCGTCCGTACTCCCAGTTCCCGTGAGCATCAATAGGATTTGTATTCTGATTTCCATCATTAATAGTGTTGTATCGGAACACATATTTTGAGCCGCGGTTGGAAGCGATTGAGTGGGAGTTTTTGACGTTTTTATGGGTGAAGACGTTGTCCTCAACGTAAACAGCGTCATCGGTCCCCAAGGATGCCGGTTTATTCCAGGAGGCATCATTGTCACCATACACTACGATGTCGGTTGGACGGTTTTCCTGGAACTCATTGTTGTCGATGACACCCTTTATGGGGCCATGAGTCTGGATCGCCCGTGTTCCGAAGTTCTTGAGGGTGCTGTGGTCGACTCTGAAGTCCAGAGGACGACTGGTGCGCAGCTGGACGCCGCCGCCGCCTTTGCCGCCGTCAAGAACAATATTGGTCAGTCTGAAGAAGCCTTCTGTCACAACATTGAAAAACCAGTCGAGTGCAGAGGGCTTTTTGAGAACGGTTCCCTTATCTCCGGAACCGGAAATGGTGATGCTTTTGTTTACATTGATGCGTGGACCTCTGAAATCAAAGTTTCCCTCGGGAATAACTACCGTGGCGTTTTCGGGTGCCTGGTCGATAGCTGCCTGAATGTCGGCTCTGCTTCCGCTTTTAGCCTCGATGGTGACAGCCTGTGAACTGACAGTAGCAAAGAGAACAGTTGCAATAGTAACAGATGCCAGAAAGCTGAGTCTCATTTTTACTCCTTTAGTGTTAGAAAAAATGTTGCTTTTGCGTTCCAGAATCATCTCCTTTGTTAAATGAATGGTAGGGTGGCACAAGCTACCCTGAAAAAGAGAGAATGAATTCGTCCGTTTTAGGAAATTATTGAACCAAGGCTCCTGCCGAGTGTTGCCGTTTTTTCTTGCACCCTTGTTTTTTTATCAATTAGAGCCGTTTTAAGCGGCTAACTTGAAGATGAAAAAAAGTTGGTGTTTTGAAGAACTGATGTGCGAAAAGAGATATTTGTTTACAATGATATTTACATATCTATTCCACATGACAATTTATCGCTTGCAGATTGGTAAAAATGTCCAAGTTTTGCATCAGAGGTGGCATATCCGTTGCTCACCTATTCCTGATGAATACTGGAAGGAGTCTGATGAAAAAGATCAGCTTATTGTTTTTGCTTTTAGCGCTGATTTCTGTTTCAGTGGCCCAGGATTCCACCCGGGTCTTTACACTTGATGAATGTGTGCGCAGCGCAATAGAAAACTCTCCCCAGGCAGCACAGATCAGGGCTCAGCAGAACCAGACGCTTACTGGCATTCTCACCTCTTTAAGCCCCGTACTTCCATATGTAAGTCTTTCCTCCCGCTGGAACCGCTCCGGTCCCCAGGCGGCTTCCATTGTCGATGTGCCCGGCGGTGAGCCGATTATCACTCAGGAGCCTTTTGCAGACAATGTCCAGGCGAGTGTCAGTGTGGTGCAAAATCTGCTTGATTTGGCCTCTTTTGCCCAGATAGGGCAGATTCCTCAAATTGATAATTTGGCTTCCGAACAGTATCTGCAGTCCATCGCAGATTTGGCCTTTCAGGTAAAAGAACAGTATTATAACCTGATAGTCCTCTACAACAATTTAAGCGTGAGCGATGCTGCACTGGAGCAGATTCGCCAGCAAGCGGAAATCGCGCGGGAACAGTTCAGACTCGGGGTAATCGCCAGACCCGAACTGCTTCGGGTGGAAGTAGCGCTTCTTCAACGCCAGGTGGAGCGGGTAAACGCCTTGGCGGCGCTGGTTAACGGTAGAAGGGCGCTGGCGAATCTTATCGGTTCAGATTATCCGGTCAGAATCGATACCTCTGTATCTTTTCCAGATACACTAAAACCACTCCCGCCTCCTGAAGTCTTTAATAAGCTCGTTCTGGAGCGCAATCCTTCTTATCTGATTTCGGCAACCAACCTGAAGTTACAGGAAACTGCAGAAACGGTTTCCAAGTTGCGAATAGTGCCATCGGTTAATGGCTCATTCACCTATGGCTACTCTTCTCCAGACTGGTTTACTCAATGGCAGGATAATGACTTTTGGCAATTGGGTGTGGAGTTGAGCTGGAGTATCTTCGAGCGGCTTTCCTGGTATGCTCAGGTCAGGGAAGCGTCTGCGCAGACTCAGATTGTTAAAGCCAATGTGGATATTACCAGAAACAATGTCATCCTACAGATGAATCAGGCCTATGCCAGTCTGGTGGCGGCCAGGGAAGCTCTGGTTTTGGTGCCGCAACTTCTGGAGCAGGCAAACGAGGAACAGCGGCTTACGGGTGAGCAGTTCAGACTGGGAGCGGCATCTTCGCTTGATTTTCTGCAGAGTCAGTTAACCTTTATACAGGCTCAGCAGCAGGCTGTTCAGGTACTTGTCAATTACCATCTTGCCCAGGCTCAGATTCAGCAGCTTCTGGGTGAATGGTAGATTCGGGGTTACAGTGACAAAACGTCGTAGAAATATTCTTATCGTACTTGGGGCCGCGGTTGTTCTGCTCATCTTTTTAGCAACATTTATAGGGCGGGAGCGCAGTTCCAGGGTGCAGCTTGCGGAAGTGGTTCTTGGACGACTGGTTTCCACGGTTTCTGCCTCGGGGGTGGTCAGGCCTGCAACGGAGGTCCAGATTTCTTCCAATATTCCCGGCACCATAGAGCGTCTTCCGGTTTCTGAAGGGGATACCGTTAAAGAGGGAGAACTGCTGGTGCAGCTTGAGCAGCAGGAATACCAGGCTGCCTTGTCCAGGGCTCAGGCCGCTCTCGATCTTGCACAGGCTGCATTGACTCAGAGCAGAGCCCAGTTTGAAAGGGCAGAGCAGCTTTTTGAGCAGGAACTCATCTCCCGGCAGCAGTTCGAAGCCGCGCAAACACAATTTCTCACCGATCAGGCCAGGGTCAGAGAGGCACAGGCCAGTGTCCAGCAGGCCAGGCGGCAGCTGGAGCAAACTACCATTACTTCTCCCATCACCGGAACAATTACCGATTTGAATGCCGAGGCAGGGGAGCAGGTAATCACTGGGTCCACCAATATTCCTGGTACGGTGCTTATGGTGGTTTCCGACCTTTCGGAGATGCAGGTTCAGGCTCAAGTCAGTGAAGCCGAGGTGGCAAGGATAAATAAGGGGCAGTCTGCAGTTATTGAAGTGGAGGCTTTTCCGGGGAGAACCTTTGAAGGCGAGGTGCAGGAGGTTGGTTATTCACCACAGCAGCAGGACCCCACCGCTCAGGGGGCAGTCAATTACAGCGTGCGGGTGGGATTCCAGGACACCGTTTCTGCACTTAAGCCCGGTATGACCGCCTATGTGGATATAATCACCGCTCGGGCAGACAGCGTACTCATGGTCCCCATTCAGGCGGTGCTGACTCGTCCGGTCGAACAGCTTTCTCCCGATTTCAGGCCTCAGGGGGCGCAGCCCGGTGATGAGGTTCAGGCGGTGTTTGTGTATGAGAACGGAGTGGCATATCTGGTGCCTGTCAAAACCGGGATCGCGGGTGAGGAGTTTATAGAGATAGTGTCCGGTTTGCAGAGAGGTCAGGAGGTGATCACCGGGCCTTTTGAGGTGCTGAGGGAGTTGCAGGCGGGAGATCGGGTAGTTGGGGGGTAGAGGCCAGAAGCCAGAGACCAGTGTACCGTCCTGAATTATTACTCTGAATTCATAAATCTTCTCATCGGAAATCTTTTGCTTATAGAACTTCAGCATATAACCAAACTTTACCGCATGGGGGGAGCGGATGTAGCGGCCGCCCGGGATATTTCCCTGTCCATAGGCAAGGGGGAGTATGTATCCATTATGGGGCCATCGGGATCGGGTAAATCCACACTTATGAATATCATCGGTTGTCTGGATGTGCCAAGCAGCGGTTCATATCTGCTCAAGGGTGCATCAGTGTCTGGAATGGATGACGATCAGCTGGCGCAGGTTCGAAACAGAAGTATCGGGTTTGTTTTTCAGACTTTCAATTTACTTTCTGCTGAATCGGCTCTTCACAATGTGGAGCTCCCCATGCTTTATGCCGGAGTGTCGGTGGCTCGCAGGAGGGAGTTGGCGTTACAGGCATTGACATCGGTGGGGCTTTCTCATCGGGCTCTCCATAAACCTATGGAGATGTCCGGGGGTGAGCGTCAACGGGTGGCCATCGCCAGAGCCCTGGTAAATGATCCCCCCATTATACTCGCCGACGAACCTACCGGAAATCTGGACAGCGCAACCGGAAAAGAGATACTCAGGATTTTCACCGATCTTAACCAGAATGGGAAAACCATCATACTGGTTACACATGATCAGAACGTGGCGGCGCATGCTCGTCGGATTGTACACATTCGGGATGGCATGGTGGAAAGTGACCGGGAGGTTGAACAATGAATATCTTCGAGTCCTTACGCCTGGCACTGAATGCTATCCGAAGCCATAAGTTGCGTTCTATTCTTACCACTTTGGGTATAATGATCGGGGTGATGACCGTTATCGGCATGCTTGCACTGATTGATGGTTTGAACTCCATGGTGGCCAACCAGCTTTCAGCACTGGGGACCAATACATTGTATATACAGAAGTTTCCCTGGACCATGTCTCGTCAGCAGATGCTGGAATATGGCAGGCGCAGGAATCTCACTCTGGAAGATGCCGAGGCGGTCAGGCGCGGCGTACCTCAGGTACAGAGGGTTGCCCCCATGCTTACCTCCAACAAAACGGTACGTTTTTCTGGAAGGGAGCTTACGGGAGTGGAGGTGATTGGCACGATTCCCGATTATCAGTTCATAGCCGACATAAAGATCGAATCCGGTCGTCAGATGCTTGATGTGGATTTATCCCAGCAGAGAAATGTGGTTATGATCGGGCAGTCTCTGGTGAAGGAATTTTTCCCTCAGCGGGACCCGATCGGGCAAAATATTCAGATCGCTGGTAACCGGTTCACGGTTATTGCGGTTTTACAGGAGCGGGGGACCCTTTTTGGAGCCGATCAGGACAATATCGCCATTATTCCGATCACCACCTATATACAAACATTTTCCGGGCCGATCACTGTCCGGGGAGATGAATCTGTTACCATAATAGTGCAGCCTCAAAGCCCTGAGGTCATGGGGGAGGCTCGAAATCAGATCACAGGAGTTCTTCGTCGCCAACGCGGATTGAGTTCAGGTGAAGAGAGTGATTTTGCCATCAACACCGCTGAACAGCTAATGGAAACTTATCGCAGTATTACTTCCGGAGTTTTCGGGTTGATGATCGGGGTGACTTTATTGTCGCTGGTGGTGGGGGGGATTGGTATAATGAATATCATGCTGGTTTCTGTTTCGGAGCGGATCCGTGAGATTGGCATTCGCAAGGCTGTGGGAGCCCGAAGTAGAGATATTCGATCTCAGTTCCTTATTGAGGCGGTTACTTTATCCAGTGTTGGGGGGTTGATCGGAATGATACTGGGATTTTTGATTGCCTGGGGGTTATCTGCGGTAACAAGGCTTCCGGCAGCGGTGTCCTGGTGGTCCGTTTTGCTTGGTTTCGGGTTTTCCGCCATGGTGGGGATTTTCTTCGGCTGGTTTCCGGCCTCCAGAGCGGCTTCCATGAATCCCATAGAGGCGCTGCGTTACGAATAAATTACACTACTGTTTCCCAGCCGATCGAAATTAATAAGGTGACTATTTGTGGAGCCAATTCATCGGAGGTGATATTATGGCAGAAAACATTCATGCAGCAGCACCCGTTAGGGAGCCAACAGGCCTTCACTATGGATCAATAATTGGTCAGGGTGTAATAGGTGGATTGCTGGCGGGAGTTGTGCTCACAATTTATGAATCCCTTGCCGCTTATATCCTTGTTCAGAATATTTTTGGCTTTTTACGGCTTGCGGGCGCAACGGTTGTGGGGGAACAGGCTCTTACTGATGTGTGGGCATTCACTAGCGAAGGCCTTATTGGTCTTGTGGTAATCGGGGCATTTTCCATCGTTGCCGGGATTCTGTTTGCGCTGATTGTCGGGGCAGTTGCTCCTTTCCATTCCAGTGCGGGCAGCATTATCATATCTGGCTTGGCTTTTGGATTTTTGATGTGGCTTGTGATTTACTATGCCGTGGCACCAGTGTTTAACTGGTTCTGGCTTATACCGAACAGCAGTACTTTCTGGCAGGGATTCCTTGGTTTTACGGTTTTCTTTGGCTTACCCTTAGGCCTTTATCTGGCCCGTAAAGGGTTGTATACAGTTCCATGATTTTTAACGGCTTCTGACGTAATATTTTAAAATATTACGTCAGAAGCTCTATCTACGGCTCTACTCTTCAACCTCTTTTTGAAGTATATTATCCTCTGTTTTTGCCTAACCTTTATCATTAGAATGGATATGTGAGATGATTTCTCTCTCAGTCGATCAGCTGGCTTCATTGCGTATTACCCGGTTCATTTTTCACGTGGTACATCATGGCGAGCAGGAGCCACTTTTTTTTGATGAACTCGATGTGGGTGAATTCGAGGAATTTTTTCTCGATAGGGTCAAAAGTGTCCTGAAGGGAACTCCTTATGAATTCAATCCTCAGGCACAGGTGTGGAATCATCTTTCGGCTATAATGGAAGAACCTGCGCTTTTTCTTGATCAATCGCGTCAGCTGGCTGTGAATTTTCACTCTCACGGCTTGGAGGATAAGAGGATCAAAAAAGGGGTGATGATCCTCATGCAGCTAAAGACCCTGGAAAAGGAGCTTTACGCCATCATTAAATATGAGCATGACCAGGTCCTCAGATATAGCAACGATGGTGAAAAGGTGATTCTTGAGAACGTTACCGACACCTTTACCCGTTCGCCCGATGCCATGCAGAAAGCTGCTTTGATTGATATGTCAGAAGAGAGCCCGGTGATAATGGTGCTGGATCGTAATGTGAGAGACGGTATTTCCGGCTTTTTTCAGGGTTTTCTTAATGTGCGGCGCAAGAAGAGTGAGCGAGAGTTGACCCAGTCGCTGTGGGATGTGGTCAAGAGCACCTCCAAGGAGCATATTGACGAGTTACCGCCTGATTTTGCTCATCAAGTCCAGCAGCGCGCGGGTGAATTTCTTCAGTCAAGAGATAATTTTGATGATGAGGAGTTTTACCAGGAGGTATTCGGTTCTTTTGGAAACGATTCGGTGCGAAATACTTACAAGAGTTGTCTTCAGAAAGCGGATATGGAGAATGAGCAGTTTTATCTTGACAAGGAGGCTGCAGCCGCTCCCAGAAAGCGCAAGATAAAGACTGCGGAGGGGGTTACCATCTACTTTAATGAAAGGTCTGCTTCCACAGTGCAGATAAGCTATGGTCAGAACGGGGACAAGGATGTCATTGTGATTGAATCGAGCAAAGTACGGGAGGAGATTTAAAACTTCTTTTTGGCTACCTCTTGATAACAGGCAAGAAAGTTGCTCCTATTAAAAAGTGTCTTTTTAAACGGATGCGACCTTAGCCGTTGATGATCAGTTCCAGAGGGTCCTCCGGCAGGGACTCTCTGAATCTGATCACACCATAACAGGAGGTGTGCAGATGAAAGCAGCAAACGTCAGTTTACCGCTTTTCCTTTGTCTTCTTGGCTCCGTGTTTGCCGAGTCCGATTCTTCCTTTTACGAAAAGTATCTTTCGCAGTTCGATTTTTTCCCTCAATATTTTCTCAGAACCGATGTGTCAGGTTTCGCACTACAGAAAGATTCGCTTTTCGAACGCAATTATCTCGTGGAAAGCAACCATGCTTTCGAGTTTACTTTTCTTTCTTACAAGCAGCAGCTTTACTCCATTTGGGATTTTAAATTCCAGGTCAATCTGGGGGAAATTCCCGGAAATGTGGTTTTCACTGTACTGGCGGTGAATTTCATTATTACACCCTCATTTGAATACAGAACAAATGGGGTGAGAATGAGAACGGGCATGGAGCACCGGTGTTTTCATGAGGTTGATAGAAAAGAGTATCAGGTGGTACACTGGAATAGAGTTTTCCTCAATACCGCTTCTGATAATTTCCCCGTTAATGAATATTGGCACCCGCTTGCTCAGAAGAACGGCTGGACACTTAAGAATCGTTTTGCCTACAATCTGAGTACAAGTTACTACCTGAAGGATTTTCTTTGGGTTGATCCTACCAAGATTAACGGTAATAACCCTCGTATTTTCGAATTACAGTGGGATACTCGTTATGCAGTCTACAGGCGCAGAAGCTGGGTGCTTACGGCCGATGTCGATATAGCAGCCGGATCCTGGGAAAGTCCCGAAAGAGCTAAAGAGTACTGGCAGTTATCGCTTGGATCTCACAGCTTTTTCCGCAGGGGAAAACAGGGGGTGGCGCTCTATGCCAAATATATCCTTGATAATTTGCCTGTTGTGGATGGGGTACAGCGATTCAGTAAAGATCAGCTGCTTGAATTTGGCATTTCCTTCTTTAATTGATCATAACGGTTCGTGTCGCGGTTAACTTCACCGATCACGAATCGTTTGAATTACTATTTGTTCAGGAACGTGAAGGATGCATTTTCGCCAAAATTCGATTCAGAAGCAATCCTTACCACAAAAAGACCTTTGGTGTTGATCTGTTTTTTAAGGTCGATTTTTTGATTAGTACTAATGTCTGATATATTGACTTTTTTAATAAGAGTTCCTTTTAAAGAGAAAATACTAATCGTAAAATGATCCTTTACAGGGCTATTCATCTTTAAGATTCCATTGGAAAATGTAAGCTGAGACTTGCAAACTGGAACCTTTTTTAGCTGCGGGGAAACTGAGGGTTCATCAGGAGTAATCAGAATATCTCTTAGATACGAGTAGTATTGACTGTTAGCGCCATTACCATCCGAATCATCCCATGACAGTTGAAAAGCCATATGGAAAAAACCTGATTCAGAGGCGGTAAAGCTGATCGTGTATTCAGAGAAATCAAGCGAGCTGAATTTATTTACCGCAATCCCTTCAAAAAGGGAGTCGGAGGGACCGTAGGTGCTCACTCCTCTTGTCAAGGTGAAGAAGAGGTTTTCCAATCCGCTTGCCGGATCGTCTTTGAATCTGAAAGTAACTAAGTATTTTTTCTGTGCTTCCAGAAGAATGCTATCACCAGTGTTGATGATCCATGAGGAGGCTGGGCCCCACTGCTCCGCATGGATCCGCAGGCCATCTTGATTTACCACCCCAGCACCCTTGTTCTGATACTGCCAGGCATCTCGGTAGGTCCAGTTGTCGGCATTCGGAATACCAAAAAAATATTCTGTTTGCGGATCATAGACCTGAATGGAAATTTGAGCCGTGTCCTGCCCTCCTTTGTCATTAGTCAAAATGTACCTTAAAAAAGCTTTGCCCTTGAAACCGGGAGGGGGGCTGTATGAGAGTGAGCCGTTTGATTGCAAATAGGTACCGCTACCCACATCACCAGTGAGTTCACAGCTCAACTGATTGCCCCCGAAATCTGCATCGTTGGATAGAACTCCGGGAGCTCCAATCATCAAAATGCTGCCTTGAGCAACGGAGTAGAAATCGTCTTTGGCTACTGGATTAAACTGAATGACAATGTCCTGCGGATAGTTTTTATAGAGATAATTGATTCCCGTATCAGCATCCGCCAGACCACCGTGCCCGTCGTGATTAGTATAAGTCCAGGACATGGCCCCGGCATAGCCGTTTTCGAAAAGTAACTTATAGCATTCAAGGGGCGAGACTTGCACCTCGGGGCTGTTGAATCCTTTGGCGGAGAATTCCCCCACTACAATGGGTTTGTCAAGATTCCAGTAGGAGGCCGGGTGGTGAAACGGGGAGAATTCCTGCTTTGCCCAATCATAGTAGTGAATCTGATAGAAATCCAGAGTGCCATCGGGATCACCGCCGGCAGCGATCAGGGCGCTGTCGGAGTAGTAGTTTACATTGAAACCTGGCTCTTCGGGGCGGGTTATCACGTTTGAGGAAACTTTCAGGCACCAGGAACCGTTTGACACCGCTATTCCGGGTACAATCTGGTGAATCGCACCAGCAGTGCGATTTATCACTTTCTGTATATCTTTAATGGAAATTGTGCCTCCGGTGGTCCATCCTGCCCATTCTACATCGCCAGCCATGCCCTCAGGCTCATTGAAAATCTCCCAGCACATGATAGCAGGGTGATGTCCGATGGCCTTTACCAGGGGAACAAGCGCGTTATCGATCATCGCCTGGATGCCTTCATCGGTGGTCATCATGGAGCGGTTCAGGTCGTGATCAACTCCTTGCTGAATCTGAAAGAGGTCAAAGGAAAAAAGGCAGAGGCTTACGACGATTCCCCGCTGATGGGAAAGATCGAGTACGGTTTTAATGTTGGTTATTGTGGCTTTCCCCGGGCCGGACACCAGACCAGTTGTACCGAATTCCGGGGCATTTGCTGCGTTTGTAAAAAGCCACCAGCGAATGGCATTGCCGCCTGCGCTTTTCAGAGAATCCAGCATTGTAGTGAACCAGATTTCATTGATGGGTTGACTTCCCACATCATCACTGAACCGGTTCCAGGCGACATTAATACCGTTTGTGAAAATTTTCTGGCCATTCTGTAGAGTGATTCGGTTCTGCTGCTGTGCTGATGCGGTGGTCGTGAGTATAAAGGCAGCTAATATAAGAATTTTTTTCATGAAGTCTTGTGCTCCTGATGTCAGAATTTTTTCAATTATAAAACATGAAAATGCGTAAGACAATGATTAAAAGCAACACGATACACAATTGTGTTCTTTTGGAGGAATTTTTGCTGTGGTTTACCGATGGACCATGGGGATTTTCAAATTAAAATCCTCATACTTTTTCATTGCCTAACCTATATTATTCCCGATATCCTTTTGAATTTTTCAGGGGATCTTAAGAGGGCCTTTGAAATGGAAATCTGCCTTATCAGACACGGAAAGCCCCAGTTCTGGGACCGCTATGAGCCACACACGGTCATTTCCGGTGATCAAGTGGAGAATGCTGTTCTAGATTATTATAATTCCGGTATTCAGAAAAGCAGTTTTCCGCCCCAATATTCCATCAAGGCTGCTCAGAGTGCAGCCGTTGCCTTCTGCAGTGGTTTGAAACGGACCGTTGAAACTGCAGCCGCCCTGGGTTTGAGCTGCAGCTTGATCAGTAATCCTCTCTTCAGAGAGACTGAAGTGCCTTTCGGTTTTTGGAAAAGATTGAAAATGCCTCTGATAGTGTGGTTTGTGATCAGTCGTACCGGATGGCTGCTGGGTCTTCCGTTTAAAGGCGAGACTGTGGAGCTTGCCAGGTTGCGGGCGGAACAGGCTGCAAGTTTTCTGATTAAAGCCGCACAGGTAAATGGAAAGGTGCTTCTGGTCGGGCATGGATTCATGAACAGCATGATTTTCAGGGCTCTTCAGAAAAAAAAATGGAAATCGAGCAGACCCTTCAATGGTAAATTCTGGGGCTGCAACGTACTCGTATATAAAGATTAGGCCGCTTTCAAACCCCGCCAGTTTGTATATTCATGCGATAACCTTCACCTGTCCAGAGACTATATGCTACTTTACAGAGATAAAGAATTTGTTCCAGCGCTCCTGATGCTGGCCATACCGGTAATGCTGCAGAATCTTCTCAGTGCCGCATTAAATTTCGTTGATGTATTTATGATCGGAAGTCAGGGTGATGTGTCAATAGCGGCAGTTGGTGGAGCTAATCAGTTTTTCTTTTTTTATCACATGCTGATGTTTGGCATATCAAGCGGAGCAGGTATCTTTGCTGCACAATATTGGGGACGCAAGGATTTCCGGAGTCTTCAAGCTGTCATGAGCATAGGCTTGAATCTGAATCTTATCTTTTCTCTTCTGTCGGCAGTGGCGGTTCTTCTTTTTCCCCGTTTCATTATGGGAATGTTTTCTAATGATCCACAAGTGATTGCTCTTGGAGCCAATTACATGATGATAATCTCCTCCTGCTTTGTTCTTGCTCCGCTGGCTATGAACTATGCAGTTGTGCTTCGCAGTACTGGACAGGTTAAATTGCCGATGTATGCCAGTTTTCTGGGAGTGGGTCTGAACACATTCGGCAATTACTGCCTAATATTTGGAAAGTTTGGTTTTCCGGCCATGGGTGTTCAGGGCGCCGCCATTGCAACAGTCATCAGCAGAACCGTTGAAGCATCCATAATAGTTGCCTATCCATATCTGACCGGTTCGCCTGTGGCAGTGAAAATGCGTCAGCTCTTTTCAATTGACAAAGAACTTCTGGCAAAATATGCCCGCTGTTCTGTTCCCATTATTCTTCAGGGAGCTGGTTGGAGTCTCGGGTACACCATGTATTCTGTGGTGTACGGGCATTTGAGCACAGAGTCATTAGCCGCTTATAACCTGGCTTGTTCCATCGAACGGATTTGTCTTATCCTGTTCATGGGAATAGGTGCGGCTGCATCTGTCATGATTGGAAATCAGATCGGCGCCGGACAGATTGAAAAGGCCAAAGGTTATGCCGGGAATTTTCTGCTTTTAGCTCTCATGGGAGCTTTACTTACCGGATTCATACTGGTTATCATTAAGGGACAACTTGCCGCGTATTACAATCTTTCCGATTTGAGTCGGGGATACCTGAGCGGCATATTATTCGTAATGGCCCTGATTCTTTGGGCCAAAGCTTCCAATATCGTTTTTCATATGGGTATTTTAAAGGGTGGAGGCGATACTCTTTTCAGTATGATAGTGGATGTTGGTGGTGTATGGATAATTGGTGTGCCTCTTGCAGCTTGTGGCGCATTCGTGCTGCACTGGCCGGTGCATTTAGTGGTAGCGCTTGCCGCGGCGGAGGAAATCTCCAAGGCGATCATTGCCTACATAAGACTGTTTACTGGAAAATGGGTGCATGTTCTGATAGAAAACAAGCCGATAACTGAGGCTTCTGAAGTGGCGGTAAGCTGATTTTGTTTTACGAACAATAACATCGCTGAAGGATAAGATATGGAACGTAATACTTCCACCTATGAAAGGGTCATGTTTTTTGAAGCTCGCTGGAGGCCAGCGTATTTTGCTTTCCATATGCGTATTACAGGTGTGATTTCTGCCGATCAGCTGAGAAAGGCTTTGAAGTCAGCCCGGGCACGCTACCCTTTATCTGCAGTGCGGCTGGCAAGTGGTCCCGGTAATCGTCAGTACATCACTACTGATAATGTTCCAGATTATCCTGTGGTGGTTTTGAACAAGGAAACAGAGTGGAAAAGCTTTGTCGCTCAGGAACTTGTGAAGAAATTTGATGACTGCTGCGGTCCGATGGTGAATTTCTATATGATACAGAGTCAGGAAGAAACGCACATCATCCCTGTATTTCATCATGCCATCTGTGACGGACTTTCAGCAGTGGTTTTTTTGAAAGATATGCTCGTTTCCCTTTTGGAAAAGAGTTCGTTTGAAGCCAGGAACGAGTTTGAGCCGATTCTTATAGAGTGTCTCAGAAATGATGTAAAGGAGGACTTTGAAAAGAGTGAACTTCCTGACTGGATCAGCCACAAACTGCATTTGAAAATTGACATGAAGCCTTGTCCTGCAAAGTTTCATTTCCTGCAGCCTTCATTTGAGATACGCACTCTGGAGTTTGATGAAACCCAGACTTCAGTTCTGAAGGAAAAAGCTAAAGAATGGGGTGTTTCGGTGCATTCTTTTCTGGGGAGTATAATGCTTTCCACCTTTGCATCACATTTCGGCAGGAGCCTGGGCCATGAGAGAATCATTCAGAGTCCGATGGATTTCAGGCATTTTCTTGACGAAAGGGCACAGAATGCTTTTGGTCTCTACATGGGGATCATAAAGGAGAAGATTGACTGCGGTCCGGGAAAGTCTCTAAAGGAAATTGCTAGTCAGATCAATGCAGGATTTCGGACAAAGATCAACTCTACAGAAACGCTCAAGGGATACTACATGTTCATGAACCACATGCTTACGGGCGTAGAAGATCCAGAGGGTTTCTTTTACAGTAGCCCCAAGCATGATTTCATGGATTACGATTTCTCTCTTTCAAATCTTGGCAAACTGGAACTTCCTGAGAATCATGAACACCGTATCCTTGAATTTCATGGACCCATGTTCAGTGCTGTTGATGGAGAACGCATTTTCGGAGTGAATACTGCCAATGGCAAAATGACCATCTGCATGATCTATGATAATAATTGCTTCTGTTCAAAGAGAGCGGAGGGGATTTTCGGGGAAATAGAGAACAAGCTGCTGAACCCGGCTCAGTTGTAAATATCAATTCTGACTGTTGCGGTTATGCAATTCCGTGATTTTTTCCCAGGTCCGTGCTTCCGGTGTCTCTGAATTCCTCCAGATGCGCAACGTGGCTCTCTTCTTCTGACGCCAGGATTGCGAATGCCTGGCGCAGTTCCGCAATTACCGTACTGTCTGAAAGCGCTCGATAGAAACCGGCGGTGACTTTTTCGTGTTGAATGGCAGTGTCCAGTATTAATGCGCTGGACTGTTTTTCCTGCAGTTTTGGAGATTCTGCAGGAATGGGATGGGCAGAGGGAATGACCGTTTCCGATTCGTGTTTCTCGGTGATGTGATGGATTCGGGAGAGGTGCCCTTGCTCTTCTTGCGCTAAATGTATGAGCAGATCCTTGAGTGCAGGAGAATCTGTTTTTTCCGCCAAACGGAAATAGTCATCTGCGGCTCCCTTTTCAAATACTTCAGCTGCTTTGAAAGCCACTCGGGCCAGAATTCCATGAGGAATTTCTGCAGACACTTTAGCCGGTTTCTGGGCTTCTTTGTAGGATTGGAACGCATTGAGCAGAAGAATGACTCCGAAAACCAGAAACAGTACCGCTGCTACTCCCTTGACCCAGTGCTGGGGAACGGTACGCTGAAGGAAGGAACCAACCAGAACCGCCAGAAGAGTGGAAAGCACCAGAGCGCTTGCTGCTCCCAGAAACACCGACCAGGGGGCCTTTGTTCCCGCAGAGGCGGCCATGGAGGCCAGCTGAGTTTTATCTCCCAGTTCGGCCAGGAAAATTAGTGCGAAGGTGCTGAAAAATAACCGCCATTCCATATTGTTTTCTCCTTAGGTGCTTGAGGCAGGGATAAAATATGTTCTGGCTGATCTTCATACATAGACTTATGGAATACTTTACAGATTGTTATAATTGTTCATTGGAGGTGATAAGTGTTGGCGAGGAGGATGTGAATTCCATGAATGTTAACCAGTCAGGAAGAATTTTTTTTGAAGGGGGTCTTTTAAGCTAAATATTTTGCAGTATACCTCTGTACGATTTAGATTATGCCTAACCACCTTAACCTTTTCAGGAGCTATTAGATGAATAAAGTGTTATCTCTGGTTACCCTGTCGCTTGTACTGGTACTGTTTTCCGGTTGTGGCAGTAAAGTCAGTATTGAACAGGCCAAGGCGAAAATTGATGAGCTTGCGGCAAAAGGAGTCCCTGAATCTGACATGGCAGATCTCAAGCTTTTCCTGTATCAGATGGAGACCGCCAAGAAGACCGGAAGCTCCGGCATATATCGGCTTTATCAGGATTCTCTCACCAAAGCACTGGGAGACTTTGAGGCAAACATGACCTCACTTCTGGAAAAAGCCGGACCTGCAATCGATTCCCTGAAGAAGATTACAGATGAAAAGATGGCCAAGCTGAAGGGGCTGCATCTGAAGAATGCAGAACCGACCAAGGGAATTATTGACTCTCTTATTAAGAACACTCAGCCACTGATGGCCAGAGCCCGTCTGGAAAAGTTCGACCTGGAGCTTGATACTCTTATCATGCAGCAGAATCTCGCCGATTCTGTCCGCAAACAGATTGTGGGAGCCTGGGTACTGGAAAAGGAATCACCGGACCCTCAGTTCAATGTGGTCGAGAGGACCGAGATCGTAATGAAACCCGACGGTTCGCTTTTTATCATGGAAAGAAAGAAGGGTAAAACAAGCGAGAGTTCAATTGAGGATTGGGAATATCGTTCCACCGGAACCTGGGATCTCATGGGAGATGTGGCGGTGCATTACATAACCAACGAGAAACGGATCAGGCAGAATTTCCAGTATGTCGATCAGAAGACCGGAAAGTGGAAAAAGGAATCCAAACCTCCTTATGATTCCACCTATTCAAATCATGCGAAAGACAGAGAAGTTGCTTACGAGGAACTGAAGAGGGATTTCAAGAAGTTTCCCATTAAGAAATAGTCAATCCGTCATTCTTAGGGGGCTTACGTGCCCCCGCATCCTGCTTACTTTTCAAATGTACAATGTGATTGCAGAGTTTCAGCTTAGTTACTCCGCTCGATGAATCTCCAGAATGTGGGCTGCTATTCTGAATGAGAAATGATTAATCCTTTGTATCTCCTCAAGAAGGTCCACGTGGATGGATGTGGTCTGCAGTGATTCCGGTTTGCGTTTGTAGAGACGATCAAGGTGCCTTGAAAGGAAATCCTCAAATAAGGCCCGACTCTCTCTCTTATGTTCAAATACCCCTCTGGCCATCTGTTCGTCATTCATGGTGAAGGCTGCCATCACCTCTTTAAAACGACCTACTGTCAGTTTGAAAAGTCTGCTGATCTCTTCTTTTCCTTCAGGTGACAGCGGCAGAGGGCTGGATGCAATTTTATCGGCAAGTTCCACTATCCGCTTAGAGATAATATCTCCGATATGCTCTATGTCAGTTGTGACCATGATCAGTTGATAGGTTCTTTTCGCTTGTTCTTGAGTGAGTGCGTCGTGTGCCAGACGGGTGAGAAACGTGACAATCTGTTCATGCAGGAAATCGACTTCATTGTCTTTTTCAAGTATTTCCGAAGCTGTCTTTTGGTCAAAGTGCTCAATGAGTCTGGCACAGGATTCGTTCATACATTCCACTCTCTGTGACATGCGGCAGATCTCATTCGTTGCTTGGGAAAGCGCAAGTATGGGCAGTGTTATTGCTTTTTCCTGAATGAAAGTGAGATGATATTTTTGTTTTACATCGTTTTTAGATTTTCGAGTGATATGTAGAATCAGTTGTTCAAAAGGGTGAAGAGCGGGAAGGAAAACTGCTGAGATAACCAGGTTGAAAGTGGTGTGCAGTGCAGCGATCTGGAATGCGGGAGAACCGTTGAAAAGGTGAGGGAATTGAGGCAGAATCCAGATTGCTGGAAGAACCAGAGCGCTTCCAAGCAGTTTGAAAAAGAAGTGAGCCCATGCAACTCGTACACCTTCCACATCAGCTTTGTAGGTGGAGATGAAGGCTGTGGCACAGGTTCCAAGGTTTGCTCCAAGAATGAGTGGAAGAAGCTGAGCCGCAGAGGGTGTCCAACCCTGATTTGTGAATGATTCTGCCAGGGCGATGGTTATTGCCAGAGTGGCAGCGCTGCTTTGAATGATGGCCGTAAAAAGTGTTCCGGTTACGATTCCCCACCATGGGTTTTTAAAGCTAATTAAAAGAGCGTGTTCAAAGGGCGGAAATGTCCTTAGAGGAGTAACTGCTTCGGCCATGAGGTTCATACCGAAGAATATAAATCCGAAAGCGAGAATCAGATTGCCATAATCAGCTAGTCTTTGCGACTTGGCAGATGTGGATGAAAAGAATCCCACAGCTATCAAGGCCGGGGCTATTTGGTGGAATTTGAAGGCAAACAGCTGGACGGTAAAGGTGGTGCCCAGGTCTGAGCCCAGTATCATGCCGAGGGATTGTCCGAAGGTCATGAGTCTTGAACTGGCCAGTCCCACCAGCATGACAGTGGTAGCCGATGAAGACTGTGTAAGCATGGTGGTGAAGAATCCCGCAAAATAAGCGCTTAAACGATGGCGGGTGATGATGTTTATGGCTTTTTTAAGGTCTGAACCTCCAAGCCTTTTGAGGTTTTTCTCACCCTGCTGCATTCCGTAAAGAAAGAGAGCCAGGCCGCAGAAAAGCAGGAAAATGTTTACAATTGAAAGGGTGCTCATGGCTGCCTCAAGTCCTGCCCGAGTTTTTTTCACAACAGAAACCGCTGAAAGTTCCTATTCTAATGATCCTATGTGAATCGAAAAAAGTCAATGAGTTACTATGGTCGTTCGGTGATTTCTATTGAAGTGCTAATCGTTTCTTTGTATGAAGCAAGCGCTTGTTGCCGCAACGGTTTTAATGTTTCGTGGAGATTTCCCAATCACTTCCACCCTGAGATAGCATTTGTCGGGTAACTCAAGGATGGGAATTCTTTCAGATATGTAGTTGCATTCCGGAGGACAGTTTCTTGAAAGTACTGCTTTTTCTGTTGTGGAACCGTTTTGGCCACAAAAGACTTTTAGAAGTCTGATCTGACCGAATTCTACGTTGCTTGAGGCTACAGCGAAGAGATCGCTGGGATTTGAAATTGTCTGGTTGGAAATGATGGAATCAGCTCTTGAGCCGGAAAAGTTTATGGCGGCAAAAGGGCCATTGGTGACGAAAGTTGCGCAGTTCTTAATTGCATTCAAGATTTCTTCAACAGTGCGGTGTTTGCCGTAAAGCCCTGTACGTACAAAGCCCATATAGCGTTCTGGTCCTTCGTGGACCTGCATAAATGGCTTTCCGATTGCCCGGTAGCGGTTGAAATCGCCATGTGCATCACTGCCTGCCAGCAGAGGAACTCGCAGTCCGCGCTGGAGCATGCTGATCCAGAGTTGCTTTCCCCGCTGCCAGGAGTCGAAGTAACCGCTGTTTACAGCTTGGATGCCGTCAAGATCATCAAAGAGGTCCTTTTCGCTCCACTCGCCTCGGCTGAGAAATACCTGCTGCATGAACCCGGCTTTGGAGCCGGGGTGGGCGGCAAAGGCGATTCCTCCCTGGCTGTGCACCTGGCGTATAGCTTCAATGATGGTTGGCTGGGTTTTAGAGTATTTGTTTTGGCGAGCTCCGTCGAGAGTTCCCGGGATAAAGTTTTTTACTCCAAGACCGCACAGATGGACTACCAGACCTTTTGAGTTCAGGCAGGATATCTCTTCTCCCTGAATGAGCAGAGCGGCTCCGTTCACTTTAGACATCGATTCCTTATACAGTTTCCACATCCCAAGTGAGCGGTCCTGTTGAAGGTAGTTTTGCGGATCGCAGGCCAGATCGTATGAATGATCGGTGACGGCTGCAAAGTGAAGGCCGCTGCTGGATGCAACTTTTTCAATGACTTGCAGCGGGGGGCCGAATTCGACATGGCTTCTGGAGAAAATGGAATGGCTGTGCAGATCGCCAAAGGTGCAAAGCTCGTTTCCCGGGAAATCTTCATCTGTGATGGTGCAGCGAAAGGGCAGTTTGCTTGAGGTCGGGAGGTTGTCGTTAAGTACCGGGATAAGTGGGCCTGCTGTCCGGTTGTTCTTTACTTTTTTATAGGTAAGTTTAGCATTTAACAAAACCTCACCATTGTGCAGGAGGTGGCGCTCAATTGGTATGATGAAAGCTTGTTGCTGGTTTTGAAGAGCGTGCTCAATTTTGAACTGCTGCAGTTCTTTAAAGGTGAAAAGTTGGGGCATTGATTCTTTATGGGAAATGCTTACCTGGACCGACACGGGGGTTATGGGGTACTTGTGGATATCATTTATGAGCAAAACGAGCGGAAGATCTTGATTTTTTATGATTCTACGGGGTAAGTCGAAAATGATTTCGGGGGCTTTTCTGAAGAGGGCACTGGGCATTCCGGGGAAAAACCGGAAATGTGTTTCTGCATAGAGCGCCAGGGGAAGGAGGTATTCCGGTGAAACGTGCATGGGGTTCCTTGGAAAAGCCAGTAAGGAAAAGAGAGTTGGAAAAGGGCTAATAGCTATAAATTTAGCAAATACATGAAACACGGGCAATACTTTTTGGTGGTGAATTCAGAATAGTTCCCTGCCAATTTTCACTTTCTAAGTTCGTTATTACCTGTGTCTATGCAGGTAAACATGCTTTCGCCCGGTTCATTACTATATAAGGGCTTGATCTTTATTATTTTTATAGGAAACCTCCGTGGCAGTGAATGTTTCAAAAGGAACCACTTCTTTGCTGCCGCGCCGAAACCTTAGGACTCATAATTGCACTTTTCCGAAGATATTAAGATTTTTCCCAGGGAGTTCCGATGAAATTTTGGCGGGCGACTTTCTGGACCGCTGCAGGAACCCTGTTCATACTGGTTTTTCTGCTTCTCGTTAGCGTTATTTTCTACTACATATTGCTGGTGCCACCCGTTCAGCAGAGAGTACTTCGGTTTGCTGAGGCTCAGATGGGTGCCTTCATGGCCGGGGATATAAAAATTGAGCGGGTTGAGTCAGATCTTCTGCGGCGCATCGATCTTTATGGAATAAGGGCAAAAGGCACCGATAAGTATGGTGATTCCATCTACGTTAAACATGCTTCCATTCGCTATTCTCTTCCGGCTCTTATCAGAAAAACCGTAAAAGTCCGCTCTGTGATAGTGCAGGATGTGTATGCTCAGGTGGTTTGGGCTGATAAATGGATTCGGTTGCCGGTGCTTCCGGCAGATCTTAAACCCGGCGGCGGTCCTTCCGTGTCAACGGATACCCTGATTTTGGATTCACTGGACTGGAAAGTGGATCTTGGAACAGCCAAAGCTTTTAATGTAAATGCGGTGTATCGGGATACCGATTTGAAAATGGTTGGAGAAATTCGGCACGCCGAAGCGGAAGCAAAATTTCACCGGCTTGACTCGTTTTCGGTAAAACTGGCGGTGCCTTCAGCCCGATATGAAAGCCCCTGGTGGCAGGGGGAGATAGATACTATTGGCGGAACTGGGGCAATTACCTGGAAGGGAATGGATTTGCATACCTTCCAAGTCATCGGATCCGGTACGCAAGTAAAAGGTAAAGGACACATTGCTTTTTCGGCAGAGGATGACTGGATTTTGACGGCAGATGTGCGAACCGATCTTGAGCCGTTGCCAATCATTTACAGGTCTGTAGAGGGCTTGAGCAGCAGTGGTCATCTTCAAGGAACTGCATCTTGGAAAGGGAGTTTAAAGCGACCTGTATTGAGTGCCAGTTTTACCGGGAGCGGATTTAATTACAATGGTTTTGAGATAAGCAGAATCAGTGTAGGGGCTACCTACGATGAAGATGATTTGGTCAGGACAAAAATCGACGGCAGCACTCATATCGGCGGATTTGATGTTTCATCTTCGGTGCAGGTGGATTCTTTAACCTGGCGGCCCAAATTCGGCCATTACAGCATCTCTGCGCATCTGAATCAGGTAGGTGTAAAAAGTGTGGTCGATCAGTTCAGGCTCCCTTTTCGGATTCCCGGGCAGGTTGTCAATGCGCGACTTAGTGCAGATGGGTTCGGGATAGAGCAGATGCCCTCTGTGATCAAGGCTACCGTAACAGTCAACGGGGCAGAGTTTGCCAGACATCCTCTGGTTATGGATGCCAGCTTGAGAAAGAACAAATGGAGTATTACCGGTGACTGGGGAATAAACCGCGCTGAGGGTAGTGGAACGATCAAACTGAGTAATATGGATGTGAATGGATATCTGGCAATGGATCTGCCGTTGCCATCCATGATCAGCACCTCATTTTTTAAAGAGAATGTAACCGGAAGAATAATGTCACACCTGGACATACAGGGTGACATTGCCAATCCTCAGATAAAAGCACTGGCCAAGGGAGAGAGGATACACTGGCGGGGTATTCACGCTGACACCATTGATGCCTTCCTTACTGTAGAAAATAAGGTGTTTTCACTTACCAGGGCTGATGCGGTTATGAAGGGGAATATCGATTCTGTTGCTCTATTCATGGGATTAGACAGCATGAGTGGACAAGTGGAAGTGGATGTGTCCATGACCGGAAGTCTGCTAAAACCGTTTATGCATGCATCGGTCAGAGGTCAAAATCTCAAATACGGTCAGACTGGTTTGGGCAGCGCGTCGGGAATTCTGATTATGGAGAAGGACACTGTACGCTGGGCCGATTTTCGGTTTGGTCAGAAGAATATCAATATTCTCAGCCACGGCAGGGTTTTGTTGGGGCCGGTTTTGAGCACTGAGCTGAATGCAGACTTTACGGCGGCTGACAGGGGTTCAAAGTTGGGATCAGTGTACCTCTCGGCATCAATGGGTGATAGTTTGAAGGGTGAGTACAGAGTGTCCGGAGTGGATTTGCGGGCATTTGAACCCTGGGTTCCTTCCGGATTTGAAATGGGCGGTTCGATGTACTTACTTGGTCAGATCTGGGGCACTTCGGCAAATCCAGTTACAAAGCTTGAGTTTCAATTGACTGAACCTTCGTTTAAAAAATATCGGGCATCGGATTTTTCAGGAACTGTAAAGTATTCGGATTCTTTGATCACTTTTTCCGGGAATCTAAAGGTCAGTAATGCTATTTCTACTTTGCAGATGAATGCCATGGTACCTGTCAAACCTTCAGCCGGGTATAAGTTGGATGAGTCCGGTGATCGCATAGCCCTCCTAAGGGCGGTGGCGGATACGTTCGATCTGCAGGGGTTGGCACAGTTTATGGGGGGAGACATCCAGGCCAGGGGGCCTGCTCATTTTGAGGCAGAGTTACGAAACAGTGGCTCAGGATGGGAAGTTGGCGGCTCTGCCATGCTGAAAAATGCGGAACTCACCTATGTACCTCAGAGCATAAGAACAACGGGGATCAACTGTCTGGCAAATGTATCCGGCACACTGGATCGACCTGATGGATCATTTGTTTTGACGACAGGTCCGGTTTCCATGCCTCGAGTGCGCCTGGAGAAAACCAGCGTACGGGGACGCACAAGTTTGGATACTCTTTTTCTGGATGAAGTGAAACTGGATCTTAAGGATAGTGCTCAAGTGAGAATTCAGGCCAGAGCACCTTATAAAGCGATGGACTCTCTTCTGCAAAAAGATGGGCTTGAGGCCAAGTTTGATTTAGTGCGTGTTCCCGCAGCTCTGGTTTCTCCTTTTTTACCCCAGTACGGGGTTCGCAAAGGACTTTTAAATGCCAAAGGTCAGGCCAGCATTAAACACGGTGTGCCTAATGTAAATGGTAATGCGGTGCTGATGGGGTTGGAATTTTCCATACCGGATATTCAACCGTCAGTTGGTCCGGTTAATGCAGAAATCAATTTTTCGGGTAATACAATTCTGGTCCCCACTGCAAAAGTTAAATGGGGAAATGGCTTGATTCAAGCCAGCGGGAGAGCAAGCTGGACACTTGAAAAGCTGCAGGATCTCAATTTGCGTATCAGGGCGGATAAGTTATCCTTCGAATTGCCGGAAGTGGTTCAGGTGGGAATCGATAATGCGGCACTGCAGGTGACCGATCTGGAGGATCGTTTTGTGGTAAATGGCAGAGTTAACCTGGGACCAACCCGTTACCTCAGAGATGTTCGAATTACAGACATGGTGAATCAGCTTCAGATTGGGCAGGAGGTTCGCCGAAGAGGGCCAGATCCGTTTCTTCAGTCGGTTCTTCTGCGCATCGATGTTGATCTGGCTGAAAATCTCAATGTGAATATGAATTTGGGCAACGCTCGTCTGGATGGTCGGTTGGCGGTAGGCGGGACTTTGGGAGAACCGGGGTTTACGGGTGAACTGAAGGCTATTGATGGATATGTGCTTTATCTGGATCGCAAATTCACCATTTCTGAGGCGAATATTTACAATCCCGATCCTTTTGTGATTAATCCCAACCTGAATATTAAGGCCTATACTCCTGTGACGGTTACCTCACCGCTTGCCAAAACGGAGGAGTTTGTCATTCATCTAAATGTGACGGGTACCCTGGAAAATCCGATGGTTAGCTTTACATCCGAACCGGAGGACCTGAGTGATCTGGACATTTTCAGTGTACTTACGCTCGGGCAGAGACTTGGTTCAATCGGCAGTGACCTTAATGACCGGCTTAAGAGCTTTGCCGCCCAGCAGTTGGCGGGCTTCGGGGCAAGAAAGCTGGAGCAGCTGGGGATCTTTGATCGTATTGACATAAGTGATCTGTTCAATTCCAACAGTGATCAGGGCTCGCGTGTCAGCGTAACTAAACGCATCTCCAATCGGCTTGTGCTCTCTTATGAGACTCTGGTGGGCAAGCTAAGTGAACGAAAAGTGACCGCGCACTATCGGTTGACACCACATATTTATCTTGAGGGTCAGACTAACGGAGAGACCGAGAGTGGTCTGGATCTCATTTTCAGGTATAGTAAGTGAAGAGAAAAACTGGGGCTATTCGGCTGTTTCAATGGTGCTTGGCGCTGCTGCTTGTGCTCAGTGTGGCTGTCAGCGCCGATTGGAATGTTAAAAAAATCAAATTCAAGGGTAACAAAACCTATTCACGGCGGGAACTGCTCAGTCTCATGGAATTGCAGCCTGAATGGTTTTATAAGAAAGTGAAGTATACCGATTTTGTGATGCGTTCAGATCTGGACGTTTTAACCACCTTTTATCAGAATCGGGGATTCCGCTCAGTGCAGATCAATGCAGAAAAAATTGATCGGGATTCCTCCAAAAATGAAGTAAGGTTGGTAATCAAAATTGAAGAGGGGCCTCGCACCACGATTAGAAACATTCAGTTACTTTCGCAAAGGGGGGTTATGGATTCCACACAGCTCCCATCCTTGCAGAGTAAGCCAGGGCAACCATATATTGTTTCGCAAATTAGGGAGGATGTAAAGAAGATAAAAGAGGTGTTGGGATATAAAGGATACCTTGAGGCGATTGTGGAACCTCTGGCTGAATACGATACTGACGCCCATTCTGCATTGCTGGTGTTTCACATAAAAGAGGGGCCGAAGATTCAGGTGGGAAAAATCCGAATAGAAGGGAATTCCACTCTGGCCCGAAAAGTCGTGGAGCGGGAACTTGCATTTAAAAAGGGAGACACCCTTAAACTTTCTTCGGTTGTGCGCTCGGAGCGAAGATTATATAGAACAGGTCTTTTCAACTATGCTCAGGTTACCCCTCTTTTACCTGATTCTGTACAAGAAACTGATCTGCCGGACAGTAGCTATGATGTGAAAGTGCAGGTTAGTCAGGCAGATTTTTTTAGAATTCAGACTGGTTTTGGATATGGTTCAGAGGAGGGGTGGCGGACATCCTTATTGTCATCATATCGCAACATGTTCCGTCAAGGCCACAAACTTTCCCTTGGGGGAAAAGCTTCTCAAATTGCTCAAAGTGCCGAACTTGCCTATTCCACTTATTGGCTTCATACCATCCCGCTGCAGTTGGAAACAAAGGTCTATTATAATCGTTATGACAATCCGAATTCCTACCGGGGAATTTTTGACGGGTTAAGAGTTTCTTTGGGACGGCAGACAGATTTCCATGTGGCGTTTCAGACCTGGGCCCAGTGGGAGGATGTGCAATGGGTGGTTGCCCCTCAGGATACAGCCAAGCCTAAAGAGATCCCCGATAATCCCACTCAGAGTATTGGTGCAAGTTTCGATTATGACAGTCGAAACGATCTTTTTAATCCTACGCGGGGGATTTTCAGTCATTTGGAAGGTGAGGTGGCTGGAGTTTACGGAGGCATTTCCAACCAGTTCCTTAAGTTTGAACTCGACAGTCGCTGGTACTGGAATATTCACTCCAAGTACTTTTTTTCCTCCGCGATTCGGACCGGCTATGTTCAGGCTTACGGGAGAAGTGATGCAGTTCCGGCGCAGGAGCAGTTTTCAGGGGGCGGTTCCGGTACGGTGCGCGGTTACACTCAGAACAAGCTCTCTGAGCTGCCGGGGAATTTCTACCTCATGGCAAATGTGATGGACTTCCGCTTTCCGCTTTTCTGGTGGATCAACGGTGCCCTGTTCCTGGATGCCGGATATGTTTGGGCTGATATGGAAGATATTAGCAGCTTTTCCGGTTTTCTGAAGGATATGCGTTTCTCCGCAGGTCCGGGAATTCGAGTGAATACTCCGCTAATGGTGGTTCGGTTTGATGTGGGATTCAAGTTGGATCGAAAGCCCGGGGAGGACCTTTATCAGCTTCATTTTGATCTTGGGAATCCCTTTTGAATCGTATTCACTTTATATCTATTAAGGAATGATTTTTGCACCCCCTCATTAAATAGGGATTTAAAACTGTCCCTACACAGGAGGGGATTATGCGAAACATTTACCAGTGGTTTTTATTTTTGATCTTAACTGTGCCTGTTGCTGTTTTTGCTCAGGCGGCTCCGGAAGAGCCTGGAGATGGTGCTATGGATGGTAATGCCGGATATAGTGCCGGATGGTGGTTTTGGACCATTCTTCTTCTGGCAGTAGTTGCGTTAATTGTCTGGTGGGCAGTCAGAGCCGGAACAGCTGGAAAACGTACAACCACCACTACGCCTCCACGGGGCGGAAGAGGTCCGGGAGTGCAGGGCGGAACCTGAGAAAACTGTCTTGTTGAATATGATATAAGCCGGATTTTTCCGGCTTTTTTTAGTATTTAATGAGATTGGCTTCCACGTGGATTTCGGCAATCTCTTCGGCCAGCTTTTCAAGCAGACCATAATCGTATTGTGCCGGCATACCCCTGCAGAGTACCGGATTTAGCAACTGCACATTCAGGTCTGGCAATAGATTCTTAAGCATGTCGGGCATTCTGCTGCTCCATCCGTAAGAACCGATCATTCCCAAATGGAGAAACTTGGGACGCAGGGAATTGATGGTGTATGCAGTCTGCACCATTATGGGATGAGGGCCCAGATGCACCGTGGGGGAGCCCAGAATCACCGTGGCGGCATCTACAAGAGAGCATGCCAGTGTCGCCTGATCGGTGATGCGCATGTCCATGGGGCGTACATTGATGTTATAGCTGGTCAGTTCCTTTACCAGAAAATCTACCATCTTCAGGGTGTTGCCGTGGATGGAAATGTAAGGGATTATAACTGAATTTTCAGGTGTGTCTTCGATCCAGTTTTTGTAAGCATTCAAGATAAAGGGTGGGTCATAGTGGACAGGTCCGTGTCCCGGGGCAATTATTACGGGTTCCAGAGATTCGATTTTCAGCAAATTCTGCTTCACCATTGGTCTGAAGGGCATCAGTGAATCGGCGTAAAAACGTTTGGCCGCGGGATAATTGCGAACTCTGTCGTAGGCGTAGAGATCGCTTGTGGCCTGGTGAGCGCTGAAAAAATTGCAGGTGAAGATGATTCTGTCTTCCTGCAGAAAGGAGCACATGGTCTCAGGCCAGGGCAGCCACGGTGTTTCCACAAACTGCAGAGTCTTCCCCCCCAAATCGAGAGTTTCATCATCCTGCACAATCCTTATTCTGGAATCTTTTATTCCGAGATGAGAGATGAGCATGTGGCTGCACTGTTCGGTGCAGATGACCATGGAGTTTTCGTAGATGGCCAGAATGTCGGGAATGATGCCGGAGTGATCTTGCTGGGCGTTGTGGGCGACTATGAAATCGACGGAATCGATGCCGTTCAGCTGCTCCAGAAGGGCTTCGGTATGGGAGGGGGAAGATGTGTCGAGCAAGGCTGTTTTTTCGCTGCCGCGGATAAAATAACAGTTGCTGCTAGATCCTTCTGCAATGGGGGAGAGTGTGTCTGAAATTCTCCTGTCCCATTCAACCGCTCCCATCCAGAAGACGTTCTCTTTAAGTGTCCTGGGCTTCACTTCGGCTCCTTTTCCCGTTGTTTGTCCCAGGGCGCAAACTTCTGAAAGCTACTCTTTTTTGGCAGCTCTGATCATGATCAGAACCATTTTGAAGCGCTTAGCAGCCAGAACTGCATGTGGAACTGATGCGGGCATAATGATCTGCTCGCCTGCTCTGACCGCATGCTCCTCGCCTCTGATCGTGATAACCGCCTCACCCTCGATAACCTCCACCAAAGCATCGTAAGGGGCGGTGTGCTCGCTGAGACTCTGCTCTTCATCGAAAGCAAAAACCGTGACAGTTCCCACATCGTGATCAATCACGGTACGGCTGACAACTGCTCCCTGCTGATAGTTGACCAGTTCGCGGTAACTGAAGGGGCGTGCAACCAGGGTCTGATCTGTTCCTTTTCTGTTCATGAGGCCTCCTGAAAGATGATTAATGAAAGACTCGGCGGATAACTATATAGCAAAAATAGGGAAAAGGGCCGGGGGTAACCTTGATCAGAGTCAAGAATTCAGAAAAATTTATGCCCCTGAGTGCCGAAATGTGGCAATCGGGGCTGTCTTGAGGTGATCTTTTAATTTGCCTTAATAGCTTTGGAATCAACGCATTAAAAGATTATGCTGAAGTGATTTAATAATCCAATCCCGAAAACGTACTCTCTTTGTATGAAGGATCTATTAGGTTTCACTAAAAAGTTTTACATTCTGCTTCTCTTTGCTTACGGTCCGCTGTTTCTGCTGCATGGAAGTAGTCGCCTTCCCTTTGAAACGGCCCTGAGGACATGTCAGGTAAACACCTCGGGTGACTGTATGGTGTTGCCCAGACCTGTTGCCTTATCTGTTCAGGAATACTCCGAAGAGGGCAAGCCTTTTAAGCAGCGTCACCTTTTCACTTCCTGCTGCCTCTTTTCTTCAACTGATGTACGTTTTGACTCACTGGCAGTTCAGGTACTGTCAAATCAGCAGCTGGTTAGCCGTCCAAGTTTCGTTCCTCTACGGATTTAAGCGCTCTTTTTGGTTGTCGACAATCTTTAGAAACGACTGTGGGAATCAATTAAAAAGGAGCATGATTAATGAATACTTATACATCCCAAAACCAAAAAGTAGACTCTACAGACCAGTTTGATCTGGAGTTGAACACTGTAATCGCAAATTTGGAACAGGCAATAGAAGCTTTGAAAACTCACTCGCTTATTGATGAAGTGCATATCGTACAGAACCACCTCTCCAGACTTCGCAGTTCCAGTTTCAGGAAACGGTACCGTACTGTCCTTAAAAGAAGGGACCTTTCACCATCTGCGGCAGTGGATCGAGTGATCGATGATCTTGCGGCTACCATCTTGAGCTGCGCGGAAAAGCCGGAATATGTCAGTAGCCGATAATTATCTCTTCACCATCTATCATTACAAGAGAAATGTCGGGTTCTGAAACTATCAAAGATTCCAGAATGTCTTCGTCGGGGTCGTAAGGGAAACGTACCCCGACAATATCTGCATATTTTCCCGGACTGATACTTCCAAGACTGTCAGATAATTTCAGGGCACTGGCCGGATTACGGGTCACCCACTTAATCATCTCCGATGCGGGGATATGCGGGTAGGACATCTTGAGAGCGAATAATTCATCAAAAAGGCTCGTTTCTCCTGCTCCCAGTTCACCCTCTGTTCCAAGACAGAGCTGAATGCCTCGGCTCATGGCCACATCCAGAGGGAAATCTTTGTGCCCCATGTTTTTTGCATAGCGATGACAGTGTACGATGCTTGCCCGTTTGGCGGCCAGAAGGGTAAGTTCATGTCCGTTAATGTAGTTGCAGTGAAAGAGAATGCCACCAGAGGGAATAAGGTTCTCAGTGATGGCAAAATTAACCGACCCCAGCCTGGTTTCTCCGTAGGTCCATGGTTTTTTCCGGGTAATGTGAAAGAAAAGATCTCCCTTCTGCTCTGAAAATGCCTGAAGTTCCTCGGCACTTTCTGCCAGATGGCATGCCCAGAGACATCCATGATCGTAGGTGAATTCTATGGTGTTGCGCATCTCCCGAAGTGGCAGGGAATAGAGTGTGTGAGGACCGATACCGAATTTTGCACAACCTTCTGCTTGTATCCATTCCTGCACTTGTTTTTGGCAGGCGGGCATCTGTTCCTCTTCCATTATCTCCTTGATAACCACAGAACGGATAGGTTCATCTTTCAGTATCTGTTGCGAAAGTCCGGTTTTGCTGCTGTCCGCTACCATGGTAGTACCCTGAGCTAGCATCTCTCGGGTACGCAGCCGGATTGCAGATTCGATTTGCTGGGAGGTGAGCTGCCTGAGACGGGAGTTTTTTTTGTTGGCCCAGGAAGCGAAAGTTTCCTCCGCGCTCTTTTCGAAACCGGCAATGGCCCCTTCCTCCAGGTGGGTGTGCATGTTTATGAAACCTGGCAAAAGAAGCGTATCTCCCAGATTCACCATGCGTTCGTCGCGGAATCTTTTAAGTTTGCCCCTGGGTGCAACATCGACTATTCGGCCCTCATGGACAGAAACTGCCCCGTTTAGAAGAATGCTGCCGTTTTCCAAATAGATGTGTTTGGCAAAATAGACGGTGTGTGGGGACTGGGGATTGGTCATGTGGGGAAAATAATTCGTGCGGTGAGGCATCGAGGTGAACCTCAACCATGAAAAGACGCTGAGAACAATTTTTTCAGAATGCCGAGTGAGCAATTTCCGGGATAATATCCAAACCCATCAAATCCTTGGCCCATCCGGAAAAGTCGGGATGGGCATCACTGAGGTAAACCTTCATGGTGCCGGCGTCATCTCGCTCATGCACCAGACTGTTTATCCTTAATGTGTTGAGAACAAGGGTGGCAGTTTCCTCCCCGGCATCGACCAGTGTTATGCCTTGAGTAATTTCCCTGATTCTGGAAGCCAGAAACGGGTAATGAGTGCAGCCCAGAACCAGGGTGTCTATATCTTTTTCTAAAATGGGGGAAAGGTACTCTTTAAGGATTTTGATGGTAATTTCCCGCTCGATCCAGTTTTCCTCCACAAGATGCACCAAAAGAGGCGTGGCGATTTCAAAGACCTGGGCGTTAGGTTCCAGACTGTGGATCGCCTTGCTGTAGGCATGCGTGCTCACAGTGGTTTTGGTACCGATCACCCCGATTCTTTTATTGTGACTTGCCCGAACTGCGCCCAGTGCACCACTTTCAACCACTCCCAGAACCGGCAAACTGATGAAACTTCTCAGCGCCTCGAGACTAACCGCCGACACAGTGTTGCAGGCCACCACTATTACTTTCACTCCCTTCATGCTGAGAAAAACCGCGTTTTCTATGGAAAAGCGGATTATGGTGCTGGTGGATTTTGAGCCATAAGGGAGTCTGGCGGTATCCCCGAAATAGAGTAAATCCTCATGGGGAAGAAGTTGGCAAATACTGCGGGCAATGGTCAATCCGCCTATCCCGGAATCGAAAACGCCAATAGGCAACTTTCCTCTGGAATCGATCATGCTTCCTCCCCCGTACCTTCTATGTTTTTACACGGCGTACAGTTTGAATGTAGCCGTATTTTAAATAATCGTATACACCGCTTTTATACATAAGATCAAGTGCTATGCCGGAAAATCCTCTTTTTTGTTTTCCCAGCGGCAGGTAGAGTGTTGCTGCCCACATCTTTTTGATCAAATCAGTATGTGCTTTATAGTGCGGTTTGGTTCGGTATTTAAAAGGAACACGCAGGAACAGTTCAATGTATTCTCTACAGTTATAAGGACATAAGCTGTCAAAGGCTGTATCATATTCGCTGAGACTTCCTGCAGCCCAGCTTCCCACCCGATGTTCCCAATGAAGAAGATCCAGTGCTCTCACATTATGTTTCGCACAGTTCCTTGCGCTTTTAAGCCAATCCTTAAACTCCTTATGAGCTTTGCGGCTACCGTGCATAAATGCCATCAGGGAAACGTAGTCGGGTGTAAGCAGAACCTCATTTATATCCGGCCAGCGGGAACGATCCCGTTTTGTGATCTCAGCCAGATTTCCCCAAACCACGACAGTGTTGTTTTCATGCAGCGAAAGATGTCTGAACAGTGCATAGGAATTCAGAGCTTTTACAGGTCTGTACCGGTGCATGCTCTTTTCAAGAATCCGGCTGTACCAGTCGGGAACTTCCCTGGGAAGAAGTATCACCTTGTGGTTGAGTTTCAGATTCTCAAAGAGTTCAGAAGCGGCTGCCGCATCATGGTGAGAGGATGTGGCCTGTTCAGAGATCATGGTGAAATAGAGCATCTGGTCACTGAAGTCCCGGCTGGCTGCAAGGAGCATCCGACTGTCAAGGCCCGAGGAGAGGCCCATGGCCAGGGGAAATCTTCTGGTTGCAGCATCAAATATGCCCTTTAAAATGACCGCTGATCTATCTCGATGTTCATCTAAAGACAATGGATTCAGTCGGTTAGCTGGCCAGAACCGCTCAGTTTCTCCGGTTTGTAAATTGAGCGTGAAATTTGGAAGCAGATGCCTGATGTCGCTGAACAAGGACAGTGACCCGGGCAGCCAGGGATCACTTGTTTTAAACAGAGCTGTCTTTTCCAGATCTTTAACTATATCCGGGGAGATCGGACAATTGAGCACTGTCGACAGCAGGGACGCACTCGATGCTATCCAAATAGAGCCATCAGAACTGCGGGTATAGAAAACCTGCCTGAGGGCTCCGGGGTCGGGCAGAATGAAACTGTTCTGAGGCGAAGTATAGAGCAGTACAAACCTGCCGCTTAGACTGTAGGATGCCGAAGCAAGGCTTTCAACATCGGCTGACCTGCCGACCAGATCTTCAGCGATATCATAATCCGAGCGCTCCGGGTGATGAGGATCGAGGGCATATCCAATGATCAGCAATGTTTTTTCGCCGGATTGCGCTTTAGTGACGGGCAGATCCGGGTGTGCAGTAATGTATTGATTTGCAGAGAGTTGCAAACTGAACCATTCTCTGTTCACGGAAATGGGGAATGGGCTGATGATAAACTGTCTGCGAAATAATAATGAGGTTTCGTTTTGTATTTCAGGTTCTGTTTCATAGATTTGCCAGGCGTCTGGACTGTATAAAAAAGAGTTGAGTAGGCCAGTGATATCCATATCTTACCCCAGCTTTCGGTTACAGGACATCCATGTCGCTGCGCCTCCTCACAGGCCTTTCTGATGGCTCTCAGTGAAAAGCACGCTGTGTGTGAAATTATGCAGTACTGCTGGTGCACGGCCAATTACCTCCCAAATGCAGGGTGTTAAGCATTGACTTGGAGGCGCAAACGGTATGCCTTCGGGTCTAACACGTTTAATTATCGGGATTTGGGTATGACTGAACAGGCTCCACAAATTACATTCTAAGCCAAATTGAGAATGTATTGAATTGATTGAGAAAAATGCAGATGAAAGGAACTGTTGGTCGCAGTTAAACGTACTGAATTTCAGTCCCTGAATTATTTTGCCTATTTATCTGCCGAAGGATGATAAATGTCTCTGTCTGCTTCTTGTGAACATTTTCCGCTCTGTGGTGGCTGTACATCACTAGACTTTTCCTATGAAAAGCAACTGGCGGGAAAACATGCTCAACTGCTTGAATTGTTTTCTGATACAGAGGTTCAAATCCCTACTGTCATCCCGAGTCCTCAGCCCTTTTACTATCGCCATAAAGTCCAGCTTCCTTTTGGATTCTCAGCCAAACATTCCGGCAAAGGTTTGACACTTGGCTGCTATGCAGCTGATTCTCATCGGGTTATCGATCAGAAGCAGTGCCTTATTCAGGATCCGGACCTGACCGCAGTGGTTCATGCTGTTCGTTTCTGGGCTGGGAAGACCGGCTTGGGTGTTTATGAGGAGAAAAGGAACAGTGGCTTTTTCAGACACGTACTTTTGCGCAGAGGACTTCAAACGGGGGAAATACTGGTTGGGCTGGTCACAAATGGTCCTCGGCCTGTTTCCTCCAGAAATTTGGCCCGTTCATTAATCATGAGCATAGAGAAGCAAATCGATACGGAAAGGTCACGAGTAGTGGGGGTGGTACAGAGCGTAAATACCCGCAGTACCAACGTCGTTATTGGTTCCCGGGAAGAAGTGTGGTGGGGAAGACCTTTTCTTAAGGAGAAGCTTGGTCCGTACATGTTCAAGGTGGGTATTTCCACTTTTTTTCAGGTTAACCCTTATCAGACACCGCAACTATATAACGAAGTTTTAAAATGGGTACCGCAAGGTGCAAGTGTACTGGATGTATACTGCGGTGTGGGAACCATCTCATTATGGCTTTCCCAGAAGGCATCTCAGGTTATAGGCATCGAGGAGAATGAACAATCGATCAGGGAGGCTCGAGAATCGGCCAGAAATAACGGCGTGAAAAATGTTTCTTTTCGCTCGGGAGATGCTTCAGTACTGCTTCCTCAATACGCGGACAGCTTTGATGTCGTAGTGGTTGATCCACCCAGGAGAGGTTTGGAGGGGGGGGCTATGTCTGCCTTGAAGACCGGCCGGTTGAAGAGAAGGATAATATATGTTTCTTGTAATCCTCAAACACTTCATAGGGACATAAAGATGCTTGGGGATAAGTACCGGGTGGTGAGTCTGGTGGGGGTGGATATGTTTCCGCAAACGGGGCATGTGGAGTGTGTGGGGGTGCTTGAGCCCCGGACGTGAGGAAATCTCCCGCTGCAGGTTGGGGAAGTTAATCAGAACTGAAAAAACTTGGAAAATCCTTTAGCAGTTTGATCTCGGGTTTTGGTACTCGTTGTTATAACTGTTTGCAGTTATAGCTCCTTTCAGTAAGGATGGGGTAGGTGGGTAAATAATCTGCTTTCAACAAAAAACTTGCATGCTGTTCATTTGAACAGTATATTAAAAACAACAACGAAACCACTTAACCTCTCTTTCAGGATTTTTCTATGAAACTCAAAGCCGTCTCCCCGCAATTAAATCTATCGTTTCTTGAAAAGTTCCAGCCTGGTGCAAGGGAATGTGTCTGGTCTGTTGCCCACACGGCTGCTCCCTTTAAAACCCTTCGCTATCGGCCTGCTCCTCAGTTTTCAATTAAGGGCGGATTCATGGGAACTGGTTCTCAGCGTCGAATGTTCATTGTAGGTAAAATCGGAAAATTTTAATCGGACCAGCATATGAACTATCAGAATCTAACTTCAGAGCAGAGTCGCGTTTTCAACTTCATTCTGAAATATAGAGATCAGTTTGGGTATCCTCCCACCGTTCGGGAGATAGCATTAGAACTTGGGTATAAAAGTGCCAATAATGTCCGGCAGCATTTAAAGCTCATCGAACGTAAGGGGTATTTGCGAATTGCGGGAGGGCGGGCTCGCGGAATCGAAATCTTGGATACCTCATCCGATTTTGAAGAAATGCATGAAAGTGGGATTCCTCTGGTAGGGGCGGTAGCCGCAGGAAAACCAATTACCGCTGTAGAAAACCTTGAGGGTTATATAACTCTTGATCGTACCATTTTTAAGGGTGAGGACCTCTTTGCTCTTCGGATCAGGGGTGAAAGTATGAAAGAGATAGGCATTCTCGATAATGACATTGTGGTAATCAGAAAACGGGCCACTGCCGAAAACGGCGAAGTCATTGTCGCTCTTATAGATGGAGAGGCAACCCTCAAGCGCTTTTTTCGTCGCGGTAACAATATCGTGCTGCATCCCGAAAATGCCAGTTTCAAAGATATTATCATCCCTGAGGGCGAGGATATTCAGGTTGTCGGCAAGCTTGTAGGTGTGATTAGAAAGTATCAGTAGTCAGCTCCCTTAACTTTTCTCTCATTTTTTTTACCATGGACTCACAGGAAAAACTTAAGCTTCTTTCTGATGCTTCCCGTTACGATTTGGCTTGTGCCTGTGGAACAAAGAACCAGGATCAGCGGGTCAGGGGCACTGATGGTGCCTGGCTGTATCCCGTTTCTCTTCCAAACGGGGGATTTTCAGTCATGCTGAAGACATTGATGTCAAATGTATGCAGCAATGATTGCGGGTATTGTCCTTTTAGAAATACGGTGGATCTGCCGCGCTGTACCATAGCTCCGGAAGAGATGGCATCTGTTTTCATGGATTATGTTCGTCAGAAGAAGGTGTTTGGCATCTTTTTGAGCAGCGGTGTGGTGGGTACGGCTGACAACACAATGGAACTTCTGAATTCGACAGCTGAAATTCTGCGCACTAAATTCAGCTACAAAGGTTATATACATCTTAAAATTATCCCGGGTGCATCAGATGCGGCAATAGACCAGGCGCTGTCATTGTCCAATGCCGTATCAATTAACATTGAAACTCCCGGGGAAAAGCACTTTACCCTGCTATCCCAAAAGAAAAATTTCAATCGCGACATAATCTCTCCCATGCGCCGGATCGCGCAGCAAACTGCCAGGGGGATGCCCTTTTCGCGGGTACGGCAGACTACCCAGTTCATTGTGGGTGCCTCAAATGAATCCGATGCAGAAATCGTGAAGTACACCGCGGGTCTTTATGAAAGGTTGCATCTCAACAGGGTTTATTTCTCCTCTTATCAGAAAGGGTTGGGGCAGGGCAATCTACCGGGAGAAAACCGGCAGTTCAGGCATTCTGATGAAAACTTTGTGAGAGAACATCGTCTTTATCAGGTCGATTTTCTGTTTCGCACCTACGGGTTCAGAAATGAAGATATTCAGTTCGATGATAATGGCAGTCTCTTTTATGATCGTGATCCCAAGCTTGTCTGGGCGCAGTCTCATCCGGAACGGTTTCCAGTAGATGTGAACAGGGCTCAAAAAACAGAACTGCTTCGTGTGCCCGGGATCGGTCCGGAAACTGCTCGGCGTATTATTAAAATGCGCAAGGAGGGGAGAATCCGTTCCGTCGAGGCACTGCCTTTCAAAGGAAAACGCCTCGCGTTGGCCAAGCAGTACCTTAAAGCTTAATGTAATGTATTGTATTGATTTAAAAGAATATATAACAGTTAGTATACAGCGGTTTCTAAATGGACAAACACCTTTTAATCGGCACTAGCGGTTATTCCTATACGGATTGGGTTGGGTGCTTTTATCCATCAGGAATGAGGCAGGGGGATTTCCTGCAGTATTACTCTGATCGTTTTGATATGACTGAACTGAACTTCACCTATTATCGCCAACCTGAAGCTTCCCAGATTAGCCGTATGGCAGAAACGGTGAGAAAAGAATTTATCTTCACGGTCAAAGCACATCGCACTCTCACTCATGAAATCAACCCGGCCGTTCTTCAGCAGGAAAGCCAAACTTTTCTGCAGGGAATAGAGCCGCTACTGCAAGAAGACAAGCTAAAGGCAGTACTGTTTCAATTTCCGCACAGTTTCCATTATACTGATCAGAATCGCCGTTATCTTGATACGCTTTTGAATACATTCCAAGGCATTCCGAGTGCGCTTGAATTCAGGGGACGAGACTGGCAGCGCCCATCCGTTTATGGTGAGCTTGATCGTCGTGGTGTGGCGTTGGTGAACGTGGATGAACCCCGTTTATATAGTCTGCCCAAACCCACAGCTCTGGTGACCTCTGATCGTTTAGCTTACGTTCGCTTTCATGGACGCAACCGTGAAAACTGGTGGGGCGGGGATAATGTAAGTCGTTATGATTACTGCTATTCAGACGCCGAGCTTAAAGAATGGGTTCCGAGGGTAAAGGAGATGCTGGAGCGAGCAGGGGTGGTATTACTGGTATTTAACAATCATTCCAGAGGGCAGGCTGTGCAGAATGCGATTCGTCTCAGGGAGATGCTTAAGGCTGAAGCGTGAACGGAGAGGGAAAGCGCTGCCCCAGAGGTGAGCCAGTGACTCAATTATGTACATCCGGTGCGCAGCGGATTCACCTTGGTTCTTTCCCCGCGGAGGTAACGAATTACCTCTATCCTTCAGCTCTGGGGCAGTCCCAAAAAATTGCCACCCCTCAGCACTTGTCCCTAACGTAATCCCAATGAGGAAAAATGGAACGTTCTATCCTTCATATAAATATCGTTAACTTCTTTGTCTCCGTGGCACGCGCTCGAGACCCCTCACTTAGAAACCGGCCGGTAGCGGTGGTCAGTGCGGGTGCGGCACGAAGGGTGGTAATTGATATCTCCGGGGAAGCTTTCCAGGCGGGGATTCGCCGGGGGATGACTCCTCAGGCCGCGCAGCGGCTTTGCCGTGATCTGCTTATCGTCCCCCCGACTCCTTCGGCTTACGAAAAGGTGGAAAGCTTACTGCTTGAAAGCGCATCCAGGCTTTCTCCTAAAGCCGAACTTGCCGGTCCCGGGCACCTGTTTGTGGATCTCACCGGCACTCGGCGCCTTCTGGGAACCCCGGTTGAAGTGGGAGACCGGTTCAGGAAGCAGATTTCTCTGGACTGTCTGCTTGACAGCGCCGTGGGGGTAGCCTCTAACCGGCTTGTCAGCAAGGTGGCAACCCGGGTTATAAAACCCAAAGGATTGTGTTCTGTTCTGAGCGGCTGTGAGGAGGAGTTCATGGGGCCTCTTCCGGTTACCTTTCTGCCGGGACTCGATAATCGCATTCTCACGCAGCTGCTTCAGTTTAATATTCGTACGGTGCAGGACATACTTTTGATTCCACCTGATGATCTGGTTCGTGCCTTGGGGCCTGCCGCTCTTGAATTATCCAGTCACGCCAGAGGTGTTGATGACACTCCGGTGCGGGATGCTGTGCTGCCGCCTCCTTCGGTCAGGGAGACGCTTACTCTCGAGGAACAGACCAATGATGAACATGTGCTTGCCTGTTCCCTTTTCCATCTGGTTTCCCGGGCCGGAATGCGCATGAGGGGTTTGGGGTATGGAACCGGTTCTGTTCGTCTTGGGATCAATTATGCAGACGGCAGTGCCTCTGCAAAGGCAGCCACGCTCTCACCTCCAGTGCAGGGAGATCTGAGTCTTTATGATGTCGTAATGGGGCTGTTTCGCAGGATTTTCACCCGAAGAGTACGTCTTTCTGAGCTGGAACTGGAGTTTTCCGATCTATCCTTTCCCTATGGACAGGTGGATATGTTTGTTGACAGCACTAGAGAGCGGCAGCTTATGGGGGCGCTGGATGAAATTCGCAAGAGTTTTGGAGAGCAATCTATTAAATTCTGGGGTAGAGGAGTGGCATAGAGATTTGCTCTGTGATACTGTTTTTCTGTTACACCTTTAATCTTTCGGGGACACATGCAGCTTACACTTAAAAACTTTTCCTACAGATATCCGGTTTCCGGCGGTTTTGGATTGGGTCCGCTGGATCTCTCTTTTTCTCTTTCCGGCTGCACGGCTCTGGTGGGGTCCAACGGCAGCGGTAAGACCACGTTGATAAAGATTTTGCTTCGCCAGATGACCGGTATTGATGGTGAGTATCTGTTTGACGGTGATCCGGTTAATGTGACCCCCGGTGATTTTCTGTCCCGTTTCGGTGTGGGATACGCGCCGGAGCATCCTGTGCTGGATGAAACCTTAAGCGGACGTGAAAATCTCGAGGTGGTAAGGGAACTCCGCAATGTAGATCAGAAAAAATTCACTGCCCGTATGGAGCTTTTCAGACAATATCTTTTTCTGGATGACTGGTTTGAGTTGAAGGCTTGCAGAGACTGTTCACAGGGCATGCGCAAGAAAGTTTCTCTAATGATTGCATTCACATCCGCAAGCCGCTTTCTTGTTTTGGATGAGCCCACAAATGGCTTGGATCCGGCTTCAGTGTATGGGATTAAACAGCTCGTTTCACAGTTTCGCAATCAGGGCGTGGGAACGCTTGTTTCGTCGCATGTCCTTGATTTTGTTGAGAAAATGGCAGATACCGTGATAATCCTCAAGAAGGGAACTTTGCTTTTCTGCGGTTCGCTTGAGCAGCTTCGCGAACGCTGGCCCGGTAAGGCTCTCGATGAAGTCTATTTCAGCCTCTTCACGGATGACGCTTTTCTCAGTGCTGTGGTGAAATCATGATGAGCCAACAACTTATCAGCGCTGCTGAAAGAGAAGTTCTGGGTCTGTCAAAACCGTTCCGTCATGCAGCTATAAAGGGTGCCGTACCTGGGATTATAGCTTTTCTGGTTTTTGGATATGTGCCGTATATGAATCCTACAGGTGGTCTTCCATCAATTCCCGCAGCATGGATTGTAGGCATCGGTGCTATTCTGGGCTGGATGTTTCTTGCTTTACGTCTATTCGGTTTTGTGCGCCGGACTAGAAGGGAAGACCTGTTTTTCGTCTTCGGATTCGATCTCTCTCAAAGGCGCGAAGTTGCTGCCGCTATCCTTCATAAATATCGTCTGATCTGGTTGGAATTCATTTCCGGTGCATTGCTTTCGAGTTCAATGCTTGAATTTGCTATTTTGCATCAGCATTCCATTGTGCAGCTCATCATTATGCCGGTTACGGTGGTACTTCTGTTGATTGTGAGTGCATTCTGCTTCAGGAAAATCATCGGGGTTCTCAAGCCTACCCCAAAAGATCCCCGTCTGTTGTTCGCCTGGCCCGGTAGCGGTTCACTGTATAGTCGCATCAAAGCCGGGTATGTTGTTACACTCTCCAGGTGGATTTCACGTTGCGCTCCCTCTCGCAGTCGGGGGCTTGTACTGCGGTCAAGTCTCTATCTCTTTCGCGCAGAACCGTTGCACCCCCTTCTGTTCTTAGTGGTGCCTCTGGTACTGGTGCTGCTTTTAAAGTATCTCAATACCCAAGTATATGGGATGAATGACTTTTTCCTGCTGGTATCGGTTTTTATCATGCAGATGACTTGTCTTGAGCCGTTACGGGAAGCTGCTGTGGTAATAACAGAACACCCCTGCTGCCGTGTGCGCGGCCGAAATCTCCTGTTGGCAAATACTATCCTGCTGGCAGCTCCAGTGATGATCGCACTCACACTGTTTCCGATCCTTGTTTCTCCGCAGACCTCCGTCGCCTATCTCATTAGAATTCTTCAGTTTACGTTGGCTCTTCTAGTGTCCTCCATTATTGTCGGGCGTACTACCCTTTCTACTCAGGACAAGCGCCTCACGTTTGAATTTGCATCATTGGGATTGTGTGGCCTTGGGTTGTTTATCGCTCTTTGGGGGTGGATATTCATCTTTATTTCACTATGCGGCATGTTGGTGGCCGAGTGGAAGTACGTCCGTCATAACGAGTGGTACAATGAGGAAATCGCAGGATAAGTAGGTTAGAGATGTCTGTGCTGCTGTCTGCCGTTACCCATTTTTCCATTTTGCGGGGTGTACTTTCTCCTGCTGATGCAAGTCGTCACGCCAGGGAACTTGGCTATTCCGCTATCGCTTTAACCGATAGCGAAAATCTCTACGGTTTACCTGCATTTCTTGAAGCCTGCCGGGAAAATGAGCTGCGTCCCATTATTGCCTCACAGTTTCTCAATCCTCAGGGAACAATTCTTTTGTATTCCCAGGGCGATCGTGGTTATGCCAATCTTTGTCGAATCATCAGTGAAAGGCACTGCAAAGCCGATTTTTCTCTGGTTGAATCAATCAGAACTGATCCTGCCGGCCTTCATGCTGTATCCGATTCTTTCCCGTTGCTGACAGCTCTTCAGGACCTGCTTCCAGTCTATTTTCGCATGCAACGGCCTAAAATTCCTCCTTTGTGGGTGAAGCAGCGAGGGATAAAGTCTCTTATAATTCCGCCCGCTGTTTTTGCCGATGATGCGCAGTTTGAAATCCACAGGCTTCTCAGGGCAATTGATCTTAACACCACTCTTTCCAAACTGGATCAGGAACAGCTTTTCCCATCCGATGCACTTTTCAGGTCTGCCGAACAGATTCGCGATCGTTTTGAGGTTTTTGAGCAGGCTCTTTTCGATACAGAGCAGTTCGGGGAAATGCTTCAGTCCAAAAACGATTTCGGCAAAGTGATCATGCCCCATTTCCCCTGTGAGCAAGGAGCCCGGGAATTATTACGCTCCAAGGCCTATGATGGGGCCCGCAAGCGATACGGCAAGGATCTCAGTGAGGCAGTGGTCAAGAGGCTCGAATATGAGCTCGATTTGATAGAACGGAAGAACTTTTCAGACTATTTTCTTGTGGTGGATGACATTGTCAAACAGTCTCCGCGTACCTGCGGGCGCGGCTCAGGGGCGGCAAGCATTGTGGCCTATTCACTGGGGATCACCAATGTGGACCCCATCCGCTATAACCTCATGTTTGAACGGTTTCTCAATCCCGGTCGAATTGATCCTCCCGATATCGATGTCGACTTCGCCTGGGATGAGCGAGACAAGGTGCTACAGTACGTGTTTGATACCTATGGAACCGCTCATACAGCCATGGTGGCAACTCATCAGACCTGCGGAGTGCGTATGGCTGTCAGAGAAATCGCCCGGGTCTACGGCTGTACCGAACGGGAAATAAGCGACATCACCAAAAAGATCCCCTGGTTTGCCGAAATTCCCGAGGAGGAGGGCCTGCTTGAGGAAGCCCTTAAGATGTGGCCATCAACCAGGCATCTGAAACTTGACCCTCCCTGGCCGCAGATTCTGCATACCGCCCAGAAAATCATAGGGATGCCCCGGGGAATCGGTACACATTGCGGGGGAGTGGTGATCACTCCCGGGCCCATAAACAATTTTGTCCCAATACAGTACTCGGCTAAAGGCTTTCCCATCATTCAATGGGAAAAGGACGGTACAGAAGCCATGGGGCTTGTAAAAATCGACCTGCTTGGCAATCGATCTCTTGCAGTGATCAGGGATGCAATTACCAGCCTGCGTGATGAATCTGTTCCCTTTGATGAGCAGCACTGGGATCCACAAAGCGATGCTGCCACCATTAACCTTCTTGCCAGAGGTGAAAGCATGGGAGTTTTCTATGTGGAGTCTCCGGCTATGCGTCTACTGCAGAAAAAGAGCGGTAAAGGTGATTTTGACCACCTTGTGATACATTCGTCCATAATCCGTCCCGCCGCAAACAGCTATATCCAGGCTTATCTGCGCCGTCTTCATGGAGAACCCTACGAAGTCCTGCATCCGGCCCTCAATGAGGTGCTCAGTGAAACGTTCGGCATAATGGTGTATCAGGAGGATGTATCCAAAGTTGCCATGGCCATGGCCGGATTTTCTTTCGAGGATGCTGACGTGTTGCGCAAAATCATGTCAAAAAAGGTGCGCAATAAACGTTTTGATGACTATAAGACCCGTTTTTATGACGGGTGCCATGCAAATGGCATCGGTCGGGAGGTTGTCGATCAGGTCTGGAATATGATGTTGTCCTTTTGCGGCTATTCATTCTGTAAGCCGCACTCGGCAAGCTATGTCCAGGTTTCATTTCAATCGGCTTATTTGAAAGCTCATCATCCGGCAGCATTCCTGGCTGCCGTACTCTCCAACTACGGCGGGTATTATTCCACTCAGGCCTATATAAGCGAGGCGATGCGGCTGGGGCTCAAAGTCCATCCTCCCGATGTCAACATTAGCGATATAAAATATCGATCCAGTGGTAATTTGATAATCGTGGGCCTCTGTCAAGTTAAAGGGCTGGCCACCAGTGCTCAGAACGGGATCGTTATGCAAAGGCGGCAGGAGGGACCTTTCCGTTCCATGCACGATTTCCTGAATCGCACCCGTATCGATGAATCCGATACTGAAAAGCTTATTCTTGCCGGTGCCTTCGATAATGTGTGTCGAGATCTCAACCGGCCTCAGCAGTTCTGGCAGATGCGCACCTATTATCGGCAGGGCGGCAGAAGTGACAGTGGAACACCCGGTCTGCGCCAGCTTTCACCCGTTCAGTACCTGTCATATCAATACAGCACCATTGGCTTTCTCACTCCGCAGCATCCAATCACTTTTATCAGGTGCTCTGCCCGTGACTCTCTCATAAAAATCAAAGATGTGGAAACGCAGCTTGGAAAAAGGGTCACATTTTTGGGCTGGTGCATCACTTACAAAACAGTGTCCACCAAAAAGGGGGACAGTATGGTTTTTGTGACGTTTGAAGATGAAACCGGTATCTGCGAAACGGTGTTCTTTCCCGATGTTTATCAGAAACATGCCTGGCTTCTGGGGCATCAGACAGCATTGATTGTTGGTGGCAAAGTGACCGAGGAGTTCGGGGTTAGAACTGTCGAAGTAGGGGAGGTGAAAGCTGTAAGGTAAAAATCGGGCCGGTTACACCTTTTGGAACTGTTCTCCGCGAGGTATACTCTGGATTTCTGCCGGAGCTGATTGATAAACCTTTATGGCCTGTATGGTTGAGGCCATAGCGAGGGTGCAGATCCCGAAAGTAATCTGTTCTTCGGGAAGTGGTAATAAATATCTGGGAGCATAACTTCTCATCCCCTCTGCTGTGATATCGACATTCTTAATGCCAATATCGACGAATGATCCACAGCTGCGCAGATCGGCCTTAACTAGCCAGCTTTCCACAATTTCACTGAGACTTTTCATGTATGAAACGTACGCTGCGGAATCATCCTCTGGAGGCTTGAGACTAAACCAGGTGGATGTAAGCGCCGTTTCGTATCTGACATGATTATTGAGGATAGTGCAGAGTACATGGTGAGGTACAGTCAGATCGTGCAGGAAATGGAGGGCAAATCCCAAACTCTGCAGATCCCAGAAACCTTTATGTCCTTTGAGTTCAACCGCCTTGCGACCGTAAAATTCGGTCATGTCGATAGCTGAGGGGTAGAGCTGGTCGTCCCAGTCTGTTCTTCCTCGAATCAACCTGGCCCCCGGGCTTTGCGAAAAGAAATCCGAATCAAAATGACCGCAATCCGGGTTGAATTTGACATCTGCCAAACTGACTGTTCCCAGAGTGTCCACCAGGCCCAGCCAGGGATCACAATCCCAGCTGTATCCTCCATATTTGCCTACCGTTGAACACTTTTTGCCCTGAAGAATCTCTCCCATCGCACCACTATAGGCAAAGTGCTGAAAACGGGTTGGTTTACTGAATTTGTCGAGCAGGTATGATGCCGCTCCGGGGGTAAGTTTTAAGTCCTCGATGTAATCAGCATCTTTCACCGCTTTTTCCAGCACTGAAATACGCTCTATAGAACTGTTATGATCGAAGAACAACCTCAGGGGGATATCAAAAAATCGGCTTTCCTGATCTGCCCAATACTCAAGCAGCTGGAAAACCGTACGGATCAGATCCTGATGAAGTACATAGTACATGTGTTTTCGTTTTTGAAAATGAAATAAAGCAGTAATCGGTAAAATATCCTTTAGGTGTTATATTTCAAAGTACATTGTGATCAGGTGCAACATTCAGGCCGTAATTTGGTAACGTATTCTATTTCCGGTAACCAGAAATGAGTGTACACTCTAAGTTGCCTCCTCTTATCAGACCAAATTCAGCCACTTGGCAGATTGTTTCATTTGGCAATTCGTAAAACATCATTAAAGGTGAGAAACAGAAACAGAGCCAAAAAGAAAAGAATGGCAATCCTGTTTATAAGACTCTGTGTCTTTTCTGAAAGCGGTTTTCCCCTGACCGCCTCTATGAGCAGGAACAGCAGAACTCCTCCATCGGTTATCACTAGCGGTAACAGGTTAATCAGTGCCAGATTTATTCCCAGAAGCGCCATGAAAATGAGTACCGCCGACAAGGACTGCTGAGCAATCTGGCCTGAAACCTGAATTATCCCCACTGGTCCCGCTAACTCTCCGGTACTGGCCCGACCGGTGAAAAGCATTCCTAAAACTCTGAAAATCAGAGTGGCGAATTCCCATGCCTGATTTAAGCTCTTTTGAAAAGCTTCGATGGGGCTGTAACTTACGGTTTCGCTGGGTGGAACTGCTACAGCCACTCCCAGTACCGGCTTCTGTAATTCATCGCTGTATCGTGGAACAGCACTTGTCGAAAATACACTGTCTTGACGATTTACCGTGATCTGGAGTGGTTTGTCCCCCTGGTTCCAGCTTTCAATCATATTCGTGAGCTGGATAGCTGAATAGATGGTGTCCCCGTTGATGAATAGTACTAAATCTCCCTTCTCCAGTCCGGCTTCTGCTGCAGGAGAGTTTTGCTCTACGTTACCTATTTGGGCCGGGATCGGCGGTACAAGTCCGCCGGTTACCTCCCCCTTTTCAAATTGTATCGAAAAAGTAATCGACTTCTTCTGATTTCTTCGGAGAAAGGTTATTTGATATAGTTCATTTCGCCTCAGCAGAAATTGCTGTATCTCTTCCCAGCTTGTAATCGGCTGCCCATCAATGGCAATGATACTGTCTCCCGGTTGAAATCCCGCTGCACTTGCCGAAGTGTTGGGAAGAACTGCTCCGATGGTGGTATCATTCATATATTGAGGCATCTCAATTCCATACATATAAGCGATCCATAAGAACAGCAATGCAAACAGCACATTGGAAAAAGGACCGGCAGCAGCTACAATCGCACGCTGGTAAATGGGTTTAGAGCTGTACTCATCCATCGCTCCCTGCTTTTTCTCCGGATCTTCCCCGGCCATGCGAACATAGCCCCCGAAGGGGATTGTACTGATACGGTACTCCGTTTCACCAACCTGCCTTTTTATCAGAGCATTGCCAAACCCCAAGGAAAAGGTGAGGACACGTATTTTGCAGGATTTGGCTGCAATGAAATGCCCCAATTCGTGGACAAAAACCAGAATTCCTAAAATCAGCAGGCCGAAAACAATGGTGAGTAGAATAGACATCGATAATCCTTTTTTGAATGTAACCAGCTAGGGACATCAATGTTAGTGCCAATGATTTTTTGTCGCAGATATATCCGTTGCAACACGAACATTATCGTGCGTTCCACAAAACAATTCGGGGCCTCGGGGGACTGATTTGCTTTAGAGAGTCACCTCTTGGGAACTGCGCTCCCAAGTTCATACATGCAGATTGTTTTGCCGATTTTTAAGAAAAACCGGGTTGCTGAAGTGAATTTTTCGAGGGGGGAGGGTGATTAATAATAGCATATCTCCGGACACTCAGAGCCGCATCCGTGATATCACCAGCTCCCGAAAATCCTGTCCCGAAACCGAATCCGGCTCTATAAGCAACGCCTTCTCGCAATACTCAAGCGCTCCTGCAAAATCCCCAGTCTCAAAAAACGTGCGGGCCAGAGCAAACAAGGCTTCGAAATTATATGGAGTGATCTCTATGCTCCTCTGAAGCGCCTTGAGTGCCGCAGCATTATTGTCTAGCACCCTGTTCACAATACCAAGATGGTAAAACGCCCGGCTGTTCTCCGGCTCACATTCCGTAGCGCTCTGGAAATCCCCAAGAGCTTCATTGTATTTCGATTCAGAAAAGAATGCCATTCCTCTATGGATAAGTACAATCGCTCGAAGAAAGGGGGCTATTTCATTTTCCAGAATACTGGAATAGATACTGATCGCTTCAGAATAGTCCCGGGCATTATGCGCATAAAGTGCTTCAAGCAAGAGCTCATCCATGCTGCCCACTGCATCACTGGTAACCATTCTGGATAATTTACGACCATTGCGCCTTTCTGTAGAAGGGGTAAGTCCCGGTTTCTGCTCCTCAAGTTGCGCTACAAAGGATTGACGCCTCTTCTCCAGTTCGGAATGGAGTTGCCGCTGATACTCACGGATCTCCTGAAAAATGATATCGGAAAGGGTGAGGTTGGCGTTGAGAGCAGCCAGTTTGCGACGAAGAGGTTCATCCAGAGGGGTCATCTGATTTTTATAGATCAGCTCGTGCTCCACCTCCGCCCAGGCATCCTGAAGAAAAGTTCTTATCTGCACCTCGCAGTACATCAAATCAAGCGAAGGGTATTGTGCCTGAAGATCCTCTGGAATCTCAAGCTGCAGATGAATCGAGCGGTAGCCAAATTCTCTGAAGGTGTGCTCCGCACCCTTGCGCTCCACCTCCTGTACCTTGAATGATGCCCTGAGTGCCTGCTCCACCTGATCCAGATTTTCAAGAAAAGGGCATACCACCCTTATACCTAGAATATCATGAATGGGAAGCTGTTCTCCTGTAAGCTTTTCCTCCGACATGCGTTTGAGCATTTTGTTATAGTAGCTCGCAAAACGCTTCACCCGGTATTTTATGGTGAAGTGGACCTCTTCCTTGCTTAACTGAACCTGCAGACGCTTTTGAAAATCCTCCAGAACTGCCCAGTATACCCCGATCAGTTCATCATATCGCTTTTCCAGTTTTCTGCGGTCCGGATACACTGCTTTACTCATCTGCTTAGCCTCATTTTTCAGAAGATTATAAATATAGTAGGGAAACAGGTGGCGCACATTCTTTTTATACGGGGACCTGGCGCATAGTTCTTAATTAAACTGGCTCCATATTCGCGTTGACAATCCTTCCTGGGTGCACTTATTTTACAACCTTATTGTCTAAAAGATGTGCAATCTCCCTTTTTGAAAGGATTTACCATGAGCATCAGCAAACTTCTGCCTGCCATAACCATTGTTGCCTTACATGCATCAACTCTTTTCGCCCAGGCTCAACAGCCTGCGCAACAGCAGCCCAGTCCCTTTGGCGGCAATTTCCTGTTCATCATGATTGCCATGTTTGTCATCATTTACTTTCTCATGATCCGCCCCGAACAGAAAAAGCAGAAAGAACGCCAGAAGATGCTCAGTGCCCTTAAAAAAGGAGACAAGGTCCTCACCATCGGTGGCGTTGTGGGAGTAATCACCGGGGTGAAAGAATCATCCTACCTGGTAAAAGTTGCCGAAAATACCGTCATGGAGTTTACTAAATCGGCCGTCTCAAGCGTACTCAATGCCGAGGGTGCTGAGACAACTGCTGACAAGGAGAAAAAATAAGCGTGTTTGATTTGCGGTATTACGGTGATCCGATTTTAAGAAAGACAGCTAAGTCGGTAGAAAAGTTCGATTCAGAGCTTGAACAGTTTGTGCAGGAAATGATTGAAACCATGCGTGAGGAGGACGGCGTCGGTCTTGCCGCTCCTCAGGTGGGGGAATCCATCCGACTGGCGGTTATTGATGCTTCGGGGGGAGAGCGAGAACCTTATGTACTGATTAATCCCGAAATAGTATATTTTTCCGAAGATAAGGAAGACTATGATGAGGGGTGTCTGAGTATTCCCGGAATCAATCTGATCGTGAACAGGCCCTCCAGGGTTACCGTTAAGGCTCAGAACCAAAAGGGTGAACAGTATACAATCGAAAATGCCGAAGGACTCCTCGCCAGAGCTCTGCAGCATGAAATAGATCACCTGAATGGCATCCTTTTTATAGATCATGTTTCACCTCTTCAGCGCAGTCTTCTCAACAGCAAGCTCAAGAAGATTTCGAAAACACAACGTGAAAAAGAGCAATCCGACTAGCATCATCATTCTCTGTGCTGCAGTATTCATGCTGGTCAGTTGCTCTTCACCCTTGCTTATCCCCAATCCTAAGAATACTACTCAAACAGATGAACAGATTCCAGAACGCAAAGTCAAAACTCGGGAAATGGATTTTGCCAGAGCCTTCCAGCAGGAGGACTCTTTCTTTTCCGATACTCAAACGGTTAAAACTGTTCCTTACGTTTCCTCCTACCGCTACCCGCCTTTTACTTTCTCCAAGCGGCCGGTAAGAGTTCTCCTCAGGCAGTCACTCAAAGAAACCATTGTATACTCTTCCTCTTCTGCTGAACTGAGGAGCCACAAGCGCAAGACCACTTTTCGGGGAAGGATGCTTCTGCAGGCACATTCTTCATCGAAAGTTGTTGCTTCAGTAAATAATATTAAAAAAGAGTTCGATCTTCCCTGTACACTCTTTGTGAAGGGCGCTAATCTCCTTGAACTTGGGGAAGAGAGCTTCAGGGGGGCTCTTATAATTTCAGCTGGATCCCCCAAGACATTTTCAGTTATTAATTTACTCGAAGTGGAGGAATACCTCAGAGGTGTGGTGCCTCTTGAAATTGGCCGGCTTAAGCAATCTGAAATCGAAGCGCTCAAGGCCCAGGCAGTGGCTGCGCGCACCTATACCTATAAAAAAATGGCTTCCGGTTTGATGAATCCTTATGATCTGGTTTGCACTGTTGCAGATCAGGTATACGGGGGGGCCAATGTCGAGTCCTCCGAAGCAGATCTGGCTGTGAGAGCTACTGCCGATCTGGTTATGGTGTATGGTGAAAGTATCATAAATGCCTATTATCACTCGACTTGTGGCGGTGCTACTGCAAATGTGGAGGATGTTTGGGGAATGGAACCTTATCCCTACTTGCGATCTATTAGCGACGTGGATGTGACAGGTAATCCATACTGCAGCTGGTCGAGAGCATTTTCCTGGGAAGAGAGCTGGCCTCTGGATCATTTATCCTCACTTTTGAGCCGCTACTCTGTTGAAGGTAAACTTGATCAGCCTTTCAAAGGCAGAGTCAAAAGTGTGGTGATAAGGGATCGTTTCCCTTGCGGAAGAGTGAAAACCTGCTCAATTCTTTCAAGCAGTGGAGAGTATTCTTGCGGGGGGGATCGCATTCGATTCCTGGTTCGCCGCAACACTAATGAACATGGAATTCTGCGCAGCGCAAAATTTCAAATCAGCATGCAGGGTAAAGACAAGCTGGTGGCCAGTGGAAGCGGTTACGGGCACGGGGTAGGAATGTGCCAGACCGGTGCCATCGGCAGGGCTCGTGCCGGACAGAATTTCGAGCAGATACTCAATGCTTATTACAGCGCAATAAGCATAAGGACTATTTCCGAATAGCAGTTACCATCACATTTACTTCTGCTGACTATTTCTGATTACCTTCTGAAAAGTTTTGGTCTTCCAATTGCTCTGAATCTAGAGTCATAAGGAGAGCATTCAAATGGCAGATCAAAACAGCAGTAGAGGTCGTGAAGCCGAAAAACCCCAGCAGTTTAACAAGGCTGGCTGGAGAGATATCCTGTTAAGAGTAAAAAATCGGCTTGGTGAAGACAATATCAACATTATCGCTGCAGGAGTGGCGTTTTTCGCATTTCTAGCCATTTTTCCGGCCATTGCTGCTCTCATATCCATTTATGGTCTCATAATCGATCCTCAACAGGTCCAGCAGCAGCTTCAGTCACTAACTCAAATACTTCCTTCGGGAGCACAGCAGCTTATCGAACAGCAGCTCCGTTCTCTTGTTTCCAGGTCATCCGGGGCGCTCGGCTGGAGTCTGCTTTTCAGTATTCTGCTTGCTTTATGGAGTGCAAATGCCGGAACAAAGGCTCTTTTTAGAGGTCTTAACATTGCCTATAACGAAACCAGAAACAGAGGCCTCATTAAAGAAAACGCGGTCTCCCTGCTCTTTACTCTTTACCTTATTCTAGTTGTAATTGTGAGTATGGTTCTGATTGTTGCTTTCCCAGTTGCGGTGGTAAATCTTGGCTTGCCGGGCTGGGCTCAGACTCTGATCGGCTTTTTACGCTGGGTATTTCTACTGTTCATAATACTTTTCACCCTGGCTGCCATGTATCGGTTCGGTCCTGTAAGAGAAAACCCAAAATGGAGATGGGTAAGTTGGGGAGCGACTCTGGCAACAGTGCTTTGGCTTGTGGGTTCATGGCTTTTTTCCATCTATGTTTCCAATTTCAGTAATTACAGCAACACCTATGGTTCGCTTGCAGCTGTTGTCATTCTTCTTTTCTGGTTCCTGCTAAGCAGTTTTATTATTCTGCTCGGCGCACTCATTAATGCCGAAATGGAATCCCAGACAGCTAAAGACACCACCACTGGTCCTCGCAAACCAATGGGAAAGCGAGGGGCCAATCCTGCTGATAATCTGGGAGAAAGTCCCTGAGTTCTCCTAATTTTTCGCAGTTGCCCCTTTAACATCCACCGGTTATGATAGACATTCCCCTCTACATATGTTAGAATAAGAAAAATTCAACCATGGGGGTAATATGTCAGCATCAAAAACACTAAAAATGGGTATACGCGGTAGACTGGTGCTGGTTATTTGCGGGCTGGTGATTGTCTCATGCGGGTTGCTTACCTTTTTTTCTGTGTTTGAGGCGGGAAAAGCACTAAAGGAAAACGTGGGTCATGCCTTGGTGGAACTGGCTAAGCAGGGAGCTGTAAATACTGCAGGTTTCATAGATCGGCAGAAAATAATCATTGAATCAATTTCAAATGACAGGGTGCTGTTGGCAGGTGATTGGGATACCCGTTTTCGGGTTCTTAATAGCTACACAGAAAAATATGGATTTCTGGGTATGGGGATTGTCGACACAAATCGCACAGCTTATTATCCTGACGGGAAAACGGCTGATCTTTCAAAAAGAAGCTATATCGAAAAGGCCTTTGCCGGTGAGACAAACTTATCTACAGTTATTATCAGCAGGGTAACCAATTCTGCGGTTATAATGACTGCTGCTCCAATAAAAGACGATAATGGCAGGATCTGTGCCGTTGTTATCGGAAGACTGCCTGCTGACTACCTTATAAAAATCACTGGTGCTATCCGTTATGGCAATGGCGGATACTCCTATATTATTGACTCCAGCGGCGTTCTTATCGCACATGATAATAAAGATTTTATCATGAATCAACGCAATTTTCTCAAGGAGGGTGACACCAGTGTGGTTTTCGCCAGGTTGTCGTTCATGATGAAGAGAATGGTGAAGGGGGAACTGGGGTTTGATGAATATCACTTTATGGGTAGTGATCGTTTTTTCGGATTCGCCCCCATTTCGGGCACCAAATGGTCAATTGCCGTCGGTGCCATTAAAGATGATGTCCTGAAAAAACAGACTAACACTTTGCGGGCAATAGTCATTCTTGCAATTATTATCATGTGTATTGCTGCAATCATCGCCTGGTTTGTCGCTGGATCTATTGTCAAGCCGCTCCGGATGGCGGTGGACCGGTTCAAAGATATTGCCCAGGGGGAAGGGGATCTTAGAAAACGGCTGGATATCAAATCACATGATGAAATTGAAGAACTAGCCACATGGTTCAATCAATTTGCCGGTAAAATTCAGGATCTCATAAAAATCGTTTCTGGTCATGCATCCAATTTGTCTGCTGCCTCTGGTGACTTGTCTGTAACATCTGCAAAAATTGCCTCCAATACCGCTGAAGTAACCGAGAAATCCAATGATGTGGCTGCCGCCTCAGAACAATCATCTCAGAATATTCTGCAGATCTCCGCCGGTACAGAAGAGATGTCTTCAACAATCAGTACTGTTGCTGCGGCTGTGGAGGAGATGACCGCATCTCTCAATGAAGTGGCTCGTAATTGTCAAAAAGAGTCCTCAATAGCAAATAATGCCGATCAGCAGGCTAAGGGGACCAGAACACAAATGGAAAAACTGGGTGTGTCTGCCAAAGAGATCGGAAAGGTCGTTGATATCATCAATGATATCGCAGATCAGACCAACCTTCTTGCCCTTAACGCCACCATAGAAGCGGCCAGTGCCGGAGATGCCGGTAAGGGATTCGCTGTGGTGGCAGGCGAAGTCAAGCAACTTGCGCATCAAACCTCCGAAGCAACCGAGTCCATCAGCAAGCAGATCGAACAGATGCAGCAGAATGCTTCCGAATCAATCAGTGGTATAGAAAAAATTGCAGAAATCATCGAAGAAATCAATGCCATTTCTCAAACCATAGTTTGTGCTGTGGAACAGCAGAGTGCCACCATTCAGGAAATCTCCAAAAACCTGAACGGAGCCAGCGTTACTGCTTCCGATATCGCGAAAAATGTGGGTCAATCCGCTCAGGGGCTTCAGGAAATGTCATCAAAGCTCAAGGATGTCGATTCGGCAACGGTAAATAATTCAAGCGACATACAAACTGTTACCCAGAGAGCCGACGAACTGGCGAAACTGGCAATGGAACTGGACAGCTTAGTTAAACAGTTCAAAGTATAACGCTATCCCTTACCTCCCTCTTGTGAAATATGGAACCCCGCAATAAGGCGGGGCTCTCCATTCCAATCTTCTTCACCACCATTATCGAGTGCAACCGTATTCATTATGGGTATTCAAACAGCCTGTTCAAATTTTTTGCTAGTATTAAAGGCGAATTCAATCACTGCAAAGCTGTTGTGCTGATATTAGGGGGATATTATGAAATTCAAATCATTGAAGGACTTGATGGTGGATAAACTTTACGACATTTACAGCGCTGAGCAGAGTGCGCTTGACTTTTTTCCAAAACTGACTGAAAGCTGCAATAATGAAGAGCTTAAAAAGGCCCTTCTTCTGCATGCTGATCAGAGTAGAACTCAGGTAAAACGCCTTGAGCAGGTTTTCTCCAAGTTGGATATTAAACCGGAAATGAAGAGTAATCCGGTTATCGACAGTCTTATTTCAAATGCAACTGATTATATCCAGGCCGACGCCGATCCTGATGTCAAAGATGCCGCACTGATTGCCGTTGAACAGCAAATAGAACATTATGAGATTGCAGCCTACGGTACCGCCCGTGCCTGGGCCAGAATGCTTAACATGAGTGAGGCTGAAAAACTGTTTGAAGATACTCTGATCGAGGAATCCTATACTGATGAAAAGCTTACCAAACTTGCTGAAAAGGGATACGGGGGGGGAGGCTGTCAATAGAAAAGCTGCTTGAATAAAAAAGGGGATTCGTGAGAATCCCCATTAAACTTGACCCAAACTAAAGGCTACCTTTTATTCCTCAGCCACTTTAACTGCAAGCTGGTCAGAAACCTTCTCCTTCAAATTCTTCTCCACTACCGAAATCAGGGTCATTGATGAGAATGCGCATCCGGAACAGTGCCCTGTAAAGCGGATGTAAACATCATTTCCGTCTACATCAACCAGTTCGCAGTCTCCGCCGTCTTTGGCCAGGACCGGGCGAACATCCTGCTCAAGTACTTTGCGGATGAAGTCGATCTTCTGAAGCGTGGTAAGCTTCTGATTCTTTGCCGGTGAAGATGTTGTGCTTTTCTTGTCAAGTACACGGTTGATTATCTTCTGGATTTCACCATGACACTGACCGCAGGCACCGCCCGCCTTTGTAAAATTTGTGACATCTGCAAGTGTACTCAGATTATTTTCCTTCACAGCTCGCTCTATTTCAAGATCTGTCACATTGAAACAGGTGCAGACCACGTGCCCCTCTTTTTCCTTCGGTACGGATTTCTTCCCTCCGGTTTCATAGAAGGTGATAGCCGCCTCAAGAGCTTCCTGTCCCATAACACTGCAGTGCATCTTCTCCCGTGGAAGTCCACCAAGCGCCTCTGCGATATCTTTGTTGGTGATCTTTTTTACTTCCTCGATGGTTTTACCTATGCACATTTCTGTCAATGCACTGGCTGAGGCGATGGCACTTCCACATCCAAAGGTCTTGAATTTTATATCAGCGATCCGACCCTGCTCGTCGAGCTTGAAGGTAAGTCTCAGCGCATCGCCACAGGTGATATTGCCTATCTCACCGAAACCGTCCGGATTGGATATCTCGCCGGCATTTCTGGGATTGAGGTAGTGATCCCGAACCTTATCCGTGTATTCCCACATAGTGAGCTCCTTAAACAGCCGTAACTTTAGCGGTTAGCTGTATGGTCTGTATATTTAAAAGTATATACCTTCAATTATAAAAGATTTTCCTGCTGAACATTCTGTATGCCAAAGATCTCTCTAAGGGTAATTACGAATTTATCCAGGGCATTATTTGTCTCTCCCTCAAGCGGAATCCTTCCCGCCGCCACTCTGGAGTGTCCGCCGCCGCTTCCGTGAAAACTTGTCGCAAGCTTCTCCGCCACTACTCCGGCTGTGTCGCTGTTTTTCGATCTGATGGAGTAGAAAATCTGGTTCTTGAACACACCCGAACAGATCATCCATTCAAGTTTTTCAAGGCTGTGGAACAGATCCGCCATTTCGGCTACATAGTCTGGTGTGCTGACTGTACCCAGGTGGGTATAACCAATGTTGTCGAAATTCACCGCTGATTCAGCAGCCCTGTGAAGAATGCGGAAAAATTCTATATCCCGATCCGGGTTTTCTATCCTCGAGAGTAGTTTGTGTTCCATTATATCGAACAGATACTTGTAACACTCCACATCCTCGCTGATCACATCCCGCCGCATATCCCCGGTATCCGTCTTAATGCCATAGAAAAGTGCCGTTGCAAGTTTGGGGGAAATCGGACAGTGTGCATCAAGCAGATAACGGGTGATAATGGTTGAGGTTGCCCCGTAGTTTTTGCGAATATCGTGAAAAAAAGTGGTATCCTGTGACGGCTCGTTGGGATGATGGTCAATTACCGCGTGCACGGGCACATGCTTTGGCAAAGAAACATTGCCTTTGCCCGGGAAGGAATCCACGAGCACAATCCGGTCAAAATCATTCACTTCAGTGAGAACGAACGGTACGGTCCGAATGTTGAGAAATCGGATCATGGCCCGGTTTTCGGCTCTACCCACAAATCCTCCGAATGATATCACCGAGGATTTTATCCCCCAGAAGGAGAGCAAATGGGAAACACCGTAAGCCGAAGCGAGACAATCGGGGTCCGGATAATCATGGGTCAGAATCAATACCGAAGAGGCCGGAACGACCGCATTCTTAAATTCCTGCAGCCTTTCCGAATAGTCTGTTTGTTCTGACAAATTACTGTTTTCTGGCATGATAGAGTGTATGTCGCATGGTTAGTGTGTGTAAAATATGTATATAATGAATACTAACCGGCATTTTAAAATATTTTGCAATAAACAGAAATGGATAATATAATTTATGATATTAATTAAAGTGGAACGAACGGTGCACGGGAGGCGTGCTCAGGGCTAAACTGATGAAATATGCCATAATCTCCGATATACATGGGAATCTGGAAGCGCTTAATGCAGTTCTCAAGGATATAAAACACCGCTCAATTGATGAAATCATCTGTCTTGGTGATATTGTAGGTTATTATCCCGATCCTCAAAAATGCATAGATCTCGTGAGATCAAATGTGACCTGTTGTGTGGCAGGAAATCATGACTACGCCGCTATCGGAAAGATTGACACCAGCAACTTTACCTACTATGCCCATACCGCCATGGAATGGACAAAACATCACCTTTCAGAATCAGATGCGAACTTTCTGAAAACTCTGCCTCTGACCATAGAAAAAGACGAGATGTTCTTCACTCACTCTTCACCATCAAACCCTCAAGACTGGGTCTATGTCTTTCCCGACAGCGAAGATGCCGTTTTTGAGGCATTCAACAGTCTTGTTCACCGCGTAAATTTTATCGGCCATACTCACTGGCCATCCATTATGATACAGGAACTTGACAGAGTGGTGCTTCACTCTGAACATACAATCCAGCTTGCCGATGAGTGCTCCTATCTTATAAATGTCGGTAGCGTGGGTCAGCCCAGGGATTTTGACAACCGTTCCTGCTATGCCATTTACGATACCGACAAACAAGTGATCTCTCTCATGAGAGTCTCCTATAATTTCAAAGTGACACAGAAAAAGATTCGTGACAACAATCTGCCCATTTTCCTTGCCGAGCGACTTGAAAAGGGCCGTTGATTTTGCCAGCCCCGATTCCAACTCTCATCTACTGAAACGGTTTTAAATGAATAGTATTTCAAAGAGAATTCAGAATGAATTTCTTCCATTAGTGGAAAATCCTCTTCGCTACACCGGTAGTGAATTGAATGTGATACGAAAGAACCTTTCTGAAGTGTCGGTGCACGGCGTGCTCTGCTTTCCTGATCTTTATGACTTGGGAATGTCTCATCACGGCCTTCAGATACTGTATCATATTGTAAACAGTAATACCCGGTGGGCGCTCTCCCGCTGCTTTCATCCATGGCTGGATGGGGAAAAAATTCTCCGGGATTCACAAATACCGCTCTTTACACTCGAGTATCAGACCGCGGTTAAGGAAGCAGACTGGATCGGCTTTTCTGTTCAGTATGAACTTCAATACTCAAATATCCTCAATATGCTTGATCTGAGCGGTCTTAATGTTTACAGCAAAGACCGAGATGACTCTGATCCCCTGGTGATCGCAGGCGGTCCTTGCATGGTCAACCCGGAGCCACTTTCACCATTTGTGGATGCTTTTCTTATTGGTGACGGTGAGGAAGCCATTCAGGCTTTCTGTAGACTGCTGGAAAAAAACAGAGGCGCCGGGCGACATAAACTGCTTGAACTCGTTTCCGGTATAGAGGGCTTCTATGTGCCCTCATTCTATAAATCGTGCGAATCAGGGAAATTTGTTGTCCCTGATATTGAGGGTAAATCCAGAGTAAATCCAGCCAGGATTCCCCAGTTTGAGTTTTCCTATGTTCCAGCAAAACCCTTGGTGCCTCTTATGGATGTTGTACATCATCGGCTTGCGGTGGAGGTCATGCGCGGCTGCACTCGCGGATGTCGTTTCTGTTCGGCTGGAATGTACTATCGACCCGTGAGAGAAAAAGATCCTGCGCTTATTCGTAAACAGGTTTCAGATGGTATAAACAGCACCGGATGGAGAGATGCCGGCCTGTTAAGCTTGTCAACAGCTGACTACTCAAGGTTCTCTGACCTTCTGCGTTCCATGAAGCTTCTTAAAGATAGTTGCCACCTCAGTATTTCCCTGCCCTCCACCCGTATCGACGCTCTCAGTGAAGAGCAGGTGGAGGCACTTAATGCCGTCACTCCGGTATCATCCTTTACAATCGCTCCGGAGGCGGGTAGCCCCAGGCTGCGTAAAGTTATCAACAAGGATTTTACCGATGAAGCTATTCTCAAGACGGTGCAGCTCTTATTGAAACGGAATGTGCAGACTCTTAAACTGTATTTCATGATCGGCCTTCCCACTGAAGATGATTCAGATATACAGGCGATAATCGACATGGTGAGGGACATCTCCTCTCTCATGAGGGCTTCATCGCCAAGAAAAATGCTTCACGTAGCTTTATCCCCTTTCTCCCCCAAACCTAACACCCCCTTTCAATGGGAGAAAATGGAGAGCATGGAAAAGCTTGAGGAGAAAGGACGCTTCATCAAACATTGTCTTAAAGATAGAAAGAATGTGAAGGTTTCCTACAGAGACAGTCGCTTGACCTTCCTTGAAACTGTGATGGCCCGGGGTGATCGCAGAGTAGGGGAGGTGATTTTTGAGGCTTGGAAAGCAGGTGCACGATTCGACGGCTGGGATGAACAGTTCAACCTCCAGCGCTGGATGGATGCCGCTCAGCAAATTAAGGTGAACCTTGATTTCTATACTGAAGAGATCCCTGTCGATCAGGCCCTGCCATGGCAGGCTTTTTCCACTGGTGTAGATGTCGGTTTCCTCCTTGAAGAAAGAAGATTATCGCTGGCTGAAAAACCCACCGAAGATTGCCGGTTTGCCACCTGCACCAGCTGTGGGGTCTGCAATGGTAAAATCATAAAGCGCCTTGCAGAAAAGGAATCGGACCAGATAATCGTCGCATCCCCGCATCAAACAGATGTTAAGGCCTCTGGAAGCTGTCACTATCGCTTTATTTATCGTAAAGGTGAAGATGTCAGATTTTTGGGGCATCTGGATATGGTTAACGTGATTAACCGGGCAATGGTTGCCGCCGGATTTCCTTTAGCTTTTTCTCAGGGGTACAATCCTCACCCCAGAGTTTCTTTCGGGCCGCCTCTTCCTTTCGGTGCTACCGGCTGTGCTGAGGCCTTCGATGTCGAATGTCGCGGAATGTTGAATGACCCGTTGATCATAAATAACTGGCTTCCGGCGGGGTTGGAAATTGAGAGTTGCACAAAACTTTCCTCAAAGAGTGCTTCACTGAATTCCACAATCTGTGCTGTCAAGTATAGGATTACTCCCGTTGAGGCGATTGATCCAGATCTCATGCGTAAAATGCTGGATGATGTGTTGAATCAGGACAAAATTATTCTTGAGAGTGAAAAAAACGGCAAGTTAAAGGTGAAGAACTTGCGATCAGCCATCCTGCAGGCTAGTCTGAACGAAAATTTGCTCTGCTGGGAAACAGTTCTTTCGCTTCTGCCCGGTGAATCCTGCAAGCCATCAGAGTTTGTATGGGCTGTTGGTAAAGGTGAAGATCTGGGTTCCTATTCGATATGCAGAATGGGCTGTTTTGTTCAGAATGGCGGAGCGTATGAAGATCTGAACGGAGTATCCAGCGCTTTTAATGAAAAAGAGAGGATCACAGTTAAATGACTGTACACGGTTAATTATGCCCTCAAAATCACTTTTCAAGTTAATCGTTTTTTTAACGCTCTTTGCTTTTCAAATCCAGGCACAAGTGCGCTTTTTTCCTGAAAACGGTAACGGTTTGGAACTTCCAACCTATCCTTATATTCAAACTCTCCATTCTGGAATTCAAAATGATACCTTTTACATGCGAGGTAAATTTGGGGTGGATTTTCCTGTGATGGAATACTCTTTTTCTGATTACAGGCTAAACTGGGGAATCGCCGCATCCGCCCATTTGAACATGATTCCTAAAAACATGAAGTTTGCTGTTGATAATTTTTATGCGGTACTCGGAATCTTCCTTTCCGGTGGTGAAAGTCACGGAGTATCCTGGCGACTTTATCCGGTTTACCATCTTTCTGCTCATCTCGCGGATGGATTTCGCGGGGACATACTTAAAAAGGATGTCAAGGCTGTTTCCAGCGAAATGATATTCGGACAGCTGTTTTTCAAGGCAAGTGACAAAGTGCAGCTTGGAATGGGCTATGGATGGTATTATCATACCTGTACTCAGAGCAGCCTCCGGCAGCGCATGGAGTGGCAAGTACTTCTTACTCCCGTTAAAAACTCCTTTATACGCCCCTTCTCTCATCTTAAATGGGAAGTGGTTGACCAGGATGGACTTCAACCCGGAATTGATATTTCTGCCGGATCTTTCTTTATGCACGACAATAGGGGAGCAGGCATCTCCTTACGCTTCTTCAATAAACTCCACAGCAGCTATTACTGGAAAGAGTATGAAAAAGGCTGGGGAGTCGAGTACCTCTTTACATACTGAACTCCCCACTTCCTCAGTTGCTTATCATCGGCAGCCTATGAATATATTCACGACTGTCTATCTGTTTGAGCATAAAATCTGCTATATCAGCTCTACAGATTTTGGTGCCGGTATTAACCCCCACCGATCCCACACGATACTTCCCAGTAAAAGCATTATCGTTAAGCATGGGAACCCGCACTATCGTCCAGTCAAGCCCGGATTCCCGCAGCAGATCAGAATGCCCCCTGGCATCCCGGTAAACTTTACCTGCCATCATTTTCAGCATTGCTTTTATGAGATGATTCACCAGTTTCGGTTTATCATTCTCAGGGTCTTCCACACCTGCCCCTGTCAAGGAAATTACCCTTGTGACTCCATGCTTTTTCATGGCCCGTACTATGTGCTCAAATGCGGTGGTCTGCATTTTAGCAGGTGAATCTTTGTTTTGACCCAGAACACTCAATACCACATCAGCATGCTCAATCGTTTTATCCACATCACTCCAATTCATTGCATCACCCTTAATAACCTGAAGATTTTTATGGCGAATGGTAAGCTTAGATGGATCCCTGACAAGCACTTTGATCACATACCCCTTTTCAAGGGCTTGCTGCAGAAGGGGAACACCGGTTCGTCCGGAGCCGCCGAACACTGCGAGTTTCATAGCCATACTCCTTGCGAAAATGGTTGCGGTTGCAACTTTGTTTCCATTTATTAGGCAAGGGGCATGCCACCTGGAACAGAGCTGTTTTCAGCTCTGTTTTTTGTGAAGTATTATGTTTTTAAATACACTATAGTGTCTGCTATCTTTTCACATTGTACAGAGTTGATCTGCCCTTTTCGGAGGATGATTGCAGAATGCTGAAACTGCCGTTGGTTTCCAGAACGACAGCTTCCACTTTTTCCGGAAAGGTAACTCCCTGATTCCTGAGCGCCTGAAGTATCTCCTCTTTTTTAACCCGCTCTTTTTTAAGAGATTCCTCCAGAAATTCACCTCTGAAGAACAGTAGACGGGGTTCCGCCTTTATTAATCTGCTGAAGGAGGGAAACCTAATCGAGAGATATGCGACAATGTACTGAAGAACAACCAGTAAAGCCAGAGCGGTTAGTCCTTCAACCAAAGCAACAGTTTTAGAAAGCAGAACAGTTGCTAAGGTCGAACCGAGCGCGACTGTTACGACAAGATCAAAAATATTCATTTGGGATAGAGTGCGTTTTCCGGAGATACGTAGGATAAGTATCAGGCCTGTGTAGGCAAGGGATCCTACAATGATTACCCGCAGGATAGATGTCCAGGAATCAAAAAACATTACCACCCTCCTTAGAAGAGATTCAACGTTTATGATGCAAACTGCAGACCTGTACAGCTATCCCTGTCCTTTGACTTACATTTCATAAAGTGCTTCGTCTCGTGAAGGTGCTTTTTTGCCGGTTGATGATTTCGCACCACCTCCCAGTTGAAAAAGATCACTTTCGTTCATTTCACCAAGCTCCTGTTCAATGGTTTCCGGGTCCTCACCAGCTTCCATGCGGCTGAGGGCCTGTTCCATCTTATCTCCAAGCCGCAGGCCGGTCATGTCGGTGATCTTGCGCATCAGGTTGGCTGCCTGACGGGGATCATCTTCATTAATGTGCTCCGCTTCAGCCGCAATGGCTTCCATCGCTCTCTCCATTTTTGATTCATCAACTTGAATATCAGCTTCTCCCTCGAATTCATCGCTTCCCCTTGCGAGGCCGGTGACTGCGAAGCGGGAGATCATTTTCTCAAGTTTGTGGTCTCCATTCTTGGGGCAGTGGGGGATCTTCTCTGTATTGATCGTGCGTGAAAAGAATGTATAAATAGTATTGCAATCATTGCAGAAAAATTCGTACATCGGCATAAGTGCTCTCCTGGATTTATATTCTTGCAAACAGTTCGCTTTCAAATAATATAGTATTGTTGTTTTTATAACAGGTTCTGTTTTATGAATCAGCAACAATTGTTTGCCTATGGAACACTTCTTGACCCCCAGGTTCAGCTTCGGGTAATCGGAAGAATTGTAAAGGGTAGGGCTGCAATTCTTGATGGTTATGAAAAAATCTTAAGGCATTTCTCTGACGGAAAATTTCCGGATTTGAGGAGACTGGATGGATCAGTTGTGAGGGGAGAGGTGCTGCTTGTCAGTGATGAGGAATTGCGGCTCTGCGATCTGTACGAGGGCGAAGAATATGAAAGAATCAAAGTAAAGGTTTCAGGTGGTGATTTAGTCTGGGTTTACTGCGGATTTTGAAAAATAGAGCACCGGATGCAGACTGCAAACCGGTACTCCTGCTAAACCAGGGGGTCTTAGCTTTTACTTTCCAGTTTTTTCATTATCTCGTCCACCTCTTCGCTCTTCCCCCCGGCTCTTACGTACTTTTTGTAGAATTCCTTAGCCTTTTTATCGTTTATCAGTTTTGAATAATAGATGTTACCGATCATGCGAAGTGCTTCAATATTTTTATATCTTCTGCCCCTGCGGCCAATGGAAGCCTTGAATGCCTGGATAGCCGATTCGTACTGGTCGGTAGCCTGATAGAGCTGCCCCAGTTGAAAGAGTAATGTGGGATCGGAGGGGCGCAGTTCCAAACCTTTCTTAAGGTACATAATGGCTGTCCGGTAATCCTTCTGCTCTGTCTTGATGGCTGCAATGTAGGTGTGGACATCGGGGTGCTCAGGGTTGCGACTGAGAACCGTTTCATACAGTTCTAGAGCATCATCGAAATTTTCCATTCCTTCGTAACATTTGGCTTTCCCCACCAGAAACTGCATCTCCCGGAAATCACTCTGGTAAGCTTTGGTGAAACAGGTGATTGCAGAATCATAAGAGAGCCTGTTAAGAAGAAGTCTGCCGAAACCCGCATTCACTTGTGCATTTTCTGCATCAACCATGTGAGCGGCAGTGTAGGCGATCCATGCCGGTTCCATTTTGCCTTCAACTTCGTAAACTCGGCCCTGTGCAGCCTGTTTCCAGGAAATATTCTTGTCCTGAAAGCGGCTGATGGTGCTTGCGGCTTTACGCAGGTCGCCCATTTCACAGTAGCAAACGGTCAAACGGTACATTGCCTCACCATGTGAGGGGTTCTTTGCTGCTACGGCCTCGAAGAAATCCTTTGCTTCTTCGTACTTGCGGTCAAGACTGAGTGCCAATCCAAGTTTGAATGCTCTGCTTTCATTAAACCCCCCCTTTTCCCAAGCGGTAAAGTAAAGCTTTCCCGCTTCCCTGAATTTAAGCTCGTCAAGCATTATGTCACCCATGGCCTCAAGGCTCCTGACATCTTCCGGCGAGCGATTCAGTGCTTCCCGCAGAACATTTTTCGCGTTCTCTTTATTCCCAATCTGCTGCTCAACCAGACCGGCAAGGTAGAGAACCTGCGGGTCCTCAGGGGCATTCTTGAGAGCAGATTCTATTTGGACTTTCGAGAGTTCCTTGTCCTTGTTCAGTGCCGCAGCATAGGCGTGGTTGGCAAGGTAAATGGTATTGTAGGGTTCCAGTGCAACGGCTTCACCCAGCACCTCCAGCGCTTGTACATTGTTTCCCCTGTTCAGGAGAATTTTGCCATATTCAAAACGGGCGATTCCGTGCCTGGGATTGAGTTCCATGGTCTTGATAAGAGGTTCCAAAGCCTCTTTTTCCATACTTTTTGAGAGGTAATACCGGGCCAGTTGAAACTGATTGTCCCAGTGTCGCGGGGAGTAGGTTACAGCCGCCTTCAGGTGCTTAAGTCTGAGTTCGTCATTGTTCTGACTTTCATAGCAAAGTGCCAGGAGCCTGTGTGATGATTCATCATTTTGATTTATGCTGTTGGCTTCTTTAAGCACTTTGGAGGCATCAGTAATCCTGTTCTCCCTGATCAGAATACTTCCAAGTTCTATTCGTGATTGGAACTCTTTATTGTCCACTGCGCACAGACTTTGTAGTGCGGTTTTCAGATTCTGCGTATCATTCAGACTGCGGTAACACTCTGTGAGCAAATTGAGCGCTGCAACACTGTTTTTCTGTATGGTCAAAAGTGCATTCAGCTGCTTGGCCGCTTCCCTGTAGTTGCCTGTTTCTGTAAGTGATTTTCCTAGCATAAGGAGAATTTCCTGATTACCGGGAAACAACTGTACCGTTTTCTGGAGAGGGGCTACTGCCTGCACAAAACGTTTCTGATTAAAAAGCATTGTGGAATACTCTCTCCAGACAAGACTGTCCTTTTCAAAGTGGGTCAGGTATCGGTTATAGCTTTCAGCCGCTGAAGTCTTGTTTTTTAAAGCCATCTGGGTCCTTGCCGTCATTAAGTGAATCTCGGGGGGACAATTCGGCATTCCAGCCGCAATGTTTAATATTTCCAGAGCTTTACGCCATTCTGCCGCTTTTATGTAAAGCGCTGCCAGATTGTGCATGCTTCTAAAATCTTCAGGAAACATTTTGATATTCAGTGTGTACTGCCTGATCGCCTTTTCAGAATTGTTGATCTTTTCGTACAAGGTGGCAAGGTGATATGCATGCTCATTGTCTTTCTCTTTGGACAGATTTTGAAATCTTTCAAGCTTGTCAATGGCGTTTTGCAGATCTCCAGTTTTCTCGAAGGAAACCGCACAAAGTTCAAGCGCAAAAAGATTGTCTGGTCTGCTCTTCAGGAACGAGATCAGATAGGGGAGAGCGGATGCATGCTGTCCAGTTTGGAACAGCGAATGCCCCATCATCAGTTTCAGACTGTCTTCGAATTGCGGACTGCTCTGATCAACTTCTTTTAGCAGAGCGCTCACCGAGGTGTAATCTTTCTCTCCGTAGCAGATCGATGAAAGGCTGATGTTTACAGATTCATCTTTGAATCCGTTATCAATAAACTGACGGTATGCGGCCTTCGCTTTACTAGTGTAACCATGTTTATTGAAAATGTGTCCGGCACGGGAGAGCTTATCCTGGTTGTTCTTAGGCTGTAAGTTGTAAAGCTTGACAAGGCTCTCGGCTGCGGCACTGTCTTTTTTATCCTTGAGCTGGGATGTGGACAGCTTCAACAGAACTTCTTCCTGCGCTGAATCAAGCGCCAGGGACTGCTGGTAGTGCGTGGCGGCTAGGGAGAACAGAAGGTTCTGACTAAATGCATTTCCCAGCATACGTTCGATTCCCGCATCCGCCTTTCCAATCTTCTCTGCTTTCTGAAGAAACCCTTCCGCTTTTCCTCTGTTTCCCTCCCGTAATGAGAGAATGGCCAGGAAGTAAAATGCTTGCGCATTTCCGGTGTCATTCTTTGCAAGCAGTTCATACTCCCGTTTGGCATTTGTCAGTTCTCCTCTTTCGTAGGAAAGGCGGGCAATTTGTTCCTGCACGTAAGTGTTCTTTCCGTAAAGGTCACGCTCTCTTCTGTAATTATATAAGGCTTCTTTATTGTTGCCCGTTGCTGCAAGGGCGTCGCCCATGTATCTGTGAACATCACGCGGTGATTTTCGGCCAATAAGAGGTTTCAGTTGTTCCTGTGCGCTCTTGGGATCTTTTTTCAGTAGATAGCAATTGGCGATACCGATTTTCGCCGGTATCTTATCTTTTACAAGCGTCAGTACCTTTTTGTAGCTTTCCAGGGCTTTATCAAAATTACCTGATTCAGCGTAGGCTTGAGCGAGATTCATCTGCACAACACTGTCTTTTGGATTCTGCCGTATGGAATTTTCCAGAAATTTGACAGCTGAAGCTCTGTCTCCTGCTTTCACCGCGAGCAGCCCAATTGTTCTTGTCAATTTTTGATTTTCCCAGAAACGTCCTTCTATCATTTTCAAGTATCGATAGGCTTCCTGAGTTTTACCATTATCGAGCATAGCATCTGAAACCAATAAATGGTAATCGAGATTTTCCGGTTCCAGTTCAGCTGCTTTTGTGAAATGCTGCACTGATAATGAATAGTTTTTCTTTTCCCGGTAAATCTGGCCAAGTAAAATGTTCGTCTTGGTATTCATCGGTTCTATTTTGTAGGCTGCCCGGAGGACCTCTTCCGCTTTATCTGTTTTTCCAAGGCCGTGAAGACTTCTGGCATATTCCAGCAGAGCCTGAGGTGCTTTAGGTGAAAGCGAAAGAAGCTTTTCGCTGTAGTTTAGGCCGCTTTTAAAATCACCCTCATCATTTTCATGTGTTGCCATCGATAGAAGTGCTGTTTTCTCTTCAGGATTAAGTTTCAGCACCTCTTCGTACACTTTACGAGCGAGATCATCTTTCCCCTGTGCTTCTAAAATTTGGGCCTTCTCGAGCAGAAATGTGTCATTTTGCAAATGCATTTTATCACATGAACTGGAATGAGTATACGCCTCATTCAGTTTGCCCGAAAGACGATAACTTTTAAGAAGCATGTAATTGAGCTGAGCGTCGGAAGGTGCAATTTTTAAGACGTTTTTAATGTGTACCGATGCAGTTTCGTATTGTTCCGTTTTGAAAAGAGAAATGGCGTAATAATAGTTGGCCATTGCATTCTGAGAATCTTTTTGAATGATTTTCTGATATTCAGGAATCAGAGTTTCTTTGCTGGCTTTACCATACTTGTCTTCAAGAATGACTTCGCCCAGCATCTTGATATAGCGAAAATTTGCCCCCAGCGCAGGAAATTTGAAATGGGAGGTTTCCTCCCGACCCACTCCGCCGATGGCAATAAGCAGCGCTGAAATGCATGAGTCAAGAGCCGGACCGATTCTGTCAAACGGGATATTGGATTCGGCAGTGAACAGTGACTTGCGATCTTTGCCTGAGAGCAGGTCCATATAATAATAAACAGATTTCCCTCTGTTTTTGACTTCATATTTATTTATAAGAATAAAATCAGCTTCTAGCTGCTTAGCCGCTTCGAAATAAGATAGTTCATCTATAGCCGGTTTTTTCTGACTATAATCAGGGAGCAGTTTGCTGATGTTGTCTGTGGGAACAAGCTGTATTGATTTTACCGGTTCAAGTCTGAATGCAATGACTGCATCTGCTATTGCAGAAAACCAATGGTTTTTCTCGCGCTCTGAAACCGCTCCCGCATCTACGGCTCTTGCACACAGGAGCCTGTTTGTCCTGGAACCGGCGTATGAACCGGTTGCGCCCACCAAAATCAGGATTGCCGGAAACAGTGCGAGTAACAGTTTCTGTCTTTTCATTTTCACTCCCTTTCCTGAGCGCTCGGAGCACTCTATGGGTAATGGTACATACGACAGGAGAACAATTTCAACATCTCTGTATTGACGTATTTACAAATTCACGCATCATTGCCCTGCGGAACCAGTTGCGGTTATTTAGCGTTTAAGCCAGGGTGCTTTTCGGTTAACTGAATGATTTTTCCCGTTTTGGGATTACTGGCATGTCTTTTGTGACACTTTAAACCTTAACAAGGATTTGTTGCAGGGAGGCCTCGTGCTGGTTTTCACATTTCTTGCCCGTCTGATCTCAGTTCTCAGTTCTGCTTCCGGGCCAAAACAGATCGCAGCTGCAGTTTCCTTCGGCCTGATGATTGGTTTGGTGCCCTCTTTTTTACTCAATGCGCTGCTCTTTTTATTGGTTGTTTTTTTGAATGTAAATCTCTCGGCAGCTCTCCTTTCGGTTGCCCTGTTTCGCCTTGTCGCTTATCTTTTCGATTCACTGTTTCACTCGCTGGGATACTTTCTGCTTGTTGAGGTTTCTTTTCTCCGTGATTTCTGGACCGCTCTCTACAATACTCCACTCATCCCTCTGACCGGATTTAACAACACTGTGGTGCTTGGCAGTTTCTTCTGTGCACTTCTTTTGTTTTTACCACTCTACGTTTTTACAAAACGGTCTATGGAGCTCTACAGAGATCGTTATGCACGGTATCTGCAGCAATCAAGCATTGTTCGTTTCATACAGGCATCCAGTCTGTATCGTTCTTTTTTACGACTTCGAAGAATCGGAGATACTTTATGGTGATCCGACAAAAAGGTCTTACGTTTCTTGTGTCAATAGCTGCCGCATTGCTTATTGTTATAACTCTCTTTAGCGGTAAACTCATTGAATGGGGATTGGAGACTGCGGGAAGGTTTGTGGTTGGTGCCAAAGTGGAATTTGATAATGTAAAGTTTTCCCCCTTCTTTCTGAAACTTAGCTGGGGCAAACTTCAAGTGGCCAATCCTTTTGATCCCTGGAAAAACCTTTTTGAAACCGATTACACCGAAATGGATCTGGCATTTGAGCCGCTTATTTTAGGACGAGTCATTATTCAGAATTCACAAATAGAAAACATACGCTTCGGCACTGATCGCAGTTCCTATGGGGCCATTGGCGGACGGGAACCATTCTCAACCGATCCGGTGGAGGGTATGAGAAATCAGCTTCAGATCATAGAGGATGCCATTCCTGTTTACAATCTGAAATATTTGGCCGATCTGGATGTGGACAGTTTGCTTGAGAATACTGATCTCAAATCGGCTCGGCTGATTGATTCACTTGATTCCACCGTTTCACAACGGGTTGAGGAAATATCAGAAAACCTTAATCGGCTCCCTGATAAAAGCAAACTGCAGCAGATCAGAAATCAGGCAAAAGAAATCGGGAATACTCCTGTTGAAAGTCCGGAGGATGCTGCACGAGCACTTGCTTCCATAAGAGAATTGCTCGCTGAACTTGACTCTTTACACTCTGTAAAAGTGGCCATTGACAGCTCTCTTCAGAATCAGCTGAATGATCTCAAGCGTACTAACCAGCTTGTGTCTACTGCTCTGGATAATGATTACAACACTCTTCTATCTCAGGCGCGCATTCCCGACCTAAGCCCTTCGAGTATTACCCGGGCTGTCTTTGGTGCGCCACTTGTCGATCATGTGCAGTCAGTCCTAACCTATATAGGGATCGCCAGATATTATAATGCAAAAATTAGAGAATTGAGGCCGCCAAAGGAAAATCCACCAAGACTTCTGGGGCAGAATATTCTTTTCAGCTCAAAGAGGAACTGGCCATCACTGTGGATCCAGCGTTCATTTTTATCGAGCACATTTGCAAATCTGAATCTGCAGGGGGAGGCTCAAAACATCAGTAGTCAAACATATCTTGTTTCAAGACCAATTTCACTTCTACTCTCCGGGAAAGGTTCGAGTGGTCCGGAATACGAATTGAATATTCTGCTTGATTATATAACTGAAACACTCAGCGAAACATTTGGTCTGAGGGCATCGGGGTTTTCCCTCGACAGTGTAATGCTTGGTCCTACTCCGCTTTTGCCTGTGGCTCTTTCCGGTCAGGCATCCCTGAGGAGTCAGATTCGTGCTGCAAGGTTCGAACTGGAAGGATCCTTTAGTTTCAGTGGTGAAAATCTTGTTTTCGATTCTCAACAAGATACAGACTCACTGCTTGCCTCGTTATACAATCTGGTCGCCAAATCTGTGAAAACGTTAAGCATGCAATCTGCTCTTAGTTTAACACCCACCAGCTACGCATTCAGTCTCAATAGCAATGTGGGGGAGGAACTGGCGGGCATAGTCAATGAAATATACTGGCCAGTGGTTGACAGTTTGCAAAACCGGATAAAAAGTGGACTGAGCAAGACAGCTGGTTCTGAACGAGAACAGATTAATGAGCAGGTTTCTGATTTGATTGAAAATGTCAACAATGAATTGTCCGTTTACACCAGACAGGAACAGGACCTGTATACCTATATTCAAGAGCAAAGGGAACTTGTACAGAATAGGGCACGTTCAAAGTTTCCTTTTTAGAATTCAGGCATGACGGTTGCAGCTCATCATATTAAACTTTATCTCAGGAGCTCCTATGAAACTTAATAAACTACTGTGTTTCATCATTTTCCTTATACCAGTTCTGGCATCAGGTCAAAGCAGTGAAGCGGCGCCTGGTGATACAGTCAAGGTGGAGATGGGCAGTGCAAGATTTATCCCCTCGAAAGTCGAGGTAACTGTTGGTCAGACTGTTCAGTGGACCAACACCACTCTGGTGGCTCAAACGGTTACTGCCGATTCGGCTTTTGCCAGCGCACCCGACAATGTTCAACTTCCGGAAGGCGCTCAGCCTTTTCACTCCGGCAGAATGAATCCTGGTGGTATTTACAGCTATACCTTTACTGTCCCCGGCACCTACAGGTATTTTAGTATTCCATACCAGGGAGCCAGCATGGTGGGTGAAATCGTGGTGGTTCCCCAAAAGAAAGAGAACCAATGAAAAAAACTCTCATCTTTGCATCACTCGTTTTTTTAGTGCTTCTGTCCTGCGTGGCAACTCAACCAAATATTCCCAATGTGGTTGAATTGCCCGGATTCTGGCACGGGCTCTGGCAAGGATTCATTTCTCCCGTCTCTTTTATCATTAGTCTTTTTCCCAATAATATAAGAATCTACGCCTATCCCAATGCCGGCTTATGGTACGATTTCGGATTCATGATTGGTATAGGAGGGTTTTCCGGAGGAATCTTTGCCGGTTCCAGGAAGAGAAAATAATCAGCGGAGAATCAGATCTGAGACGTGCAGGTAGTACTCCGCTGCCGCACCCGCGCTTATCAGTGCCGCACCGGCTATGATTCTAAGAACCCATGCTCCGATTTTCTTCAGAAGATGATTTCCTTCAACGGCTCTGATCACATCGTCCATGCTCTGAAATCGCTTCTCTGGTCTGCGGGCCATCATCTTTTTTATAAACCTTGCAGTCTTAAATGAGACACTCGGGTTGTATCTTCGTGGCGAGGTCCAGCTTCCGGAAGCCTGTTTCTTGGCAATATCCTGAGCGCTGTTTCCACCGTACAGAGTCCTTCCCGTGAGCATAAAATAGAGTGTTGCCCCCAGGGAGTAGATATCGGAGCGGCCGTCCACATTGCGGGAGCCCTCGATCTGTTCCGGTGAGGCAAACTGGATCGTGCCCACCATGAAGCCCTCCCGAGTAAGGGTAAGGTGATCTTCATCCCTGTGCATGACAATACCAAAGTCAGTTACTTTCGGTATGCCGATACTGCTTATCAGAATGTTTTCTGGCTTTATATCGCGGTGAATTACATTTCTTTGATGGGCATACCCTAGAGCCTGGGCGGTTGCTTTCACAATTGAAAGTGCCTCTTTTTCAGGCAGATATCCCTTATCCTGCACATACTTGGCCAGAGATGGTCCATCCACAAGCTCCATAGTGAAGTAATAGCGTCTGCCACCCTTGCCTGCATCGTAGAGCGTGACAATGTTTGGATGATTGAGCTTGGCTAAAGCTCGAATCTCCTGGAAAAAGCGTGTAACATTGGTTTCATCTCGAATGAATGAAGTATTGAGAATCTTAAGGGCTACTTCTCTGAATGTGAATTCATGGATGGCTTTGTAGACTTTGCCCATCCCGCCTTGACCGATAAGTTTGCGCAGGCGATAACCGCTGTAGAGCTCGCCTCCCTCGCATAGTTGGGAAATCTCCGTGAGCTCATCTATCTGCTCTTTACTCAGAAGTCCCTGCTTTAGTAGCACCTCTTCGATCGTGGATTCCAAACCGATCCGTTTGCTCTTCTTAACCAGCTCCCTGCACTGTTCATGCTGCTGAGAGGTGATGAGCTTGCGTTCTACGGCAAGTTTTATGATGGGACTTTCATAACGTACGTTTTCACTCATAATAGTGCAATATATAAAAATGCCGATGGAGAGGGTAGACAAACCCCCGGAAGATTCCGATTCCGATCTCTGGTACCGGTCTCCGGTCTCTGGTCTCTGGTCTCTGGTCTCTGGTCTCTGGCTAAAGTCCGTGCTGCTTCAGCTTTCGAAAAAGAGTGGCTTTGTGAATCCCAAGTCGCTCCGCTGCCTTAATCTTGCTTCCGCCTGTTTCTTCCAGAATGCTTAAAATGTACATCTTTTCAAGCTCTTCGAAGCTTCTGATCGCAGAAAGAACCGGATTTGCTCCGGGGTGCCTTTCTAATTGAAGATTCTGGGGTAAATGCATTACATCGATTGTGCTTTCCTTGCAGAATATAAAAGCGTGCTCAATGATATTTTCAAGCTCTCTGATGTTGCCCGGGAAGTCATGTTCCAGCAGTAATTCTGTAGCCCTCTCTGAAATGGCTGTAATTGCCTTTCCGTACCGGGCATTAAAACGGTCTCGAAAATGATCACAGAGAAGCGGTATATCGCATCTTCGTTCCCTTAGGGGAGGAAGATTAATAGTGACCACATTGATTCTGTAGAAGAGGTCCTCCCGAAATTCCCCGTTTTTCACCATCTCGGGAAGTTTTCTGTTAGTGGCTGCGATGATTCTAATGTCAACTGAAACCGGAAATGTTGCACCCAGCGGTTCGAAGCATTTTTCCTGAAGAACCCTGAGGAGTTTTACCTGCATAGCCGGAGATATGTCTCCGATTTCATCAAGAAAAATAGTGCCTCCGTCAGCCAGGGAAAACTTTCCGGGCTTGTCCTTTTTGGCGTCTGTAAAAGCGCCTGCTTTATAGCCGAAAAGTTCTGATTCCAGCAGGTTGTCGGGAAGAGCGCTGCAGTTAATGGCTATAAAAGGCTTGTCTTTACGGGAACTGAGCTCGTGAAGTGACCGGGCGATAAGCTCCTTTCCTGTACCGCTTTCACCCTGGACAAGAACTGTTGCAGTGGCTTGAGCGACTTCGGGAAGTATTTCGAAGATTCTTTTCATCTGCGGGCTCCTGCTCACCATTTTATTGAACGTGGCCTTGTCCATAAGTTCACGTCTGAGATCCTCCACCAGTGCATAAGCTTTGGCCACTGCTTCTTTTTCTTTAAGAAGGCGGGCTTCTTCTGCAAGGCGCTTTTCGGTAATATCCTGAAACTGTGACAGATACATTGAAGGCTTTTCCCGGGTGGTTCCCAGAGGAGATATGTGCCATTCGTACCATCGCTTTTCCTCTTTTTCGTTCCTTTTGCACTCTTCGAAATTTAGAGCCTGCAGCCCCAGAATCTCCTTACTCCTGATCTCTCCAAAGAGCTCCACCACCGTTCTCTTATCGGGGAATAGCGCTTTGAACGAATCGTTGCATTCGCAAATGGTACCGTTGCTGTCAAACAAAGCCAGTCCCGTGGGAGACTTGGCAAAAACTGTACGGAACTTTTCTTCCGATAAAACCCTGTCGCTTATGTCCACAATGCAGGTGCGAATGCCCGCTATAGTACCATTCTTTGTGATGGGGGCGGAGTTGATTATTATATGTATAATGGATCTGTCTTTTTTATAGAGCTTGTATTCAGACGGATTGCCGAAGTCTCCATGGAAAATATTGTACATGTCCTTTTCGATTATTTCCTGCTGTTCGGGAGGGAAAAGCGTGTTAACGTAGATCCCCTTCTCAAATTCCTCGCGTGTGAAACCGAAGGTTTTGAGACCGAGCTCGTTGCAGTAGGTGAGTCGCAGGGACATGTCCATCTCGCAGATGATCCCCGGAAGCAGATCCGCAATCTCCTTGAAGCGCTGTCGGCTCTCCTCAAGGAGTTCCTCTTTATGAGTTTGTTCTGTAAAATCAAGCAACGACACGAGCCTTGTATTGCCGTTTCCGATCCTGCTTATGATGCAATTCATCGTTAACTGCTGCTTTTCCGTATTCCGGATAATTACCTGTGATTGCACAGGCCTTTGTGAACTGCCGCTTTTTTCAAGAAGTGTAATAAAAGTGCTCTTTTCATCCCGGAATATCATTTCGATCCAATTTGGACAGCCCACGGTAACGTTGTTTGTCAGTAAGCTCATTTTTCTGTTGATGGCTGTTATATTGAGATCACTGTCTACTATCAGCATGGCATTAGGATTCTCATGAAAAACAGCGTGAAACAGATTCTGAGTATTTTCCGAGTCGATCACCAGGTTACTCCGTATTTATGCCAAGTCAGGAAAATTGATAATTTTCAGATAATTACTTTATGCCACTCAGAAAATGGATATAAATATTACCAAGCGGGGTAGCTATTGTGTAGTATGGGAGGCGAGTCTATTTTAATATGAACTACTAACAAAGAGCGAATAAATGTCGGCAGATCCTGTTTCTACTCTTCCACCAGTTCTTTCAGATCCGGTGACTACCGGTATATCTCAGGAAAAAGTTCCTGTGTTAAAGAAATTCAGCACCTTCGGTGGTGTGTTTACCCCCTCCATTCTCACCATTTTTGGCGTGGTCATGTTCATGCGGGCTGGATTTGTGGTGGGAAATGCCGGTATTTACGGTGCACTGGTCATTTTGGCTATCTCAAAGCTCATCACCTCCCTCACCGGTCTTTCCATATCAGCTATAGCTACCAATACTGATGTGAAGGGTGGGGGAGCTTATTTTTTGATATCCCGGACCCTGGGACCTGAGTTTGGTGCCACAATCGGGCTTACGCTCTTCCTTGCACAGACTCTGTCGGTTCCTTTTTATGTGCTGGGTTTTACAGAAGCTGCCTGCAGCACGTTCCCCTTTCTTCAGCCTTACTTTATCGTTCTTGCTTTTGTTATACTGGTTGCACTCTGTTTTATCACTGTCAAGGGAGCCGACTGGAGTATTAAGACCCAGTATGTTATTATGATCATCCTGGGGCTTTCCATAGCTGCTTTCTTGATTGGAGCTGCGCTGAAGTTTGATTTCGCTACATTTACTATCAATAAAGGATTCTTCGAGAAGAGCGAGTTTTCGTTCTGGGCCCTCTTTGCAATCTATTTCCCCGCTGCAACAGGGATCATGGCAGGGGTTAACATGTCCGGGGATCTGAAAAACCCCGCTCGATCCATTCCTCTGGGAACGCTACTGGCTATCGGTGTGGCCCTCCTTGTCTATGCCGGGCAGATACTTCTGTGTGGCGGGGCACTGAATCGTTCGGAACTTATCGCCAATCCCTATCACAGTCTCATTAAAATGGCACCATTCCACACCGGCTTTCTTGTGGTGCTGGGTGTTTTTTGTGCTACTCTGTCTAGCGCCTTGGGGTCTCTTCTGGGTGCTCCGCGGGTGCTGCAGTCTCTTGGTCAGGACCGGATTCTCAAACCTATCAATCCTTTTGCAGCTCTTTCCAAAGACGGGGAACCGCGAAGAGCTCTTTACCTCACCATCGTGATAAGTGTTCTGGTGCTCTATTTAGCCAGAGGAGGTGGTGATGGCGGTGCATTGAACATGGTTGCATCAGTTGTGACTATGCTCTTTCTCTGGACCTACGGGATTACAAATCTGGCAGCTTTCGTGGAATCTTTCAGCCGAAACCCTTCTTTCAGGCCTCGCTTCAAGTTCTTCCACTGGTCTCCGGCGCTGGTTGGGGCAGTGGCAAGTTTTTCAGTTTCCTTTATCGTGAACTGGCAGGCGGCAATCGTTGCGGCACTCTTTTTCGGAGGATTGTTTGCCTATGTGCGAAAGTACATCCTTGCGGCTTCTTTTGGAGATGCCCGCAGGGGGTTTTACTATTCCAGGACACGTGATAATCTGATTACCTTATCTGCTTTACCCGTGCATTCCAAGAACTGGCGTCCTACCATCGTGGTTTTTTCCGGCGATCCGGACCACCGGCTTACTCTTGTCAAGTATGCCGACTGGCTTGGCTGCGGGCGTGGAATTGTCACTATGGCGGTCCTTATGAATGGCCGCTTCGAACAGATGGTGCAGGAACGAAAAGAGATGCTTGCTTCACTTAATGAATTCATCACCAAGAATCGTATCAGGGCATTTCCGGAGGTTTTAGTCACTCCCGATTTTGATCTGGGCACCAATCAATTCCTGCAAGCCACCTCCATCGGTCCAATAAAGCCAAATCTAGCTCTGTTCGGATGGTCAAGCGATGTTCATCATGCACAAACCTTTTTCGGCTCAATTCAGACAGCGTTGCTTTTGGATATGAGCGTAGGGTTAGTGTGGGATAACGGCTTGCCCGTTGCTCAGCCCAGGCGAAACCGTCGCCGCATCGATATTTGGTGGCGAGGTATGCGTAACGGCTCTCTAATGGTCATTCTGGCATATCTGCTCACACTTAATTCTGAATGGTCAGGTTCGAAAATACGAATTTTGCGAATGATAAGAGATGCTGAATTTAGGGACAGTGCTTATGAAGAATTGCAAAAGCTCATGGAAGCGGCCCGAATGAAACTTGATCTGGAAGTAATAATTTCGGGTGAACCGTTCCCCGTGCTGCTTCATCATCATTCAGCTTCGGCATCCGCTGTTTTCCTGGGTTTTCAGATCACTCAGGGAATGAACGCCACCGGTTTTCAACAGGCTTACACAGAACTTTTGCAGGGGATGCCCACTACTATCCTCATAAATTCCACCGGCGAAGCTGACCTGTTAAGCTGAAGGTGTTCTGGCTCCCGTTTTGCATGCTGTTTTAGCTATCGGAGATAAACTGCAAAATCAGGAGCTGTGCATGGAACAGTATTACGATCTCTTTGTCATAGGAACAGGGTCCGGAGGGTCGGACGCCGCCCAGATGTGCCGGGAGGCCGGGTGGAAGGTGGCAATCGCAGACAGGCTGCCCTTTGGGGGAACCTGTTCTCTTCGTGGCTGTAATCCTAAAAAGACTCTGGCATCAGCTGCCGAGATGATTAATCGTTACAATCATATGAAAGACAAGGGGCTTATCGGTTCTATCAGCATGGACTGGAACCGATTAATGCAGTTCAAGCGCACTCTGGTGGAGCCAATACCTCAAATGAAGGAGAGAGCTTTTACCTCAATGGGGATAGATCAGTTTCATGGTACCTGCCGCTTTACCGGTAAAAATAGCGTAACAGTAAACGGAGATTCTTTCAGGGCAAGGCACGTCCTTGTTGCTACTGGTTCCAGACCTGCAGATTTCCCGTTTCCAGGTTCCGAATACCTCACACACAGCGATCGGTTCCTCGATCTCGACAATCTCCCTTCCAGAGTTGTTTTTCTTGGCGGAGGGTACATCTCCTTTGAATTCGCTCATATCGCGGCCAGTGCTGGAGCAAAAGTGACTATACTCGAGGCTGCCGAAAGACCCTTGCGCAAGTTCGACAGTCAGCTGGTTGATATGCTGGTTGATGCCTCTAAAAAGGCGGGAATAGAAATCCATACTTCTGCACCTGTTCAGTCCATCGAAAAAGGGGAGGGCGAGTTCTTCATTCATGCAGGTTCTTATCGCCTTACAGCCGATCTTGTCGTTCACGGGGGCGGAAGGGTTCCCGATCTCGATGATCTTGACCTTAAAGCAGGAGAAATCGAGCGTGAGGGCAAGGGAATCTCCATAAACGGCTATCTTCAGAGTACAAGTAACTCTGCAGTGTACGTGGCCGGTGATGCCAATCAGTTTGGAATTCAGCTTACACCTGTAGCGGAAATGGAATCTCGGATCGCAGGGCATAATATGCTCTACGGCAACAGTAAACGTCCCGATTACAGTGCTTTCGGATCGGCGGTTTTCACTAATCCATCCTTGGGGGCAGTTGGGCTTACTGAACAGGATGCCAGGCAGAAGAAGATCGACTGTGATATTCAATTCATGGATACTTCATCAAAACACATAACCCGAAGACTGGGGTTAACTCATTCCGGGTTCAAAATCATTTCAGAGAAGGGTAGCGGAAAAATCCTGGGTGCTCATATGCTGGGGCACGGATCAGAAGAAGTCATCAACACTTTTGTAACCGCTATCAAATCGGGGCTGACTGTCAAACAGCTCAAAGAGATGGAATTTGTGTTTCCCACGGTTGTTTACGATATAGTGAACAGATTGAACTGATTCACAAGAGTGGACATGCTGTTTTTTCTTCATACAAGACAGCTTGTCCTCCTCTGTTGCATTATATATATTAACAAAGTTTTCCCCAACAATTCTGAACACTTAACCTCCTTTAGAGGTCCACACGATATATGCCCATTCGCAGCATGACAGGTTTTGGACTGGCTGAAGACGCAACGCCCTCCGGAACCTACAGAGTGGAAATCCGGGGCGTAAACAATCGTTTTCTGGACATACAGCTCAGACAACCCAAGTTCGCCGCCAATCTTGAGCCTAAGATTAAAAAAGAGATCAGTTCTATCATTTCTCGTGGAAGTATTACCGTCATCATCAGCTGTGACCGGGAGACTGAAGCCACACGATTGACCTGGGACAAGACATCGGTTGATAATTATACCCGCATTTTCCGTGAAGTGAAGGACAGTTATAATTTAGCTGGTGAGGTAAGCCTTTCTGATCTTTTGCATTTCAGTGATTTTATAAAAGCGGAATCAACAACTCATGATGATGAGACCCTGTGGAGTCATCTTTCCCCGGTTTTAAGCAACGCAATTCGTGCTTTTCAGGAATCGCGTGAAGCTGAAGGTGCTGCTCTGGTGAAGGATTTAAAGCGCATCCTCAATGAAATTGCAGACATTCTGACCAAAGTTGAGAAACGGGCACCTGAGCGGGTTACTGAGTATGCGGCAGTGTTAACTGATAAGATTCAGAAAATTCTGGTAAATCCGCCAGACCCCATGCGAATCGCTACAGAAGTTGCCCTTCTGGCCGAAAGGTTGGATATCACCGAGGAATGCACTCGTCTCAGGGCTCACATCGACAAATTCAGCGAAGATTTCAATCTCAATGAACCGGTTGGGAAGAGAATGGGCTTTCTTCTGCAGGAAATGAACAGGGAAGCCAATACTATCGGTTCCAAAGCGAATGATACCGAGATTTCCCACTGGTCGGTCAGTCTCAAAGAGAATATTGAAAAAATCAGAGAACAGATACAGAACATAGAATAGCTTGCCACAGGTAAGCACACTTGTTTAAGGAGGGTTTATGTCAGATTTGTTTGAACTGCAACTGGAGAAGCTTGAGAAAAAGGGTATCAGCCGTTACAAGGCAGTGCTCATGGCCTCTCAGGAAGCCCGTTTCATCAATGATCAGCTTCGCCTCAATATTATCGATTCCAACGAGAAACCTACCACACTGGCTCTTAAGAAGCTTTTTGAAGGCAGAGTTATTGAGGATCAGGAAACCCAGATTGCAGAGTAGATGGATCGTTCCCGAAAAATTCTTATAGGTATCACCGGGGGAATCGCAGCCTACAAGGTTCCCCTGCTGATCCGCCTCTTGAAAAAAAAAGGTTGCGAGGTCAAGACTGTCTTAACCTCTTCCGCGCAATGCTTGGTGGGCCAAGACGCTCTGCGTACCGTAAGCGGCAACCCGGTCTACCTCGATGAATCGTCTTCCTATGATATGAATCACATCCGCCTCGCAGAATGGGCGGATACCTACCTGATCTGTCCTGCCACAGCAAACACCATCGCAAAAATGGCCCATGGTATCGCCGATAATCTGCTTACATCTTTGGCGCTCTCCATTCCCGAGCAGCAGACCATTGTGGCACCAGCCATGAACAGTGTAATGTGGGCAAACAAGGCTACTTGCGCCAACTTGGAGACACTCAGGTCCAGAGGTGTAACAGTGTTGCCGGTAGGAGATGGTGAACTTGCCTGTAATGTTTTTGGTCCGGGGCGCATGATCGAAATTGAGGAAATCGCGGAATACGTGTTGTCTCAAGGTGAGGCATCAGACATTTTTCAGGGTAAGCACATACTGATCTCTTCCGGACCCACAGAGGAGCAGCTCGATCCGGTGAGAGTCATCACCAATCGCTCCTCGGGAAAAATGGGAGCCGCATTGGCCAGAGCTGCACTTCTTATGGGCGCGCGGGTCACTGTAGTAAACGGTCCGGCGCAAGCGCCGCTTCCATCGGGGGCTAAGGTGATCTCAGTTAAAAGTGCGCTGGAGATGCAGAAGGCTCTCGAAGAGCAGTTTGATTCTGCGGATGTGTGTATAATGGCTGCCGCGGTGAGTGATTACAGGCCTGTGCAGGTCTCTGAAACCAAGATCCAGCGCAATGAAAGCGGCAAATTAACATTGGAGCTCATACCAAATCCTGACATCGCGGCTGGATTGGGAATGCGCAAGAGCAGGCAGTTTCTGGTCGGGTTCTCACTTGAAAGTGGGGATGGTCTTGAACGGGCCAGCCGGAAGATGAAAAAGAAGAATTGTGATATGATGGTTTTCAACAGGGCAGAGGACGCTTTGGGAAAGGATTGCACCACCATTACTCTTCTGTTTGCCGATGGAAGGACAGAGGTCTGTCTTCCCATGGACAAGCAGCAGGCTGCAGAGGTGATCCTGAGGAGTATTGCCGAGTCCCTTGGAGTCTGATCCATGAACAGCCAAACTCTTCTCTACAGGTATTTGCGTCAGCAGCGTGAATTTGGTTTGGACGAACTTACCTTTCCCCACGGTTGTGAAATTAAGCGTTTATTGGGGGCAGCCCCCTCCGCCACAACCGTTCAAACTCCAGCTCCTGCTCAAACAAAAACCTCGGTCGCCTCTCAAGACAATGTGTTGAAAATACCGGTAAAAGAGACCCCCAAGGGAGAATGCGCTCTTTCAAAATTATCAAAAATCACGCCGGTGAACTCTCTGAACATCCGCCCGCCTATCTCGCCTGTCAAAAAAAACAGTGTGGGGCTTTCGAAAAGGGATCTCCTCAAAAACCTCTACTTCGATGTACTCAAATGTAGTGAATGTCAATTGGGGGCTGGCGGTAAGAAAATTGTTTTCGGGGCTGGAAATGCCGAAGGTCGTCTTATGATCGTGGGCGGTGTACCATCTCTGGAAGATGAAAAGCTCAGACTGCCTTTCAAAGGCGATGTGGAGGAACTTTTCAAAAAGATGGTTCAGGCTATGAAGCTTAAGATGGAAAGGGATGTTTTCGTCACCTATCTGCTTAAGTGTCGTGTACCTGAGCGTGGTCCTCAGCAGAGTGAAATTCAAAGTTGCCGTTTGATCTTTGATCGCCAATTGGATATAATATCTCCTCAAGCTATTCTGGTTTTTGGGGATTTGGCGGCAAACGCTCTTTTGGGCAGAAATGATACAGTTGAAAATTTGAGAAATATGGTTCATCAATATAAAGGTACACCTCTTGTGGTTACGTATGCCCTTGAGCTGCTTGGCAACGATCAGGTGATCAAGAGAAAAGCGTGGCAGGACCTGAAGAGTGTGATGGCTATTCTTGACGGTAACGGAACAAATGGCTTATAAAAAAAGAGAATATCGCGGCGGAGATGGTGGTACCTCCGTAGCCGAGCAATACATTTCAGATCGGATTCCTCCTCAGGCACTCGATGTGGAACGAACCATCCTTGGTTCAATCCTTATTGATAGTCAAGCTGGTGATACGGCTCTTGAGCATCTTGATGAGGATTGTTTCTATTCGGCCGCTCACGCAAAAATCTTCATCTGCATGCGCGAGTTGTCAGAAAAGAATACACCCATTGATATTATCACTATTGCTGATGCTCTGGCGAAGAAAAACTGGCTTTCCGAAGTGGGGGAGGAAGCTTACCTTAGTGAACTGGTTGAGAATGTCACCACTTCCGGAAACATAGAGCATTACGCTTCCATTCTCAGAGAAAAGGCTACCCTGCGTCAGCTCATTTCGGTAGCTGCCGAAATTACAACCGAATGCTTTTCAACTGAGCAGGAACCTCAGCAGATTCTCGATACTGCGGAGGGAAAGATTTTCAGTATTTCAGAGTCTCGGGTGAAAAACAAGTTTGAATCGATGGGACAGCTGCTTCCCCGTGCCTTCGAAGGCATCGAAGGATACTCAAAGGGCGGTTTCAAGGGGATTCCCACCGGTTTTACCGAGCTTGACGATATGACTACCGGCCTTCAACGCGGAGACCTTGTAATTGTGGCCGGACGACCCTCCATGGGAAAAACCGCCTTCTGTCTTTCGCTGGCGCTTTATTCAGCTGTCAAGGCGAAGCATTGTACTGCCATTTTTTCCCTTGAAATGTCCAAGGATCAGATCGTTCAGCGTATGCTATGCTCCGAAGCGCGCGTGAGCATGCATGCTCTGCGTAGCGGTCATCTGCCCAAGCGTGATTTCCCCAAGCTGAGCATTGCCGCAGGCCCGCTGGCTGAGTCGCCCATTTACATTGACGATACCCCTGCCATTACGGTTCTTGAACTCAGGGCCAAGGCAAGAAGGTTGAAAGCTCAACATAATCTCGATCTTATCATTATAGACTACCTTCAGCTCATGGGTTCATCAGGTAAAACTGAAAGCCGTCAGCAGGAAATTTCTCAGATCAGCCGTTCGCTCAAGGGAGTGGCAAAAGAACTGGATGTTCCAGTGATTGCTCTCTCTCAGCTTTCCCGAGCCGTCGAACAGCGAACTGATCACCGTCCGCAGCTCTCCGATCTTCGAGAATCGGGCGCCATCGAGCAGGATGCTGACGTGGTGATGTTTGTCTATCGTGATGAAGTGTATAATAAAGAAGATCCTAACAACAAGGGCAAGGCGGAAATCATTATCGGTAAGCAGAGAAACGGGCCGATTGGTACTGCCAATGTAGCTTTTGTAAATGAGTTCGCCAAGTTCGAGAATTTGTCGGATAGGGTAGAGGAGCCACAGGGATTTTGATTGCACCATTGCGTTTCATAGCCTTTCTCGGTGATTCTTTTCAGAAATTCTTAAAAGGGGTCAGCCGTTATGGTAATTTGGGTTTTAAGACTTTCAGTCAATTTCCCCTGGTGACAAAAAATCCCAACATCACTCTTGATCACATGTTCACTTTGGGTATTGAGTCGCTCCCACTGGTCACTATGATTGCGCTTTTTCTGGGTTCCGCCACGGTGACTCAGGCGGTTTATCAGATGTCCGGACTCCCGGTTTCTCTGCGATACCTGGGTGCTCTTGTCACCAAAACCACCCTCACTGAACTGGGGCCGGTTATCACCAGCATGGTTTTCGCGGGCAGAGTGGCAACCGGAATTGCAGCTGAGATCGGGTCGATGAAGGGCAGCGAACAGCTTGACGCCATGAATGTACTCAGGCTTGATCCTATCCGTTATCTTATTGTTCCCAAAACACTGGCCTGCATAATCATGCTTCCAGTGCTTGTAATCTGGGCGGAGTTTATTGCCTTTGTTGGAGCAGCCTTGACTGTGGCAATTTCGGTTGATGTCACGATGTATACTTATCTAAGCGGGATGAAACTGTTTTTCAGCTCAAAAGATGTGATTATCGGAATTGGAAAAACGCCTGTTTTCGGAGCGATTATTGCCATCACCGGGGCCTATTTTGGATTTGAGGCAAAGGGTGGCGCCGAAGGTGTGGGAAATGCCACTACAAAGGCAGTGATCTTTTCAGCAGTTTTGGTGTTGATTTTTGATTTTCTCATAGCATTTATGGCCATGTAGTCGAAAAATCTCTGCGTATTGCGGGAAAAGTATTATGCTAAAAGTTGAACATCTGAAGAAGCATTTCGGTAACCAGGTTGTTCTGGATGATATTAATCTGGAGGTCAATCAGGGAGAAGTGCTCTGTATCATCGGTCAGTCTGGCAGTGGTAAAACTGTTCTGTTTAGACATATTATCGGGCTCATTTTCCCCGACGGCGGGAGAATTCTGCTCGATAACGAGGTGATCTCTTCACCCACCACCAAGCCTTCCGAATTTAACAAGGCTAGAAAGCGTTTCGGGATACTGTTCCAGGGAGCCGCACTGTTTGATTCCATGAACGTGGGGGAGAATCTGGCATTTCCTTTACGCGAGCATACTGATTTGACCGAGCAGGAAATTGAGCAGATTATCGGTGAATCACTGGAAATGGTGGGGCTTAAAGAACAGTTCAAGACAAAAATGCCCGCCGAGCTTTCAGGCGGTATGAGAAGCCGAGTGGGGTTGGCTCGGGCTCTGGTAATGAAACCTGAAATCATGCTTTATGATGAACCCACTTCCGCTCTCGATCCCATCATGACAGATAAGATTAATGATCTTATTCTTTCTCTTAGGGAAAAATTGAAAATGACTTCCATCGTGGTGACACACGATATTGGTTCAGCCTACAAAATTGCCGACAAAATTGCCATGATACACGAAGGTAAGATCATTTTCTACGGTTCACCGGCTGAAATACGCAAGTCAAGAAATCCCTATATCCAGCAATTCATCCGCGGTCAGAGAAAACTGCACTATGCCGTTGAAGAGGAAGAATCTTACTCTGCCCCCATCGATTTGCAGAAGCTTAAGCCTCGTACCGTGGGAAGCAAAACAGATCAGAAATTCCAGATGCCGTCTCGTCCATCGCAGGGTCCAAATTCTTAGGATGCCCTATGAATAAGAAGCAGAAGACTGCCTACGTCTGTGGTTCCTGCGGACAGGACTATTCCAAATGGCATGGCAAGTGTGATGCCTGCGGTACATGGGACAGTATCACAGAGGTTCGCATTGCTAAAGGCAGTTCTTCTCAATCATCTCTGACACGCTCTCTTTCCCAACCAGTCTCTCTCTCTTCTTGTAAATCAAGCAATGATGCCCGAATCCGCTCCTCGTTTACTGAAGTTGACCGGGTACTTGGTGGTGGGCTGGTATCGGGAGCCTTCGTTTTGCTTGGCGGAGATCCTGGGATAGGGAAGTCTACCCTTCTTCTGCAGTTAATGGCTAACTGGGCCAATCAGGGAAGCAAGGTGCTGTATGTTTCAGGCGAGGAATCTGCTGAGCAGGTTTCACTTCGCGCTCAGCGTCTGAAAGTGGGCAATGCTCCAGTGGAAGTGCTTACCGAAACCGGCATGGAAGCACTTCTGACCGTGTTTGCAAACCACAAACCCCAGATTGTGGTTATTGATTCTATTCAAACGATGTTTACCGAGACACTGGAGAGTGCTCCCGGAAGTGTTTCACAGATAAGAGAATGTGGAGCCATGCTTCTGCGTCATGCCAAAACCGAGTCCGTTTCAGTAGTTCTTATAGGCCATGTTACCAAAGAAGGGGCTATCGCCGGCCCTCGGGTGCTTGAACACATGGTGGATACTGTGCTTCAATTCGAGGGTGACGGGCGCCTTAACTATCGCATACTTCGGGCGGTGAAGAACCGTTTTGGTCCGGGAGGTGAAATTGCGCTGCTTACAATGAATGATGGCGGATTGGCTGAAACCTCCAATGCTTCAGAATTTTTCCTTCAAAACCGTGAACAACCCCAAACCGGAACTGCTATCGCTCCTGTACTGGAGGGAACTCGGGTTTTGGTTGTGGAACTTCAGGCTCTTGTCAATCGGTCCCATTTCGGACTGCCTCAGCGGGTGGCATCGGGCATCAATCCTCGAAAACTGTCTTTGCTTATAGCCGTACTTGAAAAATTCGGAGGAATCACCCTTGGTGATCACGATGTCTTTTTTAATGTGGTTGGCGGATTAACCGTGTCGGAACCAGCAGCAGATCTGGCGATAATCGCTGCATTGTTGTCCTCATTTCGCAATAAGCCACTTCGCAGGGATCTGGCCTTTATCGGGGAGCTGGGGCTGGGTGGCGAGATTCGTCCGGTAAACAATATGGTTTCCCGCCTCAAAGAGCTTGCCCGCATGGGCTTTAAAGAGTGCATCGTTACATCTCCAAAAGCAACAGCCGACTGGCAGAAACTGGATTGCGGTATCAACCTGGTCAAATGCCCGGGTATCTCCAAATTTCAAGATATTCTTTTCTGAATCTGATCAAACCTTCCTGCACCACTATTCATTACACTTAATTATATTGGAATTGTAACTGCATTCCTTCTGCTTGATTTCTTGACCCTTACATACGTAACAAAATGTACCAGCACAGGTGCAGATCACTCTGAATACTAATTGGAGTATATATATGCTATCAGTATTCACCACAGCCGCAATGAGGAAAGTTGATGAAATCTCCATCGGAGGTAATCTGACAATCGGGTATTCCTACATGCTCAAGGCCGGTATGGGGCTTTTTGATGCGGTCAGAGGTTTTTTTCCGGATCCTCAAGGTGTTGAAATAGCCATTTTCTGCGGAAAGGGAAACAATGGCGGAGATGGATATGTGCTGGGCCGCATTCTTCTTGACGAAGGATATAGTGTATTGTGCTATTCTCTCTGTGATGTTGAAAGTTTGAGCGGTGAGGCAAAAATTGCTTACAGTGAATATGAAAACCGTAAGGGTAGCAGCTTTATTATTGATGATGTCGAAGATCTGCCTAACCTCGGGCGGTTTTCTCTGATAGTAGATGCAATGCTTGGTACCGGAGTCAAAGGTGACCCGCACGGTTTGTACGCTTTGGTTATTGAGGCTATCAATGCAAGCGGGGTTAAGGTGATCGCCGTTGATACCCCCTCGGGGCTAAATTGTGATACTGGTATGCCCGGAAACCCCTGCATTATGGCTAACCGTACTGTAGCCATGGGCTTTCCCAAACTTGGCCAGTTTTTCAGTCCCGGGAAAAACAGTATAGGGGATTTAATGGTTCGGGACCTGGGGTATCCTGAAGAAGTGGTAGTGAACCAGAAAGAGAACGTATACCTTCCATCACTGGACGCGCTCAGGGATATGCTTCCTCCCCGAAAAATTGACGGATCTAAATTTGAGCATGGATTGGTGATGCAGCTCTGCGGCAGCCGCGGCATGGCCGGAGCCGCCACGCTGACCTCCCTTGCAGCGCTCAAAAGTGGTTGCGGCATGGTTCATCTTGCAATCCCCGATTCCATTTCGGAAGTGATGTCGATCAAAGTAACCGAACCAGTCCTTCATCCTGTACCGCAAACCTCCTCCGGTTCCTCCTCTTTGCAGGCTTTCGACCAACTCGTTTCTCTATCTCAAAGAATGGATTCTGCCTGCATCGGTCCCGGTCTTTCCAGAGATGGCGAGACTCAACAGCTTGTCAGAAAACTGGTCGCAAATATTACTCTCCCCTGCATTTTGGATGCTGATGGAATCAGTGCCTACAAAGACCACGCAGAAGAATTGAAGAATCATTCCTGCGATTTGATCATCACTCCTCACAAAGGTGAATGGAAAAGGCTGTTTGGGGATCTCCCGGAAGTACCTGTCCAATTAATTGCCAAACTCAGGCAAGTAGCTGCTGAATATCAAATGACTATATTGCTCAAGGGTAATCCTTCAATACTAGCCTCCATTGATGGCAATGTTTATCTGTTGCCCTATGGAAACACATCGCTGGCGACTGCCGGGACAGGTGATGTACTCAGTGGAATTATTGCTTCTCTTCTGGCTCAGGGAGCTTCACCTGTGAATGCCGCCATTCTGGGTGCTTACATTCACGGGGAGGCCGGGGTGCTCGCAGGAGAGGACTTGACAGAGTATTCTGTTCTCGCTGGAGATCTGCTGAACTACATCAGTAAAGTGCTGAAAAGGATACAGCGCTGAAGATCAGCATGCTGCTGTTACATTTTCCTCTTTCATGAGAATCCGTGCAAATGCTGCTGCATCGACAGGAGGGCTGTATAAGTATCCCTGAACCTTTTCGCACCCGAGCTCAAGAAGGTATTCGGCCTGGGCACCATTCTCCACACCCTCTGCAATAACCGTGAGCTTAAGGCTGTGTGCCAGGGCAATGATGGCTGCCACTATGGCAGAATCGTTTGCATCACCGGGCATGTCGGTGACAAATGACCTGTCTACTTTCAGCGTATCGATGGGAAATTTTTTGAGGTAACTGAGGGATGAATATCCGGTTCCGAAATCGTCAATTGCAATCCTTACCCCCATGGCTTTCAGTTCCCCCAGGGTGATAAGTGTCTGTTCGGGATTTTTCATACCCAGAGATTCGGTGATTTCAAGCTCCAGAAGTTCACTTGGCAGTCCTGCTTCTCTGAGTGCATCGTCAACAATGGAGACAAGGTCCTGCTGCTGGAACTGACGGGCGGATAAGTTTACAGATACTACAAGGGGCTTGTAGGCGTTATGCCACTCTTTCGCCTGCTTCAGCGCCGTGCGAAGAACCCATTCGCCGATCGGCAGTATCAATCCCGTTTCTTCAGCAATTGGGATGAACTGGGCAGGGGAGATCATTCCCAATTCCGGGTGTTTCCAGCGCACGAGTGCTTCCATCCCTGAAATCTTACCGGTGGACAGATCGAGCTGGGGCTGGTAGAAGGTGACAAGTTCGTTCCGTTTTAAAGCTTTTCGAAGTTTGTGCTCAAGAGTGAGCTGTTCAAAAGCACGGGCATTCATGGCGGGCATATAGTGCTGATAATTGTTGATTCCCATTTCTTTGGCCCTGTGCATGGCCGCTTCCGCATTCTTAAGAATGGTTTCCTGCTCTTCACCATCGGTGGGGAAGATGCTTATGCCGATACTGGTGGTGACATAGATTTCATGCTCTCCAAGCTGTAGCGGCTTTGCGCAAAATGCAAGAATGCGCGTTGCCACCTTGGCTGCATCCTGCTGCTGAGCAATCTCTTCAAGAATAATGGCGAATTCATCATCCCCAAGTCTGAAAACCGCATCCACATCCCTGACACACTTTTTCAAACGTTCGGCAATGGTCTGCAGTAGAATATCACCGATCTGATAACCCAGAGTGTCATTAATCAGCTTGAACCTGTTCAGATCCAGTAAGAGAAGGGCCATGTGCTGATTATTCCGCCGGGCATGATTGATCATGAAGGAGAGTCGGTCCTGGAGAAGGAGCCGGTTAGGAAGGCCGGTCAGCGAATCGTAGTGGGGCTGGGCCCGCATATCCAGAGTTTTATTTACATATTGAGAAATGTCGGTGAAAATGCCTATATGGTGAGTTATTTTGCCTTCTTCGTTGTAAACAGAATTGATCACCAGCCATTCAGGGTAGATCTCGCCGTTTTTTCTTCTATTCCAGATCTCACCCTGCCAGGTGCCCATGCTTCGAAGTGAAAGCCACATTTTGTTATAGAATTGGTGATCGTGGCGATCGGATTTAAGTATGGAGGGGTTGTTTCCGATGACTTCCGATTCAAGATATCCGGTGATATGGGTAAAACTGGGATTCACCGATTGGATCTTGCCGCTTGGATCAGTGATGACGATCCCCTCGGAAGCATTATTGTAGATGACATCGCCCACCAGAAGCTTCTCGCGAATCGATTCTGAACAACTTGTGGGATCAGCCAGCCTTTGAAGTTGCTGCTTGATGTTTTCCAGTTCCTGGGCCAGTTGCTGTCGTGATTTCTGTGTTTTTCTCATGCGTCCCGTTAGCCTTACGACAACAGTTAAAAGATTGAATACCAAAATATTATATCACCTTTATCTTCATAAAACAACTGCATTTTAAAGGGCAGGCCCCAGATCAGAGGTCCAGATGCAGGTCTTTTTAACGGCGAAGACGCCTTGTAGGTCACCAGCCTTCAATCCCGCTTTGGAATACCTGTGAAAATAGTCATCAGAGTATATCAATCACGAGATGTCAGAGACTTGGTATCTTCACTTTTGGACAATTATCCGGTCTGAGCTTGATTACTCTTCTCACTCCAACCTTCATTGCCGTGCGCTTGGATCGGTCCTGAATGTATTTTAATAGTTTTATTCCGGCTTACGCCGGGTCGTTCTATTTTCAGGGGTCGCAATTTCATGTCTATATCTATTGATCAGATGGAACCGGAGGCGGAGTCGGTAGAGGCCTGCGGATGCAGTGAAAAGGAGAGTAGTGAAGAGATGCATAGGTACCGTACCCACACCTGCAGTGAATTGAGAAAAGAAAACGTAGGGGAGTTTGTACGTCTGAGCGGCTGGATTCATAACAGACGTGATCATGGCGGGGTACTGTTTATCGATCTTCGCGATCATTATGGTATCACTCAGGTGGTGATCTATCCCGATCGTGCATTTCAGAAGAAAATTGCTCATCTTACCAAGGAAACCGTGGTCCGTTTCGATGGAATTCTGGCAAATAGATCCGAGGAGAACATCAATACTAAACTTCCTACCGGTGAAATTGAACTGGTTGCGGAGAGTTTTGAAGTTCTCAGCGTTGCAGAACATACCCCTTTTACCGTGTTTCCTGAAGATCCTGCGCCGGAAGAAATGCGCTTGGAGTATCGCTTTTTAGATCTGCGCCGCTCTCAACTGCATAATAATATTGTATTGCGTTCAAAAGTTATAGCCTACATGAGGCAGGTGATGACTCAAATGGGGTTCAACGAGTTTCAGACGCCCATTCTGACCAGTTCATCTCCCGAAGGTGCGCGTGATTTTCTGGTGCCCTCCAGACTTCATCCCGGACAGTTTTACGCCCTTCCGCAGGCTCCCCAACAGTTCAAACAGCTGCTCATGGTGGCCGGATTCGACCGTTACTTTCAGATTGCACCCTGCTTTAGAGACGAGGACGCAAGAGCTGACCGTTCACCCGGGGAATTTTATCAGCTTGACATTGAAATGTCTTTCGTGACTCAGGAAGACGTTTTCAAGGTGGTGGAAACCTTGCTTGATGGATTATTCAGCGAGTTTTCAACCTGGAAATGCGATAAGGCACCTTTCCGTCGAATTCCTTATAGAGAAGCTATGGTGAAATACGGAACAGACAAGCCCGATTTGCGCATTCCTATCGAGATTCAAGATGTTTCTGAGCTTTTTCTCAACAGCGGTTTCAAGATTTTTGCCGACACAGTTAAACAGGGTGGCGTGGTGAGAGCTATTCCAGTGAGAGGGATTGCGGGCAGACCCAGAGCGTTTTTTGACAGAATGGTGGAATTCGCTCAGTCAATAGGATCTCAGGGCCTTGCCTATCTTGTGTGGAATGAGGAGAATGTGAAGGGCCCCATTGCCAAGTTTCTCGATCAGGATAGTATGTCAAAACTCGCTGATGCTTTACAGGCTAAAACAGGTGACGTGGTGTTTTTTGTCTGTAATGATGAAGCTCGTGCTAATAAAATCGGCGGGGAGATCAGGGTCAAGCTGGGTAAAGAACTTGATATGATCGAAAAGGATGTATACCGTTTCTGCTGGATCACCGATTTTCCTATGTTCGAATATAATGAAGATCTGAAAAAGATTGACTTTTCACATAACCCGTTCTCCATGCCGCAGGGCGGAATGGAAGCGCTTGAGAAGGAAGATCCGCTCAAGATAAACGCTTTCCAGTATGACATCGTATGTAATGGCATCGAGCTTTCCAGTGGTGCCATCCGTAACCATCGTCCGGATATCATGTACAAGGCTTTTGATGTTGCCGGTTACAGCAAGGAAGTGGTGGATGAGCGGTTTGGCGCTCTTATCAAGGCATTCCGTTACGGTGCACCTCCTCATGGTGGTATTGCTCCCGGAGTGGATAGAATAGTCATGCTGCTTGCAAATGAACCTAACATTCGTGAAGTAATCGCCTTCCCGATGAACCAGAAGGCTCAGGACCTGATGATGAATGCGCCCTCTGAAGTGACGGAAAAGCAGCTGAAGGAACTTCACATTAAACCCGTTCAGTATTCTTGAGGCACATTTAACGTTTAGGAGGAAGCATGGTCAGAAAAGCAGCTGCCGCATTCATGGTTCTCATGATGATGGTTTCCTGCAGCCAATCCATGCTTCTGATACCCATGGATGGTGCTCAGACAGATCATCTGAAGGCCTACGGGGTAGTGTTCCGGATGCTGAGCGGGGGAGCCCGTGTCTACTGGCTTCTTAACTACCGGGGAGGCTCTTTTGTTGCCGAAATGGCTGACAAATTTGAAGTGGATGCCAGAGCTTCCGGGGTGGAGATTCGAAAAATCGGCAGCTCAGACTGGGGGACAATCCTCAGTGAGATCGAGAAGAACAACATGGAAAAGGTGGTTTTGGAAAAAGCGCCCAAAATCGCCGTATATACGCCTCTGGGCAAGCTTCCCTGGGATGATGCGGTAACGCTTGCCTTGACCTATGCAGAAATCCCCTACGATAAAATTTACGATAAAGAAGTGGTAAGCGGAAAGCTTAACGATTACGACTGGCTTCATCTACATCACGAAGACTTTACTGGTCAGTACAGTAAATTTCACGCCGGTTTTTCCCATACCGCATGGTACCAAAAACAGCGCCTCGAACTTGAGAAAATGGCTACAGAACTGGGGTTTAAAAAGGTAAGTGACTGTAAAAAGGCCGTCGCTCTTTCCATAAGAAAATATGTGGAGCAGGGGGGGTTTCTTTTCGCCATGTGCAGCGCTACCAATACTCTGGAGATTGCCCTTTCTGTACTGGGTACCGATGTCGTTGCAGAAGAGTACGATGGGGATGGTGTGGATCCCGATTATCAGAAAAAACTTAATTTTGACAACTGCATGGCATTTGAGAATTTTTCAATTGTAGTTGATCCGCTTGCTTCCAGTTTCGGCAATATCGATGTCAATCAGGTAAATACTCCCTTTCGAAAGGAAGCACAGGATTTTGCCCTGTTTGATTTCAGCGCCAAACTTGACCCTGTTCCAACCATGCTGAATCAAAATCACAGCTCTGTTATAAAAGGATACTACGGGCTGCTTACTTCTTTCAATCGTAAGGTGATAAAAAAGAGTGTAGTAGTTCTGGGTGAAGTTCCCGGAACCGACATGGTCAATTATATTCATGGTATAGTTGGAAAAGGACAGTTTACCTATTTGGGTGGACATGATCCTGAAGACTATTCCCATGCTGTCGGGGATAAACCCACAATGCTTGAACTTCACAAAAATTCCCCCGGCTTCAGATTGATTCTGAATAATGTGCTTTTCCCGGCAGCCGAGAAAAAAGAGAAAAAAACATGAAGCGCCTCACAAAAGAGGTGCTCTCGTGGTGCTTCTACGATTGGGCCAATTCAGCTTTTGCACTGACTGTGCTTGCCGGATTCTTCCCGGTATTTTTCAAAAATTACTACTGCTCCGGAATCGATCCCGTCACCAGCACTGCCCGTCTTGGAATTGGCAGCACGGTGGCTGGGATGCTAATAGCTGTTTTTTCCCTGTTGCTGGGTGCCCTTGCTGATGCCGGAGGTGGCAAGAAGAGACTGCTTGGTGTTTTCATGGTTTTGGGATCTTTTTGCACAGCATCCCTTTTTCTGGTAGCCCAGGGAGCATGGCTTTCTGCTCTGGTGATTTTCATTCTGGCCAATATCGGGTTTTCATGTGCAAACCTCTTCTATGATTCTTTACTTACCGATATCGCAGAAGGGGAACAGATGGACTTTGTCTCCAGCCTGGGGTATGCTCTGGGTTATTTGGGATGTGGGTTACTGTTTGCCTTTAATGTGCTCACCACCATTAAACCTGCCATGTTTGGATTGCAGAATGCTGCTCAGGCAGTGCGGATTTCCTTTCTCATAGCAGCAGGATGGTGGCTGCTGTTCTCTTTTCCGCTGTTCTTTTTCGTAAAGGAAAAAAACAGGTCGGAAAAAGTCTCCTCTGCATTGATTGTAAACACACTTCATAGCGTGAAACAGACATTCCTGTCCATAGTCAAAAGACCTGTTCTCATCTTGTTCCTTCTGGCATACTGGCTGTACTTTGATGGTGTCAATACGTTTATACGCATGGCTGTGGACTTCGGACTCTCCATTGGCTTTACCTCACAGGCACTCATGCTTTCGCTTCTGGTTGTACAGTTCATTGCATTTCCCTCTGCGCTTTCCTTTGGCTTTCTTTCCCGGCGGTTTGGTGCTCAGCGGATGATTATGTTCGGAGTGGGTATTTACATTTTTATCAGCAGTGTAGGGGCTCTGTTTATGAGAACCGAAACTCATTTTATACTGCTTGCCGCAATCTCCGGAATTGCTCAAGGGGGTATACAGGCTTTGAGCCGTTCCTACTTTGGAAAGCTTATACCTGCCGAGAAGTCCGCCGAATACTTCGGTTTTTATAACATCGTCGGACGTTTTGCGGTTGTGGGTCCATCTCTTGTCGGGTTGATCGGGCTTGCGGCTAAGGCCTCTGGAGCATCATCCGCATTGTCTTCACGGCTCGGTATTTCGTCAGTTAATATACTGTTCATTTCCGGACTTGTTTTCCTTGTATTGGCTGAAGCTGCCCGAATGAGGGGAGCAGGGATGGGTAAGGGTACATCTGTTCTAAATATTAAAGCAGGAGTTTCGGATGGGGTTGGGGCGTCATAAACTGGGTGACATGGAGACTAATTTCGAAGTGCGGAGTCTTGATGCCCAGATTCCGCTCGCAGAATATGAGATGCTGGAGAAAAATCCACTCTATATAATTCTTGATAACCTTAGAAGTGCTTTCAATGTAGGATCCATTTTTCGACTTTGTGACGCAATGCGGGTGTCCGGACTTCTCCTTTGCGGATACACCGCATCTCCTCCTCATGTGAAGCTTGAAAAAACCAGCCTTGGAACAATCGATTATGTTCCCTGGATGCACTTTGATACCGCTTTGCAGGCGGTGCAGTATTTGAAATCAAAAGGAATAAAAGTCTGGGCTGCTGAAACCACTTCATGTTCTCAGGATTATAGTCAGGCAAAGTATCCTTCGCCTTTGGGGATCGTTTTTGGAAACGAAGCTTTAGGGGTGAGTCGGGAAGTGCTCGATATCTGTGATGGTCTGGTGGAAATCCCTCTTTATGGCTTCAAGAATTCCATAAATGTGGCTACATCCTGTGCTGTTATCGGATTTGCTGCTGTGAGATCAATGGAAGTGGTCAGAAATAAAAATGGCACAATCGATTGATTGTGCCTATTTACAATAAATAGAATTCAAATACTTAGCGTTCGCTTCTCCAAGTCATGCGCTTTTCTTCGCGAATGCGCTTGCGTTTGGAGGAATTCAGGCGACGTTTCTTTTCTTCGGAAGGCTTTTCGTAATGGCGGTACTTTTTAACATCAGATAGAATACCGGCCCGCTCGCAGGTCTTGCTGAAGCGACGCAGAGCTTTTTCGAATGCCTCATCTTCACGTACGACGATACCGTTCATGCTTACTTCACCTTCTTTCCTTTTCTAAAGTTCTAAAAAGTATTTAAATATACTAAAGGCCTTTTGTCGAATCAATACACTTGTGGTAATTTGATCATTTAATGGTGGATTCATTTCCGGTCAGGTTTGTATTTGTTGATAGTAATTAGTAATTTCCAATTATCCTATAGTATTTTTACTGATCACGGTGCAACCAGCTTCGCTGCAAACCTGCCAGATCCTGCCACGAAGGGGATAATATGACTAGATTCGGTTTGGACAACTTGCTGTCTGATTTTCCAGAGTCACTTAGAGGCAAGCGGCTGGGAGTAGTCTGCCATGCCGCATCTATCACCTCAAACTTTACCCATATTATTGATGCTCTGGCGCAAAGCCCTCACTGCAAACTGGCTGCAATTTTCGGGCCGCAGCATGGTCTTTTCGGGCAAACTCAGGATAACATGATCGAATGGGAAGGTGCTGTTCACCCCGAACTGAACATCCCCGTTTACAGTCTTTACGGTCAGTTGCGGAAACCATCAGAAAGCATGCTGGAGGGGTTGGATGCACTCGTATTCGATGTGCAGGATGTCGGTGCCCGGCCTTATACATACGCTTGGACCCTCAAACTGTGCATGGAAGCCTGTGCTCAGAAGGGTATTCCGGTATGGGTTCTTGACCGTCCCAATCCGATCGGGTGTGTGGGAATTGACGGTCCCATGTTATCTGAACAGTTTTTCTCCTTTGTCGGAGGGGCGCGGATACCGCTTTGCCACCGGATGACCATGGGTGAAATGGCCCTTCTGATGCAAATACTGTATGTTCCGGATGTGGATCTTCAGGTGGTATGGATGGAAGACTGGTGGCGCAATTCACTTTGGAGCGATACCGGTTTACCCTGGGTGCTTCCATCTCCCAACATGCCCACACTTGATACAGCGATCGTCTATCCTGGTCAGGTGCTTCTTGAGGCCACAAATCTTTCCGAGGGTCGTGGCACCACCAGGCCATTTGAGCTTTTCGGGGCTCCCTTCATGCAGATGAAAGGGATCCGCTCATTTTTAGAAAAAGAAAACCTGCCCGGTTGTCTTTTCAGAGATCATGGTTTCATTCCTACCTTTCAGAAGTGGCAGGGCAAATTCTGCGGAGGAATGCAAATACATGTCTCAGACCCCAGATCGTTCAGGCCTGTACAGGTTACAGCCGCACTGTTGAGTGCTTTTCTGAGGACTTCTCCCGACTATTTTAAATTTAAGGACCCTCCCTACGAATACGAATATGAAAAGATGCCTTTCGATATACTTGCAGGCGATAGCAGTTTAAGGGAGGCATTGATTAATGCAGTTCCGGTAAATGAAATAAGATCTCAGTGGGAAAAGGAATACTCCTCCTGGCTGGAACTTTTCAAAACAGTGTCGCATTACCCAGAGGAACGCTCATGAGAGGTTTTATTTTAGCTGCAGGGTTTGGCACCAGGCTTAAACCTTTGACAGAACATATTCCTAAAGCACTCGTTCCAGTCTGTGGAAAGCCGCTTCTTGCCAGAAATCTTGAACATCTGCAGAATTCCGGAGCCTTTACTTCTCTGGGAGTTAATTCACACTATCTTAATGATCAGCTATTACATTTCAGAAGCCAGTCTCCGGTGCCGTTTGAGTTGTTTTATGAGGAGGGGAAAATTCGGGGTACAGGTGGAGCACTCTACTTTGCAAAAGATTTTTTGGCAGGTGATGATTCCTTCTTTATTGCCAATGTAGACATCCTGAATAATTTTGACCTGGCAGCCATGGCTGAACAGTTCCTCAGCTCAGGACGAATCTGCTCACTGGTCTCCGTACCGGTGCAAAGCGGCGGAACAGTTATTTTCGATTACACCAGCAGTGATTATCTGGGGGTTACTGCAGAAGAATCCTCCTACCCGGGAGCTTCAAAAGCGGAGTTCACCGGCGCAGCTTTTTACAAAAGAGAGTTTCTTGATTTTCTCAGGGAAGATGATTTTTCCATTATCCCGGTTTGGAAGCGTGTCTCTCAGAACGGGAATAATCCGGGAATCATCGCCCCCCGTAACTCCTCATGGTGGAGAGATATAGGAACTCCCTCTGCTCTTGCCAGGGTGCATTTTGATGTGCTGGATGGAACGCTCCTTCTGGATATTCCCGAATCAATGGTTCTCAATAAGGAAGACAGAGTGTGTGCTCAAGCTCATTTCCATTCTGTTTTCGACCAATACACCTGGTATGAACCGGATTCGGCTCCCAGTGGCTATACTATTTCCCGGAGCATTGTTTTAGGCCAGGCTCTTGTGCTAAAAAATCTAAACGAAACTATCCTTACTGAATGGGGTGAGATTAAGTTCTGATGGAATTGACTCCCGCACAGAAAGATTTTATTAAGTCTTCCATTACCGATATCAAATTGTCTGAATGGAATGTGGAATTGGCCGGACAGGCTGCCTCACAGCGCAGATTTGTCCGTATCAGCAAGAAAGAAGAATCCTTTATTCTTGTGGAATGGGACAGTCGGGATGAAGACTGGCCCCGATTTCTCACTATACAGAATGAAATTTCACATTTGGTTCCTTTTCTTCCGGAAATTTATGCTAATGATCCCCGACACGGACTCATTCTCGAGGAAGATCTGGGAACTCTTACTCTCAAACAGTTTTGTCTGGAAAACGCCGGTAATTCATCACTTGTTGAACAGATGTACAGAAATGTCATCGATGCACTCTTCGAATGGCAAATGGTGAACCCGCAAGCAAGCACGATCATATCTTCCAGAGCAATGGACCTTGACATATTCCTCTGGGAAAGTGCTTATTTCGCCCGCCATTGTGCAACAGAGTTCTTCGGAAAGGAAAACTTCCTCACAAGTGAATGGGAAGAGGAGCGGCACCGAATGGCCCGTTTGGCTTCCGAATTGAAACGAACCTGCATGCACAGAGATTTTCAATCTGAAAATGTTCTTATTCACAAAGAAAAGGTACGGTTTGTGGATTATCAAGGTGCTCGTCTTGGTCCGCCTCAGTACGATGCGGCTTCTCTTCTGTACGATCCATATATACCTTTTCTGGACTTAAAAAGCTCCTCAGATTTATTGGACTATTTCATAGCCAAATGGGGTGGAAACATTGACCAGCACAGCTTTTTCATCTGTTCGGCACAACGGCTCATGCAGGCACTTGGTGCTTACGGTAACCTTACCTTGCATAAAGGTAAGCCGCGCTATCGGGAGTTCATTCCGACTGCTCTGACCAGGCTAAGCTCTGTTTTTGAGCATTTGCCTGACTTCCCGGTGATGAGAAATGTTGTGGAAAAATGCCGTGAAAGCCTTGAGGAAATGGTGAATGCAAATTGAATATCGTAAAAGTTGAATATTTTTCATATAAAGGAAACGTTTAGAGCTATGTTCATATCAGCACTTGGTCAGGATTCCCACAGATTCGAACCGGAAGACTCTCAAAAGCCTCTTATACTTGGCGGAATAGAGATTCCCGGGGCCCTCGGGCTTGCTGGTAACAGTGATGCAGACGTGATCCTTCATGCCTTGACCAATGCAGTTTCCGGGATCAGCGGCGTTAACATATTAGGAAAAATAAGTGATGAACTTTGCCTGAAGCAGGGAATAAAAGACAGTCGAGTTTACCTGCAGAAGGCCCTCGAGACACTGAATACCTGGTCAATACTGCATGTATCCATTTCTGTGGAAGCCAAACGGCCTCATCTCTCGGCTCATATTCCTGCCATAAAAAGATCTATTGCTCAATTACTTGTTATTCCAGAAGAATGTGTAGGGTTGACGGCTACAACCGGAGAGGGGCTTACAGGTTTTGGCAGGGGAGAGGGAATGCAGGCTCTGGTGATTGTGTCTGCACAAAGGCTTGAAAAAATCCCGGTTTAATACTGTTCAGGGTACTATCATAATTTTGTTTCTAAAACGTTTTTTCTCTCCCTGCTGAACTACTGATGCAACCATGAGGTACATGCCTGGTAATATCTGCTTTCCGTTTCCGTTTCGAAGATTCCATTCCACTTCGCCGAAATCGTTTTTGTAAACTGATTTAGAGGATCTGTCCGAGAATGGAGCATTGCACACTAGGTGGCCATCCATGCTGAAAATCTTAATTTCGTAAACTTCTGCACCCCAGAGCCTGACCTTTTTACCGGAAGCTAAACTGATCACGTTTGGAGCAATTTTGAATTCTTGAACAGATGCTTTAGTTTCATAAAGTACTGTATAGATTCCTGATTGAATCGGTTTTACAGTCCAGAATATCGAATCTTTTTCGCTGGTCTGAACAGAAGATACCTTCTCCCACTTCTGAAACGTCGTATTCCAAAAGTAAATAAATGCCGAATCTGTCTGCACATCTCGTGAGGCAAGGAATTGTTTTGACGAGGAGATTGAAAGTCGCAGATCAGCTCTTGAACTCCAAGTTAATGGGTACTGCAGCTCAAAAAAGGCGGTGGCTGGCTTTGGTGACTGGTTCACCGGTAGAAGTGTATCTGCATTAGTGATCTGAAATTGCGCAGTACCGCTGAGGTCATCAAGTGCACGGATCGAAAACTTTGCAGAACTGGAGGCGGAGTTGGCAGTAAGAGTTAAACTGTCACCACTGGGTATTGTAGAGGGACCGCTTTCCACATCGATTGTCATTGAACGGCGAAGTACACTGCTTCCGTTTGTCACGATGACCAGACAGTCATTTTGCTCTTTCCATTGCGGGATAGCCAGTGATCCCTGTGCATTATTGTCGAGCGCTACCGAAATTATTTTTTCCCCTGAATTTCCCCTTAATATGACACTGGCACCCCAGGGGCTGCCGCCTGCTGTTATTGTATCAGTTTGGCCGGAGAAGAACAGCTTGAGAGTGTCTGATTGATCAGACTGTGGCTTGTAATAGAAGATTTCCATGCTGTAAGGCTGAACGCTCTTTTTCGATGTGTTTGGTGATTGCATTGGAATTGTCCAGCTGTTCATCAGTTCAGCGTCGCTTATAAAGAAGTTATCTCTGCTTCGAGATCCGGAGAAATAGCTTTCAGTATGGAATCCGTTAAGTAAAGAAATCCAGGGTTTCCCGAGGCTTTGGGAAACCTTCTGAAGATTAGAGTCAAACGAGATTTTCTGATTGTAATTATTAGAAAATATTTGTTTCACAAAACTGATGTCTGATGTGTCATCAGCTTTTTCAAAAAGATACTTTATCAGTATTGAACTTATATAATAGGTTTGACTATAGTAACTGTTATCCAGTAAGTTTATTCGGGGGTTATAGAAAAAATCATTAGCGTATTGAATGTAATCATTAATGTAGTCAAAAGCAAGCTCCTCCATGAGAACTGCCGAACCCTCCGTCCACCCAAGAGGATATGAATCAAGGAAAACGTTCTGAGAAACATGCCATACCATTGCATACTGTACTGCATGGAACAGTTCATGTGCGCAGGTAACTCTCAGCGCATCGTAGGGTCTCTTGTCATAGCCGAATTTTTCCCATGATGGGTCGGACCAGTCATTGCTGATCTCTATGTGACTTTGAAATCCGCGACTGCTTCCGTCCAGTTTTCCGTAAAGATGAGTTTCGCCATAGAAAGAGGGATCGGGATTACGTCTGAAAGCAACTTTATATCTATCTGATGAGCCGTTTGGACCCGGATCCGCAAGCGGCGCATTGAACCCGAAACGTTCGACCAGCATCGTCCTGGCGCTGTCAAGCGCAAATGCCGCTTCATCAATATAGTCGGGAACTCCATTCGGAGTTTGTTGCTTGCTTCTCCAGTTTCCGTCATCACCAAAACCTACTGTATCGGTAATATCAACACTGTCTGTTCCGGCAGTTACATAGAACAGTTCAAAATGACCTCCGGGTGAGAGGTATGAATAAAAATCGGAGGGAATGGCGGTGGCTCGTTTGTATAGTTGACGAAATTCCGGAGTAAGCTCATCCCAGACCCGCATCAATGCGAACTGGTCGTTTTCACGGGGAAGCTCAAGTGAACGGGTTTTCACATGCGGTCGAGTACGACCATTGAGTTTCTCCTCCAAATAGGGGCGAAGTCTGTTTTCCAGCTCGGAAGCATTCATGCTTGAAACATCTTTGAGCAGCAGATTGCCTTTGTGGTCATAAGTGGAATGTCTGGTTTTGGCGCTCGAGATTAAAGCCAGCAGAAATACGAGGGCCAGAGCTTTGAAAATGGTTCTGTGCATGCCGGGTGGATCTCCCGAGGGGCTTAAGGTACTCTGAAAAATTACGTCACGGAGAGCGGATTGTTCTACTTGCAACGTCTATTAGTAAAAATAATCTTAGTTCAAAGAGCCGGTATGCTGGAAATGAGTTTTATGATAACTAAATTTTTGGTTTGGAAGCAGGCTGGTTCTATATTTCTTATAGTGTGAACTTTTCCACCAGAGGAATTATGAAGTACATAAAAAAGCTTATCGCAGTCTTTCTAGTCCTTGTGCCCGTGATATTTAGCGGTTGCTACACCAAATTCGCTACAGTAAATGATCAGATCGTACCCCAGCCAAAGGATGAATCACGACAGGGGCAGGTTGATACTATTGTGACTAAAGAGCGAGAAATCTGTGTCTGGGAAAGGGATATCTTCGGCTACCCTGAACTCAGATGTTATAATTCCTATTACTCTCATAACTGGTACGATTTTAACAATACCCCCTGGTGGTACAGGAACAGTCCCTACTGGTATGATTACCGCAGATGTCCACCCTACTACTATTATGATCAGTTGAGTGGAACCTGCCGCTATAGAGGAACGTCCTACAATCCGCCGCCATCTTCAGGTGGTTCAGACACAGTTACCAGAGGTGATTTGCCCGACCGGCCCCATTCAAGAACCCGTTCCGAGGTGATTCCACCAGCAGACGCTAAAGACTCGAATGTGGCAGGAAGCAGTGCACCTCCGGTTCTGCCCGATGCGGCAAATAAAATTATCAGTCCCGGACTCTCACCGGAACCTGCAGTTCCTGTGCCGAACGAGCCCTCAAGTCTTACCAAAACTCCGCAGACCAACAGTCCGGCACCAGTCATTATTCCCACGCCCGGTGAAAGTGTCAAGGTACCGGCTGATACATCGAAACGAAATTCATCCAGACCCCACCGCAACACGAGAGGTATGTAGTGATGAGAAAGTTAGTGGTTTTAGCTGTTATTGCCCTTGCTGCTCTAGCTCCTGCGGAGGTGCGGTTCGGAAGAGAATTTGGTGTAGGCACTCGCGCCTTGTCTTTCGCTGGAAACTACACTGCTGTGGCAAATGATATGTCTGCTACCTATTGGAATCCGGCAGCTATGGCGTTTTTGCCTGTAAGGGAGTTCCAGATTACCCTTGACGGCTTCAGAACTTTAGCCTCAAGTGATGTGGAAGGCAACAGTGGCAGCGGAGTGCGTAATTCCAGCACCTTTGACTATAACGAAAGAATTCGTCTTGCCAATCTTGGTATTATGAGTGCTATCCCCACAATTCAGGGTGGCTTTACAATGGCAGCGACTTACCAGAGCCCTTATGCTTTTGATGACTCCTACCAGTATACCTATAACGTAAACCGTTCCCCAAGTTCATTCAGTGCCAGTGAGAATTATCGCAAGTACGGTGGCCTGAATATGTGGAGTGCATCTTTCGGCATTCAGGTGGCTCCGGGGTTGGCAGCCGGATTGACAGGTTCCCTTCTCACTGGAAGAGAAGAGTCCAACCTTGTCCAGACTTTCTCCTTTTTAGATGATCCGTTACTTGATGAGAGAATGGATCGTAGTTACATGGGGTACGATCTGAGAGCTGGCATTCTCTATAATCCCGACAACCGTATCAAGGCCGGTTTGAGGGTGGCGCTCCCTCAGAGAATTCGGTTCAGAGAAAAAGTGGAAAGTGAAGCTTTGGATACCAGTGATGATGTCATTTATGATGAGGCATTTGAATACAAAGGAACAATGAAATCGGCTCCCTCAGGAGCTGCCGGAATAGGATTAACTCTTCCATGGCTCACCATCTCTGCCGATGTGCGGGGCACTATGCCATTCACCTTTGTTTACCCCGGAGAAAACATCCCTGATACAAGTCAGGCCAAATATTTCAAGCTTGGCGGGGGCGTTGGTATTGAAGTGCCCATGGTAGTTCTGCCAGCCATGGTGCGTTTTGGTTATTCTTATGATCAGCTGGATTTGCATTCCTTCATTTACGATTATGACGACTACGATCTTGATGAGTGGGTCTGGTCAGATGATGGGATTTCAGTGCTGAAGGATCGGCAGACGTTTTCTGCGGGAATCGGTTTTGTCACTTCCGGAACGGGTTTGGAACTCTCTTATGGATATCAAACCTGGGCAATAGAGCAGAGTAACAATGACAGAATATTAAAGCAGCATTTCAACAGTCATCACGCAATGGTCACATTTATAGTCAGGTACTGAATATAATGAAAAGAGTTTTCGCGTATACAGACGGCGCCTGTTCCGGAAATCCCGGCCCCGGCGGTTACGGGGTGGTTTTAAAGTACAATGGCACCGAAAAGGAATTATCTGGTGGGTTTCTGGATACTACCAATAACCGAATGGAGATCATGGGCGCCATTGTGGCTCTTGAAACTCTCAAGGAACCTTGTGATGTTACCATAGTTACCGATTCCCAATACCTTGTCAATGCAATCGAAAAGGGCTGGGTTCGCAAATGGAAATCAAACAACTGGATGCGGAATAACAGGGAAAAAGCTCTTAACCCCGATCTGTGGGAAAGACTCCTCAAGGCCATGATGAAACATAAAGTAACCTTTCAATGGGTGAGGGGGCATAATGGGCACCCCGAAAACGAGCGGTGTGATGTGCTGGCTGTGGCCGCCGCATCAAGCCCTGAACTGCCCAGGGATATCAGGGGTTCTGTCGCGTGATGCGGCAGAACAGCATTCTGCCCGTTTTCATACCTCCGGATAACTACTCCTATCTTATATTCTCCGGATCAAATGCAGTTGTTATCGATGCCTCTGATGCTTTGGTGATTCTGCAGCAGCTTAATCTGCACAACTTCAATCTGCTGGCGATATTTTCCACTCACCACCATTCTGACCATACCGCCGGAAATCTTGCGCTCAAGGATAAAACTGGTTGCAGAATCATTGCACTAGATAATCGGGTGAGCGGAGTCGATCAAATTTCCGCTGATGGGGAGCTTTTTGAAGTCGGAGGGCTAGAGTTTCAAGTGATGCATGTTCCGGGTCACACCAAAAAGCAGGCGGCATTTTATTCCGAGGAGTTGAAATGTGTATTTACCGGTGATACTCTCTTCGGAGCAGGTTGTGGCAGATTGTTTGAAGGCAGTGCAGATCAGATGTACCATTCGCTTGAACGTTTGGCCTCTTTGTCAGAAACTACTTCTGTTTATTTTGGTCATGAGTATACGGTTGAAAACCTGGAATTTGCTCTGAGTGTGGAGCCTGGTAACACTGATACTGCTTTAAGGCTGGAAAATGCAAAGGAGTGCTTGTCCAGAAAAGAATTCACTGTGCCTTCAACTATTCTCCTTGAGAAGAAGACCAATCCGTTCCTTCGTTGTAAAGATTTATCGATTCGAAAGCAATTGGGTATGGTAAACCGGTCACCCGTGGCGGTTTTCGCAGAACTTCGAAGGAGAAAGGATGAATGGTGACGCTTATGGTGAAATATGCAATGAAAATAGAATTATTAGATACTACTTTGTTTTCTTTTCAGTTCTCGTTCATGCCTCTCACCTAAACTCAAGCTGCATCCGCAGTAATCCTGCCTGTAAAGACCAAGTTCTTTGCTCAAAATGATGCTTTTACGAAAACCATCTTTCTTTTTAAAGTCAAATGGTTCGTAGGAAACTCCGAACTCTTCAGCAGCAATTTTTCCTGTTTCATTGAGCATTTTAATGCTTTTATGAGGACTTACGCTCATTACAGAAGTAAATGAATTCCAGCCCATTTTCCTGCATGTTTCGGCAGTACGCCGAAGACGCAGAAGAAAACAGGCTCTGCAGCGTTCACCACCTTCAGCAGTCTTCTCAAGTCCTTTCACCGCAGTTGCCCATGAAGGAAGATCCCACTGATCAAACGTGAAAGGAATGCCATATATTTCCGAAGCTTTTTGGGCCTCTTTGAGCCGCAGGTCGAATTCCTCAGATGGAAAGATATTAGGATTGCAGAAATAACAGTGTAGCTCATAATCTTCTTTAAGCAGATCGACTGCATAAGCTTCATCAGGAGCACAGCAGATATGCAGCAGCAATTTTGGTTTCATACAGATTTGATGATATTTCTCTGAACTGCTGATTGCTTCTTTTTTGATGCTTTTTTTCTCCACAGGCTAAGCCCTCCAATTGAAAGCAGGAAAACCAATACAATTCCTGCAATGCCCCATAAACCAAATAGCACTCCGGCGGGAAACAGTAGAGAAATCATTATTAGTGAATAAAAGAGTAGTGCAAAACGGGAAAGATAGTATCTGAATATGAATTTGCGGTACTCCACCGGCCTCTGGCCTGTAAATCGAAGGAATCTGATTCCCTCCTGAATCCATCTGTCCTTAAGCCGTTTGTTTCTGGCAAATTGATTCATTGTATCATTCCAGCCGCTCTTCTCTACATAGCTTATAAAGATTGGAAGAGTGTACTTGGTATGCCCCTCTTCTAAAAGTATATCAATCATGGGAGGTATGAGTTCTTTTTCCGCAGGCATACTTCGGTAAGCTTGAAGCAGGAAGTGAAAAGCCTTAATATTGTTGTTTTTCTCCCTGTAAAAATCTGCTAGAAACCAGTAATCCTCAGTGCAGTAAGGATACTCGATTTTAACGACCTTTTCTACGATATCCACCATCTTTTCATCTTTTCCGGCGTTGCGCAGGTGATGGTAATAGTCTCTGAGAATTTCTGAATTTTGGGGATCAAGCTCTATCGCTTTGTCAAAAGACTGTTCTGCTGAATCGTATTTACCCTGCTCTGAAAAAGCAATACCTTTCACCCGGTACCCTTCTGCATCGATGGGAGCTACATCTATGGCTTTTTCGGCATTTTCGAGCGCCTTGTCGGTATCTCCGCTGTTGAGGTGTACATACGCCATATCGATATAGCCGATAGGGGAGTTTGGGTAAAGATTGATGGATTCTTTTGCAACAGCAGCAGCTTGCTCCATTTGACTGTTCTGGGAATAGCAAAAAACGAGCTTGGACATGAGCCTGATATTGCGGGGAGATTCTTTAAGTGCATCCTGGTAAATCTTTACTGCTGCATTTGACTGTCCGGTGAAAATGAGGTGATCTGCCAATAAATCGCGCACCTCTTCAAACCCGGGGCTGAGCTGCAAGGCTGCTCTGTAGGCGTTTTCAGCCTCCGTAAAACGGCTGAGTCGATCGTAGGCAAGGCCGCCGTTGCGAAAAGTTTCAGGGTTGGTGGATCCGGCTTTCTTCGCTTTTTCGAAACATTCAACGGCTTTTTCCGGGTTGTTCATTTCCGTGTAATACCAGATCAGCGCAGAGAGGACCAGTTCACTGTCCGGGTGAAACTTTTCGGCCTGCAGAAGGAACTTTCCACCTCTTTTTATCTGATTCATCATGGCATGAGCATAGAACAGTCCAAGAAGACAGTCCACATTTTCCCTGTCAAGTCGTAATCCTTTAAGTAGGTAGGATATGGCGATTCGTGGCTTGTTCTGATCGGTAAACACTCTAGAGTAGAGGAAATACATTTCCCACTCTTCGGTGAAAAATTGTTGATACTGGTCGAGCAGCGCCTTGGCATCCTCTGGAAGACCGAGCTCAAGCAGTTCCTGTACCTTGTCGACCAGTTCTGGAAGATCCAGCCATTCCTCCATATTCATCGGGGCTGCTCCCTGTCACTTTGGGAGCTCGCGATGATGTTTGAAGGGTATTTTTTCTTGAAAACAATATCCACTATCTTTAAAAGAAAAAAACCACTGAAGAATGCCACACTGGTGCTGATTATAGCCGGAGCAGATTCTATGTTCTCCGGTGAAAAGATATACCAGGCCAGCATGTTTATAATTGCCAGTAAAACGGGAACTCCGAAAACAAAGAGGCTTACCATATTAGGATCGGGAACATAGTGTACAAAGGAAACCTTTTGTCCCAGCTCAAAGGATTGTGGGTTGCTCACCGTGATTGATGTTTTACGTACATTATCCCTTGATGCACATGAGATGCACCCTCCCTTGCAGCCGTCCTTCTCTGTGCTGCATTCGCTCTGAAGAGCAATCCAGATTCTGTTCTTCTCTTTCTGATAAACGATTCCCTCTCCATTTTCTTTGCGGACTAGTTGCATCTATATACCTCATGTGTATTTGCTTTATAACAGATCATCAGAGTATTACGTTTCGGATGATACTTTCAGAATATAAAACCGGGCTCATGGTGAACTATTTCATCATTATGCAGGTAAATACGGTCAATTGATGTCCCCAGATTGCATAAAACCTCATAACCTATTGTATTACCCAGTAACGCAATCTGATCCGGAGTGATTGACTCTTCCCCCTGGGTACCCATCGCCACCACCTCATCACCCACGGAAATATCGGGGTTGGGACCCGCATCAACCATTATGTAGTCCATGGTTACGTTACCGGCAATTTTATAACGGCGGTAACCGATCAGCACTTCACCTTTACGGCTGAGAAAGCGGGGGAGCCCATGAGCGTAGCCTAAGGCAATCGTGGCAATCCAAGTTTCACTCTGTGTGATGTAATGCCCACCGTAGGAAACTGGTGTACCCGCCGGTACTTTTTTCATTTTCACTACTTTTGACATCAATGCGGCTACTGGTTTGAGAGATGCACAGAATTCCTGAGCAGGATCAGGTTGACATCCATATAGTGCGATTCCAGGACGTACGAGCGTGCAGTTCTTGAGCGGAAAACGCATGAAGGTGGCAGAATTGCCATAATGCACATGAAGAGGGGCATGACCAGCCTGACGAATCTTTTCTATCCCATCGGAGAAAAGAGCCAGCTGTCGCTGTACTGTGGGTGTTTCTGGCTCGTCAGCGCACGCCATGTGGGTATAAACCCCCTCCAGGTGAAGGTTGGGGCTATTGTCGAGTATTTCAAGCAGCTCGCCGAGGTCAGATGGAAGCAGACCCATGCGATGCATTCCGGTATCAATGTTGAGGTGAAATCGAACCGTGAACGGGTATGATTTCCACCGGTAAAGATCGAGCGGGTCGTTGAGAGCGAAGACCAGATTGCGTTCAAGCCCCGCCCTGAGCTGCTCCTCTGTTGCTCTTCCCATTACCAGTACCGGTCTGTTTGTCCCTGCTTTTCGCAGTACAAATGCCTCTTCGGATCTGGCAACCGAAAAGAATTCCACTCCGCCCTCCTGCTCAAGAGTGCGGGCAATAACCGCACTTCCGCAACCGTAGGCGCAGTCCTTTACAACAGCAATAACCCCCGTATCTTTGGGCAGCATCGCCCGGATTTCCCTGAGATTGTGCAGCAGGTTATCCAGGGATATCTCCACATGGGGTGAATAGGGGGAAATTTTTTCTTTTATTCTTGTTTTTGTCCGGCTATTTTCCATTCTCCATCTTCTTTCTTTCTGAAAAAACAGGAGAGGTAGTTTTCGTGGCAGGCTGCCCCGGTCTGATCGATCTTGAAAAGCAGTGCGTCACCGTCGCAATCAATGTAAACTTCCCGCACTTTCTGAACGTGCCCTGATGTCTCACCCTTTTTCCATCTCTTTTTCCTGCTTCTGCTCCAGTAAACCATATCTCCGGTTTCGAGCGTCTCCGAAAGGGTCTCTCTGTTCATGTATGCAAGCATCAGTACCTGATCGGTGGTTGCGTCCTGAGCAATTGCCGTAACAAGACCCTTTTCATCGAATTTTACAGCATCGAGCAGATTCATCAGAAAAAAACCTCCCTTATAGAAATGAAATGATCAGTGCAAAGAGTATTCCTTAATTTGTGAATTATCGAATCTGGCCATCACCTTCCACGATCCATTTGTAGGTGGTGAGATCATCAACACCCATGGGGCCGCGGGAGTGAAGCTTGTCGGTGGAGATTCCAATCTCGCAACCCATACCGTATTCTCCTCCATCAGAAAAACGAGTGCTGGCGTTTACCATTACCGAAGAGGAGTCAACCTGTTTGAGAAACTTATCAGCCTCATCCCTTGACTCGGTTATAATAGATTCGGTGTGCCTCGATCCGTAGGTGTTAATGTGATCTATCGCTTCGTCAATGCTGTTGACAGTTTTGATCGCAAGCCGCAAATCCAGATACTCTTCTGTCCAGTCCTTCGCAGTTGCCGGCTGGATACTTCCGGAAAGCTTGCGGGTCTCTTCATCACCGAAAATCGTCACTCCCTTTTCAAGAAGTGCATTGACAATTTTTTTGCGTTTGTCTTCTTCGAGTGCGGCATCCAGAAGAAGTGTTTCCATGGCGTTGCAAACTCCCGGTCGCTGCACTTTGGCATTCACCACAATGGGAACAGCCTTTTCCATGTCTGCTTTTGCCGAAACAAAGACATGGCAAACTCCCTTATAGTGTTTTATTACAGGAATGCGTGACTTCTCCACCACCATCCGGATAAGGCTCTCCCCACCACGGGGAATAATCAAATCGATCTGCTCATCTTTAGTCAGTAGCAGTTCCACTGCCGAACGATCGGTAGTGGGAATAAACTGAAGGGCATCCCTGGGCAGGCCAGTCTGTGAAAGTGCATCTGCAAAAAGCTTGCAGAGAGCTGAATTTGAATGAAAAGCCTCTGATCCACCGCGCAGGATAACTGCATTTTGACTTTTCAGGCAGATTGCGGCAGCATCCACAGTGACATTGGGACGAGATTCGTAGATGATTCCGATTACGCCGATAGGTACCTTCATTTTATAAATTTTAAGGCCGTTTGGTCTGGTGCGCTCGTCAAATCGCTTTCCGACCGGACTTGTAAGTGCGGCAACTTCTTTTAATCCCTGGATCATTGTATTGAGACTCTTGTCTGAGAGGGTTAACCGGTCGAGCATGGCACTCGAGAGTCCCTTTTGACGCCCGGCTTCCAGGTCCTTTTCATTTTCTCTCTGCAGATCGGTTTTATTCGACTGGAGAAGTTCCGCCATGGCAAGCAGAGCCTTGTTAATCTTTTCCACCGATTCATTCTGCAGCTGCAGGGATGCTTTGCGCCCTTTGGCCGCGATGGTATCTATTATCTGTTCAAGATTCTGTGACATAAAAGTCCCCTCTGAAATGCAGCTATAATAATGAATAGAACCTACAATTTAGTTTTTGGCGCTTAGGAAGGCTAGCATGATAGTATTCCTAAAGCTGACTGTGCGCCTATCATATGGTTCTAACTATATTTAGAGTACCCAAGGAGGTTTATGAAGCTGGACATTAAAGACAGGGTAGAGTTGAGCAAAGCTGAGCTTGAAAAAATAGCCAGGCTGCTCAGGGATGTTTGGCCTCCCAAAGATGGGGTTTTTGATCTGGATGCGGATATCAGAAGAATGGTCCTCACTGAAGATCGGCCAATTGAGAAGCATATAATCCTCTCTGATGGTGATCAGATTCTCGCTTACTCCAAGTTGTTCTCCAGACAGGTGAGGGTTGGTATACAACCGGTCAACAATATGGCTCTGGCGTGTGTTTGTGTTAAAGAAGCCTTCAGAGGCAGGGGATTTGGTGAGCTGATAGTAAAAACAGCATTCGGTTTTGTGGATGATAACACTTTCGAGTGTTCGATTTTCCAGACTCAGGTGCTCCAGTTCTATCTGGGCTTAGGTGCCCGGTTCCTTTACAACAAATTCATAAATTCTTTATCCAGAACAGATAATAATCCCTGGTGGGACCCTCATGTAATGATCTACCCGGCCGATTACCATTTGGCAGATGTCGCCATTGATCTTTGTGGTCAGGGCTATTAGTTGTCTTTAAGACATTCTTGGAAGAATTTCTCATAATTATCAATGGTCTTTTCCATTGAAAACTTGTTCAGAGTCGTAAAGCGTCCATTGGTGACCATTTCGGCCCTGAGCTTTTCATCTGTGAGAATCCTACGAAGATTGACACTTAACTGATCAATATCCTCATCATCAAAAAGAAAGCCGTTTTTGCCTTCATCCACTACGTTGATGATGCCATGGGCTCGGGTGGCAACTACCGGGACCCCCATGGCCATGGACTCCACCAGTACTAGCCCGAATCCGTCTGTCGTGGAACAGAGTACGTTTACTTTAAACAGAGGATAGAGGCTAAGAACTGACTTCATGTCTACCACCCCCGCATAGATAATTTTCTCCTTCACACCAAGCTGCTCCGCAAGCTGGTCGTAAGTGCCGGGTTCAATTCCGGCAAATACCACTCTGCAGGGAATATCCAGTTTTGCCAGGGCTCTGACTAGCTGGTCTTGTTTCTTTTTGCGAGACACGCATCCAATTATGATCTCATCCGGTTTGATTCCTAATCTCGATCTGAAGATGGCTGTTTCATTTGGATCAACACCCTGATACCGGCTCGCTGGTGTACCATTATAAATGACATGCAGGTGATTTTCAGGATAACCTTTCTGAACGAAGGTTTCTTTCAGTTTGTCACTAATCACTACAATTTTTTCTGTTCCTTTTGTATAGAATAACCGCTGCAGCGCACCACCTGAGCTAAGGGGGGTTTGGCGACGGGTGTGTATTACTTTGACTGGAAGTCTGTAAAGCCATTTTGCCAATATACTGGCATAGCGGTCTTTAGTGGATTGGGCGTTTATGATCTGAATATGATAGGTTCGTACTGTATCTCTCACGATTTTGATATCGATCAAATCGATTTTTTTGCGGAACTCCATCGGAACAAGGTTTACTTTACAGCCTTTAAGCATGGAGTGTAGAAGGCTCTGAGGACGGCATCCGACGAAGACCGCATGTCCTTTTTCCGACAGCCCTTTTGCTAAAAAAGCGATTGAATTGGTGGAGCCGGCAACGTTGCCTTCATTGGTGAGAATAAGGATGTTCATCAGCTTTTGGTTAACCTTATTAAAGCAGTTCCGTGTGATGTCTGCCCAAAATACGGTAGTGGCGGCTGGGGAGTCAAACCTATTTGCATGTTAATTTGATAGGTGAACAATTTACGGGCTTAAAAACTCAAAAAAGCTCCTTTTTAACGGGTTTTCGGGTAGAGCACGATATATATTGACGTGTTTATTTCTCCCCGTTTTATGCTCATTTAACGACTCAATAATGTACTGCAAAGGAACTTGCCATGAGTTTTGAGAAACTGCTCAGACCAGATTCAGTGGCGGTTGTCGGCGCTTCATCGTCACCCGGCAAAGTAGGTTATGAGATTTTGAACAATCTCATAAGTGATGGATTCGAGGGCGATATTTACCCGATCAACCCCGGTGCAACAGAAATCCTGAACAAGAAGTGTTACAAAAGTCTGCTTGACGTACCCGGGCCGGTAGATCTGGCTATCGTAGTGATCAAGCGGGACCTGGTGATACCGGTTCTTAAGGATTGCGGAAAAAAGGGCACCAAGGCGGCTATCGTGATCACCGCCGGGTTTGGTGAAACTGGCGAAGAGGGTAAGGCGCTTCAGAAGGAGATCATCAAGGTCGTGCGGGAAAATGGCATCACCATGGTGGGTCCTAACTGCTTAGGGCTGCTTAACCCTTGGAGCAAGCTTAACGCATCATTCGGTGGAACCGCTGGAGTGCCGGGTGGAATCGCGCTTATCTCTCAGTCTGGTGCTCTGCTGACATCTGTACAGGATATCGCAGCCGAGGAAAAGCTTGGATGGTCAGTGCTGGCTTCTATTGGAAATAAAGCTTCCCTTGATGAAGTTGATTTTCTGGAAAATCTCAAGGACGATGATAATACCAAAGTTATTGCAGCCTACCTTGAGAACATCGCCCGTGGTCAGGATTTTATGCGGGTGGCAGAGCGGGTTGGTAAGATCAAGCCCATTGTCATACTGAAAGCCGGTAGAACCAAGGCGGGAGCCAAGGCGGCTTCTTCTCATACCGGAAGCTTGGCAGGTGCTGACTCTGCGTACGTTTCAGCTTTCGACAGAACTGGTGTGATTAGAGCCGAATCTATCGAGCAGCTCTTTGATATCTCCATGGCATTCTCTTACATGCCGCTTCCTGCAGGAGACCGTGTCGCTGTTGTCACTAACGCCGGTGGTCCCGGTATTATGATGTCCGATGCTCTGGAAATGGCTGGCCTTAAGGTGGCACAGCTTGACACAGAAACCACCAATAAGCTTTTGGAAACACTTCCTCCCGCCGGTTCTGTGCATAACCCCGTTGATGTTCTGGGTGATGCTACCAGTGATATGTATGGCAAGGCTATGGAAATCATTCTGGCGAGTAACTCAGTCGACAGCATGATCGTGGTGCTCACTCCTCAGAAGATGACTGATGAAGACAATGTGGCCCGCAAGCTTATCGAGCTCTCAAAGCAGCATAAGAAACCGGTGTTTGCCTGCTTTATGGGTGCAGAAAATGTCAGAGAGGGTGTTCAGCTGCTCCGTGACAACAAAATTCCTCAGTATCCTGTTCCTGAGCGTGCTGCAAAGGCCATGCTGGAAATGGTGAAATACAGTCAGTACAAGGCCCGTCCCCTGCGTGTTGTGGAGCGCTTTGCAGTTAATAAATACCCTGTCATCAAGACCATCAAGGCTTACCGTTCCAGAGGTTTGCACGAAATCGGAGAGCTTGATGCCAAGGCTATCATGAAAGCCTATAATTTTGATGTCCCGGGTAATGCTCTGGCCACTACCGTTGAAGAAGCGGGGCGCTTTGCAGATGAAATCGGTTATCCTATAGCTATGAAAATTTCAAGCCCCGATATCCTGCATAAGTCTGATGTGGGTGGTGTGAAGGTGGGTTTAGCTAACCGTGCTGCGGTGGAAGATGCATTCGAGCTCATGATGCTTCGTGTAAATCGTAAAAAACCCGATGCTGATCTCAGGGGTGTACTGATAGAGAAGATGGTCATGGGTGGCCGTGAAGTGATTCTCGGTATGAACAAGGATCCTCAGTTCGGTCCTGTGCTGATGTTTGGCCTGGGTGGGATCTTTGTGGAAGTGCTCAAGGATGTCTGTTTCGGTCTTGCTCCGGTTACTGCGGAGGAAGCCATGAAAATGATCCAGTGCACAAAGTCCTATAAGCTCTTGACTGGTGCACGAGGAACTAAGCCGGTTGATATTCCTGCGATCGTGCAGAACCTTCAGCGCATGTCGCAACTGGTAATGGATTTCCCGGAGATTACTGAAATCGATATCAACCCGCTGATGGTGGGTCCTGAAGGTGACGGGGCCTTTGTTGTAGACGCTCGCATTATTATATCAAAGGAGAAATAAGCCATGGCCGCATGGAATGATATTTACAATAGTAAGCTGATGTCGGCCTCTGCTGCCGTAAAGCTGATCAAGTCGGGTGCCCGCATTTTTCTTGGAAGTGGCTGCGCCCAGCCCATGAGTATCATTGATGAAATGGTGAACGGTCAGAATGATATCATGGATGCTGAACTGTACACGTTGTTTCCCCTGGGAGATGCTCCTTATACCGATGAGAAGTTCAGCAAGAAATTCAGAGTCTGCAGCTTCTTTCTCTCACCCTCCATTCAGGATGCGGTGAATCAGGGGCGTGGAGATTACCTTCCTGTTTCATTGTCTGAAATTCCCAATCTGTTCAAGAGTGGTCGCATTCCTCTTCATGCAGTTGTGATTCAGACCAGCGCGCCTGACAAAAACGGAAACCTGAGTCTTGGCATTTCAGTTGATGTTGTGAAAGCCGCAGTGGAAAACAGTCTGGTGGTAATCGCCGAAGTAAACAAGAGCATGCCCCGCACCATGGGGGATTCGTTTATTCCTGTTGAAATGGTGGATGCCATTGTCGAGAGCGATAAGCCAATTCTTGAATATCGCCTCGATGAGGGGTGTGATATCTGCGATGCCATCGCTAAGAACATTGCCACCCTGGTGGATAACGGCACTACTCTTGAACTGGGTATCGGTAATGTGCCTCACTCAGTTCTCAAGTTCCTTACAGATAAAAAAGACCTTGGAATCCATACTGAAGTTATCAGCGATTCCATTATTCCTCTTATCGAAAACGGCGTGATCAACGGAAGACGCAAGGGTCTTAATAAAGGTAAAGTCGTGGCCAGCATGGCAGTCGGAAGCCGCAAGCTTTACGATTACATCAACGACAACTCCGTGTTTGAATTCAGACCGTCTGAATACGTCAATGATCCCTTCGTGATCAGCCAGAACTTCAAAATGACCTCCATTAACACAGCTGTGGAAGTGGATATGACCGGTCAGGTTTGCAGCGATTCCAAAGGGTACTCATTTATTAGCGGTGTTGGTGGTCTGGTGGATTTCGCCCGCGGAACCGCCAAGGCAAAAGGTGGTAAGTCAATCATTGCTCTTCAGTCTACTTCCGATAACGGTAAAAAATCCAATATCGTTGCACACCTGGCTGAAGGTGCTGGTGCAGTGCTGCCCCGTTCCAGTGTCGACTACGTCGTGACTGAATATGGTATCGCAAGCCTCTCCGGAAAGAATATTCGTGAGCGCGTTGTTGCTCTGGCTGAAATTGCGCATCCTGATTTCCGCAACGAAATCCTCAAAGCCGCAAAGCAGCACAACTATGTTTATCAGTACCAGAAGGAGATGCCCGCAGGCGGTCTGAAGTACCCGGTGGAATATGAAACCACCCGCACGCTTTCTGATGGAACGAAGCTGATTTTCCGCCCTATCCGTCCCAGCGACGACAAGTCTCTACGAGACATGTTCTATGCGCTCTCTGAACAGTCAATAGCATTCAGGTTTTTTGAGCCATTCAAGGCTTTCCCTCACAAGTTCATCCAGGACTTCACCACTATTGACTTTTCCAAGGACATGGCCATTGCGGCAATAATCAAAGATCTTGGTGGAGAGCAGATTGTGGGTGTGGCTCATTACTACAAGAATGAAAGCACTAATAAAGCGGATATATCGTTTGTGGTGCGCGATGACTGGCAGGCCAAAGGGATCGGGACATTGCTTCTTGAGATCCTGACTGACATTGCCCGCAAACGTGGACTGGTCGGTTTTGAGGGCAAGGTGCTTGAGAAAAACCAGTTGATGCTTTCACTTTTTTACAATTCAGGTTACAAGATCACTACCAAAAAACTTGACGATTCCTACATGATTTCGTTCAACTTTAATAAAGAGTGATCGTACCTTTAATAGCTTTAATTGGGTGGCTGGTTGAGAGATTCTCAACCAGCCCCTTTTATATCAGGGTTGATGGATTATAATGTTTATCCACTGTGATCCTTACATAACTCCTGTATCCGATTGCCCCTATCTGCCAGGGAAGCAGAGTCGTTTTGCCTGTTTTGCTGCTTCTGAGCTGAATGAGAATGAAACGGAGCTGCTTCTTTCCAGCGGATGGCGGAAGTTTGGAATGCAGTTTTTTAGACCCTTCTGTGCAGAGTGTAAACAGTGCGTGCCAGTTCGGGTGCGTGCAAGAGAGCTGCTCCTGTCTGACAGTCTTAAAAAGGTTGTTAACAGAAACAAGAACACAGAGGTGACCTTCGGGCCTCTAGAGTATTCCGAGGAGGCGTACAGAATTTATGCCGGGCACTCGGAGTTCAGGTTTAATCAACAATCCGATCCTGAGCATTTTCGCCATTCCTTGTGTTATTCCTCATGCCCCTCTCTCATGACTTCTTACTATGTGGACGGGAAATTGCAGGGTACAGGGTTTCTGGACCGGTCTGAAAATGGCCTGAGTACAGTATATTTCGTGTTTTCAAACGAATCGAGGCATCTGAGTCTCGGAATATTCAGCGTAATAAAAGAAATAGAATACGCAGTTTTGGCGGGGCTTAACTATTATTACCTTGGATATCTGGTCGAGGGGTGCAGTCGCATGGCGTATAAAGGTCGTTTTCATCCTTACGAAATATATGATTGGGAACGACAGCAATGGATTATCGAGGGTTAACTTCTTTAAAGGTGTGACATCATGAGAGAACAGGTTGAAGTGGCAGTTGAGGCGGCTCTTGAAGCTGGAGGCATGCTTCGTGAGAATTTCGGTCAGGCCTTGACCATTGAACGAAAAATGGACAGCAGCCTGGTTACTAATCTTGACAAAGAAGCGGAGCGAATCGTTCTCGCCAAACTCAAGGGCGCATATCCTTTCTATTCAATACTGGCCGAGGAATCCGGAGCTAGCGGAAATAACGAGTACACCTGGGTAATTGATCCGCTGGATGGAACTCACAATTATATCCGGGGCTACTCTATGTACGGCGTTTCAATCGGGCTTGTTCATAAAGGAGATTTTGTAGCCGGAGTTATTTACCTTCCAGAAAGCGATGAACTCTATTCTGCTCAGAAAGGGCAGGGTGCATTTAAAAACGGAAATAGAATCTTCGTTTCCAAAACAGAGGATCTGTCTCAAAGCTCCCTTCTCTACGATTCCGGTCTTCATACCGCCGCTGGTCTCAAACTTTCTATTCTTAAAGAAATCAGCACCCATTTTTTTAATGTGAGAATGTTTGGAGCCTCTACACGTAATCTAACCTACCTTGCAGAGGGAAAAGCGGACCTGCTGGTGGAATTTGATGAAAAGCCCTGGGACTTTGCAGCTGGAGCAATCATTCTCACTGAAGCGGGGGGCGAGCTTACTACGCATAATGGCGACAAAGTCACCATCGAAAGTAGAAGCTATGTGGCCGGTAACGGAATATTGAATTTAAAGGTACGTTCGTTGGTAAATGATACTGCTTTAAAATTAGGTTGGAAAGAATCATTATGACAACTTTCTGGTTGTGTTTTGTTCCATTGTTTGTCGCGGTGGATGCCATAGGTTTGCTGCCTTTATTTCTTGGTCTCATTGAGGGATGCGAGCGGAGTCGGGTAAGAAAGATTATCCTTCAATCCATATTCACGGCTATGGCTGTTGCGTTGTTGTTTCTGTTTGTTGGAGAGGCAGTGCTTCGACTCCTGGGAATCACCGTTTCTGATTTCCTTGTTTCCGGGGGGATAATCCTGTTTTTGATTTCTGTAAGTGGACTGTTCAAGGAGCCTGAGCGCAATAAAAGCGTCGATCCGGAGGATCTTGGACCGGTCCCCATCGGAGTTCCTCTAATAGTGGGGCCTGCAGTTCTGACTACCACCATGCTTCTGGTTCGCAAGCATGGTTTTGCTCCGACCGCATTTGCCCTGGTGGCCAACGTTGCCATTACAGGGTTGATGTTCGGGCTTTCTCAACCGATTATGCGTCTGCTGGGGAAATCCGGAGCGAAGATCATGTCCAAAGTGGCACATCTGTTATTGGCTGCCATCGCAGTTATGATGGTCAGAAACGGTCTGGTGGACTTTTTTGTACCTGATTGAACAGTGCACTTCTATCTTTTAACCTGATCGAAAATACTTATTAACTATGGATTCTGCTTCTCAGATACGCTCCCGGTTGTTTTCTCTGGTAAATAGAGGAATAAAGTACGAACTGAACAGAATGGTGCAAGCCTCCCGACTCTTTGGTGATCCGCATAAAGCCTACAAATCGGTTCATGTGGCCGGTACCAACGGAAAAGGTTCCACCTGTGCTTATACCGAATCAGTTTTAAGACAGGCTGGTTTTAAAACCGGTCTCTATACCTCTCCGCATATCCTCAATTTCGAAGAACGGTTCAGGGTAAATGGAAAGCCGGTTGCCGAGCAAATATGGCTTGACGTTTACCATTCTCAGGAAAAAGTGATTCGGGAATTGAACTTGACCTTCTTTGAAGCGGCAACTCTGATGGCCTTTGAAATATTTAAAAGGGAGGGGGTGGAGTTTGCTGTTTTTGAAACGGGGATGGGCGGCCGTCTGGATGCCACCAACATCATTACACCTGAAGTATCAGTTATTACAAAACTCGCAATGGATCACACAGAGTATCTCGGGGACACTCTGGAAAAGGTGGCCTGCGAAAAGCTGGGGATAGTAAAGCCCGGGGTGCCTTTGGTGATGGCCGATCCGTCAGATGATCAGATTCGTCGAAAAACAATCCAGCTTTGCAGCGAAACTACATCGCCGCTCCGATTTGTGAAAAGTGACCAGGTTTCTGACTTGACTTCCGGTCCGGAGGGGCTCTCTTTTCGCTGGGAAGGAGATCTTTACAATCTTCCACTATTTGGGAAACATCAGCTAATCAATGCCGTATGTGCCCTTAATGCTTTGCATGTTATCATTAATATTCCTGTGTCTGTAATGCAGAAAGGAATTTGTGAGACTCGTTTAGCAGGACGTTTCCAGGAAGTCACTGTTGGTAAACAGCAATTTGTTCTGGACGTAGGGCATAATCCGGATGCCGCTATTGTTCTGGCGGAGGCTCTTAGAACCCGATTCGGTTCTGAAAAACCTCTGTTTGTAGTGGGGGTCATGAAAGATAAAGACTATATGCCGATGCTGGAAACACTGGCGCCACGGGCGTCCGGATTCATTTTCGCCAGACCCGATACTGAACGGGCTGAAGCAGCTGAATCCTTGCTTGAAGCTTCGAAAAGCCTGTCTGTTCCTGGCAAAACGGCTTCCAGTGTTGCCCATGCAGTTGAAATGGCGTGCAATAGTGGCGCCGGTTCGGTCTGTGTGACCGGATCTTTTTATACTGTGGGGGAAGCGATGATAGCTCTGGGAGTAAAGCCCTGATCTTCCAACCAGGATTGAGATTGAGCTCCGAAAATGCTCATCCCGAATATATATTATCTATCTTTATCACGTCCGTTTGGAGATCAGGAAGGATTCATGAATCAGAGTAAGAGGGTAGTATCCGAGTTTGAGCTTCAGTACCTGGCCGATCTTGCAGAGATCGCTGTAAGAGAAAACACCATTGAACCCGTGTTGTATAACAAGTACAACGTCAAACGTGGTTTACGCAACGCTGATGGCACAGGGGTACTGGTTGGGCTTACCAACATCGGTGATGTCCATGGATATATCCTCGATGAAAATGAAAAAGTTCCCGTCGAAGGGCGTCTCAGGTATCGGGGAATCGATGTCGAGGACATCGTGGAGGGTTTCCAGAAGGAAAAACGGTACGGTTTCAATGAGGTGGCCTATCTGCTGCTGTTTGGAGATCTGCCCAACAACCAGCAGTTGACACATTTCAAGGGAATGCTTGATGAATGCAGGGAGCTTCCTGACGGTTTCACTGAGAATATGATTCTCAAGGCTCCTAGTCCCAATATTATGAATAAACTGGCCCGTTCGGTTCTGGCCTGTTATTCCTATGATGATAATCCCGAAGATCTGAGTATCAAAAACGTACTCAGGCAGTGCATCGAACTCATTGCCCGCTTTCCCACCATGGTAGCCTATGCTTACCAGGCGAAATGTCACTATTATGATCGCAAGAGTCTGGTCATTCATAAGCCTCAGCCCGGGTTGAGCACGGCACAGAATTTTCTTCATATGATCCGTCAAGATTCCAGCTACACCGATCTTGAGGCGGAAACGCTGGATCTGGCTTTAGTGTTGCACGCAGAACATGGCGGTGGTAATAACAGCGCATTTGCTCTTCATGTGGTGTCTTCCTCTGATACCGACACCTATTCGGCAATGGCAGCCGCCGTGGGATCGCTTAAAGGTCCAAAGCATGGAGGTGCCAATATCAAGGTGTCTGCCATGGTGGAGGATATAAAGGGGAATGTGAAGGACTGGTCCGATGAAGATGAAATTGCAGACTATCTGGCCAAGATTATTCGCAAGCAAGCTTTTGACAAGTCCGGGCTTATTTACGGAATGGGTCATGCCGTCTACACTTTGAGCGATCCACGCACCATAGTTCTTAGAGAGAAAGCGGGGGAGCTGGCTCAATCTAAGGAGAGAAACGACGAGTATCAGCTGTTGCGTGCAGTCGAGCGTCTTACTCCTAAAGTGTTTGCTGAAGTCAAGGGTAGCAAGAAGGCCATGGCGGCCAATGTGGATCTCTATTCCGGTTTTGTATACAGTATGCTGAATATACCTCAGGAACTTTTTACCCCTATTTTCGCAATCAGCAGGATTGCCGGGTGGTCAGCACACCGCATTGAGGAGATTGTCAGCGGTGGGAGAATAATTCGCCCCGCTTACAAGAGCGTTTCCGATCACCGTCACTATATCCCGCTCGATCAGAGAGGCTGAATACTCAACACGTGAAACCTCTTCAAGTCAGTTTAGTGATTTGAGGAGGTTAATTCAGTCTTTTCAGTTTCATTTCCCATTTTTATTTTGGCCTGTATATTGCGATCATATACATTCAATATATGAACCGTCCTAAAATTCTTGCTGAAATCACCGGTTTTGATTGTGACGACCATAATCGTTTTAAAAATTGGGAAAAGCACCGAATCCCAAACTGGGAATGCGAAGAGATTTTTTTCAACGAGCCGCTGGTAGTAAGGTTCGATGCTGTGCATTCAGTCGACGAAAAGCGTCATTTTGCTTTGGGGCATACCGATTCTGGCGAAAAGCTTTTTGTGGCGTTTACCATTCGAAATAATCTAATCCGGCCTGTCTCGTTTCGGCCGATGACCAAAAACGAAATGAGCATCTATGAGCACTACAAAAAAAAATAAGCTCCCAGCCCTGAATAACGAACATGAAGAGCAAACCTTCTGGACTAAAGAAGACTCTACCATTTATATAGACTGGTCCAGAGCACAAACGGTAGTCATGCCTAATTTAAAACCCACCTTAAAAAGCATTTCGCTGCGTCTGCCCGAACCTCTACTGGAGCGCATCAAATCAATTGCTGCTAAGCGAGATGTACCCTACCAGTCTCTAATAAAAATGCTGTTGGCAGAAAAGGTAAACGAAATACTTCAGATCAAAGAGTAATTCAAGCGTCGTTAGTTTCCTTATACGCTTGTCTTTAGTATGATAATAGTTTTATTTTCGGCTATATAACCGCTGATCACTTCCCTTGATGAAAGTGTGTTTTCATGCTGAAAAAAACTGTACTTTTAATACTTGCGCTCTGCATTTTTGTTATGCCTCAGGATGATCTGAAGGGCAAATTGCTCAACTACGATTTCAATCGGGTAAAGATGTCAATTTCTGCTCGGAGTGTTTTGATTGACTTAATCAGAAAAAATGATTATGACAGTTTGATATTGGTCATTAACTACTGCGATTCTGTTAATTATCCGGATTCCTCCTGGCTAAATAAAAAGGAACGATTTCTTATTAATTATTTACTTGAGGATACCACTTTTTTGCTGAATAAAAATGTATACTCAACATATCTCGGTTTATTCGACAGTCCTCCCTGGAATGATTATTATTTCTGTAATCCTGTTTTCCAATTTGACCAGTCAGCTTCAGGAAGGTATCTTTCGCAGAAAATAAATTTTTTAAACGAAAATTTCTCAGCTTTCAGGTCCAATTTGCATATCGAGGATTTGGGCTATATTCTTAAGCTGCTTGCAGATGAAAAACAAAAAATGAATAAGCGACAGTATCCTCAGCTAACCTATCTATGGGATTTTCTGAACATTGTCTTTTCATCCTCTAGGGAAGAACACATTATTAAAATGGCAGAGGATTATTTACAAAAATATTCTGAATCTGATTTCCGGGAACTTATCGCCTACAATTTCATTAAAAAATATAAAAAATCAGAAAGTGGTGGGGCTATCAGTGCGACAGCCTACAAACATACATTTCTCCCGGATGAAAGTAAGCTCTGGCTTGATAACTATCCTGCGATCGGATTCAGCTTCGGATACATTCGCAACAACATTTCATACATGTTCAACATGTCTTTTTTAAAGGTGGAGACCAATTCTGCTCTTGTTTACGGTAGAGATACATTGTCAGACACTATCGGGATTAATCCAATAAACATGGAATTTTCTCTGGGATACGTCTGGGATCTTTGGAACAGCCTCTACATTACTCCCGCAATCAGTTTCGATATCTTTTCCCCCGGCCCCAGTCCAGATGCCGGTAAGCCAGTGAAATTCAAGATTCCCACCATCTACGGAACAGGTCTCTCCCTTACAATTGATAAACGCCTCAAGGTAGAGGATGAAAGCTTTGCCGGTTACGTTGGCAGTTTAAGGTCGGGGATCACCTATAATGACTTTTCAAAGATTAAGGATGGATTGGGGAATTACCGATACTTTACCGAAGTGAGTTTTGGATGGAAAGGGTGGACTAGAAAACGGGATTATTCTTTTTAAAGTGGGTAGGACCACGAGAAACCGTGGTCCTACTCTGTCAGGAAATCCTCACTCTGATATATTCCGCAAGATCCTTGAGAATCTTACCATTCTCCCCTAAAAACGCTATGTTGTTCCAGGCATTTTCAATCAGTTCCTGAGCGTACCGCTTGGACTCCGTCATACCAACCACGGCAGGGAAAGTGGCTTTACCCTTCTCCCGGTCGCTTCCGGCGTCTTTGCCCAGTGTTTCAGTAGTGCTTTCCTCATCTAGAATGTCATCAATCACCTGGAATGCAAGACCCACATTGTTCCCGTAGGATGTCAGTCGTTCCAGTGCCTGGCTGGAAGCGTTAGCAAGTAAGGCTCCGACTCTGATCGATGCCCGAATGAGAGCTGCAGTCTTATTGTTGTGAATATATTCCACCACCGACTTGTCTACCGGTTTCCCCTCTGATTCGATATCCACCACTTGCCCCCCCAGCATTCCCCGGGTTCCCAGAGCCACTGCAATTTCACTTATAATCTCTGCCCTGCCGGTGGATGCCAGCACCTCGAAAGCCTGAATGCATAGCGCATCACCACCCAGAACTGCCAATGCCTCATTGAATGCTTTGTGGGCGGTGGGTTTACCTCTACGGAAATCATCATCATCCATACAGGGGAGGTCATCATGGATGAGAGAGAAGGTATGGAGCATCTCTATGGCCGCGGCAGCTTTAAGGGCGATCTCATCGCCAAAGGTTCCACCACAGGCTTCGTAGGCGGCCATAACAAGGCATGGACGTACTCTCTTGCCACCAGCAAAGCTCGAGTAGCGCATTAACTTGTGGATAGAGTAGGGGTACTGGGTCTCTGGCGGTAGCACCCGGTCTAGCATTTCATCAGTTGCTTCACTTACTCTTTTAATGTACGCCTTAAGTTCATCCATTGATCTCTTCTCCGCCTATAAACGATTCCAGTGAAATGCCCAGAACTTCTGTTATAAACTCGCCATCTTCACCCTTGAGAAGTTCCTTGAGCTTCCCCTGGGCACTTTTGAGGTGAGTGTCGCAGTGACGCATTAAACGAATGCCATCTTCAAAGTGAAGGAGAGCCTTGTCAAGTGTAAGATCGTCCCTCTCAAGTTGCTCAATCACATTTTCAAGATCCGTCAGCGCTTCTTCGAAAGTTTTTATTTCGCTTTTCTTTGTCGCCATCTATACCTGCCAATTGTGCCCTGAAGAGCACGGTATTTAAAAGTAGTTAATAACTGTTTCGGATTCAACAATCAGGATATCTGGTGATTCTAAATTCCTGTTTTTATCACTTGATTATTTCTGCTTTGGCTTCACCCCGTGCAAATCTTATTTGCACCACATCGCCAGTGTTCACCTCTTCTGAACTGCGAATAGCCTTCCCGTCCTTATCAAGCACCATACTGTAACCCCGATTGAGCACCGATAGGGGGCTGAGCGCCTGAAGACGAAACCCGGCGTGCTTAAAGCGATCGTTATAAGTACGGAACAGCCCTCTTAAGCTTCTGCAGCAGCGATCCCGCAGCTCATCATTGCTCTGAAATGCATCCTGGAAAAGTCGCAAGGGCCTGCGAATGGCCCGGGTGGACTTGACCCGCTCTACTCGGTTCTGCACGTCTGAAAAGTACCTGAAAAAATCATTGCCAAACCGTTCTGTCAAGGACTGGAAATATCTGAGGCTTTCGCGATTGTCAGATACGGCCATCTCTGCGGCCGCTGAAGGTGTTGCAGCTCTTACATCCGCCACGAAATCGGCGATAGTGAAGTCAATCTCATGTCCAACAGCGGAGATTATCGGGATTTCAGAATCGTAGATTGCCCTGGCCACCCCTTCATCATTGAATGCCCAGAGATCTTCAATGGAACCGCCACCCCGCCCCACAATCATCAGGTCAACTTGACCATAGCAGTTGAGGTCCCGGATAGCCCTGGCGATCTCCGCCGGAGCCTTATCGCCCTGCACCGATGTATCAACCAACAAAATATCTGTCTGTGGTGCCCTGGATGCTACAACTCTTACAATATCTCTGATAGCTGCACCGGTTTTACTGGTAACCACACCGATTGTCCTCACAGAGCGGGGGAGAGGTACTTTGTGATCCGGATCAAAGAGCCCCTCTTTGAGCAGTTTTTCTTTGAGCTTTTCAAACGCGAGGTGGAGCGCCCCTTGGCCGGCGGGCATCATTTTGTGGATGTCAAGCTGGTAGTAGCCACCCTTCTGGTAAACTCGAATTGATCCTACACCCATAACTGCCATGCCGTCTTCAGGATCGAAGGTAAGCTGGGCAGCAGATGAACGCCACATCACCGCAGGGATCTGACTGTTTTCATCCTTCAGACGAAAATAACAGTGCCCGCTTGATGCCGGTTTCCAGTTGGAAATTTCCCCTTCAAGCCAAACCAGCGTGTTACCGGTTTCCAGAATTTTGGCAATTCCGTTATTGATCTCACTTATAGTGTAAGGATATTCAGCTTCGTTGGGGGGTAAAAAAGCAAAATCAGAACTCATTTAAAGACAACCCGCTCAAAAATCCGTGAAATTGAAACTGCGCGACCGGTCTCGTCATCTGTTTCCACAACGATTCCGTTTATCATGGGACTGTCTTCGGCCGGTTCATAGCGTACATAGGTTTGAAGAATGAATTTTTTCACCACACCTTCAGGTTTCATCCCAATAATAGAGGACTCTGGACCGGTCATCCCAACATCGGTGATAAACGCGGTTCCCCTTGGAAGAATCTTTTCATCTGCAGTCTGGACGTGGGTGTGGGTGCCAGCAACCGCGCTTACCAGTCCATCAAAATGCCAGGCAAGAGCTGCTTTTTCACTGGTGGCTTCAGCATGAAAATCCACAAAAATGGTGTGGGTTTCTTTTCGAAGTTCCTCGATGGCAGCCATACCGGTTCTGAAGGGATCATCGAGCGCTTCATGGATGAATGTTCGACCCATAAGATTCAAAACCCCGATTTTTCGACCATCTTCAAGTGTGAAAACGGTTGAACCATGACCTGGATTGCCGGGCGGGTAATTCAACGGTCGAAGTGATGTGGGTTCTGAAAAAAAAGAAAAATCGTTATCGGCTACGGCAAAAGAGTGATTTCCACCTGTTACCACGTCCATGCCGTATTTACGCAATTTTTTGTAGAGATTCTTAGTAAGTCCACGTCCGCCGGCCGCATTTTCCCCGTTGCCGATGCAGACATCGATATGCTGCTCCTCAACAAGAGAGGAGAGCCTCTCTGCGAGCGCTCTCCTCCCTGAATTTCCGAAAATATCACCAATGAAAAGTATTCTCATGCTTATTTCGCGTACTCTGTGAATCTGCTTTCGCGAATGATGGTAACCTTGATCTGTCCGGGATATTCCATCTCATCCTGAATCTTGAGGGAGATCTGGCCAGCCAGTTCCTGAGCCTGTGCATCGTTGATGACTTCCGGCTCCACCATGACTCTGATCTCACGTCCGGCCTGAATAACATAGGCCTTCTGCACGCCTCTGAAGGAATCAGCAATCTCCTCCAGTTTTGTGAGTCGGTTGATGTAGTTGGACAATGTCTCGCGACGCACGCCCGGGCGGGTGCTGGAGATGGTGTCAGCAGCCTGTATAAGGATCGGATACATGGAAATGGGCGGCACGTCTTCATGGTGAGCTGCAATGGCGTTGCAGATGATTTCATTTTCACCGTTTTTGGAAGCCAGATCGGCACCGAGTTCAGAGTGAGTTCCTTCTGTTTCACGGTCAATTGATTTACCGATATCGTGCAGGAGTCCGGCGCGGATGGCCACTTTGGGATCAAGGCCCAGCTCAGTTGCCATAAGTCCAGCCAGGATAGCCACTTCCTTACTGTGCTGAAGTACGTTCTGACCATAGGATGTACGATACTTGAGTCTTCCAAGCATCTCGACCATCTTGGGTTTGAGCGCGTGCACATCAAGTTCAAAGATAACCTCTTCGGCAGCTTCTTTCATAATTTTTTCAAGCTCTTTTTCGCTCTTCTTAATAAGCTCCTCAATGCGTCCGGGATGGATTCTGCCGTCAGTGATAAGCTTTTCAAGGGCGAGTCTGGCCACTTCGCGGCGAATCGGATCGAAACCGGACAGAATAACCGCCTCGGGTGTATCGTCCACAATAACATCAATACCGGTGGCTTCTTCAAAGGAACGGATATTCCTGCCCTCACGACCAATGATTCTTCCCTTCATCTCATCGTTGGGGAGGTGAACAACGGAGACGGTAGATTCAACAGTGGTATCGGCGGCACAGCGCTGAATTGATTGAATAATAATCTCTTTGGCTTCTTTTTCGGCTTCAGCTTTGGCCTGATCTTTAATCTCCTTGATCATCTGGGCACACTCATAACGTACCTGTCCTTCAAGGTTTTCAAGCAGAAGTTTCTTGGCCTCTTCCTGGGTCATGTGGGAGATTTTCTCCAACTTTTCATTTTCCAGTCCGATGAGGCGAGAGAGTTCGTTGTCTTTGGTGCGCAGGGTCTTTTCTTTGGAATTCAGAAAACTTTCGCGGGCGTTGAATTCTGTTTCTCTTTTGCCGATAAGGTCTTCGCGGCGCTTCAGATCAAGATCACCCTCCTTGATGCGCTGCTGTTCCTGGCGGATTTGCTCTCTGGTTTTTGCTGCTTCCCGTTCGAAATCAGATTTTGCCTTGAACCATTCGTCCTTTGCTTCAAGAATCGCGGTCTTTTTCTGAATTTCGGCCTCGTTTTTGGCTTCTTTGAGGATTCTGTCGGCTTCTTTCTGAAGCTCTTCCTCGCGTTGACGTTTGTAGTTTCTGTCGGTGACTAGGCGCCAGAAGTATCCGCCTGTGAAGCCAAGTGCGACACTGATCACACCGACTATTAAAATGATGTAGGGGAGTCCCATCAAAACCTCCTGAGATGGTTGAGCATAAGTTATTGTATATGAACAGCCAGCTTGCGGCCAGCCAGTTTGCCCTGCAAAAAAGAACATGCCTAAGAACAGCAAAAATGACTCTGAGAGTGCCTTAGAGCTTGATTGGCCACGATCAGATCGTGGTTTTTGGGAGAGTAAGTAGGCAGAGAATAGAATTAGAAGATTATGCCTGTAAAATCGATTCCAGCTTTTGCGTGAGTATCTCGATTTTCTCCTGGCATTCCTTCAACTTCTTTATGTCCTCTTCGTGTTTCGCTTTGGTCTCGAAAAGTTCCCCCGCTATATTGAGTGCAGAGAGAACTGCGACTTTCATATTATCCCGTGATGCGGTTACTCCGTGAAGTTCCGCCATTTTGGAATTGACATACTGAGCAACCTTTTTGGTTGTTTCTGTATCTACATCTCCTTTAATGGAATATTCGACCCCAAAGATCACTACCCGAATACTCTCCGAGCTCATTTAGGTACCCCCGACCCGCTCTTTAAGGTTACTGCACAACTTCTAGTTTGGCGAGTAACCCCTGTATTCGTTCTGCCGCGGAATTAATTTTTTCCTGCGCGCCGTTTGCATCGGATTGCAGTGTATCAATCTGTGCCTGAAGGCTCTGATTCAACGCCTCCAGCTCTGAAATCCTGCTGCTTGCCTGCTCAGATGTCTGCTTGAGAATTGTATTCTGGTCTTTGTACTCCTCAAGAGTCATGAGAAGCATTTCAATTTTATCTTCCAACTGCGAAAGAAATTCAATAGACAAAATAGGCTCCTTTATTAAATCTATGTTAATGCCGGAAGGGTCCAGCTTTTCTTATATAAAGAATATATACTAATTGTCGTCATTTGACAATATTGACCTGCAGGTAACTTGTAAAAATTACCGGATTACTCACTTTTTGACCTAATATCAGCTTCTCAGTACCGCCTGATGCTTTTTTTCCATGGTAGCGATGATCTGACTGCATATCTCTTCCACATCTTTTTCGCTCAGGGTTTTCTCAGAGGATCTGAACTCAACGGAGAAGGTGACACTTTTTCTTCCCTCTCCCAGTTTTTCACCTCGGAAAACATCAAATGGATAGACGTTCTGTACCAGTGGTGAAAGGGAGGAGATTTCTGCCTTCACCGTATCACTTGAGAGTTCTTCCGGCATAACGAAGCTGAAATCGCGCTCGAGTGCTGGAAATTTTGGCAATGATTTGTAACTCGGAAGCGGTTTCGGTGTCTTTAGCCACTGAGTAAGGTCTATTTCCGCATAGTAAACAGCACTCTTGATGTCGAAATATTTGCAGACCTCATCTGTGATCCGTCCTATGGTGCCACAGATCTGTGATGCGCCGCTCAGCGAAGCTGATTCGAAAGTGTAGAGCGGTGCCGGTGATTCCAGCTTGCTGAAATTGAACTGGCCAAGCCTGCAGTGTGCGGCAAAAGCCTCCAGAACCCCTTTGAGGACGAAAAAGTCGCTTTGAAGAGGGGTACTGTTCCAAGCTTTTTTAAGATAATCACCCTCTATTACCACTGCCAGAATATCTCTTTCAACCGCAAGTCCAGTCTTTGTATCGGGCTCGAATACTTTGCCCAGCTCGAAAAACCGGTTATTGTCGTTTCTGCGATTCAGATTGTATGCAACAGTCTGCAGCAGATTTCCGGCGAGAGTCGTGCGCAATAATGCCATATCCGGGTTGAGCGGATTAAGGAGCTTGACAGCACTGGCAGTAGGGGTGAGCAAACTGCAGATGGCTTCGGATGTCATGCTGTTAGTTACTATTTCGTTAAACCCGAAGTATGCCAGGGCGAATCGGGCATTGTCCCTGTTGATTTCCCAAACCGAAGGCTGCTTAAGAAGCGAAACGGGTGCACATTCTGCGGTGGGGATATTGTCGTAACCATAAAGACGGCCGACTTCCTCAACCAAGTCTATTTCTTCTGTGATGTCATGTCGGTATAATGGTACTGTGCATTCCATTTCATCATCAGACAGTACCTTGCAATCCATCCCCAGTGAACTTAAGGAAGCGGTGATCTGATCCAGGGAAAATTCAACCCCCAGTATTCGTTTACACCTTGAAGGTCGCAGCGCTATCTTCTTTTTCGAGAAGGGTTTAGGGTAGATGTCGATTCTACCGGCATACACTGTGCCCCCGGCTATTTCACGAATAAGTTCTGCAGCAGTATCAAGTGCGTCTTCAAGGCCTTGGGCAGGATCAACCCCGCGTTCAAAGCGGTATGAAGAATCTGTCGACAATCCTAAGCGCTTTGAGGTCTTGCGGACCCCTATCTGCTCGAAAAATGCACATTCAAGGAATACGTCTTTAGTGTTTTCGGTAATTTCCGATCCTGCACCACCCATAATACCAGCCAGAGCTACCGGGCGTTTACCATCACAGATCAGCAGGTCTTCGGGCAGAAGTTTTCTTTCTACATTATCTAAGGTGCTAAAGCTGTTTGTATTCTGGCTGCCTGCGGTCCGAACGATGATTTTATGCTCTTCAATGGAGTTATAATCAAATGCGTGCATCGGTTGACCATACTGCAGAAGAATGTAATTGGTCACATCAACCACATTATTAATAGGCCTGAGTCCGGCAAGAGTAAGCCGTCTTGCCATCCATTCCGGTGATGGTGCTATTGTTACACCTCGAACCAGGCGTCCCATATAGCGGGGATTGCGATCAGGAGCTTCCACTTCAACGGAAATGGCGGAAGCAATTGGAAGGTTCTCACTTTCCTGTGGACGTTTTGCCACAGGTTTCATGGGCAATCCGAATCTGGCACACACTTCTCTGGCCACACCCAGTACACTGAGGCAATCACCTCTGTCGGGAGTAATTTCAATTTCTATGACAGCATCATCGGGAAAGTATTCAGAAAGATCTGAACCAGCTTTGAAATGTGACGGTAACGAAATAATGCCACTATGATCGTTGGACATCCCAAGTTCCTGTTCAGAGCAGAGCATTCCCCGTGACTCAACCCCTCGAATTTTTGTTTTCTTGATGGTGAAATCTTTGGAAAACACAGTACCCTCGGTGGCCAAGGCGGCTGACATACCGGAAGTTACATTGGGAGCACCACAGACAATCTGAAGCGTTTCGCCCATTCCGGCATCCACCTGACAGAGCGAAAGTTTATCGGCATTGGGATGCTTTTCAACTGAAAGCACCTTTGCTACCTTAACTCCTTTGGGGATACGGAAATAGGTGACTGTGGCCACCTCAATTCCTGCGCTGGTCAGGGCATCTGCCACTTCCTGAGCGGGAATGTCGATATCAATGAAGTCCTTAAGCCAACTATAGACGATTTTCATGACTGGTTAACCTTGTATTAGTAATGATCTTTATTCTAAACGCAAATCAGCCTCGAACAGAATGATTTCAAAATTGTCTGAGGAAACGGGCGTCGTTTTCATAAAACAGCCTTATATCATCGATACCGTATTTAAGGAGAGCAATACGCTCGATACCCATTCCAAATGCAAATCCGGTATATTTCTCAGGATCAATGCCTACACTCTTAAAAACATTGGGATGAACCATCCCGGCACCAAGTACTTCCAGCCATCCGCTCTGTTTGCAGATGCTGCATCCTTTGCCTTTGCACAGGAAACATTCCACATCAACCTCAACGCTGGGCTCTGTGAACGGAAAGAAGCTGGGACGAATTTTGATGTGAGTTTTTTCATCGAAAAAGCGACGGGAAAACGCAAGCAAGGTACCTTTGAGGTCACTGAAGCTCACATTTTCATCGACATAAAGCCCTTCCACCTGATGAAACAGACAGTAGCTTCTGGAGCTTATCTCTTCATTGCGGTAAACTCTTCCGGGCATAATGGCTCTGATCGGGGGCTTCATATGTTCCATTACCCTGATCTGTACCGGAGATGTATGAGTTCTCAGCAGCACTTTCTCGTTAATGTAGAAAGTGTCCTGCATATCGCGGGCTGGGTGGTGAGGTGGAGTGTTGAGAGCTTCGAAATTGTAATAGTCACTCTCAACTTCGGGCCCGTAAGCTATTGAGAAGCCCATGCTTAGCAATATATCTCTTATCTGATCTCTGATTTGCATGAGAGGATGCAGGCTTCCCGACGGAAAAGGAAAACCGGGTAGGGTAGGATCAAATGCCAAATTCTGACCCAGCTCGATTTTACTTTGCCATGGCGCTTCCTGGAATTTACTCTCCACGATAGTACGCAGCTCATTGGCTCTGGCTCCGAACTGCTTGCGCTGCTCTGGTGCGATGGCTCCCAGAGATTTCATAAGCTCGCGAAGAATTCCCTTTTTACCTAAATACTTAATACGGAAACTTTCTGCGGCTTCTTCTGTCTTGATGTCCTCCAGCTCTGAAAGAGCGCTCTGCTGGAGCTGGTCTAAAGATTCCAATGTGTAGCCTGGAGCTCCGTTGTCTTCACTCATGTTTTCCGATGATCCTTAAGCTCTTGAATTGAGCTTTAGCGGGTTTTATACCAGTATTTATCTGCAGAAGATCACTGCTACTTAGATTGTGAGCAGTAATCTGGAATTAAAAAAGCCCAAGGGGCTTTTGACTCTCAGGCAACTGCAGGGGGAAGCAAGCTTACCCCCCTGTAGTTGGGAATTATGCGGCAACTGTCTGCACGAGCTTTGTAAAGGCATCCGGTTCGTGAAGTGCCAGATGAGCAAGACTCTTGCGGTCAAGCTCTATACCCTTGGCTTTGAGCCCGGAGATGAATTTCCCGTAGGTTGTGCCGTTGAGACGTGCGGCAGCGTTGATACGCATGATCCACAATGAACGGAAGTTACGCTTGTTCTGCTTACGATCTCTGTATGCATAAACGCCAGCACGGTAGAAGGCGTCTTTGGCAATAGTGATACAATTCTTGCGCTTGCCGAAATATCCGGCTGTCTGACTGATGATTGCTTTGCGGCGTGCGCGTGATGCGACACGGTTTTTCGCCCTCGGCATGGTCCAACTCCTTTATTTGTAATTATTTAGTTATCAGATCTGAATCATGAGAGCAACTTTTTTCTCAACTCCCTCATACACCAGGGCAGTTTTGCGCAGACTGCGCTTACGCTTTCTGTCTTTCTTGTTGAGAATATGGCTCTTGAAGGCCTTTTTACGCTTCACGTGTCCGTTTGCGGTAAGGCTGAAACGCTTGCGCGCGGCTGACCGGCTTTTCATCTTCGGCATGGCAAACTCCGTTCTATTTGAAACTGTTACGCCTCTGAAGGCGCGTTGTTGTTAGTATCCTCTTCATCACTTTTTTTCTTCTCAAGCTCCATCTTGCGAAGAGCTTCCTTGACCTTTATTTTATCGGGCACATAGATGGAAATCATGTTGCGTCCTTCCATCTTGGCGGACATCTCCACGGTGGCAAGATCGGCCAGACCCGCATCCACCCGGTCCAGCATCTCTTTTCCGAATTCAACGTGAGTGATTTCTCTTCCTCTGAATACCACCGTTGCCTTGACCCGGTCACCCTTGAGAAGAAACTTGCGCGCATGATCAAGTTTGAAATTGAAATCGTGCTCGTCTGTTTTGGGGTGGAGCTTAATTTCCTTCAGATGCATAACATGCTGTTTTTTCTTGGCTTCCTTGGCCTTTTTGGACTTTTCGTATTTGAATTTTCCATAGTCCATGATCCTGCATACGGGCGGATCGGCGTTCGGTGCTACTTCGACGAGATCAAGCTGGTAACTCTCGGCCTTGGCCAGAGCTTCAGTGGTGGGAAGAATCCCCAGAGCTTCACCATCGGGTGCAACAACTCTCACCCGTGGAACTCTGATTTCAGAGTTGATCCGGGTACCATCATCCCGTCGGGGGGGCGTACGAAATCTGTTAATAGTGGACCTCCTGTTGAGTTAAACTATTCATTTGTGCCGGGAACGGAAAGCTTGAGAAGTTCCTCGATGAACTCTTCCACGGAACGGGTGCCAAGATCACCTTTGGTATGCTTACGCAGAGATACCATCCCTGTTTCCTGTTCCTTCTCACCGGCTATGGCCATGAATGGAATTTTCTTCATTTCCGCATCGCGGATCTTGTATCCCACTTTTTCATTACGATCGTCAAGCTCGACTTTCAAACCTGCTTCAACAGCTCTTTGCTGAATGCTGCGGGCATAATCCATGAACTTTTCGGAAATGGGCAGAATCCGGCACTGAACCGGAGCCAGCCAGGTCGGAAGTGCTCCGCCGTAGTTTTCAAGCAGTATGCCGATGAACCGCTCCATGGATCCCAAAAGCGCCCTGTGAATCATTACCGGGCATTTCTTCTCTCCATCGGCAGCAGCATATTCTAGTTCAAACCGCTGAGGCATGCTGAAATCCAACTGAATGGTTCCGCACTGCCAGCTGCGTTTGAGCACATCCTTAATATGAAAATCAATTTTCGGTCCATAAAAAGCACCGTCACCGGGATTAAGCTGATAATCAATCTTGAGGTGTTCAAGAACATTTTTCAAAGCAGTTTCGGCAGCATCCCAGATTTCCAGTGACCCGATATATTTATCCGGGCGAGTGGAAAGCTCGATTTTGTAGTCTTTAAAACCGAATGTGCTGTAAATATGAGTAATAAAACTTATTACCTTGGTAATCTCCTGCTCTATCTGTTCGGGAGTGCAGAATATGTGTGCATCATCCTGAGTAAACTGACGTACTCGGAAAAGCCCGTGAAGAGCACTGGACTTCTCGTGTCTGTGCACCAGACCGAATTCACAATATTTAAGCGGAAGCTCACGGTAAGAGTGGGGAACACTCTTGTAAATAAGCAGTCCACCGGGACAGTTCATCGGCTTGACCGCATGAGTAGTCTCGTCTATCTCGGTGAAATACATGTTTTCACGATACTTGTCGTAATGGCCACTTCTTTTCCACAATTCCTCATTAAGGATGATGGGCGTTTTCACTTCCTGGTAACCTGCCTTTATATGTTCGCGGCGGCAATAATCCAGGATAGTATTGTAGAGTGCCATCCCCTTAGGGTGCCAGAATGGAAAACCTGCACCTTCGTTATGAAAAGAAAATAGGTCCAGTTCCTTGCCAAGCTTACGATGATCACGCTTCTGAGCCTCTTCCAGCATGGTGATGTATTCATCAAGCATGGACTGCTTGGGAAAAGAGATGCCGTAAATGCGCTGGAGCATGGGATTCTTTTCGCTTCCCCTCCAGTAGGCTCCAGCTATACTAAGTACCTTGAATGCTTTGATATAACCGGTATCCGGTACGTGAGGGCCGCGGCAGAGGTCTTTCCACTCACCTTGAGTGTACATACTGGGGCTGCCTTCGATATCATTCAGTAATTCAAGCTTGTAGGGCTCGTTTTTACTCTCGAAATAGGCTTTAACATCTTCTTTCGAAGATTCGCTTCTCACAGTGGGAAGCTTGCGGGCAACAATCTCTTTTACCCTTTTTTCGATTGAAGCCATGTCTTCAGGAGTAAATGGCTTATCAATGTCAAAATCGTAATAGAAACCGCTTTCGATAGCCGGGCCTATGGCAATCTTGGCACAAGGGAAGAGCTCCTGAACGGCTTGAGCCAGAATATGTGATGATGAGTGCCAAAAAATCGACTTTCCTTCGGGATCATCAAAGGTGATAATGGCAACCTGATCATTGTCTTTCAGCTTGTATGATAAGTCTTTAAGCTCACCATTGACTTTACATGCAAGAGCAGCTTTGGCAAGTTTCGGACTGATAGCTTCCGCAACATTTTTAGCGGATGAACCATCCGCCATCGGGATAATTTTCCCGTCGGGTAGAATAATATTCATGATGTTCTCTCAATAAAACACTGTTGTAAATCATTGCAGATTACAAGGCAATCTGCTGGACTCTCGTCAGAGTCCGGTACTGCAATCCTCTGTTTCGTGCTAGGCCTTGAGACTTGCGGTAAACCGCAGTTGCAAGGTGCCCCGGGGTAAGAGGTGAACCGAGGAGCATGTTAGTTTAGGATAAATGGGCGTTACTGGACTCGAACCAGTGACCCCTACCATGTCAAGGTAGTACTCTAACCAGCTGAGCTAAACGCCCGCATTTATCATTTCGCTTTTAAGGAAATAAGATTTTCCAAGCGAAGGCATAATATAGGTGATGGTCGCAGGCAACGCAATTAAAATTAGTTTAAACTGGTTTTTCGCCACTTTCAGGTTTATTCTTTGCTTTTCTCATATTTAAAAAGGAGCAATCTGATGAGCAGTGCAAACATCGAAACTGTCAAAATGTTCTATCAGCTATGGGATCAGGGAAAGGTTAACGATCTACTCGAATTATGCACTTCCGATCTAGTCTGGATTTATCCAGTAGTGAAATATCTTCCATACAGCGGAAGGTTTTTGGGGCGGGCCGAAGTAACTCGGTTTTTTTCCAAATATTACGAAATTGAAGAAGTGATTGACTTAAAACAGGCAAATTTTCTCGAGCAGGAAAATAGCGTGGGGGTACTAGGGTTATTAAGAGCTCGGGATCGCTATAATGGGCGAGTGTGGCAATCTAATTATGCGCATCTGTTTTTCTTCCAAAATGGGAGAATTCAACGCTTTGAAGCCCTTTTTGACACTGCCGCCGCTCAGGAGGCTCATCACCCAGATTGAGCTCGGCAGAAAATCTGATTTGTATATATCTGGGTTTCACTCAACACTATGCTTGACTCCTTTGATCCTCATCGCTATAATAATCTTCAGCAGCACTGAGCCCGCAGTAGTACACCATGAAGATTTGATCTGGCTCTCGTGCGACATTTTTTATTTTCAGGAGGTATAAATGGCAGGCAAGCACTGCAGGCTTTATGACGAGAATCTAGTCCACAATATTATGGTTTCCACCGGTCTTTCCATTCTGGAGTATATTCGTGAAAACGGGGATTTGGACAGTGATGACATCTGTGAATTCATCGAAGCTAACGCTCCCGGTATAATTGAAGACACTATCGAGTCATTAAATTCTGAGGGGTATTCAGAGGAGGATGACGAGGAGCAGGAAAACTGGTCCGAAGATGCTGATAGTGATGCGATTCTTTAAAAAAAATGAGTTAAGCTGCATTTCCGCTTTGCTTTTTTGGTCTCTTTTAATTAAATTTTAACCGTTTTTAGCCGAAGTGGCGAAATTGGTAGACGCACTGGACTCAAAATCCAGCGGTGGCAACACCATCCCGGTTCGATTCCGGGCTTCGGCAATTTACTGCCTCCATCAACACACACCTGCCTCTGATCGCATAAAATTCTTTTTAATCAGGAACTCTGATGAAATTTTGGGCCAGGGTGAAAAAACCCATTTTCTATCTGATAAGTTCCGGATTCGTTGGATTACTCTATCTGGGCATTTTATTCTTCCTCAGGACAGTTCTTAAAGTCAATCTGTTCATCAGTGTCTCTGCAGCTTATCTTCTCTCCATGGCTGTTTACTTTCTGTTCAACAGAAAAGTGGTTTTTCAGAGGAAAACGGATCAGGGTTTTCTGAAGGAAGTACTGCTCTTCGCTCTGCTAGTCACATTTAATTATCTGCTTACTTTGTTTGATAGTGGCCGGAGTGTATCATTTCACCCGCGAGGCATACAGCGGCTCTGTTCTTGCCGGAATTGTTACTGTATCTTTAACCTACTTTGTTTTTGATAAACTTCTCTTCAAAAAACAGGATTAAAAAATCTTCTTTAATTGTAATTTATGTCCTTGAACAGCAATCTATATCATAGTATAATGATTTTAACTTTTTAACTAACCGATCTGGCGAACTATTCTATGCAGCAGCTGCGAAAAACGATTGCCAATCCTTATCAGCCTCAAATCGCTACTCCCAGCGGAAAAGAGAAAATTCCCTTGGGATCGGGAGTGATTACCGGAATCTTAGGGCAGGGCGGAATGGCATCTGTTTATGAGATCTGGAATCCTCATCTTGAGATGCATAGAGCTGTTAAACTTGTGCACCCAAACTGCAGTGAAGACACTCTGAACCGCTTTGATACTGAGATTAAGATAACTGCAAAACTGCATCATCCAAATATCATTGAAATTCACGGTGTAGGTGCCTGGAACGGATTACCATTCATTGAAATGGAAAAAATCGATGGCATCACTCAGGAAAAGCTCATTCTTGAGAGAGGAGCCATTCCCATTCCAGTTGCCTTGAGTATAGGGCTTATGGTGGCCCGGGCACTGGAGTATGCACATAACCATGATTATCAGATTTATGAAAAGCAGTACCACGGTGTGATCCATCGAGATCTGAAACCAGGAAACATCATGATCTGTACTGACGGTATTGTCAAGTTGATGGATTTCGGTATTGCCAGACCTACCGATGCCTCTTTCCATACGATAGACGGGACGGTGGTGGGAACACTTCAGTATCTTTCCCCTGAACAGCTCGAGGGGAAGAATCTGGATGTGCGAACAGATATATACTCTTTTGGCGTCTGCATGTACGAAATGATTACTGGGCATCTTGCGTTTCCAGAGCCCAATATTTCACGCCTGTTGTCAGATAAGGCGAAAAACCGTTTCCGGCCTCTTGATGAATACGACCTTAAAATACCCTCCAAGCTTGCCCAGTTGATTGAAAAATGCATGCAGCAGGACCCGAATCGTCGCCTCCCTGATGCCTCAAGACTCTGTGCGGAGCTTTCATTCATTCTGCACAAATTCACTCATGAGATTCCTGAAAAGGTAGTGCTTAAATATCTTGAAAATCCTGAACCTAAACCTAACAGGGTTTTCCTTCGTTCCAGAAAATCTCGTGTGGCAATGAAAGTGGGTCAAATTTCACTTTTGTGCCTCATGGGAGTGCTTGCCTCGTATGTTGTTTACAGTTATTTACCTGCTTCTCCAGAATCGACAGAATCGGAAGAACCGGTAGTCTCTTCGGTTCCACAGGTTCAGACTACTATTTCTGAAAAAGCTGAACTGAAGCTAGATGCACAAGTCAATACAGCTACGGTTGCAAATGAAAAGCCCAATCCGGTTTCAAAGGAGACAGACGTTACCAAGCCTTTGATTAGAAGCACTGCAGCAAAAAAGGTGACAACCGAACCATCGCCTGCCAGTACTCCGCAGGTATCAAAAGCCACCACGCCGGCCCCCAGCCGCTCTCTTCTGGAAATTCTTAAAAACAAACATGGAACCGATAATCTGCTTGAAATCCTCAGTGCAGAAGTGAGGGAAGGAAATGGGGAGAATGCACTGAATATCTATAACGAGATGCCCGCAGATATGGCCAAAAGTAATCGGGCTCTTGTTCTTAAGGTACGCGCTCTTGATCTTTCTGGAAAGGGAGCCGCCCTTGCGACATTTCTAAACGGAACAAATGTGGATGAGGCAGAAATTTTAATTGCAAAAGCCAAACTGGCAATTCGACAGGGAAAGACTCAACAGGCTTCAACTTTTCTTGACAGGGCATCGCGTTCTCCTGCTGAACTTCTTACATACGAGAAAACTTCCAGCGAAATCTTTTATTATAAGGCACTCTGTGCCACTGCGACGTTTGACGCTAACCCCGATGAAGCAAACTGGAAGGAGGCGCTTGGTGCGTGGTACTTGGTTAAGAAAGAGATGCGAAATGAACCAGGGCATCAGTATTTCCGCAAAGCTGAGAGTGAAACTGCCCGTATCGGGGAGAAATACAGGTCACTTCATGAATAAAATACTGTTCTGTTTTCTATTGATGGTGATCTTTCAATTCTTTGCACACGCTCAAGTCGATAGTGCAATTGTTAAATTTGATACCATTGCAGGCCCCCTTCCATCTCTGGTTAAGGCGCAATCAAAACCCTATCTGGTAATCTCAAATGTCGAGGTAGGCCCGGATAAGATCGTCACCGTGGAACCTGGTGTGGTTTTTCTGTTTCGCAATTTTACCGGACTTCATGTTAGAGGCAAGTTGATAGCTTTGGGAACAAAGGATAAACCGATCGTTTTTACTTCAGAGAATGATCGTGCTTTTAATCCTGGCTCAAAAAGAGAAGCAAATCCGTATGACTGGGATGGCGTTTACCTTAACGCCGATGCAATTGGATCGCAATTTTCTTTCTGTAAATTAAAGTATTCTGTTTACGCTCTAAACTCCGAAACAAAATTCATCCGAATCCAGCCTATGCTTCTGCAGGATAACGGTAAGGAATTTGTCACAATTGAAAACATAGAGCATACAGCAAGCGAAGGACCGTTCAGTTATGTTCTGGAAAGAAAAGATGTCCTTGCAGATGGCGTACCCATAGATCTTTTCAAGGATCCCCTGGCAGTAAAGCGAAACACTATTCGTTATGTATCTGTGGCACTCTTTGCCGCATCGGCAGCAGCTAGCGGTTATTTCGGTTACGAAGCTTATAGCGCAAATCAGAATCTAATCAGCCGAAGCGATACTACTTTTGCCAATTTGAACAATCCCAATGGTACAAAGGATTGGCAAAGTATAAGAGATCAAAAGTGGCGCAATATCACATATTTAAGTGCAAGCACTGTACTGTCACTGCTTGCGTCTACCGGATTTTACTGGACTTTTACGTTCTGATGAGGAGCATCCGATGAGAAAATTGGCCTGGTTGTCAGGATTTCTTTGGTTTCTGATGTTCTGCTCCGACCCGAGCAATCCCTTTTCCAATCATCTCAATGCCAAAGTGCTTATCAGAGAAGCGACTTTCAGAACTGATGTTCCGTTGGATACCGTGCCCATCTTCACTACTCAGGAAGTGGTGCTGGCCAGTACGGTGCAGGAGCTGCTTGATTCATTCTCGGTAACTTGTGAAGGAAATCGGTATTGGACTGATTCCACAATTCGAAATCCAGGTTCCGAGTTCCACTCTTTCAGGTTTTCATTTGCCAAACCTGGCGAACACAAAATCACAATTGTAGCCTATCGCTCAAACAGAGAAAAGCCGACACAGGTGCTCCGTCTTGTTGCTGTAAACCCACTTTCTCAATCAGATCTGCCCGCCTGTGATTACAAAGACTCGGTGGTGCTTTCAACACCTTCTGTGGGGGATAAAGAGGGAATTATTTATAACTGGCGATTTGGTAAGGGGAAGGAAATAGTCCGTTCCTTTTCTCCTGTTTGTACAGTTTTGGTTTCAGATGCTAATAATATTGAAAATATTGGTTCTCTTTGGGTTACAGACGGGAAAAACTCATCTGATTCAGTTTCCTTCACCTACTTTTTTTACGACAGTCTTCCTCCAGTAATTCTGTGTCTTAATGATCTTTACGATTCCACACTTAATACTATTACTACTCCGGATTCTGTTTTCAGTCTTAAGCTCCTGGTTTCTGACAGAGGTAGCAGGGCCGTTGCCTCTATTACTTTCAATGGGGAGAAAGAAACCTACGAACTTTCCAACATTTACACGAAAATCTTTAATGGCATGCATAATTACCCGAAGAGTAGTCCTTTACGTGTAATAGTAAGAGCTATCGACAACTTTGAATCGATGAATGAAGCAATCGACACCTTTTATGTGGTGTATGATTCGACAGCTCAAAACCCGGGTCGGACTGTTTTGGAGATTACCAGTATTTCCGGTGATACAGTATCCTCCAACCGCAATGATTTCAGCATTTTCGGAACAGCAAAGAACTCTGCTGGAAGAACAATGCTTCTCAAGGCTCAGTTAAACAGTTTACTGCTTAGGGATACTGTCATAACCGGGGGTGAAGGAGTTTGGAATTGGAAACTGTCTCTTCAGAATGGCTTTAACGTATTTAAGATAAATGTTCTGGACACTGCAGGTGTTATTCTAAAGACCCAGTCTGTAACTATCTTTTTTGATCCCAGCTACGCTGACAACAGTCCTCCGGTGATTTTTTCACTGGAGGTGAACAATACGGCTGTAACAGCTCAGATGAGTAAAATTGTAAATGTTTCAGCTGATTCAGCCAGGATAAAAATCACTGCTTTTGATGAGGGTAGTGGTATTTCAAATGTCTTAGTTAATGGTATTAAGATAACTAACCCATATTCCGGGTATTTATGGCAGACTACGATAAGAAATCTTAAAACTAAAGCAAATCCGATAATAATCTCTGTTTCAGATGCAGAAGGAAACAGTATTCAGGATACTATCATTCTTAATTTCAACAGAGTTCCCAATGTTGCAAATTCCCTCTCTTTACCTTTTGTCATACGTATAGATTCGGTGTATACTGATAATATTCTCACCTATGATGCTGATGGTGACTCAGTGAGAATTATTCCTGAACATCTTCCGCAAGGAATGACCTTGTCATCGGAAGGGAAAATCACCTGGGATGGAAGTTCTGCTATAATTGGAAGAGACACTCTGAAAATAAAGTTGTTCGACAACAGCGAATTTAGTAAACTTTATTCATGGCCGTTTCTTATTGTTGATCCGGCGACTCTGCTTCCCAAAGTGGATTTTGCGGATATTCAATTTCCCCAGTTTCTGCAGGCTGGAAAGGATGTTCTCAAATTAAAAACGGCGGTGAAGACTGGAACAGGGGAGGCCCCCTTTCTCTTCTCTGCTCGCCTCCTCTCTCCTGATACTGTTCTTTTTACCGATTCGCAGGTCGACAGTATGGAATGGAAACCTTTACCGAATGATACCGGTACCACTTACATACTGCTGAGCGTTAAGGATAATCTACTGAATACCGATACTCTTTACCGCAGCATTCCTGTAGTTCCCAAAAACCAAAGCTACTGCAGTGTGAAGAAGGTGATTCCTCCCGAATACAAGGTTGATGATGGTTCCATTGTAGATATGAGATCGGCTGTTGATCCTGTTGTAATTGGTTTTCAAATCATAGACAGTGATCATCCGCTTACGGAACGCTATACAGTCACCATGGAATTTGATGGTAAAACAACCATTTTTGATGCAGACAGCATGAGTTTCAATCTCACGGTGAAACCCTCTTTCGTAAAAACCAGCGACACCATAAAGGTCAAAGTTGTTGACAATACGATGCGTCCTTATCCGGAAAAAGCTGCTGTACTTACAATACCAGTTCTTTACATGTGGACGGAAAATCCAGAAACATCATATTTAAGGCTGGCCTATACGCCTCAGACCATTGTTTCCACATCTTCAGGAGGAAATATTCATCGCTGGTTTAGCGAAGAAGAAACGGATACTCTTGAACCGGGAGTTCAATTTACAGGTTACCAGCAGCAGATTGAGCTCCGGCCTATTCTACTCAGAGGTGCCCTTAACGGATACGATGTGGGAAGGTACAGAGACAATGCATATCTCAGAAGTAGATTTGGCTCCGGTCAGCTGATGGGTGCTGGCTTCACAGTATTTGTCGTGGCCATGTCCAACAACAACGAATCACAGGATGTAATGGCTCTGGTGGGTTCCTCGGACAATTTCGGTTCGGGCGTAGCTCTGGGGCTAACTGGCAGTGGTCGGATGTGTATTGCCAACAGGTATGGTGATGTTACAAACGTGGATAGTTGTACTATCAGCGCTCAGAATGGTAAATGGAACGTGTTTTCTTATCGCTCAGCTGGTATTTCTAACGGTAACTTGAATGTAGATGTCAGAATGAGTGGCACTCAGTCCTGTGGTCTTACTCTGCCCAATATAGTTCCTTCAGCATATCTTATTATTGGGTCAAACAGCAGAAATGGTTTTTCAATGCTCTGGAGAGGAGATATTGCGGAGGTACTCATCTATAATGAAGATCTACCAGACAGCTCGTGGGTAAATGTGGAACGGTATCTTATGCAGAAATACAATCTGTTGAGGTGATTGTCAGCGTTCGCAAATTCCGGTTTGGAATTTACGAACGCTAACGCATGTCATCTGGAGATCTTTTTAATTTCGTACTTCATTACACCTCTGGGTGCTTTCACCTCCACCAGGTCACCTTCTGTGTGCCCTAAAAGCGCAACAGCCACAGGAGAGTTGATTGAAATCTTACCCGCTGCTGCATCTGCTTCTTCAGATCCGGTGATTTCATATTCGATCTCCTCCTCATAAGCAAAATCCCATAAGGTCACCTTTGTGCCAATCACCACTTTGTCGGTAGCAATGTTATCTGTGTTGATTATTTCTGCTGTAGTGATCTTTTCCTGAAGCTCAGCAATGCGAATCTCGTTCATCTGGAGTGCATGTTTGGCCGCTTCGTATTCAGCATTTTCTCTCAGATCGCCGAAAGAGCGGGCATGGTCCAATTGCTGAGCAATTTCCCGTCTTCTTGTGGTTTGAAGGAATTCCAAATCAGCAACAAGCTTTTCATAACCATCTCTAGTAAGGTAAGTTTTTGGCATGGTAGTGTACCTCCATACTGTCGTACAAAAAATAAAAAAGGCCTGACCTCGCCGTTTTGCAGCGAGAATTAGAGCCACAAATTAAATTAGGAATATATAAGCAAATCTACATCAGGAAAATGAATAATGCCACAACAAAGTTTTGAAAAACACAAGGAGAAGAAAAGTCAACTTACCAATCTTTTAGGAGAGTTTTCTTCGGCTGCAATCGCCTTTTCTGCAGGGGTTGACAGCACATTCCTGGCCGCAATGGCTCGAGAGGTTCTTCCGGAAAAACTTCTTTTAATCACTGTATCATCAGCATTGTTTCCCGCTGAAGAACTGGAGAGCTCAATTAAATTGGCAGCGGACCTCGATTTACCTCAGATGATTATCGAATTGGATGTGTTAAATATTGAGGGGTTTTCGAAGAATACCTCAGAACGCTGCTACTTCTGTAAAAAACAACTTTTTACAGAAATTCTCAAAGCTGCCGGAAAAAACGGTTTTAAGACTGTTTTAGAAGGTACAAACAGTGATGATCTTCAAGATTATCGTCCTGGTCGAAAAGCTTTGTTTGAACTTGGGATTTGTTCTCCGCTTGCAGAAGTCGGGCTTTCCAAAAAAGAGATCAGGTTCCTTTCCATTGATATGAAGCTGGAAACTAGTGATAAACCATCAATGGCGTGTTTGGCTTCACGAATAGCTTATGGTGAGGAAATAACAGTAGAGAAGCTGAGAAAAATAGAGGAAAGTGAAAGGAAATTGCGCATTTTGGGCCTGAAGCAATGTAGAGTCCGCTGTCATGGGGATATTGCCAGGATCGAGGTTGCCGGTGAGGAGATGGAGTACGCCTGGCGTTGCAGATCAGAACTGCTTCAAATTTGCAAAGAAGCCGGATTCATCTATGTGTCTTTGGATCTTCATGGTTACAGGACCGGAGCTATGAATGAGATTTTGTAACATACATCTACCCGTGTGATACTTTTTGGGTCAAAATAAAGTTGTCCATTTATCGCAATGTGCGGTTGTGCAGGAATATTTAACTATTCCTTATGCTACATACAAATATTACTTTTGATGCTCATGTTTTCGATACCAATTCCTAAGGAGCTCACAGTTATGGCTGAAAAATTTGTTTATTATATGAGTCGACTCACCAAGGTTTATCCTCCCAGAAAAGAGATTCTGAAAGACATTTCTCTGTCATTTTACTATGGTGCAAAGATCGGCATTATTGGTGTAAACGGTTCCGGAAAAAGCACACTTATGAAAATTATGGCTGGGCTCGACAAGGAGTTTCAGGGTGAGGCCTGGTTAGAGCAGGGGAGAACGGTTGGTTATCTGCCGCAGGAACCTGTCTTGGATGAAAGCTTGGATGTGAAAGGTAATGTGGAACTCGCCGTAAGGAGCACTCGTCAGTTGCTAGAGGAGTTTGATGAGGTGAGTGCTAAATTCGGTGAAGAGATGAGTGATGAGGAGATGGATAAGCTGCTGGATCGTCAGGCAAAACTGCAGGACAAAATTGATGCCTGCGACGCTTGGGATCTGGATCGGCAGCTGGAGATAGCGATGGATGCCTTGAGGCTTCCACCGGGGGATGCGATGGTGAGCACACTGTCCGGCGGAGAGAGAAGACGAGTGGCACTTTGCAAGCTTTTACTCGAAAAACCAGATCTTCTTCTACTTGACGAACCAACAAACCATCTCGATGCCGAATCGGTTGCCTGGCTGGAAAGACATCTTAAGGAATATGCCGGGTCGGTTATTCTGGTGACTCACGATCGTTACTTTCTCGATAATGTTGTGGAATGGATTCTTGAGCTTGATCGCGGCAGAGGCATTCCATGGAAAGCCAACTATGCATCGTGGCTTGAACAGAGAACACAACGTATGGCTCAGGAGGAGAGGGAAGAGAGTGTACGTCAGAGGAGGCTTAAGCATGAGCTTGAGTGGGTGCACATGTCGCAGAAAGCACGTCAATCCAAGGGTAAAGCCAGACTTAATGCTTACGAGGAGCTTAGGGCGCTGGAGTCACCGGATAAGGTCACCACAGCAAGTATTATAATCCCTCATGGCCCCAGGCTTGGTAATACTGTGATCGCGGCAGAGAATCTTACCAAAGCGTATGGGGACAAACTGCTTTTTGAAAACCTCAGTTTTACTCTTCCTCGATCAGGGATTGTGGGGGTCATCGGAGCAAACGGTTCCGGCAAAAGCACATTGCTCAAAATCATTACCGGACAGGAAAAACCGGACAGTGGTGCACTTACAATCGGTGAGACAGTGGAACTGTCTTATGTTAATCAGGCACGCGATGCTCTTGATGGAGAAAAGACAGTGTTTGAGGAGATTACCCGAGGAAGGGACACAATACAGCTTGGCAAGTTTGAAGTTAACTCACGTGCCTATGTCGGTAAGTTCAACTTTTCAGGTGCTGATCAACAGAAGCTTGTAAAAGAGCTTTCAGGTGGTGAGAGGAATCGGGTTCACATGGCGAAGCTCCTTCAGTCTGGAGGAAATGTGCTACTTCTGGATGAACCCACAAATGACCTGGATGTGGAAACACTTCAAGCTCTGGAACAGGCAATCAGCGATTTCAGCGGCTGTGCGGTGATTGTCAGCCATGACCGCTGGTTTCTGGACAGGGTTGCGACGCACATTCTTGCTTTTGAGGGAAACAGCTCTGTTTACTACCATGAAGGTAACTATGCAGATTATGAGGAGAAAAAGCATCAGAGGCTCGGGACTGATGCAGATCAGCCACATCGAATCAAATATAAGCCATTGCAGAGATAACCGGGAGTTTTGGGGGGAAGGCGAGTTGGTGTGACTCGTCCTTACCCTGTAGAAACAAGAAAGGCCGGAAAGACTTCTTCCGGCCTTCATTTTATGCAAGATCCTGATATATTACACTGGAGTTACGTTCTGAGCATTGGGACCTTTTGCACCATCAACAACTTCAAACTGTACTTTCTGGCCCTCTTCCAGCTTTCTGAAACCTGAAGTCTGGATGGCAGAGAAATGTACGAACACATCACGGGAACCGTCATCGGGTGAAATGAAACCAAAACCCTTGGCCTCATTGAACCACTTTACAACACCTGTAGGCATACAGCGAAACCTCTTCTGAAAAAATGAAACATACCGGTGGTTTACCGGAGTAACAGACAGAATACAAGATATGTGTTGCCACTAATAGTGCAAAGAAAATTTTTACAAAGGTTCAAATTAGGAGGTTTTTAGGACAATGCGGAGAGGATGAAAATACGAACATCTTTACTGGAAAGAGATCAGAAACCGATGCCGAGACTATCAAGAATTTTCTGCATGATTTGTTCCTGTGTAAAGGGTTTGGTTATGTAATTCTTTGCCCCGGCTTCAATTGCGGATATCATCTTTGATTTTTCCACTTCCGACGTTACCATGACTACAGGGATATCCTTCAGAACCGGATCCGCTTTGAGAGTTTTGAGCAGGTCAAGCCCGTTCAGCACGGGCATATTCCAGTCAAGCAATATGAGACTGACATCCTTTGAGTGAATTTTGAGCACGTCCAGAGCCGCCTTACCGTTTTCAGCATCAAGAAAACCATATCCCAGAACCTCTGCCGCATTTCGGATGAAATGTCGGACTGCCGCCGAATCATCTACTGACAGAATAATCATAGTACCTCATTTTACTTTATAATACAATGCTCTCTGGTTATTCATCATCTGGTATTCAGTGCTGTAGTTTATAACTGATTCAGATGCGCCGACGAACAAGTAACCCGATGGGCGAAGGAGACGTGCTATTTTGGAGAAGATCTCCTTCTTGAACTGATCGGAAAAGTAAATCATAACATTTCTGCAGAATACGATATCCTGTTTTCCAATAAACGAGAAATCTTCCTGCAGGTTAAGTTTTTTGAACGTAACCATGTTCTTTATTGTATCATTGATTATCCACACTTTTCCCTGTTGAACAAAGTAGCGATTTCTCATTTCATCAGACAACCCTCTGGCAATGACTATTGGATCATAACGTCCAGCCCTTGCTAGAAAAAGAACGGTGGGGGAGATGTCTGTGGCTACAATTTCAAACTGCTCAGGTTTTACATTCCTGTTACCTTTTAAGAGTTCCTGGATGGTAATGCCCATTGAGTAAGGCTCCTGCCCGGTGGAGCATGCTGCAGACCAGATTCTGACTTTTTGCCGTTTACCCTCTGACAATTCTTTGATGTATTCAGGCAAAAGAACGTTTTTCAGTACCGAGAAGGGCGATTCATCACGAAACCACAAGGTTTCATTTGTGGTCATGGCGTCGATGATTTTTTCCTGAAGAGTTCTAGTTGTGTCTGCCAGAGCCTTATAATAAAACTCAGTGTAAGTCTTGCATCCGTTCTCCACCATCAAAGCTGTAAGTCTGGTTTCAATAAGGTAAGACTTGTTTTCATCAACTCGAATGCCGCAGTGCTTTTCAATATAATCCCTAAGAAGGCGGAACTCGTTAGCTTCAATTTTAAATGTCATGCCTGGGATACATCTCCGCACGAGGTGAGGATTGAGGATATCTTATCGATTTTTTCATCGCTGGTCATTTCCGAATGGAGAACTCGGCAGATCGATTCAAGACTCTTGAGGTAGCAATCTAGTTTTATCTCCATCGATCCGATACTGTGTTTGGCTCCTGATTCGATCATTTCTTTGGCGTAACGGAAGTCTTCCATTTGCCTTTTGCAGGAGAGTACAGAGGTAAAGGTGGCGATTTTTTCTCTGACAAGATCTGCATTTATCGGCTTGGTTATAAAGTCAAACGCGCCGGCTTTCATCGCCTGAACTGCAGAATCGACCGACGGAAGACCTGTAACTACGATTATTTCTGTTGAGGGATGCAGGTGCCTTACTTGTGCTAGCAATTCCATTCCCGAGGTGTTTGGCATCATGAGGTCGGTAAAAAGTAAGTCGGCTGGTTCGCTTTGCATCAATTCCATTGCCTCTTGGGCACTTGTACAGGTACGCAACTCCACCAGACCTTCATCTTTTTTGAAGATGCCATTAATGAGTTTCAGGAAGAGCGGATCATCATCTACCCATAGAACACGTATCATCACTGTCGATTCTCCTGGGGTGAAAACCGTAATGAGGGGGTCTTTTTTATCATTGCATCTATTTCATTGGCAATATTCTCAAGTGGTATTGATTGATCAGATAACCCGGCTTCGTCAACAGCTCTGGGCATTCCGTACACAACGCATGATGATTCAGTTTGGGTAATACAGTAACAATGCTTTCTTTTTAAGGCCCTGACCCCGTTTAAGCCATCGCTGCCCATTCCGGTAAGCACAACTGCTAAAATGTTATTATCAGGAAACTGAGCCGAAACAGATCGGAACAAAACGTCAACAGAGGGGCGGCAGCTGTTTTCCGGAGGACCGTCGTTAATTCCGATGAAACAACCTTCCGCATTTTTTCTTATCACCATGTGTCTTCCACCGGGAGCAATATAGACTATCCCCGGTTTGACAAGATCGTTCTCCTGTGCTTCTACAACTTGTAGTTTTGATTTTTTATTGAGGCTGTCAGCCAGCGATCGAGTGAAAACCGGTGGCATGTGTTGAACGATCAGTACCGGAATCGGAAAATCCGCAGGAAGAGCGGGAATGAACTTCCCCAAAGCCTCCGGACCACCGGTCGAAACACCCACCACGCATAAAGAAAATGCCCCCAGAATGCTAGTAGGTACCGAAGGCTTTTTAACTGGTAAAGAATTGATAGCCGGTGAAACTGGTTTGGGGACGTTTACAGATATGGTAGTTTTCAGTCTGAGCCCGACCAGATGAAGTACAGAGCGGATTTCCTGTTTGAGGTATTCTGAATTTTTTTCCGGATTTGAACCTTCCGGTTTCCTGATGAAATCCACAGCACCAAGTTGCAGGGCTTCGATGGTATCGCTGGTACTTCGTGAGCTGATACCGCTTATCATCACTACTGCAGTTGACGGGTACAATGTGCGCATCTGGCGAAGGACCTCAATACCGCTCAGTCCAGGCATGTGAACATCAAGAAATACCAGATCCGGTTTCTCAATAGCCATTTTTTTCAAAGCCAGTTCACCATTGGGAGCGGTTCCTAATATTGACAATTCGGTGAAGCTTGAAAGCAGGTCAGACAATATTTTCCTGTAGATAACAGTGTCATCTACAATGAGCGTTTTAATTTGGTTCATTTTTCAGCTCTGTTGTCCCCGGCTTTGCGGACCATGCTCGTATTTTGTCTCCAGCTGTAAAAGGTCATTGATTTTCAGCAGTATAACCAGTTCATTACCATGCTGGACAACCCCCTCAATGAGCTCCCGCTCGACTGCGCCTACATTGGCGGGAGGCAGTTCTATTTGATCCTCATCAACGGTAATCAGATCACCCATGGAATCAAAAAGAAGCGCCACCTGATCATCACTTGTCTTTAAAGTGTCATCTTCAAAATTACTGTTGGCTAGTTCCGTGTTGCTTTTTAACACAACACAGCGTGTTTCCTGAGCTAAATTCCTGGCTTCCATACCAAGTTTCACTCCGGGATCAATGACCGTTATTATTTGTCCTCGAAGATTCATGACTCCGCTGACATAATCCGGTGCAAGCGCCACGGTTGTGATGTCCTGAGCCCGATTGACTTCTCTGATGAGGAAGACGTCAATGCCAAAACATAACTCTTCGAGGTAAACGGTGATAAACTGAAGTTTTTTCATAGTGTTTCCTTACGCGGGCTCAAGCATGGGTTCTATAAGGTCACCTAAACTAAGCATTATAGTCATTCGCTTATTGATCACCGCAGATCCTAGTATACCGATGCCTTTAATGCTCTTTGTATCAAGAATAACTTCTGTATTGAATACATCGTGAACCTTATTGGCAACAATACCGATCTGGCGTTCGGTGTTTTTGGGAATTATCACATACAGTTCGGGGTTTTCCTGAACCGGATGTGCAACTGGCAGCATGTGGTGCAACCGAATTATGGGAAACGTATCATTTCCATGTTTGAGGAATTGCCGGTCACCAATAATTTCGATTTCTGATGCCTGCACTTTTTCGATTCGTGATATGCTTGAAAGATCAATACCGAAGCACTCCTGTGTTCCATTATCAAAGACGATAATGTCTTTTTTAATCGCACCCTGACCAGATTTGTCTTTGTCAAGTGTGGTCTGTTCCTTGAGTGCACTGAACTTAAGCCCTGCTTTCAGTGCTATACCTGCAGGATCTAGAATCATTGCCACTCTTCCATCACCCATAATAGTTGCGCCAGCGTAGCACTGAGATGACTTCAGATATTCCGGTAGAGATTTGACTACGATTTCTTCACTGTCAGATACAGAATCAACCATAAGTCCGAAACGGTTTTCGCCGATTTTCAGTACGATCACCCGAACGGCATTCTTGACATTTTGACGTCTGTCGGGTGATCTGCGTCTTTCGGAGGAAGCGCTTTCTTCCTCCTCCTGTGAAGAGCCATTTTTGCGCCGATCGCTCCATCTGGACCTTTTGTCTATCATTCGTTCTCCGGTAACCGGATGAATGAAAGTTGGAAGCATAAGGAGAATGTCGCTTAATCTTACCAATGGCAGAAGTTTATCTCTGAGGCGAAGAACTTCGCTGCCTTGAATACGTTCAATTTTACTTGTGATTTCAAAAGATCTGATCCTTACAAGTTCTTCCACTGATACTTGCGGGATCGCATAGCATTTGTCCTCTGCAGTTACAATCAAAGATGGGATGATGGCCAAAGTCAGAGGCAGTTCAAGTGAAAAACAGGTTCCTTTTTCCCATTCGGAGCTTATGTCGATGCTGCCGCCCAGTTTTTCGATGTTCGATCTTACAACATCCATCCCTACGCCGCGTCCACTGATGTCGGTAACCTTTTCCATAGTGGAAAAACCGGGTTGCATGATGAATGCCTGAATTTCCCGATTGCTCAACTGAGTGCTTGCTTCAAGTCTGACCAGTCCTTTTTCTACCGCTTTTTTCCGGACACGTTCCAGATTGATTCCAGCTCCATTGTCCTCAATTTGTATGATGACTTTACCGCCTTCATGGAAAGCCCTGAGAATGATTTTGCCGTTAGGGCTTTTCCCTTTCTTTTGTCGATCTGCAGGCATCTCGATGCCGTGGTCGACACTGTTGCGTATAAGATGTGTCAGAGGGTCGGAAAGAAGTTCTATCAACGATTTATCGAGTTCAACATCTTGTCCGATAATTTCCAGATCGATCTGTTTTCCAAGTTTTCTGGCGAGATCCCTGACCACTCTCGGGAACTTGCTGAAGACAACGGAAACCGGTTGCAGCCGTGTCTGCATAATATTCTCCTGCAGCATGCTGGTGACCGAATCGATGCTCCCCAGTGCAGTATTCACTCCGGGTAGATCTGAAATGCGAAGAGAGAGCGTTTGTCTGAACGCCTCTTTCATGTTCATCAGTTCGGCAGAGACAATCTCTTTTTGATTGGATCTGTCTGTACCTGTTTTGTCAATGATGCTGTTTAACGATTTACTCACAATGAATTCCAGAGTATTGAGCATTTTTTCCGGATCTGAAGCATCAATGAATTTACGGTTAAGTCGTTGCAGAAGCTGGTTTCTACTTAGCACCAGTTCTCCCGCCAGGTTCATAAGATTGTTGAGAAGGTTAACTTTTACTCTGAGAGCATCTTCGATGATCTTGCCTTCATTTCCCTGGGCTGCGCTTGCAGTACTGCTCTGGGAGGGTTTTTTCTCGTTATCAGTCTGCTTTTCCTGGACTAAACTGTTTAATTCTTTTTTAAGCGAGGAAAGATCAATGAATCGGATTTTTTCATCAGGTATTTCCAAGCCGGTTCCTATCAGGTCCGGCTCCAGAACAGATGCAAAAACAATGGAGATGAAACTGTTGTTTTCATATTGTGAAAGAACATCCCCTAAAGCTTCCCATTTTTCTTTAAGCAGATTTGAGGTGCTGTTCATTCCTTTCAGGTCTTCTGCGCTTAAGGTAATTTCATAAACGCATTTACCGTTTCGCAAGACATCTTCAAAGCTGCTGCGGTTAAGTTCAGGATGCCTTTTACTGATCTCTTCATCGATAAACAGACTTGGCTGTGCTGTGGTTTTGTCTGCTTTGGGTACCCCTTCCACCAGAAACGGTGAAAGCTTTTCAATTTCTTCCTCTATCGAAATCGAGTCGGAATTTTGAACATCATCCAGCAGAGCCCTTAATTTGTCAATTCCCTGGAGTAGAGCATCCATAACAAGAGGGCTTACTTTGAGGTCACGCTCTCTTATTCTTGACATCACATTCTCCATGGAATGTGATAATCCGGTTATGCTTTTGAGACCGAAAAAGCCGAATCCACCTTTTATGCTGTGAACAGCTCTGAAAACCCGGTTTATCAGTTCCGAGTCTACAGCATCACCCTTCTGCTCCAGTTCCAGAAGATCCGGCTCGATGGAATGCAGATGTTCCCTTGATTCGATCACCAATTCATGGAGCAGTTCCTTATCCTGCATCTTTGACTCCTTGTGAAACCCTGTATCTGGTGTCCAGATGGGTTTTCGGTCAATTATTACCAGTTTGGTAAATATTCTACCACTCCGGTATTCTCCAGGCAAGGGAAATCAAAGTGTGGGGCAACTGGGAAAACCGCTGAGCGCATTCAGCTTTGTTGAAACAGGAAGTATATTTCCAAATATATAGGATTTATTTCTCGGATTTGAGCAATGGGGGACAATGTGAAAAGGATTGCAACAGGAGCAATATTAGTTTTGGCTATAACTGGCGGCGCTGCAGCTCAGGTACAGGTTCAGAGTACTTCTGCAGATCGTAGCTCAGTTGAGGTAACCGTTTATAACAGTAATATGGGTCTGGTGAAGGAGAAGCGAACGGTGAGCTTGCCTGAAGGAGAAGGGGAGCTGAAATTCATGGATGTGGCTTCTTTTATAAATCCGGTGACAGTTCTGGTTAAATCACAAGCCGGGCCAGCCGAATTTTCCGTGCTTGAGCAAAATTATGAATATGACCTTATAAGTCAGGAAAAGCTTTTAGATAAGTATGTCGGAAAGAAAATCAAAATCATAGATTGGAACGAATTCAAGGATCGCAAAGAAGTGGTGGAAGCTGAGCTGCTCAGTGCTCAGGGAGGAGAAGTTTATAAGATCGATAACCAGATTTTTTTGGGACATCCCGGCTATAAAGTGCTTCCTGAACTGCCCAGTAATCTTATCAGCAGACCAACTTTGTCATGGCAGTTTCGTAACAAGGCCAAACGTGATCAGCAGCTGGAGGTTTCCTATCTCACCTCCGGCCTAAACTGGAATGCCGACTATGTACTTGCAATCGCTAACAGCAGTGCAAAGGCTGATCTTTCCGGCTGGGTGACAGTCGATAATCAGAGCGGAGCCACCTATAACGATGCTCAGCTTAAGCTTATTGCCGGTGATGTCAACCGGGTACACCAACCAATGGTTATGGGCCTGGCAAAGCAGCGGTTGATGGATTCTCAAGATGCTGCTCCTGAATTTTCAGAGCAGGCAATGTTTGAGTACCACATGTATGATCTGCAGAGAAAGACAACCATCAAGGAAAATCAGACAAAGCAGATAAGTCTTCTTGATGCCCAGGGGCTCCAAGTTTCAAAAGAGTACACAACTGTTTCTCAGGGTTACTACTGGGGGAATCAACAGGGCAATGGTGCTATTAAACAACCCGTGCAGGTACATCTCTCATTTGACAATTCAAAGGAAAACAAACTTGGAAACCCTCTTCCTGCAGGTATTGTGCGTATCTATGCAGAAGACAACCAGGGAAAGCGGCAGTTTGTAGGGGAGGACAGAATCGGACATACTCCCAAAAATGAAAAGGTCAGAATCAAAGCCGGTGATGCATTTGACATCGTTGCCGAAAGAGTGCAGACCGATTTCAAACAGAAAACCTCACAGCTCTACGAAAGCGAATGGGAAATTACAGTGCGCAATCGCAAGGATGAAAATATCAGTATCGGCATCATTGAAACCGCACAGGGGAATTGGGAAATAGTACAATCTTCACATAGGTTCACTAAAGTCAACGCAAACAGTTTCAGATTTGATGTAGCCATTCCAAAGGATAAGGAAGTAAAGGTGAAATACCGTCTGAAAGTAGGTATCTGAAAGTAAATGCCAACTGATTGAGGAGATTATGGAAAACTTGCTGTCACCAGTGGAATTGAGAATAGTGGGCTCGCTTATTGAAAAAGAGATCACCACACCTGAGTATTATCCGCTTACGTTGAATGCTCTGGTTAATGCCTGCAATCAGAAATCAAATCGTGATCCGGTGATGAATCTCTCTGAAAAAGAGGTGGAAAATGTGCTGGAGGATCTTAAAGAGAGGCGTTTTGTATGGCAGATGAATCTGGCAAACAGTCGCGTTCCCAAATATGAACACAATTTGCGAAGCTTATTCACCTTGACTGATCAGGAGATTGCGGTTATTTGCGTGCTGATGCTGCGCGGACCGCAGACTGTTGGCGAACTTCGTACCAGAACGGAGCGGATGGCCCGGTTCGGTTCACTGGAAGAGGTGGAGAGTGTGCTCAAAGCGCTTGCGGCAAGAGATGTGCCATTGACTATGGAATTGCCTCGAAGACCTGGCCAGAAAGAATCCAGGTTCGTTCAGCTTTTTTCCGAACAGGTGCTTTTTTACGAAGCACCTGAAGAAGCACCGTCATCTGGTATTCCTGAACAGACTGAAAGTCCAGTACGCTTGTCGGACAGGGTAGCCGTTCTTGAACAGGAAGTGACTGAACTGAAACAGCAGATTGACGAATTGCAGGGTGCATTCAGAGAGTTTCGCCGACAGTTCGAATAACTGGAAACTTACTTTTCGAGAATAAGCGTGACCGGACCGTCATTTATCAGTTGCACTTTCATATCTGCACCGAAAATGCCGGTCTGCACAATTCTAATCTGTTGGCGAAGCTGTTGCACGAAGTATTCGTAAAGGCTGTTTCCTTTTTCCGGTCCGGCGGCGTTTATGAAACTCGGTCTCCGGCCCTTTGAACAATCGCCAAGAAGAGTAAATTGAGAAACGACCAGCGCTTCTCCATTTATATCTTTAAGAGACAGGTTCATTTTGCCTGATTCATCGGGAAATATTCTAAGGTCAGCACATTTAGCAGCCAGAAAATCCGCCTTTTCGGGAGTGTCATCGATATGAACACCGACGAGTAATAAAAGCCCTCTGCCGATAGTGCCAACCGGTTTTCCATCAATTTTGACTTCTGCGCTGCTTACTCTCTGTGCCACGATTATCATTTTTTTACAGAACCATTCAGTGCGGCCGCGAGGAGAAAGTGCTGGGAATAGCCTATCTTCCTGTCGAAAAAGTGAAATGACTGGAAGAAGTTTGCCTTCACGTTTTCGCTTTTTATGAAATGAATCATGAAATCTGCGCGAGCAAATGATGGTAAGGTGAAAAAGGAATCTCCCCAGCTCAATATCTGACTTTGACCTTTGAAGGCCGATACTTTCATGCCGAAGTGACCTTTCCAGATTTCACCGTTCAAAACACCTCCTGCGGGAGTATGCCAGATGTTATCGACCCTGCTTCGGTCCAGACTCATCACACCTCCAGCAGAGAAGCAGAGAGTATCCAGTAGAACTGTTTTGCCTGTAGCTATTCCGGCACTTACAGACAGACCTCCATTGTCCTGTACTGCATGGTAATTGATTCGGTTGCCCGGGGCAGCTTTGTGATACATAACGAAATCCTGATTTGCAAAGAATACCCCGCGTGAAAACGTGCTCCCAATCCCGAACAGAAAAGCTTCCGGAACTGTATCGGTCTGCCGTCCTGTCCAGTCCACCCAGGCATGAGCAGTGAGAGGTCCTTTGTTCAGGGAACAGAATGCACCTTGAAGAAACGGCCTGAAGTAATGAGTGCTGTCGTTAAGCAGTTCTTTTGGGAGAGTTAATATGCCCTGGCGAGGTATCGATCCCATGAGAAATTGGAAATCTGTTTTTGCATATTCATAATAAAGCAGCAGGTGCAGGTTTTCTACTGTTGCAGGTGCACCGAATTCCTGAAGGAAGGTAAACCCGGATTTGATGAAATGATCTGGTGCAACGGAGATGCCTATTTGGTTTTGTGTGCTTACGAAAAAGTAGGTCTGATCCGGACTGGGCCCATTTCCGTATTCTCTATTGTCTAAAATACCGGTGACAGATGTCTCATAGTGAACGGCAGAGAGTGATATGGTTGACAGGAGCAGCATTGTTAAGCAAAATTTACGAACCATGTCTAAAAAATAAGTCTGGAAAGGGGATACTGGAAGAATTTATGCTCAAAGCGTAACTGCACTTGTGAAAGGTAATTGATCACTAATGGCTTATATCGTAATTGGAATGTTTGTTGCAGGATTTTTCCTGCTTGGGACCTAAAAGGGATCTGAAACCGGAGGGTACACCGATGTATATTATTATACTTCGCCCAGAAGAGTTGCTCATTTCTTTAAATGGTTACTGAGCGCGGAATTATTAAAAGGAGAGAGTTGCAGATGCCCAAAGGATTTGGGGCAATAGCTATCATGCTGATGTTTTTTACAGGGGCAGAAGCAAAAGTCTATAATCTTGACGAGCTGCTAAGCGAGTCTTATGCAAGTTCCCGCGAATTGAAAGTCATTGAGGAGGAGCTTCAGAAAGCCGATGCTCGTGTCAATGAGGCAATGGGGACAGCTTTCCCCACCGTTTCAACCTCAATTAATTATTCTCACGCCTTAAGCCAGTACAATCCCCTGGGGGGCGGGTCTTCCGGGGGTTCCATAAGCCTTCTGGATACACTTGGAAGCATGGGGATCAGCCCTATGGATACGATGGGGCGCGGACTGTATACAGTTGCCGGTGCTTTGGATCAGATAGTTAATTCCCTTACAGCCATGATGGGTGAGCAGAAGAAAAATGCTCTGGCTTTGAGTTTATCAGTTAATCAACCTATTTACGCTCAAGGAAAAGTGGGGGTGGGGCTTAAGATCGCCAAAACATATCAATCAATGCTGGTTTGCAAATTCCAAGATACCCGCTTGAAGTTACGGGCTAAAGTGATCAGCAGTTATTATGCAGCACTTATTGCCCGCAAGAATCTTGAGGTGCAGAAGCAGAACGTGGCCATTCTTGAGCAGTCTCATGGCATTTCCGTTTTGAGGTTCAATGTAGGCAGTGGCAGTGAACTGGATACTCTGTCCACAAGACTCTACCTTGAAAGTGCCCGGTCAGACCTTTTTAAAGCCGAAAGTGACCTTCGACTTGCCTATGAGAACCTGATTTTGCAGGCAGGTCTTCCCCTTAAAGTTCAGCATTTCGAAGTGGAAGGTGAAATACCCGACATGCCATTCGATATGACTCTTGAGCAGGCTCTTGCTACTCTTCATCGGCATAGTTTTGCCCTCAATCAGCTCCGAGGCAGCACTGAACTTTCCGATCAGATGGTTAACCTGGCCAAAACCGATTTCCGTCCGTTGGTGTATGCCGGAGCCACTTTCAGCCGAATCGGCCAGTTTTCCGGTTTTGAGGATATGAATACGGGGGAGAACTGGTACAACGATCAAAAACTGTTTGTGGGGATGAACTGGACGCTTTTCAGCGGATTGCAGCGCAGTCAGAAGTTGCGTCAGGCCGAGATGGACCGTTCCATTGCCCACTTGAATCAGCAGCAGATTATTGAGGAGCTTGAACTGGCGGTGAAAGCCACTTACGAGCAAGTCATGGTGAATAAAAACCGGCTTGAGTCGGTAGCGAGTGTACTTGCGCTGGCTCAGAAGGGGTACGATCTTTCCGCCAAGGCTTATGATGTAGGGCAGAGAACTATCATCGATATGAGAAATGCAGAGCTTGAACTCAGTCGAGCGTACACCAGCTACAGCGCCGTGCAGTTTGCTTATCTTAAGGCGGTTGTGGAGTTAAAAATGCTTATGGGAGTCCTGTAAAAACATGAGAATCAAAACGAGAAGTATGATCATTGCCCTCTTCAGCCTGGCCGTTTTGAACGGATGCGGTTCCAAACAGGCGCCCGCCGAAAGCATTCAGGATATTCAGAGGCGCGAAGGAATACCGGTAAGGGTGCAGCCAGTGGCAAAGGGAACCATCTCTGCTTATGAACAGTGCGGAGGGGTGGCTGAAGGATATCAGCAGTCTGTGGTTACTGCCATGATCCCCGGCAGAGTTTCTGCAGTCAGGGTTAATGTGGGTGATCGGGTTAAAATGGGCACATCTCTTATGCAGATCGATCCCGATGATCGTACACAGAGCTATTCTATTATTAAGCAGAAGCTTGACGAAGCCCAAAAGCAGCGGGAGAGGTTAATTGCCATATCGGAAAAGGGCGGGGTGGCTCCGGAGGTTCTTGAAAAGCTCGATCTGCAGATTTCCGAAGGGGAAGCCGGACTTGAAGTGATTCGTAAAGCTCAGTTTGTCATCTCTCCATTTTCGGGAGTTGTGGTGAGTGTATCTCAGAATGTCAACAATGCCGTGGGCCCGGGTACAACGCTGCTTGAACTGGCAAATCTGTCCAAAGTACGTGTGCCCTCAACGGTCAGTGATGTTCTTGTGAACCGCTTCAGGTCAGGTCAGCAAGCCATTGCTGTTGTGGGTGGAGATACACTTGTCGGCAAGGTGGAAAAAGTTCCCCTGGCCGGGGCGGCTGCAACCATGAGTTTCACCATAGAAACTGTGTTTGATAATCCCGAAATGATTATCAAACCGGGAATGTATGTGCCTGTAAAAGTAGTGGTCGATAAAAGGGAAACCGCACTTATCATCCCCCAGGAGACGCTCAATACTGAAAACCGTGAGCAGTATGTTTATGTCATCAGAGATGGCGTCGCTCACAGGTCAATGGTTAAAAGCGGTATCGCCAACGGAACAGATGTAGAAATTATCAAGGGAGTTCTGGAGGGTGACAAGGTAGTAGTGAGCGGTGCAGGGTTGCTGCGTGATGGTGTAAAGGTGAAAATCGTTGATTAGCAGCTTCATTAACAGTCGAATTGAGGATTTATGTTCTTAACGGGATTGAGCATCAGGAAACCGGTACTGATGACAATGGTTATTCTTGCCCTTGTCATTTTTGGAATCATTGGCTTTATGGGTTTACCTATTGATCTCACACCCAATATCGATTTACCTTTTGTTACCGTGCAGACCGTCTATCCGGGTGCCGGGCCTGAGGAAATCGAGACCTCTGTCCTCAAACCGCTCGAGGAGCAGATGGCCACCATCCCCAATATTAAAAACATTACTGCCTTTGCTTCTGAGGGTATCGGCTTTATCATTTTGGAATTCAAACTTGGTGTGGATCCCGATCTGGCTGCTATCGACGTGAAAGACAAAACCGACGCCATCCTGTTTGAGCTTCCAAGTGATCTTCTCAAACCGGTTATCTCCAAATTCGATTTCAACGACAGACCGATTCTCAATCTGGCACTTACCGGACCCATGACCGCCGAACAGCTCAGGGTCGTGGCCGACAAGAGGGTCAAGGATCAGCTGCTTAAAATCGGTGGCGTGGCAAATGTCACAGTCACCGGTGGGCGGGAGCGGGAGATTAAGGTTCTGATCAATAAGAGCCGCATGGATGCTCTCAAGCTTAATCTTCAAACCATCTCTGGTGTGATTGCCTCACAAACCGCCAATATCCCCGGCGGACATGTATCGGGTCAGCTTAAAGAGTACACGGTAAGGGTACAGGGAGAGTTCGAGAGTCTCGATCAGATCCGCAATGTGGGGATCCCGGTTCCCGGTGGAGCTGTTGTGCCGCTTTACACTATTGCCGATGTGGTGGATGATTTCGAGGAGATGCGGGAGCTGGCCAGGTTTAACAACCAGAACTCGGTGGGGCTTGGGGTGTTCAAGCGGCCTGATGCCAATACCGTGAAAGTGGCCGGGGAGATAAAAAAGCAGGTCGAACAGTTCGGGGCAGAACTTCCGTCGGGAGTCAGTATCAGTATCGCCCAGGACCGTTCCGATTTCATTAAAGAATCGGTAAACGACATGTATCGTAACCTTATTATCGGTATGGTACTTACAGCCCTCATGCTGTTCGTGTTTTTAGGCGATTGGCGGGTAACAATCATTGCTGCGGCAACCATCCCCATGTCAATCGTTATCACGTTTGCCGGTATGAATGCGCTCGGTTTCACCCTCAATATGATGACCCTCATGGCGCTGGCGATTTCGGTGGGAACGCTGGTCACCAATACTATCATTGTTTTGGAAAACATTGTCCGCCACCGGGATACCGGTATGCCGGTTATGGAGGCTTCAGAAGTGGGTGCCAAAGAGGTGGCGATCGCGGTACTGGCATCTGTACTTACTAATGTGGCCGTTTTCGCACCCATGGCCAATATGGCTGGAATCACCGGACAGTTTTTCGTTTCGCTTGGACTCACGATTGTAATCGCGACTGTAGTATCGCTGTTTCTTTCCTTTACTTTCGCTCCCATGGCTGCTTCCCGTATTCTTCAGTCCCGCAACGCGGCGCATACTAAACATCTGCTTCAACCGGCGCTTGACTGGATGTCAGGAGTTTACTCGTCCATGCTTGATGCTTCGTTGAAGCACAGAATCTGGGTGGTAATCGGAGTCGTCGCGCTGTTTGTCATTACTCTTGTTTTTATAGGGCCCAGACTCAATTCAGAGTTTTTCCCGCCTACCGATCAGGGAGTTGTGAATATCACTATAGAGATGCCTTCAGGAGCTTCGCTGAAGGAGACAAACGGGGCATTATCCATTATAGAAAATCGGGTTTCGCAACTTCCTGAGGTGAAAACTGTATATGCATCCCTGGGCGGGGACGGGATCAATACTGGAGTGAACTATGCAGGACTGACTTTGCAGTTAAAGGATAAGACAGAGCGCAATGTCAGTACGGCCTACCTGGCAAATCAGATCCGTAAATCGCTGGCTGATATTCCCGATGCCCGCATGGTGGTGAAGGAAGCGCAGTTCATGGGTGGAGGCGGAAGCGAGGCGGATATTTCTGTCGAAGTCACCGGGGATGAGATGGGGGAAATTCTCTCGCTTGTCGATTCGGTGAAGAGCAAAATGGGGCAGATACCGGGTTTGGTTGATGTGCAGGTGTCGTGGAAGGAAGCCAAACCTGAAATGAAGTTTATTCCCCGGCGCATTCTTCTTGATGAATACAACACAAATGTGGCCACTATGGGAATGTCACTTCGCGGCTTCATTACCGGTAATGAAGTGGCGCTGTATCGGGAAAAAGGTGATGAGTTTAAGATCCGGGTTCAGTATTCCGAGCAGGACAGGGAGAATCTGGATGCGGTGGAGAATATCACGATTCCTACACCCAAGGGGTTTGTGCCTATAAAGGTGCTCTCTGAAGTACGCAGGGAGGGTGGTGCCGCCAGCATTCAGCGGAAGAATCGTCAGAGACTGGTTACGGTCAGTGCCAATGTGGCGGCCGGGGCAGTGGGAACGGTGAGCGGGCAGTTGAAAGCGCTCACGGATCAGATCCCGGTGAGGTCGGGGTACAAGATCGGTTTCGGGGGTGATCAGGAGATGATGGCCGAATCGTTCCGCACGTTGATTTTTACAATGGTGCTGGCGATTCTGCTTACCTATATGGTATTGGCCGGATCTATCGAATCGTTCACTCAGCCGCTTCTGATCATGGCCACATTGCCGCTTGGGCTCATCGGGGTGATCTGGGCACTTTTTATCACCGGTAAATCCATTTCCATGCTCTCACTTATGTCCATGGTGATGCTTATCGGGGTGGTGGTGAATAACGCCATTTTGATTATTGACTATGCTCATCAGCGCCAGAAGGCGGGTTTGAGCCGTTTCGATGCCATAGCTGAGGCCTGTAAAGTGAAATTCAACGCGATTCTCATGATGAATCTTGCCGTGGTTCTGGCGCTGCTTCCACAGGCACTTGCCTTCAGCAGTCTTCAGGCGCCATTTGCGATCACCGCTATTGGGGGAATTTCAGTGTCGATGATAATGACGCTATTTGTGATACCATGTATGTATGTTCTGGGGCATAAGAGAGGGTAGGGGGAGTGGGGAGGAATCGATCCCGATCCCGATAGCGATACAACCGTTATTTTCCTAAATCGGTGTCGCTATCGCTATCGGAATCGCTATCGTTTTTTTCTCATTTATTTTCCCAATGTCAACACACTCGACACCTATACACCTCCAAACGTTGGTGCCGGAAGCAATTTTACCCGTTACAGCTACAATCTTCATAAGCAGATCACCGCACTTCCAGACCCGATGGGCAGATGCTTGATTTTGAATACGACAATATAGGGCGGTTGACCCAAATCAATCTGCCAAACGGTCAGGTCAGCTACATTTTGCTAACTTTGAAAAAGCTTTTAATCAACTGACATCAGCTATTGAAAACCATCCTTTCAGATTTGGAAAAAGCTGGTTGCATTCAGTTTTATGAAATTACCTTTGAACTGGCTTGGAAAACATTTAATGACTATTTGAAATTTCAAAAAGTGGATGTCAAATTTCCGAGAGATACAATTAAGGCAGCTTTCAAATATGAACTCATTGGAGATGGTGACCTCTGGATGGATATGCTGGAGAAAAGAAACCTGATGAGCCATACCTATGATGAAGCGAGTGCAGATCTGGCATACAGTCTGATTTTCGGCAGTTATTATGAAGCTTTGAATGCGGTTTATCAAAAGCTAAAATCATCTTTATGAATAACAGATTTGGAATTTCAGATTCATCCTACGCTCTCATCATTTCAGTCTTTGAAAAATTCCCCCAGGTTGAAACAGCTCTTATTTTCGGCAGCAGAGCAAAAGGGAATTACAGGAACGGAAGTGACATTGATCTGGCCATAAAGGGAAACGATTGTACTCCTGAAACAGCTTCACATTTGAGCGGGATTATAAATGAACAGATACCGATTCCATATTGTGTGGACTATTGTCGATTACGATTCTCTAAAAAACCTGGATTTAAAAGCTCATATAGAAAGGGTAGGTGTTGAGTTTTACCGTAAAATTGAAAATCCTAGGTAGTGTAAGCCCCGGTAGTGAGGATAATTCCGCAAAGCTGATTACCGATAGATTACTATCCTAAAGTACTGCACCTTTGCCATGTTGGCGGGTGTCGCGTGACTTTAAAATGACCTTCTCACATTCTAACTCCTACCGCTTTTCCTTGCGCAAATCTTCGATCTTTCCCAGATCCAGACCGGTGACTTCTGCAATCTCTTCATCACTCATTCCTCTTTTAATCAAATTGGAAGCAACCAGCAGCTTGCCCTTCTCCATACCCTTCTCCATACCCTTTTCCATACCTTCCTGTATCCATTTCTCTGCTATTGTTGTCATTAAGTCTTCTCCTGTTTCTAAAGATTTTTTCACTTCGGTCCTGAGTTCGTCCATACGTTCATGTTCTGTTGTAGCTCCCAGATATCGTAAAAGCGTTTCCAGGTATTCAATTTTAGTGCTTTCGCTGTATACTGCCTTCAGAAGCCCCAGTATCTCGGGCAGCTTTTGAAACAGCTGAGTCGTCCCCGCATACTTCTGAATCAGAAAATGCACCCGTAAGAGCATCTCCCCCCGAATCTGCTCATCGGGAATATGGGATATCTCAAACACCTCGCTTTTGAATTCGGGGATATAGGCCCGCATATTCTCCCTATATTCAAGGAGGTGTCCCATTGAATTCTTCATATTCCAGTGCTGCTGCCCCTGGTAGATGACTATCGGAATAATCACCGGCAGATGTGTGGCTGTTTTATGCTCCTTGCGGTACTGTTCCCAGATTTTCACCATGTTTCTCAGGAGTTGAAAACCGGTCCAGGGGTCAACGTAGCTCTTGTGCTCAAAGAGCAGATAAACGTATGAAGCTTTACCGTTCAGCTTAATCCTGTATAAAATATCAGAAAAATGTTCCGACAACTCCTTATCCACAAAGGAATCTTTAAGTACCGCCAGTGTTTTGAAGTCCAGGTTCCGGGAAATGGCTTCAGGCAGGTATTCTCTCAAAAAAGAGCGGGCGATCTCTTTTCTGGAAAATGATTCCTTGAAGAATTTATCGTGAGGGTTACTGAGGGAGTTGTCAGTCATGAGAGAAATATAATATGACGTTCCGGGTAGAAGTAATCCTGAAAAGGAGAGGTGCGTTGCACTGCGGGAAAGTTTCTGATTGAGCAGGAGTCCTCTGATGATGGCAGACTGTGACCGAGGCTGTTATTACGCTTACCCTGCCTTCTTAACCTGGAAGTAACCTGCTACTTGACAACCTCTCGGGGGTTTCTCTGATTCCTCCCAAAACAAAAAAGGAGGAGAAAACTCTCCTCCCGTGGTAATATCTTAAGGTACTCCGCTGACCCGCTGGTCCTACGGAGCGCATCGAAGGCTTTATCTCTTGAAAAACTTCCGGGTGTGATCACCGATCTTAAGAAAATAAACTCCCTTGTTGAATCTGCTTATATCCAAAGATCTTGAGCAAGCACCACTGTAGATGGTTCTACCCATTGCATTGAGAATCATGATGTTCTGAGATTTCATGCTCTCGCTGGCTGAAATGGTAAGCATTTGGCCTGAGACCGTTGCTTTGAAGTGATTGTCTGATGTGAAGCTTTTGAAACTGTATGCAGCCGTAGATTGCATGTCTGCTGATCCCTCCACATACAAATCGTGGATGTTAAAGGACCCGCCGTCTGCACGGTTGTTGATTATGTTGACCTTTAAGGGAATGGCGGAGACCAGTCCCGGGATCAGATCGGTAAGATCCAGTTCGTGGGCGCCGCTTTCATACTGCACTGATGATTCCCAGCTGTTTTCATTGCCGTTTGTTCCGTAGGTAACTTTGAGCGTTCTCCCTCCTGTGGCGTACCAGCGGATTTTCAGCACTTCCAGTGATTTCAGCGTTATAGTCATGGTGCCGGTGCCTTTGTTGAGCCTTAGAGCTCCCGGAGTGTAGGTGACGCCGTTGTCAGGTTTGGTCTGATCGAAATAGCTGTTGTCCAGGGATGCATCTGCAAAGGTGACGAATTTCAGTGAAACCGGATTTTCCTGGAAGGGGTACCAGTCGGCCAGCACGGTTGTGGAACCTGGGTCTTTCACGGTGATGGAAGCATTAAGCGTTACACTTGATGATCCGCCCACAGTGGAAACAGAGAAAGAACCGTTTGCAGAGGGGGTTCCGGAAACAGTCAATGTTTTGGCTGATGTGCTCTTGACTCCAGATAATCCGGCTGGCAGTGTTGTGTAGTTGACATCCGTTGCAGCTCCGCCCCAGGTGAACACGATGGGATTGATTGCTGATCCCTGCACGACTGACTGAGTGAGATTTTCGGTGGAGCTCAGTGAGGGAATTGAGGGATCGTTTACTTTGACAGTTACTGGGTCACTGACAGCTGACGCCCCCTTGTTGTCGATAACTTTTGCTGTTACGCTGTAAGTGCCTGCTGTCACATTAGTCCATGAATAGGAATAGGGTGCCGAATTATCGGAGCCAAGCAGGGTTGAGCCGCTATAGAATTCCACCTTGGCAACAGAACCATCCGGATCACTTGCAGCTGCGGTGATGGAAACTTCCGCCGGTGCATTGAAAAAGGCATTGTTTGCAGGTGCAGTAATGCTCACTGAAGGCAGCTGGTTGAGGTCACCGCCTCCACAAGGTGAGCAGGTGGTCATTGAGGTCAGCGTAGCTCCGGCGCAGCTCTTGATGGGAGTCACAATGCTTTGTGCATCGGCAACAGCGATGGTATAAGGTGGGGTAAATGCGGTGTTTTTAATGATATCAGAAGCACCGTAATTCCTAACCCCTTTGATAGCAGTATAATTTTTTTCGTATTCATCAATAGGGAGCTTTTGGTTGTCAAAGTAGTTGCCTTCAGCGAGGACATCGGCCTTGTAACCGGCGCGGATACATTGGTTTGAAACGCTGCTGGAGAAAAGGCTATTCACCATGTGAAGTTTTCCGTATCTCATGCGAGGCATTCTTTCCCGGCATCCTTCACCCCACCAGCAATAATAAAATGTGACATTTAGCTTCCCCTGATCACCGGTAGCTCCATCTGATGAGCCAATCAGATTTGAATAGCGGTGATCATTTGAGCCGCCGGAACCTCCGGGGATGGGGGGCTTTTCGTAACTAAAGGTGCTCCAGGTGACAGAAATGAAGTCGGAGGCGTTTTTAATATCGAAATTGCCATCCATGCCGTCATGAAACTCACAGTGATCAACCCAGAAGTTCTGGCAGTTATCAATGCACATGTTATCATAACCATCAGTGTCGTAAGCGCCGGGACCTTCAAGAGTTATGTTTCGCATGATGAAATTGGTGCAGCGCTTGAAGTAGAAAATGCCCGATCCGGAAGCGGATTTGTCGGTGGAGACGATCTTTGAGCCGGGCAGGCCAAAGATGGTTTTTCCGCTTTGGTCTTGAATAGTGATTCTGCCCCCTGCAGGAATGGTGATTACTCCGCTTACATAGACCACCTTGGCACTGGATGAGGTGAGGAGGCTTTTAAGCTGGTCGTAAGTTGATGCTGTGGAGGGGGAGGCATTTCCGCCTCCGGTGACACCCCCGTTTTGGGTGGCCCAGCCCACAGGAGCACAGAGGTCCTGGGCAACAGCGGGCGGGGTCACAATCATAAAACATAGTAAAAGGGTACAGAAAACAGGGCCGAATACAGTCCGGAACGGTTTCATGGGGCGCTCCTTTAAGGGATTGAAAGAGTTTTCAAATAAGTTGTAAACATAATATAGCCAAAATGTTGATAAATTGCACTAATTTTTTTAATGCAGAAATACTTTATCCAAACATTTGTAACCGTAAGGGTTTGTTCGAGAGGTGAGGCTATTCTTTGAGTGCTGAGCGAATCGGGGACTTGCAGGGACATTCTGGATGTTTTCTACAAAGGTTCGTTTTCCAAAGTCTATAATCATTCAAAAGGTATTAGTTAGGCAGGAGGGTGCTCGAAACGTTACGGAAATGATCGTGTGATAGTTTCACGTTTCCATTGGTGGCCAGTGCTCTCCGGAGAGAGTTGCAGTTTGTTTTTTAATGCTTTTACTTTTTCAGATCTTAAACTGCATTAAAAGTTCTTTAAGTGTTTCAGAAAGAGTCGACAATTCCTGAGCGCTGTTCTTTACCTGTACGATTCCCTTTGCTGTCTGCGCTACTGCATCATTGACTCCCGCTATAGTGGAGGAAACCTCTGAGAGACCGGTTGCAGTTTCTGACACATTTTTCGATACTTCCTGTGTCCCGGCGCTTACACCACTGACATTGCGGGATATTTCAGTAATCGTTGCGCTCTGCTCTTCAACCGCGCTCACTATAGTCTGGGAAATTACGTTTACATCTTCAATCACCCTGGAAACTGAATCTATCGCCTTTATTGCAGATTCTGTATTGGATTGAATCTCTTCAACCTGCCGCTGTATCTCCAGTGTTGCCTGCGAGGTCTGCTTTGCCAGTGCCTTGACTTCTGTTGCCACTACAGAAAACCCTTTTCCCGCTTCACCGGCAGAAGCGGCTTCGATAGTGGCATTGAGCGCCAGCAGGTTAGTTTGATCTGCAATGTCATTGATGACTTCAACCACTTTCCCGATTGATTTCGCGGCTTGCCCGAGCTTATCCATAACTTCCTTGCTGTTTTTTGCATGGCTGCCGGCTTCAACGGCCACCTGCAACTCCTTTTGACAGTTGCGGGAAACCTCATTGAGCGATGCACTCATTTCCTCTATGGCGGTGGCAACATTGTTTGTGGATGAGGAGATCTCTTCAGCCGATGAGGAAATGGAATTGATGCTGGCAGTCGCCTGCTCTGTCGATGATGCCACGGTGGACGTTTGGATGCTTATCTCCTCGGCATTGGATGCAATTTGAGTGGAGATGGAGGAGAGATCGACCGCAGAGTTGGCTACAGTCTTGGAATTTGAGGCTATTTGTGTTATGGTTTTCTGGAGTTTTTCAATAAATATATTGAAATAGTTTGAAACTTGACCGATTTCATCATGGCTTTTCACTTTCAGTCGCTTTGTAAGATCACCCTCACCTTCAGATACATCTTTAAGCATCAGCAAGAGATCTTTGAAAGGGGAAAAGAGCCTGTTTATGACAATGAACATACTAAAAGTGGATATGAGTAACACGATGGCAATGATTGTAAATGAAAGTGTCAGTAAACTGGAGACGTTTTGGCCTATAATGGAATTAATTTCCTTGACAGGTATTCCTATGAACAAAATGCCGATTATTTCTCCTTTATCACCCAGAACCGGATCGTAAACGGTCAAGTAGGGATTCCCCAGAATATTGGCTTTCCCATAATAGGTTTCTTTGCGTCCGATCGGTTCGTAGGCAGCGCTTGCATGTCCCAGTTTCGTTCCGACAACCCGATTTCCCTTTTCGTCCCTGATACTTGTTACTACTCGCCTGTAGTCATCACCGTCTTTAACAAAAAGAGTTGCTGCAACCTCAAGCTTTGTGGCTATTTCATCAATGAGTTCATATCTGTTATCAAGGGGAATATTATTGCTGTCCGTTAAAGAATTGTCAACAAGATGAAGTTTCCCGTAGTGCGATTTCACATACTCTCTGCTTGATTGAATGTCCCCGGCAAGTTTCAATTTCAAGCAGGTTATGGACAACTCATTCATCTTCTTTCTTGCAGAGCTGGTAAACCCCACTGTAATTGAAAGAAATGATAAGAGGACAATCAGTAGAACTGCAACAGAAATCTTTGTCTTCAGTGTTACTCTGCCGAACATTTCACTTCTCCTTAATCTTGCCTGAAACGCAAATCCATCTGAGTATATCTTCGGAAATTCACGTTGCCCACAAGAATGTTACAAAAATGTTACGAAAAACTGGGGCAAGTTGAGAAATTTTGTTAACGGCGAAGACGCCTTGCAGGTCACCATCTTCAACTCCCGCTCCCGTAATCCTTCAAAGATAGTCATCGGAGTCTATCGATCACGAATTCCGGAGTGAAGCTCGGTGGTGCATTAAGAAATTGCACACATCGGTGGTTGTGTGTGGCTGAAAAATCATAAATCAGCGGAAAAAAGTATGTACCAGCACTTTGGGGGGCTGAAAACGCCGGCGGCTTCATCAGAAAATCAATGCCTTAGAGAGAAAAAAACTGGTCCGAACCCATAACGATTGCCTCCCTCACAGCCAAATAATCATTTTCTCTACTTCTATTTCTATTATATTAATACCCCTGCATCAACGAGGAGAACTGATGAAGTCGATGGTGATCAAGCGGGCGCTGCTCAGCGTTTCAGACAAAACGGGTTTGGTGGATTTCGCCCGCAAACTGGCCGATAGGGGAGTGGAGATCCTTTCCACCGGCGGCACCTGGAAAATGCTTTCAGACAATGGTATCCCGGTAGTATCAGTCGACAGCTACACCGGTCATCCGGAGATTATGGATGGACGGGTCAAGACACTGCATCCGCGTGTTCACGGAGGAATTCTTGCCGTGCGGGACAATCCTGAGCATGTCGCCGCCATGCAACAGAACGGCATAAAACCCATCGATCTGGTTGTGGTCAATCTCTATCCATTTCAGCAGACCATCTCCAAGCCAAATGTCACTATTGAGGAAGCCATTGAAAATATCGATATCGGCGGTCCCACCATGGTGCGCAGCGCTGCAAAGAATCATGCCTATGTTTCAATCGTTGTTGATCCTGCAGACTACGAAGTGATTGCTTCGGAGCTCGATAAAGAGGGAGCGGTTTCCTTTGAGACCCGCAAGCGTCTGGCGGTGAAGGCCTACCGGCATACGGCAGACTACGACTCCGGTATCGATGCCTACCTTTCTAAAGTGTACCTTGAGGAAGAGATCCTGCGTCTTTCATATAATTATGGAGATGTGCTGCGTTACGGAGAGAATCCTCATCAGAGTGCAGTGTTTTATAAAGACAGAAAATCCACCGAGCCGTCATTGGCCAATGCACGTCAGCTCAACGGAAAAGAGTTATCCTATAATAATATTGTAGACGGGGATGCAGCGCTGGATGCTGTTAAGGAACTGACCAGTGTTCCAGCTGCGGCCATAATCAAGCATACAAATCCCTGCGGTTACGCTACCGGGGAGACTCTTGCTCAGGCGCTTGAGGCGGCTTGGTCCGGGGATCCGGTTTCCGCTTTCGGCAGTGTAATTGCTGTATCAAGAACCGTTGATTTGAAAGCTGCCCAGGTGCTTTCGGGTAGATTCGTTGAGGTGCTTATAGCTCCAAGTTACTCCGAAGACGCTCTGGAATTTCTAAAACAAAAAAGTTCCGCATTACGAATACTGGCAGTTGGAGATCTCAATGCAGGGCAGAAAGATCAGTATACACTTAAATACGTTACCGGCGGAATTCTCAAGCAGGGGCGTGATAACGGTCTTTTCCAAAGTTGGGAAAACGTAACAAAGCCCGATTTCCCCGAATCGAAACAGAAGCTTGCCGAGTTTGCCTACAAGGCCTGCAAGCATGTCAAATCCAATGCAATTGTACTTGCACAGGAATATCAGGGGGGGCTTTACCGTATTATAGGGATCGGTGCAGGTCAGCCAAACCGGGTGGATGCTCTCAGGAAGCTGGCAGTGACCAAGGCACGCGAAAATCTAAGCAGTGAATATGCTCAGGCCAACAAGGCTCATCCCGATGGCGCTTTCCCTGAGTTTAGCGATTTTGTGATGGCTTCCGATGCTTTTTTCCCTTTTGCAGACACGGTTGAAGAGGCGTTTGACGCGGGAATTCGCTACATTGTGCAGCCGGGCGGATCGAAGCGGGATGAAGAAGTGATCGAGGCCTGCAATAAATTCGGTATCGCCATGGTATTTACTGGCATGCGTCATTTCAGACACTGATCAGATCCGGCAAGCGATTAAGACACCGGGAACTGATTGAGAAAAGCTTGCCGCTGAGTATAGAGTTTTTTATTAACCTTGATTCAGGCATCTCTTACAGGAGTGTCTGATTCGATGATTAAGGAATCATCATATTATGGCCAAACATTTAGTAGTCGTTGAGTCTCCGGCCAAGTGTAAAACCATCTCCAAGTATTTGGGGAAGGACTATGCGGTGCGGGCGACCATGGGTCACATTATCGATCTTCCCGAAAAAGAGTTGGGAGTGGAGATCGAGCAGGATTTCAAGCCCAAGTACACCACTTCCAAGGGGAAGCGGCGCATACTCAAGGAGCTCAAGGATGAGGCGGCCAAGGCGGAGGACGTATACCTGGCTCCCGACCCTGATCGCGAAGGGGAAGCTATCGCCTGGCATGTGGCGCAGAGTATCAGCAAGGAAAATGGAACTGTCAAGCGGGTTATGTTTAATGAGATCACCAAGCGGGCGGTCTTGTCCGCTTTTGACAATCCCCGTGATATAGACATGAACAAGGTGAATGCCCAGCAGGCTCGCCGGATTCTCGACAGAATCGTTGGCTATCAGGTTTCACCCATTCTGTGGCGCACCGTTTTCCGTGGATTAAGTGCCGGGCGGGTGCAGTCTGTGGCCCTCAGGCTCATCTGCGAGCGTGAGGATGAGATCAAGGCTTTCGTGCAGCGGGAATACTGGTCCATTCATGGTTTGTTCGACCATAAAGGGGTGCACTTTTCCGCGAAGTTGATTTCGGTAGACGGGCGTAAAGCTTCCGACACCGATAACCCGCTTCTGCCAAACGAAGCTGCCGCCAAGGCAATTCTTGCGCGTTTGTCAGGAACACCATTTTCAATTATTGATGTCCAGAGGACCGAGAAGAACCGTAAGCCGTATCCTCCCTTCATTACTTCCACTCTTCAGCAGGAAGCTGCACGTAAGCTTGGGTTCAGTGCGGCAAAAACCATGATGGTGGCGCAGCAGCTTTACGAAGGTCTGGAGCTTGGGGATCTTGGTTCCATGGGTCTTATCACCTACATGCGTACCGATTCCACCCGTATTGCGGTGGAGGCTCTTGCTGATGCCAGAACGGTTATCGGTCAGCTTTTCGATGAGCGCCATCTGCCATCGGCGCCCCGTACCTACGGTAAAAACAAAAACGCCCAGGACGCTCACGAAGCGATCAGACCTTCTCAGGTCAATCTTGATTTCGCTCCCGACAGAGTGAAGCAGTATCTGTCAAAAGATCAGTTCCGGCTTTACGAGCTCATCTGGAAGCGTTTTCTAGCTTCACAGATGGAGAATGCGCTGTTTGACTCAACCCGTGTAGATATTGAAGGCTCCGGGTGCACATTCCGTGCAAACGGTTCCATTATGAAATTCGAAGGGTTTCTTGCTCTTTACGATGAAAGTGTTGAAGATGCAAGTGACACTAGTGAAGGTAACAACGAGAAGCTTCCTGAGCTTCAGCGCAGTGATTCTGTGAATTTGGTTGAGCTTACCGATAAGCAGCATTTCACTCAGCCGCCTCCGCGTTATACCGAAGCGTCGCTGGTGCGAGAGCTTGAAGACAAGGGAATTGGTCGTCCCAGTACCTATGCGCAGATTATCGATACATTAAAACGGCGAAAGTACACAACGGTCGAGAATCGCAGATTTTCTCCTACCGAAATCGGTTACATGGTTAAGAATATTCTGGTGAAGGAGTTTCCGGAGATTTTCGATGTGCACTTTACTGCCGATATGGAAACCACGCTCGATAAGATCGAACTTGGAGATGCCGACTGGGTGAATGTGCTCAAGGAGTTTTACGATCCGTTTGCACTCCGGTTGGATGATGTGCGCAAAAGCATAAAAGATCTTCGTGCCCAGAATCAGGAGGTGACAGAGAAGCTCTGTCCCGAGTGTCATGAGCATAATCTGGTTATCAAGTGGAGTAAAAACGGAAAATTTCTGGCCTGCCAGGGTTTCCCAGCCTGTAAACATACCGAGCCACTTGAAAAAATTGAAGCTCAGCAGACCGAAGAGAAATGTGACAAATGCGGCGCCCCCATGGTGATCCTCTCCATGAACGGAAACAAGTTTCTGGGCTGTTCCCGCTATCCGGATTGTAAAAACACCCGTTCGCTTTCCACAGGGGTGCACTGTCCTCAGGATGGTTGCAGCGGAACTATTGTGGAGCGTAAAACCCGTCGCGGCAAGGTGTTTTTTGGCTGCAGCAAGTATCCCGACTGTACATTCGCCAGTTGGGACCGTCCGGTTGATAAGAAATGCCCTACTTGTGGTTATTCGATCCTTGTTCAGAAAGATTCAAAACGCAAGGGAAGCTATCTGCGTTGTCTTTCCTGTAAGGCAGAGATTCCACTGGGAGACGGGACATCAAGCGAGGAACAGTCCTAATTGTCTTCTTCGCCAAAATCAGTCGCAATTATAGGTGCAGGGCTTGCCGGATCAGAGGCGGCCCTGGTCCTTGCACGAATGGGCATTCATGTTACTGTTTTCGAGGCCCGTCCTCACTGGATGTCTCCTGCCCACACGACAGATCATCCTGCAGAACTTATCTGTTCCAACTCTTTTAAGGCGCGGGATATCCCCTCGGCTCACGGACTTCTCAAGGCTGAGCTGAGGATCCTTGGCAGTCCGCTTCTTGATGCCGCTGAGGAAACCGCTGTTCCTGCCGGAGCTGCACTTGCGGTGGATAGAGAGCAATTCTCTCTTAAAGTGCTCGATCTTCTGGAGAATAATCCGCTGATAACACTGGTGCGGGAGGAGTTGTCCTGTCCGCCGGAGGGTTTTCAGAGCTGCATCATCGCTGCCGGTCCTCTTGCATCAGACAAGCTTTCGACGTGGCTCTCAAAAGAATTTTCATCGGTGCATCTTCACTTTTACGACGCCATAGCCCCCATCATCGAAACCGACTCCATCGACATGTCCATTGCGTTTAGTGCTTCGCGGCGTGAGGAGGGGGAGGGGGATTACATCAATTGCCCCTTCAGTGAAGATGAATACAGAACGTTTTATGATGCGTTAAGAGAAGCTGACAGGACAGTAGCTCGTGCCTTTGAGCAGGCCAGATTCTTTGAGGCGTGTCTTCCGGTGGAAGTCATGGCTGAGAGAGGGTACAACTGTCTAGCTTTCGGTCCATTGCGCCCAATAGGGCTTATTGACCCGCGCACGGGAAGACGCCCCTTTGCTGTATGTCAACTGCGTAAAGAGAAGGTGTCATCGGAAAGTTACAACATGGTGGGGTTTCAGACGCGGTTGACCATCCCTGAACAGCAGCGTGTATTCAGACTCATTCCGGGCCTGGAGAATGCGAAGTTCCTTCGTTTCGGGAGTATTCACCGCAATACCTACCTTGATTCACCCCGACTTCTGAACAGTGATCTCTCCTTCAAAAAATACCCTGACCTTTTCCTGGCCGGACAGATTTGCGGTAACGAAGGATATACTGAATCCATTGCCACAGGACATCTCTCCGCAATCTTTGCAGCTGCAAAACTTAAAAATACAACCATCGAATCACCTCCGGAAGAAACTGCACTGGGGGCACTTCTCAAGCATGTCACTTCCTCTGTGGAGGAACCTTTTACCCCTACAAACGTTCATTTCGGCCTGTTTCCCCCTTTAGAGCAGTCGGTTTTCAGGGGTAAGGAGGGAAAAAAGCGCAAGAAGCAGCTCTTATGCGAACGGGCTCTTGAGAGTCTTGAGCAATTTGCAGCGAATCTTCAGGGCGAAAGAGTGACATCCCTTTAGTTTTTTCGGTTCACTCCATATACTAACAGACTTGGATACTTACAGAAAAAGCCGATGCTACGCCTCCCTGAATACTACAATAAAGGTATGTACCTTTGCGAAATGAGTGCAGTTGAAGCCTGTGCTGGTCGGGGCGGTTGACTTGCTTTCATTTAGAAAGTAATTTTTGAGGCTGTGTCAAAGTTTATCAAAGAGGTTGAAATTCGGATGGTTAAGTGTGATTTTTACTATCTGGGCTTAATGAAAGGAGCTGCATGAGTATCCCCGTTTTAGAGATGATCGTCAGATCGGGTTTCATGGGAAAACTGATTATTGGACTGCTGATTCTTTTCTCACTGGCCTCCTGGGCCATCATTTTCAGCCGTCTTTTCGTGCTCAACCGGATCTCGGCGGGTAATAAGCGGTTCCGCAGGAAGTATGAAGCCATTCAGCGTTTGTCTGAAATTGACAAGATGAGTCATCACGATCTTGATACCCCCATGGCTCAGCTGGGCAGGGCGACTTCTGTAGAGTACAGACGAATTCTTGAGGATGCTCAATCGCACACCGGGGTTAAGGACTGGTCTTTCTTTCTTCAGAACCAGTTTACAATGGCAAAAGAGCATATGGAGAGTGCTCTCACCGGTCTTGTCGCTCCTTTTGACAAGGGAGTGTTTCTTCTTGCCATGACCAGCAGTATAGCTCCCTTTCTGGGACTTCTGGGAACGGTGTGGGGGATCATGAATTCCTTCTACGAGATTGGAAACCAGGGCTCCGCCAGTCTTCCGGTGGTGGCCCCGGGTATTGCGGAGGCGCTCATTACCACAATTGTGGGACTTGGTGTGGCTATTCCGGCTTTGTTTTTCTACAACTACTGCAATCATCGGGCAGAGCGTATCGAGGATGAGATGGAGGAGTTTAAAGAAGTTCTGGTGGTGAGACTCAAGCGAGAGATTTTCAATCTTTTATATACGGAAGCTCCGGTCAAGCAGCAGCCCGCTTCAGGCCAGAATCCCTACAAATTTCAGTAACATCTATTCTGAATCGGAGCAAACATGAAGAGAAGAAAGGATCGGCGGCGACATACGATAAGTGAGCTCAATCTAACGAATCTCATCGATGTTGTTTTCGCTCTTCTTATTATATTTATGATCACCGCTCCCATGATGACTCAGGGGGTTCAGGTTGATCTTCCCAAGACAGAATCGCAGAATGTCGAAAGCAACGAATCGATTCAGGTCAGTATCAACAACCGCAATGAGATCTTTGTGGATCAGGAACAGGTTTCGTTGGTGGATTTCAGGAGACGTTTCAGAGAAGTGTTTTCGGGCAGAAGTGACGTTCCTGTATTTGTCAACGCAGACAAGAAGGTTCCCTACGGGTTAGTGGTGAGAATAATTTCAGAAATTCAGAATGCGGGTGTGGTGAAACTGGGTTTTCTGACCACTCCCTTAGAATCAGCAGGCGGGTATTGATGTCTCAGTCAGCGGCACCTCAGTTTGACCGCAACAGCGGCCCTGATGTGACTTTTCCCAAGGTCCTGGCCGCCTCGGTAATTTTCCATGTTCTGGTACTTATAGTGGTTCCGGTGGTGACCAAGCTTTTCTGGAAACCCACCAAATTTGAGCGTCCCAAAACTTTTCAACTGGTGCAGGTTCCTCTTCCGCCGGCTCCGCCCCGAAAAGTCCCGGTGGAGAAACCGCAGCCAAAGCCCGATCCCAAACCGGAAGTGAAGCCTGTTCCCAAGCCGGAGCCCAAGCCTGCACCGGATCCAAAACCGGTTCCCAAACCTAAACCGACCGAGTCTAAACCGGTTGAGGAACCAACGCCTGCACCGAAGGAAGAGGTTTCCAAGCCGGTGGAGGAAAATCTCGATGAACTTGCATCTCTGTTCAGCGAGCTCCCTGCGCCAGCACAGGTGAGTGCTCCCAGTGAATTCAAATATCCCTGGTATCTGAACAATGTGCGCAGTAAAATCGAGATGAACTGGAAACCTCCCACAGAGAACAGGTCCGTTTCGGTTGTGGTTAGATTTATCATACACGCCGATGGATCAATCAGTGATTTACGGATCGAAACATCCAGCGGCAACTCAACTCTTGACAATCTGGCTATGCGGGCAGTGACGCTTGCTGCGCCTTTTGGAAAACTTCCCCCGGGCTTTTCCGGGGATGAACTGGATATTAACTGTACACTCCGACCAACCAGGAATTAGGAAATGAAGCGAATTCTATCCATTTTGTTATTAAGTATCCCGGCTCTTTGTTTAGGAGCTGAGCAGTTTGATCTTGAAGTGTACGCCAGCCGTTTTGATAGTATTCCCATCGGAGTTGTTGAATTTCAGTCCACCACCGGACAGACAGTGAAGGACAATCAGCCCTGGGCTGTGATTGCCAACGACTTTGATTTTTCAGGCAAATTCAATGTGGTCAGCAGCCCGGCCTTTGACAGTACACTTTTTGCTTCCAACGGAATAGGCATATATATCGATGGTCAATACACGATTGAAGGAGACAAGATCACCATAGAGTGTTTCCTGAGAGATGTGGCCACCCGAAGTCTTATCATTGGTAAAAAGTACAAAGGGGACCTGAATTTTGCCCGCAGCATGGCTCACCGATACTGCAATGAGGTGGTGGAAATGCTGTTTGGGGACAGGGGTATTTTCGAAAGCAAGCTTCTGTTTGTTCGAGTAGAAGGCAGTAAGAAGAATATCGCCCTGATGGATTTTGACGGATACAATCAGGTTAAATTGACTAATAATTCATCTTTGAATATCTTTCCCACCTTTGGGGATAATTCCACAGTACTGTGGTCTTCATATCAGAGAGGAAAGCCCGACATTTACAGGGGATCCACCACCGACGGCACCTCCAAAATTTTCATTTACGGACGAGCGCTCCAGGTTTCCCCGGATGTATCTCCTATTGATGGAATTATCGCCTACGGAAGTTCAAATTCGGGCAATCTTGACATCTACACCTGTGCTCCCGATGGTACTAACGTTAAGCAGCTTACCGTGCATTATGGAATCGATACCTCACCGAGCTGGTCACCTAACGGTTACCAGATTGCGTTTACCTCCGACAGAGCGGGATCACCCCAGATTTATATCATGGATGCAGACGGTGCCAATCAGCGCAGGGTCACTTTCGAAGGAAAATACAACGACTCGCCTGCATGGTCGCCAAAGGGTGATAAGATCGCTTATGCATCAATGGGTGATGGTTGGAAATTCGATATCTGGACTGTTTCACCTGATGGCAGCAATTCTTTCAAGGTGACCAGTCTTCCGGGTATAAACGAGTACCCGACCTGGGCACCCGATGGTTCACTTATCGCCTTCACCAACACCCAGGGGGGCAGAAGTGATCTCTATGTGGTTCGCCCTGACGGGACTCGTTTACGCAGAGTAACCACTACCGGTGATGTAAAGATGCCTAACTGGTCCAGCTTTTGAAATTTCTAGAAGGAGATTGCCAGATGTCACGCATGCTACCGGCTGCTATTGTTGTCACCTGTGGGCTGTTGCTTCTGTCTACAGGGTGCAGAAAACAGAAATCAGTCCTTAACGACACCACCGACAGGTCAACCACTACAGATGCTGATACCAGTTTTTCAACTGTTCACGATTTCAGTTCTGTTGATACCACAAAGGAAGCAGTGTTTAACGAGGCGCAGCTCAGTGATGAATTGGCTCGCAGAGCCAAAGAGGCTCTCAAGCCGGTTTATTTTGAGTACAACAGTTACAGTCTCAGTTCGCAGTCCATCGATCAGCTCACAAAGATCGCCCAGTTTCTCAAAGAAAACGGGGGTATGCGAGTTTTGGTGGAGGGGCACTGTGATGAGCGGGGTTCCAGTCAGTACAACCTTGGACTGGGGGAAAACAGAGCCAGAGTGGTTAGAGAATATTTAGTCAATTTCGGTGTAAAACCGATTCGCCTGGAAACCACATCGTATGGAAAAGAGCAGCCGGCGAATGTAAACTGCGGTTCGGATGAAAGCTGCCATGCTTTAAACCGAAGGTCTGAATTCAAAGCGCTGGCCCGTTAGGAGGAGCAAAGATGAAAAAAAAGGTAGTGCTCGTTGTCGCTATTGCGTTGTTTGCCGGTTTGAACGGATGTTCTCACATGACTGTGCTTCGGGTTCAGGAACTTAAAGCTGTACAGTCAAGAGTGGACAGTCTTCACGCTGAACTTACCACCATGCAGACCAAGCTGCTTGAGGAGCAGAAAACCAATGGAGAGATGCTTCGGTTGCTTCGGGCAGATCAGCAGGTAAGATTCAATGAAATCGATCGCAAAGTATCGGCCTTGGAAAGCAATCTTAATGAAAATCAGTCCAGGCTTTCAAAGATTGTTCAGAACACGAGCGAAGTTTCCAAGAAACTGGAGCAGAAGCTTGCAGATGAAGCTGAAGCGGCCAATCAGAAAAAACTGCAGATTGAGAAACTGTTTGAGATCGCCATGAGTGATTTCAATGCGGGACGGTATGATATGGCTATAAATGGCTTCAGGGACATTGTCAGGCAGTTTCCCGATTCTCCTCAGGGGCCGGAAGCTGAATACTGGACAGCGGAATGTTTTTATGCTAAAAAGGAATACGAATCAGCAGAGAGAGCTTACCTTGATTTCATAAAGAAATATCCCAACGGGCCTCGTTTTTGTGTTTCACTTTATAAGTTGGGGTTGACCTATGATTATCAGAGTAAGGTTAAAAGCAAGGATATGGTCTGGAGGAATCTGGTGGATAAGTGCAAGGATTCCCAAGAGGCTCAGGTAGTGAAAACTCAGCTAGGTAGCAGCACCGAAAACTGATCGGTTTCAAAAAGAATCTCCTCTTAGGCGGCTCTTTTTCGGGCTGCCTTTTTTTTTGCGGCCCTAATAGATTTTCTCTCGGCTTAAGAGGTTGAATATTTGCTTTTCTGTTATTTGGGGCAAGATTTCTGTGCCGCATTTGATGGAGAGCAGATATGAGAAAGCCATTTTGGTTATCCTTACTAGTTATTGCAGTATTCAGCGGCTGTTCAAATTTGACCATTCTGCGCACCCGTGAGCTTCAAGCTGTACGGGAACGAGCCGATTCTCTTTACGCCGAAATAACCGCTCTGCAGATGAAGCTTCTTGAGGAGCAGAAAGCCAATAGTGAGCTTTTAAGGCTCTTGCGGGCCGATCAGCAGCTCAGATTCGAAGAAATCGAACGCAAAGTATCCCAAATAGAGAATAATCTCAATGAAAATCAGTCCAGGCTCTCCAGTATCGATGAAAAAACCACCGAAATAAACAACCGTTTTCAAAAAAAACTGGAGGAGGAAACTGAACCGGCGGTAAGGAGGAAACTCCAGTCTGAATGGCTATTTGAAGTCGCCATGGAGGATTTTAATGCAGGAAGGTATGACTTGGCTCTTAATGGATTCAGACAAATTGTGGGCAGCTATCCAGACGCTCCATTAAGTCCTGAAGCGGAATATTGGGTGGGGGAATGCCATTATGCTAAAAAAGAGTATCAGTCTGCAGAAAAAGTGTATATGGAAATAATCCGTAAATATCCTCAGGGCACCCGCTTCTGTGTGACACTTTACAAATTAGGCCTGATCTATGATCATCAGAAAAAGCTTAAGAGCAGGGACCTAGTATGGAAAAATCTGCTGGAACAGTGTGCTGCTTCAGAAGAAGCGAAAATGGCAGAGAAGCGAATGAATGGTAAGTGAGAGTGTTTCTAGTGAATCTGAATCGGAAAATTCAGATTCACCAGCAGATACTATCAGAGTCCATCGAGGCTTTTCAGCAGTTCCACGATGGCAGACTCCAGCGCCTGTTTCATGACACCCTGAGCATACTTTGTAGTGTCGAAAGCAGTCTGCTCGCCTGCACTTTCGATGCGGAACTTGTGAAACTTGCTTGCATCGTAGGGGTCGGTGACTTTGACATCCAACCTGACGACAGATTTCATAATCTGATGCAGGAATTTTGATTCCTCAATGATTTTGAATTCAAGAATGGTCACATCGACCATGAAATTAGCAGAGCTTGGATCGTTAGTATTGATTTTGCGGTCGGCAAAAATATCCATCAGAGAGCGTTTAGCGATCAGTGACGGGGTAGGGTCACAAACGATAGGCGCTTTGTTTTTACGGCTTATTCTGGTATAGCCAACGATTGCGCTGTCACCGCTTTCGGAGGCATTGACCACAGTGCCGATAAAAAACTTCTTACCGGTTTTAGTGGATAGAAGTTCGGACAGTTTGCTGACAGACGGGTCGATTTTAATGGGTTCAGAAGGATTCTGGGCCCCCCATACCATAGTGGCAGCTAAGAGAAAAAACGCTGAGACGAGATGTTTGTTCATGATGTGGCTCCTTTCTTTCAATTAAGCGTTCCATTCCTGGCTGCACGCTTGAGCTTCTCGTTGGCAAAGATGGCGACTTCCACGCGACGATTCTGCTGGCGTCCCATGCTGGTGCCGTTGTCACCCACAGGCTGGCTTTCTCCATAGCCATGGGTATTGATTCGCGATCCGGAAACTCCCTTGCTTTTAAGCTGAGAGGCAACCGAACCGGCTCTGTTTTTTGATAATTTCAAGTTAAGCGATTCTCCACCGGTGGAATCGGTGTGCCCTTCGACCAGAATGTATGTATCTTTATACTTTTGTAAAATTGTGGCCAAATCACTTATGTTGCTTTGAGCATCGGATTTAAGTGTATAAGAATTCACATCGAAAAGTATGCCGGAAGCAAAGGTGATCTTTATTCCTTCTCCCACTCTCTCTATTTTGGCATTTTTTAAATCTTTGCGCATTTCTGCTGCCTGGCGGTCCATGTAGTGGCCGATGGATGCTCCGGCAGTTCCACCTATCGCAGCTCCGATTATGGCTCCTGCAGCGGTATTTCCCATCTGATTGCCTATTACTCCTCCTACAACACCGCCCACACCGGCACCAATCGCTCCGCCTTTAGCCATGTTGTTCCAGCTGCAGCTTTGAAAAAGCAGAATGACAACAAAAACCGGAAGCAGTACCTTTTTCATAAAATCTCCCCTTGGTTATTCGAAAATTGGAAAACAGATTATAAAGATACTATACGGCAGCCGATGTTTGCCGCATATATGTCTTGTTTTTCAGGGAGTTAGGTATGAAAGACGTTTAAAATCGGACCTTGGGGGGGGAGAGCTGGTTCCAGTAAGTGAGATAATCTGTATAAACAAAAAAAGTCCGTATCGGACAAACTTCGTCCGATACGGACCCGTGCACCTTCACCCTTAAGAAGGAGGTAGCGACCTCTCGGCCGCCATAAGTAATTCGTGTTCAGTCGGATGATTATTGTATTCTTTCTGTTTATACTCTGAATCCACTTATAATCCAATAAAAAGGCCGGTTTCCCGGCCTTTAAAAGCTGATGAGTAAAAAAGTTATTGAACGGTAACGGTACGGGTTCTTTCCACTACGTTATTACACTCATCAATAACCCTGTAAGTGAGCTCATATGTGCCAGGCTTTGATGTATCCACGGTTCCGGAAACCGGGTATTTATAATACTGTACAAAGCTGGGACTTGTTGCCGACCATCTGTCATTCCAAGTCTGACCTACTGAAAGAGTTACATTGGCCCCATCGGTGAGAGAGATGACCGGTGGTTCAATCTCTTCTCCGGGACAACCGCTGGGGTCATATACAAAAATTCTGCGATAATCGAATACTGTACCAGCAGTATTCTTTGCAATGTAGGTAATGGTATAAAGTCCCGGTTCTGTTATCGGGTCGTCAAGATTGATTATGGGTTTAACGCTATCTGTGACAGCAATAGGCCCAGTGTTATCCTGAGCACTAAATCCTGGTTCTATAAACCTTCCGCCTCTTGCCATGACAGTATCTCCACCGACAAGGGTTAATGTCGGTTTAATAACTCCGGGACCGGCATCTTGAATCATCAGAGTGCGGGTGACAAAAGCAGAATTGCCTGCTTTGTCTGTCGCAGTGTAGGTTATAACAATCGTATCGGTCACACTAGTATTAATAGTATTAGGCACCTTGGTCACAACCGGATTAGGGTCTCTGAGATCAGATACGTTTACACCGGGGTCATTAAAGGCATCACCCACAGAAATTGCAATAGTCGGTAATCCTTTTAAGGTGATGGTCGGCGGATCGGTATCCGGTATTTCCACTTCGGTGATGGTTACGTTTCTGGATACTGTATCAGCATTGCCGGCGGCATCTTTGGCTACATAATAAATTTTGAAACTGCCGGGTGGGATAGTTGCCGGGATATCGGTGTAATAGGTGATACGGGAATTGATATCCAAATCTCTGTTATCTGTTGCTGTTACCTGTGCTGTGGCTATTGTAGTCCAGCGGGTATACTCCGTCAGGTTGCCCTGAGCAAAGGTAACCGTTTCGGTCCCCAGTGCCAGCTTAATAACCGGGGGCTTCAAATCCTTGTACCATACGCTGTTGGTGTCAAAAACATTGGCTATACCGTTGCCATCATCATCAGCCGAAGCGGCATCCTTGTCTTCCGGTTTATCGAACCCCGGCATGTAGTTGCTGCCTTCCGGGTCCAGAATGTTATCGTAACTCACTTCACTGCAGTAGATGAACAACAGCATCAGCACACTGAGTGCTCCTGTCAACAACGCAAACTTCTTCATAATGCCCCCTTTTTTGAAAACAGCGCCTGTCGAAGGATCAGACGCCATATCTTTTCTTTTTTTTATCAAGGCGCGCAAACAATTGCAAAGCTGCCATCCGTGCGAACCATTATCCACTCACCATCAGTATAGTTCACAAAATACTCTCCGTCCAAATTCGGTATACCGGTTCCGGTGAAGGTGATCTTTGGTTGAGGTTGTGCAAACGTATTGGTTTGCATGGATTTTAAATCAATCCAAGGATCGCTTAACGAAAACTGGTGGAATCCATACGGGTCGAAATTGACAGTTAGTGTACGTCCTGTCAGATTGGGACCGCCACTACCGTCAACCGTGATATTCTTCAAAGCTGCATTTGAAACGGTGGTTATCCCTGTTGTCCTGGGTACTCCGTATTTGATGAGGAGAGCCGTTTCACCTGTCCCTGCAGTCACCACTACTGTGCGGGTGGCTGTCCCCTCAACACCATCGTTAACAGCGCTATAAACGATTTGATAAGTTCCTGCCACGGACACGTTGAGGTTAGTGCTCTTTACCGTGACCGGCACATTGGGAACGGCAGTGCCCTTCAGATCATTGTAGGTGGTACCCACATAAATGGTATCAGGATTCTTACCGGCCAGAGTGATTACCGGTGTAGCAGCGGCTGCTTTAACCGTGACGGTTCTGGTTTTGGTTGCCTTGTTGTTGCAAAGATCCATGGCGCTGTAGGTTAGAGTGTAAGTTCCCGGCGTATTTACATCAACAGTTCCTTCAACGGGCAGTTTGACCACTTCGCTGACCAGGTCGCTTACGCTCCAACCAGGTTCAGACCAGGGGGTACCCTGTGGATGATTTACCGAAGCACCACCGGTCAGTGAAATGACAGGAGGATCAAAATCGTCATCACAGTCACCATAAACTGTCAAGGTCCTTGTAGCTGATCCTGAGCCGACAGAGTTCGTGGCGGTGTACATGATTTTGTATACCCCGGGATCCATAATCGGCTTGGAGGGATCAAAAGCGGGAATTCTACTGATGGATACCTGCAGGTTGCTGCTTACACTGTCTTTTGCTGTTGCTCCACGTTCAACGTAAGTGCCTCCTACCGCAAAAGTCGTGTCCTTACTGCCGATAAGCGTTACAACCGGGCTTACATTTTTAGGTTGAAGGGCATCGACCACAATTACCGTTCTGGTCTTGCTTACCGAGTTGCCAGCCTTATCCCTGACAGTGTAAGTAAGAGTATAGGTTCCGACTTTGGTCACATTCACTGTACCAGTTATTTTGATACTGTCTGTGAGAATACCATCGGGATGATCTGTGGCTGTAGCACCTTTTTCAACGTAGGGCTTGTTCAGCTCAATGGTAATGACAGAATCTCCAGTAAGGTACAGGTTGGGAGGGATGTTGTCAATCTGATCTTTGGCAGTAACAATGACAGTCCTGCTCACAGAGGCGCTCAGTTCGGCACTGTCCTTTACACTGTAGGTGATAGTGTATTCACCCGGAGAGAGTATACTTACATTTGAGCTGCGTTGAACCCAGCCTTCAAGCACTTTCTGGGGAGTTTTATTATCCGAGACCTTACATCCGGGATTTGTGTATTTCTCCAGAGTGGCAAAATCTCCCTCAACCACATAGGCCGGGTTTTCAGGGGGGAACAGGACAATAACGGGCGGCTCCTTGTCATAGCCAGGTTCGAACCAGTTGGCAATTCCGTTATTGTCGTCATCAGCCGCAGCTTCGTCACCCTTGTAATTAGTACCTTGAGGGTCAACTGGATTGTCCAGTTCCACGCCGGTACAGAACAGAAAGAGCGTGACTAATACCGCCAGCAATCCCGATATCAGATGTTTACGCTTCATTCGTTGCTCCTTAAAAGAAGAAGGTTGCCGTTACTCCGGCCAGTGCTGCGCCGGCTATCGCGTAGAGACCTGTCCGCGTCGATTTCTTGCTTTCGATATCGTTATGGAGGCTCATTGCACTTTCTTTATTCTGAGCGGCATGATACTCTTCACCGAGTTTCTTGACATCTTCGTCCATAAGATAGCCTCCAACAGCTCCTCCTGCGGCGATTGCCACGCTGCCCCAACGTATGGCCAGAACAACAGGGGAGGTTTTCTTGTAGTCGAGACGTGCTCCCACATTACCTCTTTTAGGTTCGCACTCGTTCATTATCGGCTCAGCTTCAGCTCGAATTGAAGGCAGGGTGTCGATATTTCTGAGCAGATCGGCAGCACTCTTGCAGTCCCGTTCGTTATAGTAAATTTTTGCCAAACTCAGGGATACCTGGGGGTCAACAAACTTTCTTTCCACGAAAAGCAGGTAGGCGTCTTTGGCTTTGTTGATATTTCCGCTCTTCTCATACATCTCACCGGCAAGCTTGAGCTTGTCCTTGTTCTTCTGATTGTCGAGTTGAAACAGGTTTGTGTAACATTCTGCAGCTTTGTCGGTATTGCCAATGCGTTCGTAAATTTCAGCGGATAGTTTCCAGCCTTCCTGGTTGTCCTGCATCATGCCCTGGCTTTTCTTTAGGTAATCCAGAGCGAGATCTTCCTGGCCGCTGAGGCTTGAGTATGCCTTACCAAGCTGAAAGTATTCTGATTCATCGAGTGTCAGACCGGCGCTGGAGGCTTTGCTGAGGTAGTCGGTGCTCTCGCTTAGTCTTCCCATCTGCACGCTGAGAAGAGCGAGTCTGAAGTAGATGCTTCCGTCGGCTTCACCACTGTTGAGAATGGAGTTGTACTCATTACGTGCCTGATCGAGATTACCCTGGTTCTGGTAAATGATAGCTCGCTCGCGGGCAACTGGTGTGGTCAGGCTGGGAGAGCTTGCAGCCACGGAAGCGGCAGTGAGCGCTTCAGAGTAGCGGGCTGCTTCACGGTAGTAGGATGCAAGTCTCAGGTGCAGTGCCGGATAATCCCCGGATTGGGCAACAACCGCGTTCATGTGCTCAATGGCTTTATCGAAGGCACCTGCACGCGCGGCCAGCGCGGCTGCACTGTACCGGAAACCGACCATTTTGGAATTCTGGTTTGCAAGCTTTTCTACAGACTCCAGTGCTGCCGCAGCCTTACTTCTGGTGAAGTTGCCTTCTGAAGCAAGAGCATCACCAAAGTCCTCGATTTTCTTTTTGCCGAAGACCGTGGTGTTATAAGCTTGAGTCTTAACGGAACCGGGATCCATGGCTTCGGTAATTTTAAACAGGCAGTCATTCAGACCCGCTTCAAAATTGGACAGGTTAAAGCTCTGAGAGGTACTGGATACAGCGATTTTCTGAGCGATATCGTAAAGTTCAATTGCAAATCGCACTGATTTGCCACCCTGTGGTTCATATTCCATATAAAGCAGGTGAGTGGCACCAAGTTTTTTGGCTGCATCGATATAGGCCTGCTTGCTAATGCGGCGGGAATAGTCGCGGAAGTTGGGCAGCACGTCATCTATCTGACCCGGGGTAAAAGCATAAGTGCGGGGGAATGAGCCCACTTTGTAATGGAAGAACATTTCACCAATGGCACTGATCCATTTTGTTTTGGTTTCTTCGTTGTAGGGAGCGTAAATTGGTCTGCTGATCAGAATTTTAAAAGTTCCGGTAAATGCTTCGATAGTTTTCACAGGTGCTGCAGGTGCTGCGGGAGCGAAAGGGTCTGCAGGCGCATCGGCCGAGGTTTCGGCGACAGGCGCATTGAGGTCGGCTTCCAGTGATTCCAGATCACCGAAAAGATCATCCTGGCCGTAACTTATTGAGGCAAAAGCAAAGATGCAGGCAAGAATCGAAAGCCCCTTCAACAACACGAAATTTTTCATTTATTCCCCCCCCATGAGGCTATTGAAGCGTTTTAGTTGCGATCAAAATCAGTAAAATATCTCATTTGCAGCAACCAGACATCGTTTTTTTTAGTGTGGAAACGACCCGTGCACGTTCAAAATGAGACTACTATGTTCATCGTAAAATAATATTGAAACAACTTGGTTATCCAGTATTACAGAAAGTCTTGCAGGTATAAAACCAAAGATTTTCTTAAATCGTTTCTTATACTATTTTAACCGCTCCATTATAACATGAAAAACGGTCAGGTGAGTATGAATTCTTTTTGGGAGTACATCGGTTTGGTAGCGGGAGTATTAACTACGGTCTCATTTCTGCCTCAAGTGATAAAGACTTATAAATCACGTTCGGCAAAGGATCTTTCTCTGGTGATGTTTTCGCTTTTCGCCATGGGGGTTCTCTTGTGGCTGGTATACGGGATAGCCATAAACAAAACACCGATAATAGTGGCCAACTCGGTTACCCTGGTGCTGGCCATTCTGCTTCTCGGTTTTAAGCTGAAATTCAAATAATCATTTGAAACGATTATCAAGCAGCTGCTGAAGAGCCTCTTCATCTAGAATATAAGATCCAGCCACATGCGGTGAGTTCTGTATTCCTTTGGGCGGTTCAGATCCGTCATCGATTGTGCCGTCCACCAGTACGATAATTTCGATCTCTTTGCCCAAAAGCTGTTCAAATTCGGGTAACTCCAGAGTCACACTTTTGGAACACACCGTTTTTTTGAGACGAAGTGCGGTTTGCATACCAGGATCCTTTCTGTTGTCGGAAACTGCTTCCTCGTTAGTTGTTTCTTCATTTTGCAGATGCAGAGCAGTTCTTTCTTGGGTTGAGCCATTATCATAAAGCTTACTATTATGGTGATGTTTTTTACTTTTCATGAAAATCCCTCACTTTGATGATAGTAGAGTAAATCCGGCGGATAGAGTTTGCCGATAACGGGGGTCAGGGTGCAGTTCCCGGTCATAGTAAAGTTGCAACAGGTAGTTGATTATCAGGTATTTGGTTACATTTATGCTTACTTTCTGCTCAAACGAAAGGTCAGGATACCGCCAGTCGCTGGTTTGAGGAGCAAGGGGGCGCATAATCGCTTCATACAAAGTCAATTTCCCGCTCAAAGTCATCCAGTCTGCCCGCTTCATTTTGTATTCTGAGACCAGTTCAGTTCCAGCATCGTTTATTACGGATGTGCCATGATGTCCGGTATAATTTTTTATGCCTTCGATAAGTTCAAAATGAAGTGTATCCCGGTCGATATTGCTGCGCAGGGCGGCTCCGGCTCTCATGCTCCACTGAAGAGACGGTTGTTTCAGAAGATCTTTTGAAAGTCCGAACGTGGCAGTAAGTGTTGATGGATTGGCCAGCCGAATATTAAGAGGATCGCGATTATCATAAAACTGACTCAGCATTTTTGCGGAAACGAAGAGATCATTTCCTTTGGTGCCCATTTTCAGTTTGAGCATGCTCTGCAGATCAAAGAAATCTGTTGAATTCCAGGGGGCAGACCATTTTTTTGTATCCTTGTTTTGAGTTTTGGTTTGTCCGAAGGCAAGCTTTAAACTGTTGTCGCTTTGGAGGTTATGGCCGAGTTTTTTGGTGGCGAGTACACTGGCATTTGCAACCCATATAATGGAACCGGCTTCTTTTCCTTTCCAACTCTCGGAAAAGGAGTTAAGAGTGAATGTGAGGTTGGCTTCGGGTGCAAAAGTCCACGAAAGACTATCGCCGGCTAACGCGGAGCAGGCCACCAATGTCAATGCGATTAATAATGCTGACTTCATTACCGCTATCTGCAAGCCGGGATCTCCCGGCAGAATGATTCAATATTAATGTATAGGGCTGGTAACCTGAACCGGAGAATGGAGTAACTGTGCGTTCCGGTTTTGAGGAGATCATCAGATGAAATATTCAAGTCTTTCACCGTTATAAGAAAAGTACTACAAGTACGTACCTGCAGGCAAAAAAGTGCTATAGCTGGTTAATGAAGATGTAACTGAATGTATTTTGATATAGTTATCCTGAAATGCCAAATAAAATGAGCAACAGTCAGTTAAATAAAAGGAGAGCAGAATTGTCGCAACTTGCGGAGTATGCAGTAGAATTGCACCAGAGGGAATCGCGTGCTTATGAACGTCTTTTCAGACCTCTCACCAGCCCTGCCAGTCGGGAAGAGTTGAAGGGTATAAGGGCGGTTATCTGTGATGTATACGGCACCCTGCTAAACTACTGGAAGCCTGGACTTGAAAACAGTGATACCCGGGAAAAAGCGCTTTCTAATTCCTTTGCTGAAGTGGTTTTGCGGTTCGGAATGGCCGAGGTTTTAGAAAAAATGAACCCCCAGGAGAGTCCGGAAAAGACTCTGAGCGGGTTTTACCACGGGTTAATTGCTCTGAGCCATGAAAAAGCCTTCCAGAAGGGGATTGCTTTTCCGGAGGTCAAAATCGAGGAAGTCTGGTCTCTTATCATCCTAATGCTCAAACGTAATGGATATCAGCCGGAGAGATATTCTCCGGGTGATGCTGCGGACCTTTCCAGGTATCTGGCCTTTACCTACAATTTCCTTTTCCTTGGAAGGCAGCTTTATCCCGGTGTAATAAAGGCTCTGGAGCAGCTCAAGCAAAACAATATTATGCTTGGAATACTTTCTAACGCTCAGTTTTACACTCCCATAGACATGACATTGGCAGTTCGTGATCAATCAAAGGGCAAATATGAAGATTATAATGAGCTTTTTGATGTGGATCTGACGTTTTATTCTTATGAATACGGATACTCAAAACCAAATGAACTGCTTTTTCGCAAGCTGTACGACGCTCTTTATGAGTACCATATACTTCCAAGTCAAACAGTGTTTGTGGGAAATGACCTGGCACTTGACATTCAGCCTGCAGCAGCAGCCGGAATGAGGACAGCTTTTTTCACTGGTGATGACTTTGTTGCCTTCGAGCATGATCTCCGTGGCAAGGTTATACCTGATATCTGTTTTGATTCCTGGGATGAACTTGTTCAGAAGATTCACTTTCATGGTGAGATCGAGGAGTAGAGATGTTTAAAGTAAAATTGACAATAGTGGCTTTGGCTGTTTCGATAAGCATGGCTCAATCTCTGGATTTTCAGCTTGAACTGGATCCCTCAAAGGAGAATGCGCTCCCTGCGGCTATTCTCAAGGCTGCCGATGAGGCGTACGAAACAAATATGAGGGGATTGGACGCTCTTGATAAGAAAGATTACCCCTCAGCACTCAAGCATTTTGACGAGGCTCTTGAGATTTTTCCGCAGTACAGCGATGCACTAAACAACCGCGGTGTGGTGTTGTTTCGTCGGGGTGATGTTATGGGGGCAACTCGCACCTGGGAAGAGGTGGTTAAGAGAGATTCTGAATACAGTGTCGGTTTTTACAATCTGGGGTTAGTCCATCTTTATGATAAGAATTACAAAGATGCTCAGAAAATGTTTGAGGCTGCCATTAAGGTTAACAAGAAATTTCCTGAGGCAATCACTCGACTGGGGATTGTTTACCTGTTGACAAACAACAGGGCTGCCGCTCTGGATAATTTTGAGCGGGCGTACAAAGTGGCGCCTACTCACCAGGATGCATGGAGTTTTTATTCCTACGGTCTGCTTTTAAGCGGTGACACAGTAAAAGCAGTAACTGTGCTCAAGGCGGCTGGTGACAAAATGGAGGCTCTTTGCCAGCTTGGCAGAATTGAGGGGATCAGAAAGAACTACAAAAGTGCCGGTGAATATCTGTCCAGAGCGATTGATCTGGGGGCAGATCCCTCTGTTCTGGTTGAACTGGCTTCAGTACAGATGGACGGTGGTGACAACGGTGCTGCACTATCGACACTGGACAGGTATTTTTCAAAGGAGATTCGTCCCTCATCGGATGCCTGGCTTCTTGCCGGGCTTGCAGCAAAGGAATCCAAAGGTGTTCCCAAGGCGCTTGAATATTATGAAAGAGGACTCCGGCAGTATCCACGAGACCCGCTGCTTAGGTACAATGCCGGGCAGATCTATTTCATGCAGAAAAAGCTTGATCGGGCTGAAGGAATGTGGGAAGGGCTTGCAGATTCGCTTCAGGAACCATCGCTTTTTTACATGAGAGCCCTGGCTGCCCGTCAAAGAAAAGACCTTGCCTCTGCCGAAAAGTACATTCTGAAGGCGCTATCCATGGATGACAAAGCGGAATACCATGATTTTCTGGGAGTAATTCATCATACTCGAGGAGCTCACGACAAGGCCGAAGAGGAGTTCCGGAAAGCACTCAAGATCAATCCTAATTTGAAAAGCGCCCAGCTCAATCTGGCTATGAAGAGTAAATCATCAGTTGATCTTGACGCAGCTGTTTCTCAGCTGTCAAAGCAGCTTGAATTGTGCAAGGGAGACAGTTGTGCTGATTTGGCTGTGCAGGTGTCGGTTCTTCATTATTACCGAAAAGATTATGCAAAGGCGGTTGCCTTACTTTCTACTGTAAAGAACAAAGACGAAAAGATCTATCACCACCTCGTGCTTTTCCACAAAGAACTTCAGGAGTATGAAAAAGCAATTACTGTTCTGGAGGAGGCTCGCGCTAAGCTTGTGCTTGAGCCCGGTATGGAATATGAACTTTCTGAACTGTACCTTATCGCAGGTAAAACTGACAAAGCGGTGAAATCATTTCAGGACCTCATCCCCAAATGGAAGGAAAATCCCTGGCGACTTTATTATCAGCTTGGATACGCCTTGATGGAGCAGAATGATCTGCAGAGCGCCAAAATGTATTTCGAAAAGAGTCTTTCTGCTAAAAAGGACAATCCGGCAGCACGTGGTCTTCTGGCGTTTGTGCTTAATCGTACGGGGAATGTTGAACAGGCTAGAGTTCATTGGGAAAAAAACATAAAGGATGATCCTCAGAATCCGGTACTTCATATAAACATGGGATTATCTCACGAAAGAGAGGGGCGGTACGAGCAGGCGCTTGAGTACTACAAAAAAGCTCTGGCTCTAAAGCCTGATGACAAGTCGATCAACATCAATATCGGTAATGCTTATGTGGGTCTGGACAGAACTGCAGAAGCGATGAATGCCTTCAAGGCAGCACTGGAAACCGACAAAAGGGACCTTGCGGCATACAATCTTTTCCTTCTTGCAAAGAAAAAGAATGACAAATCTAAAGCGACTGAAATGAGCGGAATCCTTAAAAAAGAGTTTCCAACTTCGATTCACACTCGCAGAGTATCAGCGGAAATGGCGTTCTGGAACGGGGATACTCTTGGTGCTCAGAAATCCCTTGAAGCGCTGGATGAGAAGGATGCTTACGACTGGTACGCACTGGGTAGAATCTACGCAGCAAAAGGTCAGAGGGAAGAGGCGCAGAAAGCGTTGGCAAAGTTGCCCTCGGAAGCTCTGTGGGACAAGGAGAAAAAGGCGGTACTTGCAACCCTTGCCTTTCAGAGCGGCAATTATGATGAAGCATTTTCTTTATATAAAGAAAGCGGGGACACCAGTTCGGCCGCTGCGTACAATATGGTTCTTACAGCTTACAATGCCAAGAGATACTCTGATGCGCTTGCGATGTGCGGTAAAGTCATAAAGAAGGTTGTCGGGAAAGACCGGGCTGACCTTTGCCGGATTGGCGGAAACTGCGCATTTGCGCTTAAGAACTGGAAGGAAGCAAAAAGCTGGTATCTTCAACTGTCCGCAGTGGAGGCCCGAAATGCGGTTGTGCAGTATAATCTTGCTGTGGCGCATTATAATCTGGGGGAAGTTGAAGATTCATATTCCAGATACCAGAATGCCAGAGAGCTCGATAAAACCATCCATAATAAAGACATTGAACTTCGTTACGAGCAGCTGAAAAAGGGTGCAGCACCTGCCGTAGTTTCTGTTCCGAAACTTGACTCTCTGGATCAGTGGTACAATCAGGCTGTCGATTACCAGACTTCGGGTAAGGAAACCTTGGCTGAAGCAATGTACCGGAAAATCGTTGCCCGCAACCCTGAACACAATCAGGCCTGGAATAATCTCGGGGCGCTTTACGGTGCCCGCGGAGAGCTTGACTCTGCGGTGGTTGCATACCGCAAGGCTCTCGAGAAGAAGCACGATATCCCCGAAACCTACGCTAATCTGGTCAATGTGTATCTTGCTCTTGAAGATCTAAAATCGGCTCGTTTGTGGCTCACAAAAGGTTTGGGACATAACCCCGGCAGTGAGGTACTTGAGCAGATGAAAGGTCGGATCGATCAGGCAGAGAAGAGCGCCAAAAAATAAGGCGAAGTCAGGGCCTTTTCCTCGGGGGAGGAGGAAAAGGTCTGCTTCGCGGTGAAGCGATAATGAGTGCTTGGGGTTGGGTTCGTACCGATTCCTTTCGGATACAGTAATAATTTACCACTACTATTGCAGAATGAATGTGATCAATATCACAAATGCATCTTTTTCTCTAACTTTAAATAAAAAAGCCGGACTACAGTTAGCCCGGCAATAGAATAGTGAAGCGGAAGTCTGCTGACAGATCGGGTGATGATGATCCTGTATTACAGGAGAGTGCGGAAGCGCTCTGTATTTATAAACTACCATAGTAGTTTCGTTTTGAATGTGATCAAAATCACAAATCACTAAAAAAGTGAAGTTCCTTCAACTGCCCTGCAAACTGTTCCTGAATTGTTTCAAGAACTGCTAAAAAATCGCCAATCACGCCGAAGAACAATTTCTCCCTACCGGGCGCGTACTACTCTTTCATTCTTATAAAGCAACTACTCACCTTCAAGGAGATTCTTCTTTGATGCGGCAATCTGATCTAACCATAAAAAGGGAGTTGCTCCCTGAGGACCTTCGTCTTTCTCTAAACGGTAAGGGTAACAGCGTTCTCTACTTCCAGGCAAGTGACCTTACATCTGATCGGGACTTCGGAAGCAGTTATCTTGTACTGACGCATTCATCATTACTCGTAATGAGCGGCGGAATAAAGCAGAGTGAATTTCAAGTTGAGGCTATTAAGGATATACGGGTGGATGAACTGGTAGGAGGGGGACGGTTGACCGCTGTCCTTGATGATGGAATTCACCATCTGATTTATTATTCCAACCATAAGGTGCCACATTTCGCCACTGCTGCAAACCATATCATGAATTTGATCAGAGGAGAGGCAAAGGAGCACCCTGAAGAACAGCCGCATGCTTATTGTTCAAAGTGCAAAGCTCCTCTTCCGGAGCGGGAAAGCAATTGTCCCCGTTGTGTTCCCAAACTTAAGATTTTTACCCGTATCATTTCTCTTACTGCACCTTACAAGTGGCGGGTGGCCATGCTTATACTGGTGACTGCCCTGGGTGTATTATTTCAAGTGGCACCACCTTACATCACCAAAAAAATTGTGGACGAGGTGATCACCGGTGGACACACCGAAAAAATATACCTCTACACGGGAGCTATGATAATTTCGGGGCTGCTGTATTTGACTATGCGCCTTATAAATATAAGGCTCACATCCTGGATCAGTGCCCGTATCGTAGGCGACCTTAGAAGTAAATTGCATGCGGTCATGCAGCGGTTGAAACTGAGTTTTTTCTCCAAAAGAGAGCCCGGGGAAATCGTGGGACGCGTCATGCACGATACCGGTGAACTGCTGCAGTTTCTGGTTGAGGGAACACCCTACTTTCTTATTAATACCATTTCATTTTTCGTGGTGGGTACTATACTGTTGAAGATGAGCTGGAGTCTGGCGTTATTGGTGTTTTTGCCTGTTCCGCTTCTGGTTCTGGGCTCGAGCTGGTTCTGGAAAAAACTAAATCCTCTGTTTCTACGGCAGGGCAGTGCCATCGGACATATACACTCGGTTTTAAGCGAATCGTTTCAGGGTTTACGGGTGATAAAGGCGTTCAGTCAGGAGAACCGTCGCATCGAATTGTTTGATTCAGTCAATAAGAAGCTTGCCGCCACTGAAATGAAATCTCATCGTGTGCTTGGAAGTTTTAACGAAGTGATGTATGCCATCATGGCATTGGGTGTAGCCATGGTGTGGTTCTTCGCTGTCAGGAAAATAACCGGAAGCAATCCATCGTTGACTCTGGGTGACTTGCTTGCGTTTGTGGGATATATCTGGCTGTTTTATGGTCCACTTCAGTGGTTTAGTGTGATTCTGAATTGGATGACGCATGCTTTTTCCGGTGCCGAGCGGATTTTCGAAGTGATAGATTCTGCACCCGAGTCTTACGACCGCCCCGATGCCGTAGTGCTTCCGCAGATCAGGGGTCAGGTGGAGTTTAAAAACGTGCATTTCAGTTACGAACGAGGCAAGGAAGTGATCAAGGGAATTTCTCTTGATATTAAAGCCGGGGAGATAATTGGCCTGGTGGGGCATTCCGGTGCCGGAAAGAGTACGATCATCAATTTGCTGAGTCGCTTTTTCGAACCGGATTCAGGTGAAATCTTAATTGACGGGGTGCCAATCGAAAAAATCAAGCTTTCACAATTAAGAAACAGTATGGGAGTTGTATTGCAGGATCCATTCCTTTTCAATGCCACCATTGCCGAAAATATTGCTTATGGTTTGGAGCACGCGACATTTAAGGATGTGATGGAGGCGGCCAAGGCAGCCTACGCCCATGATTTTATTGTCCGTAAATTAGATGGTTATGATACAGTGGTAGGGGAGAGCGGAGTGCGTCTTTCCGGTGGTGAGAAGCAGAGAATTGCCATAACCCGCGCCATTCTTCACAATCCGCCGATACTGATTCTTGACGAGGCCACATCGGCAGTGGATGCTTCCACCGAAATGCATATCCAGGAAGCGATTTCAGGGCTGATCAAGGGCCGTACCACTATTGCCATCGCTCATCGTTTATCAACACTGCGCAATGCTGACCGGCTGGTAATAGTGGATAATGGCACTATTGCAGAGATCGGTACCCATGAGGAACTTATGGCCAAAAATGGAATTTATGCTGAACTGGCTACATCATACAATAAAATTAACACACTCGAGCAGGCTGCGTAGGAGGCTTTGGTGAGTAAAAATATCTCGTTAAGCAGGATAAGAGACCAGATTTATGTTCAGATTGATGGAAGTGAAGCTGTGCCTGTCAAACTGGTATGGGTGAGACCTACTTCTGCACAGGGGGGAGAAGTTTCAGTTGTCAATGATGTGCGGGAGGTCGCTTTTATTGAGGATTTGGACGATCTTGACCCGACCTCCTCTGCGCTGGCAAGAGAGGAACTGGACCGGCATTATTTCATGCCTCGCATAACTCGGGTGGTGAAGACGGTGGTGCAGCTGGGAAACCGTTATTTTGAAGTGGAAACAGATCGGGGTACCAGAAGTTTTATTGTCAAGAACCCTTACACAAATATCCGGGCGTTTGGTGAGGATGGCCTTTTGTTCAGTGATGTGATGGGAAATTTGTTTTTAGTTCCCTCTTTCAGCCGGTTGGATGATCGATCAAAACAGGAGATTGAAAAGGTTACCTGAGCTTCGCAGCGTTTCGGGGCTCTTTTTTTAGTGGCATAGTACTTGCAAATCCTATCCCTTGCCCACCAGCACTTTCAACTTAACCGTTTCCTGGGTGCTTATGGAAAGATCTGCGAGGTCAGGGATGCCCGATATTCTGGTCAAAGTGCTTGCCATAATTGGCGGGATTACTGTTTTATTACTGCTTCTGGCATTGTCCTTCAGCTTTTATCTTCGCATGAACCGCAACAGAGTGCCTTCCGGCACTGTTCTGGAAGTGGATTTCAGGAGGGGTTTACGGGAATATGTTCCTGAAAGCCCTCTTGGAAGGATCATTTCCGGTGAGCAGCTTACCATAAGAACGGTAGTTGAAGCACTTGATATCGCCGCCAGGGATAAAAGGGTATCAGGGGTCATCGGGCGAGTGGGCGGGGCACCAATTCCTTTTGCCGATGCGCAGGAGATACGGGATGCAGTCATCCGGTTCAGGGCATCAGGTAAACCTGCTTATGCTTTCGCTGAAACGTTAGGCGAATTGGGTCCTGGAAACAGCGTTTACTATCTGAGCACTGCTTTTGATCGTATTTATCTTCAACCAACTGGAAGTGTGGGATTGACCGGTATAATGTCTCAGGGATCCTTTCTTAAAGGCACTCTGGACAAGCTTGATGTGGTTCCGCAGCTTGGAGCCCGCAAGGAATACAAAAATGCCCGCAATATTTTCACCGAAAAGAGCTATACAGAAGCCCATAAAGAGGTAAGTCAGTCCATAATAGAATCGGTATTGGCACAGATGGTCAAAGACATAGCCGATGCTCGCAATATGACAGAGAAGGCATTCAGGGAGTTAGTGGTGCAGGGGCCTTATTCAGCGGAGATGGCCTTTAAAGCGGGACTGATAGACGGATTGGAGTACAGGGATCAGGTATTTGAAAAGATGCTGGAAAAAAGCGGTCCCAGAACTAAATTTCTCTATTTGAGTAGATATTACAGTCGATTAAAAAAGCCGGTAAATAAGGGGAAGGCTGTTGCTCTGATCTATGGTGAAGGAAACACTGTGCAGGGACGCAGCAGGTTTAATCCTCTTAACGGTGAAGTGGTAATGGGGTCAGAAACGATTGCGGCAGCATTCAGGGCGGCTATAAAGGATAAAGATGTCGGGGCAATTGTGTTCAGGATTAACAGTCCCGGCGGGAGTGCCATTGGATCCGACGAAATATGGAGAGAAACAGTACGGGCCAGGGATGCCGGTAAGGCGGTTGTGGTAACGATGGGGGCTGTTGCCGGATCGGGCGGGTATTTTGTAGCTATGAATGCCGATAGAATAGTTGCTCACCCCTCCACAATAACCGGGTCGATCGGAGTTGTCGGGGGGAAATTTGTCACTCGTGGACTATATAATAAGCTGGGGGTAACCTTTGATGATGTGGTAACCAGTTCAAACGCAACCATCTGGTCTCCGATGCACCAGTATTCCGAGAAGCAGTGGGAGTATATCCAGCTATGGCTGGACAAAGTGTATGAGGATTTTGTGGTCAAAGTGGCTCAGGGCAGAGGATTAAAGAAGGAGAGGGTGATGGAGTTGGCCAAGGGTCGGATCTACACAGGAAATCAGGCCCTGGAATTGAACCTGGTCGATACGCTCGGGGGTTTTCCCGCAGCTTTTTCTTCGGCAAAAGAATTAATGGGATTACCGGAAGATCAGAATGTCAGAATAAAAGTGTATCCTCGTCGTCGAACACTTCTTGAGCAGTTTTTTGGCCGGGGAGCAGAGAGCAGTGACGATAAGGGAAGAATAGAGACTGAACTGGATTTTACCGGGGCGATGTTGCCGTCAGATATTATAAGGCAGCGTTTGAATTTGAACCGGGGAGCATTATTGATGGAGGATCCGGAACTGCAGTAATGCAGTTCCGGTAAACTCTTTCCTTACAATCCAAGCTTCTCCTTGAGAGCCTCGGGATTGAAAGGCTTAACAATGTAGTTGTTGGCCCCTGCTTTCAGAGCCTCTACCACTCTGGTTTTTTCGGACTCGGAGGTGCACATTATAACCTTCACCTGTTTGTAAGTATCATCCGACCTGATTTTTCGCAGTAGAGTGATTCCGTCCATGACTGGCATATTCCAGTCAAGCAATACAAGATCGATCGGCATGTTACTCTGCAGTTTGCCAAAAGCTTCTTCACCATCACCTGCTTCGATGATATCATTTACCCCGAGACCCATGATCTGCGTTTTCTGGATTCTGCGCATGGTGACAGAATCATCCACAAGTAGAATTTTCATCTATACGACTCCTGTCATTTAGTTTTCAAAGATACTTCCATTGCGAACGAACCCAATGGACAGGTAAAAGGAACGATTATAGTGGGTGCTCCGCTCTGTCCGGCGAGCACGTGGTTTCCTATTATGACATTCGGCAGGGAAATCGACAAGTTCAAGCCGACCAGGTCTCTTTTGGCGTACCCTGCGATTATATTGGCTATTTCTCCGATGGCGTCGGAGAGATCCGGTCCCGGACCTGAGATCTTCACCCCGATCATGCTGGATACCATATCCAGCGCCGATTGCAGTGGAAAGCAGAGGGAGATGGCTCCCTGAGCATCTCCGGATAATCCGATTACTCCCGAGATGTCGTATTTGGGCAGAGGCTCTCTCTTCAGCTGCGGTGTCCCCGGGACAGCATCAGTAAAAATCATTGTTTTAAAACAGGTTACGGTTGAGTTGATAAAGGGATTGATGTAGGCTACATTCATTTATGGACTCCTGTTACACGGCTCGTAGTTGAAGAACATTGCTGGTGCTTTCCATTGCCAGTACCAAATCTGACCGCTGCACCTCATGTTCCGCCTGTCTCATGTATTTTATCAGCATATCGGGTGTGATTTTCATATACTCAAGCATTTCGTTTGTTTGATTAACAATTAGACCCTCAAAAGAGCCCAGTCCTGAGTTGCATAAAACGTATTCTGAAAGGTAGGTGGAAGCAGTCACAGCTTTCTGATTGACCGGTGCTTTTTCTGGTTGATGATGAAACCGGACGGCACTGATCACAGCTGGATCAAGTTTCCAGAATTCAAGCAAAGCCGCACCAAGGGCTGCATGGGTTTCTTTGGGTGCCACAGCCTGTTCTGCATCAAGGTAGGAGATTTCGTGCTTGAAAGCATAATCAATAATAGTCTGAAACTCCTGGTGGAAGAACTGGTCATAAATCAGAATGCCAATATCATGCAGAAGCCCGGAAAGGAAAAGGGCCTGACGTTGCAATGGGGTGTATTCAATACAGCCGATCTGGGATGTCATGCTGGCCATGTGAGCCGCTGTAAGTGCGTGTTTCCAGAACTGTTTATAATCAAGAATGTTAGATTTCCTGTGAAGCGTTTTTATGATGCTTACTGCCATCGCGATGTTCCCCACTTCATTGAAGCCGATGCGGGTGATTGCGTAAGGGATCGAGGAAATCCGCTGAGATGTCCCGTACAGGGATGAGTTGGCCAGTTTAAGGATCTTGGCTGTTAGCGAAGGATCCTGCTGAATCAATCGGGAAAGCATGGATGCATCTCCCTCATCGGAACTCACCATGTGCTGAATTCTTAAGGAAATTTCGGGCAGTGTTGGCAGATCATGGATGATAGTCAGGCGCCGAATTATACTCATGAAAGGTCTGTACCTCCTTAAATTCTTTGAGAGTATACCATCAATTTATGGGGGAGTCAAGGAGGAGAGAGAACAGAGACCAGTGAATAGAGAGACCAGAAGGCAAAAACCAGGAGAGATTATAAGAGAGAAATTATAAGAATGTCAGCTGCTCATAAAGGCCGAAATCATTTCTGCAGGGATTCTTTTGGGCAGACCCGAAGAAATCTTCACGCAGGCTAGTATGACATCTCCGCTCACCAGAAGCGTTTTCTCCCTGCGGATTTCACTTTCGAAGGTGACAGTGGCAGCACTGAATTCTTTAATGCGAGTTGTGATGGTGATGAGGTCATTGTAACGGGCGGGACGCTTATATGAAAGGTGTGCCTCCACAACGGCAAACATGAGGTCTTTTTCGTGATAATGGGAGAAATCCATCCCCATGTCTCTCAACAGTTCAGTTCTTCCTCGTTCCATGTAGCGAAGATAATTGGCATAATAGACCACATTACCGCAATCGGTATCTTCATAATAGATGCGTATGGCGAGCTCGTTATTTTTCTTCAAGATTGTAATCCTTCATTTTACGCCACAACGTGGATCGGGAAATCCCCAGTTTTTTGGCCGCTTCGGTATAGTTGTAGTTGGTCATTCCCAGTATGAACAGAATATGTCCCTTTTCTACCTCGGCAAGGGTAAGCGGGGCACCATCCGGGGAGGGGTCTGTTGACATCTGCGGAGCTGTAAGTAAAAGACGGTTGCGGAACATGAATTCCGGAAGATCCCGTTCTGTGATCTCGTTGCCTTCCGCAAGCACAACCGCATGCTCAATTATATTCTCCAGCTCCCGTACGTTCCCGGGATAGTTATAATTGGCAATTATGGCTTCAGCACCCTTTGATAGATGGAAGACTTGCTTTTCGAATAGCTGGTTGAATCTGTGGACAAAGAGACGAACTAAATTGGGGATTGTCTCTTTTCGTTCTCTGAGCGGAGGAAGAAATAGATAGAACACGTTGAGTCTGTAGAAAAGATCCTCTCTGAACCGCCCCTGTTCCATCAGTTTGCGTAAATCCTTGTTGGTGGCTGCAAGGATTCGGACATCAACGGATCTTTGCTGTGTATCCCCAACTCTTCTGAATTCTCTCTCCTGCAGGAACCGGAGCAGTTTTACCTGCGCAGACGGTGAAAGTTCACCAACCTCATCCAGAAAGAGTGTTCCCAGATGAGCCTCTTCCACCAGCCCCGCCTTATCTCTGTCAGCTCCGGTGAAGGCCCCTTTTTTATGGCCAAACAGTTCTGACTCAAAAAGCGTGTCAGGAATGGCCCCGCAGTTCATTGCCACGAAATGGCCTTCATTACGCCTGGACATACGATGGATGATCCTGGCGAAGAATTCTTTTCCAGTCCCGCTCTCACCTCCAATGAGGACAGTGGATGCGGTCGGAGCAATTTTCATGGCAAATTTCAGCACTTTCTGCATGGCAGGGGAACCGGCCATAAGATCGTTTAAAACCCTCTGCTCAAGCTCAATCTGGGTGCGCCCCCGTTCTGCCCTCAGAGAAATTTTGTCCAGTACCGTTTTCAGATCGGGTATTTTTATGGGCTTGACCAAATAAAAAGAGGCACCGCTTTTCAGGGCGCTGGTGGCTTCCTCCAGCTCATTTACTGATGCCAACACCACCACTTCCGCATCGTTTCGGGTGCGAATGTAGCTTACGAGATCCATTTCCTGGGCAGGCATTTTTTCAAAATCAACGAAGGCCACATCCACTTTTATCTTGTCCAGCAAGCTTATAGCCTCGCTCTGATTGGATGCTTCCGCAATTCGATATCCGTGGCTTGAGAGCTCTTCGCGCAACTTGGCCCTGAACGAAAAATCGGCAGATATCACCAAAACAGTTTTGGACGGAAGGCTCTCTTCACTTGTTCTTGACATGGCGCCTCTATGACCAGACTCTGGAAAATGTTACTTTTAAGGGCAATAGATTAAAATATGTTTCGACATCGAATTTTTGAAGTGATTACTTACAATCGCCGGGCTGTTTTGGCATTCTGAGGACTATGAAAACGAATAATCAGATACTTAAAAATATGGAAAGAGGGGTCACTCTTCTGTTTGTTCTGCTGAGCCTTGCGCTTCTGGCGGGTTTTGTTCCTTTCAGGCTTAAAGCTGTTGAAACACGAATGGCCCGGGAGTTTGCAACTGTTGGCGCCGACTCCATCATCATTGATAAAATTTACCTGAAACTCTGGCAGGGAGCAGCTGTCAAGGGGGTACGGTTTTCCAAAGTAGTAGAAAATGACATTGCTTTGAAATTTTACGCTGATCAGGTTTCCATTAGATGCAACCTGGTTCATCTGGCCTTGGCCGCTTTAGTTAATGAAGTGCCGCCATTTTTCGCAGATAGTCTGTTTCAGCTAATCACCACAAAGCCTGCCGAAGGATTAAATGAGGTTATACAGCTGCTTGCAGAACAAAATCTCTGCAAGGGTGTATCTGCTGAAAAATGTTCATTCATCCTGTATCAAAACGGACAGAATTTTTTCCAGGTCGCTGATGCAACCATCAATTTAAAGAAAAAGGGAAAAGCAGCTTTTGACGGCAGCCTTGGAATCCACCTCCTGGATGTTCCCGTTTTGGCCAGAATCGAAAATTTTGAAGGTGATCTATCCATTAATGAGCAGCAGCTTCATATAGAAAATGGTAAAGGTACCGTTTTTGATGGCAAGCTGCACCTGGATACCAAAATCAATTTGTCCACATCCCACCTGGCTGGAGGACACCTGCGTGTGGATGGTTTAGAGATGGAGAAATTCTGCAATTTTTTGGAATTCAAAGAGGGACAGCTGAAAGGTAGCGTAGATTTTGATTTGAAGTTTGAAAAAAGTGTTCTTCTCCTTGATTCTCTCAAAGGAAGCGGAAATGCCACGGTAAGTAAAGTGTGGGCACACGAACTGCCGCTTCAGAAATCAATAATGGTGAGCTTTGTATCCCCGAAACTCACGGACTTGCGATTTAATAAAATTAAGGCTGATTATCATCTGTCGGACCTCAGGCTTAATTTTAATCAGCTGGATGCAAAAGGAGATCTTCTGGATTTCAGTTCTCAGGGATGGGCTGCTCTGAACGGGCAGTTGGGGATCAACATGGAGGGAGAGCTGAATAAAAAAGTTGCCGACCAAATGTCTGAACTGGTGAAAGCATCGCTGGAGGAGACCAAAAACGGAGGTAGAAAGTTCAAATGCCGGATCAGTGGCACCTTTGTGCATCCGGCCATCGAAGTTGACAAGTCTATTTACGGCCGCGCCGCCGGTAACGTGTTGGGTAACGTAAAGCAGGGTTTCAGGAACCTGTTCAAATAGTGCTCTTTTCACAACTCCAAGAGAAGCCAATTGCATACAGAAGATAATCATTTGTCTCCACGGGGCCTTGAGAGACGTCTCAAACGTCACTTCTTAAAAGCCGAACACACTTTCCTGGCGACTACCACCCCCGGGTTTGAAAAAGTGCTCGCACAGGAAATTGAGAAACTTGACGGTGTTGTGAGGACTGAACTTCTTAAAGGAGGAGTGGAGTTTACCGGACCTCTTCAGCTGGTTTACTCTTCAAATCTCAAGCTCCGCACTGCCAATCGCATTCTTTTAAGAATAGATTCCTTTACCGCCCGTTCCTACCCGGAGCTCTATAACAAGATAAAACGAGTACCCTGGGAGCTCTACCTTGGTTTCGCAAAAAACTTCACCCTCCATTGCACATCGCGGAATTCCCGACTGCATCACACCGAAAATATCTCGGGGTCCGTTGCAGAATCCATAACAGACAATATGGTAAAATTGGGGGTGAAGAGCACATTTACAGATGAATCACCACTGAAGATTCACATCCGTTTTGCTGATGATGTCTGTCACTTGAGCATGGATTCCAGTGGTGATTACCTCTATAAAAGAGGGTATCGTGAATCCACCGCTCACGCGCCGCTCAGGGAAACCACCGCCGCAAGCTTGCTTATGCTTTCGGGCTGGCAGAATATTCCGGTTATTCTTGATCCTATGTGCGGTTCCGGTACATTTATAATCGAAGCCGCCCAGATGTCCCGGCGTATGGCGCCAGGACTCACCAGAAGAAACTTTTCATTTCAGTTCTGGCCTTCCTTCAATGATGAACTGTGGAAAAGAGTTCTGGCATCCGCGAAAGAGCAAGTTCTTCAGAAATCCTCAAAGGCGTTGCTTGCCAATGATATCAGTCCGGAAGCAATCGAGGCCACTAAAGAAAACAGCGCTCGGGCTGGGGTTAGTGAGAGCATAGTTGTCAGTTCAAACAACGCCCTCACCATCGATCGCCCCGATTTCGAAACCGGGCTGCTGATCTCCAATCTTCCTTACGGAAAAAGAGTGGGGGAGAAGCGGGATCTGGAGCTGCTGGCGGGTTTGGGAAATCATCTGAGATCCCGTTTTTCTGGCTGGAGATTCGGTTTTGTGACCAGTGAACGGGATTTCGAACGGCTGAGCGGGTTGGAAATTTCATCGGTGTTAGCTTTTGAAAACGGCGGCATTCCTGTTTATTTCTTTTGCGGCAAGGTGGGGCAGCACAGAAATGTGCAGCACAAATTTGTAGCATGATACATTAATGTGCTGCTGATTTTAAGCAGAATTGTTGAAAACACCCCGATTCTGCCCAAATTCCACCATCTCTTCATTTGGCCTGTATATTGCATATATTCTTGGCAGAAAAAAATCTGCCGAGGTCCGGGGTTCAACGGAGAGCGCCGGAAAAGGGGCGCGGATGCACGCGGCAGCAATCACATACTTTTCTCAGAAAGGTTCATATGAGCAGCAGAAGCGAAATAACTCAAGTGATCGAGCCAATCGCATGCGAGAAGATCGAAGCACCTTCTCCAGTGTCAAGCTACTACGGAGTAAACACCTTCAACGAACTCACCATGCAGAAAATGATCTCCGAGAAGACTTTCAAAGCCTTCAAAAAGTGGCAGGAGGAGGGTGTTGTCATCTCCATGGCTCAGGCAGACGAGATCGCTCAAGCCATGAAAGAATGGGCCGTTACAAAAGGAGCCACCGCTTATACTCACTGGTTCCAGCCCATGACTGGCCTTACTGCCGAAAAGCATGACAGCTTCATAAGCATTGTGAATTCTCACTGCGTTATCGAGAAATTCACCGGAAGCAAGCTGATACAGGGTGAGCCCGATGCCTCCTCTTTCCCTTCCGGTGGTATCAGAGCCACTTTCGAAGCCAGAGGTTATACCGCCTGGGATCCTTCATCACCTGCTTTCATCACTGAAGTGGAACTGGGAAAGACTCTGTGCATCCCCACCATCTTTATCTCCTATACAGGTGAAGCTCTCGACAAAAAGCTTCCTCTTCTTCGTTCCGATGCCGCCATCAACAAGGCTGCAAAAGATCTTCTGAAGCTTTTCGGTCATGATGTAACCCAGGTTTACTCCACTTGCGGACCTGAGCAGGAATACTTCCTCATCGATCAGGCCTACTACAAGAAACGTTCCGATCTCATGCTCACCGGCCGTACTCTCATCGGTGCCTCATCACCCAAGGGTCAGCAGCTTGAGGATCAGTACTTCGGATCCATCAAGGAACGCGTTCTCAACTATATGAATGATGTGTCCATCGAGGCTTACAAACTGGGCATTCCCGTGACTACCCGTCATAACGAAGTGGCTCCTCATCAGTATGAGTTTGCTCCCATTTTCGAGAAATCCAACTTGGCAGCAGACCACAACCAGCTCCTTATGGATCTGATGAGAAAAGTTGCTCTTCGCCATAACCTGGTGTGCCTCATGCATGAGAAACCGTTCGCCGGCGTAAACGGAAGCGGAAAGCACCTGAACTGGTCTCTGGCAGATGACAAGGGCAATAACCTGCTCAACCCCGGTGATACCCCTGAAGACAATCTGATTTTCCTTACTGTTCTGGTTTCTGTGATTCATGCGGTTTTCCACCACAGCGATCTTCTCAGAGCTGCCGTGGCCACCGCCGGAAACGAACACCGCCTGGGTGCCAACGAGGCTCCTCCGGCAATCGTGAGCGTGTTCCTTGGCGAGCAGCTTTCTAAGATCATCAGCATGATCGAGAGCGGAAAGATTGAAAAGGGCAAGAAGCAGGATCTCATCGATCTGGGTGTTGGACTTCTTCCCAAGTTCATCCGTGATACAACCGACCGTAACAGAACTTCTCCTTTCGCCTTCACCGGTGCAAAGTTTGAGTTCCGTGCTCTCGGAAGCTCCATGAACATCTCCACCGCCATCGCAGTGGTAAACACCGTGGTTGCCGACTCCATGCAGGTTATCACCGAGCGGATCAAGGCGGAATCTCCCAATGGCGATTTCGCTTCCATAGTTCTCAAAGTGCTTGCCGGAGCCATCAAGGAATCCAAGGCAATCCTTTTCGAAGGCAACAACTACTCTGATGAATGGGTCAAGGAAGCTGAAAAGCGAGGTCTGCCCAATGTGGCTTCTTCACCCGAAGCTCTCAAGGCTTTCGTCACTCCCAAGGCAATCGATCTTTTCGAACGTCATAAAGTGTTCTCAAAGGTTGAACTTACTGCACGTTACAACATCTGGCTCGACATCTACGAAAAGGTGCTTGACATTGAAGCTCGCACTCTTGCCGAGATGGTCGGTACCCAGATTCTTCCCAATGCTTACAGCTATCAGAGCGATGTTGCAAGCGGTCTCGAGATTCTGAGAGATCTCTCCGATGACAACACAATCAAAATGGTTGAAGGTGCACTTGAGGACAGAAAAGAACAGTTTGAGAAACTTACTGCCGATATCTATTATATCCGTAAGAATCTCAAAGAGATGGATGCACTTCTTGAGAAAGCACATCACATGGATCTAGAGCAGAAGTGTGCATTCTTCTTTAGCGATCTGAAGCCTCACATGCAGCATATTCGCCGTCATGTGGATGCTCTGGAGAGCGTCATGCCTGATGAAATGTGGACTCTTCCCAAGTACCGCGAGATTCTTTTCATCTCCTAATAAGAGACGAAAAAGGGTTACGGTTCAGGGGTTTTCCCGAAAGGGAAAACCCCGTTTGTTTTTATACATCTCGACGTCTTCGTATTCATACGAGTTGATGTGAAACTTTTTTTGGTTAACGGCGAAGACGCCTGACAGGTCACGGTGCTTTTCTCCCGCTTGGCGACAGTATCAAAAATAGTCATCAGAGTGTGGTTGCTCCGAATTTGCAGTACGCAGCTAAATATACAAGCCATAATCAACTGTAAAATCACTGATTTATTTATGATTCTTAAGAGTCATGCGGAAGAGGGGAGACATGTTTCATAAATGTGCGTGATTGAGATACTCTGATGACTATTTTCGATGAGTATCGAAGCGTGAGCTGCTGCCGGAGACCTGTAAGGCGTCTTCGCCGTTAACAAAAAAACATAATGTAACTGTCTGATTTGAGAACCGAGCGCTACTTTACTATTTTATCTGCACTCAAGGCAAGAAGCCCGGCCAGCATTTCCAGTTTTAAAACGGAGGCGATGCGGCCCGCGGAGGAACGGAAATCTTTTTTGGCCACCAGAACGGTCCAGAAACCGTGAAGCGGCAGCACCAGAAAAATGCAGGCTGCGGTGTAGACATTTCCGTAGTGTTTGAAATAGAGCGAGGGAAGAAAGAGCAGGCTTAGGTATGTGGCTCCGATACCCAGCAGTGTCAGACGCAAAACCGCAGGGGGTAAAACTGCCGTGGTGGTGAATCCTGCAGCGCTGTCGCCGCTCTGATCCTGAATGTCTTTGGCAATTTCACGGCAGAAGTTTAGTAAAAACGCCAACAGGGCGGGGATTAAAAGTATTTTGTACTGAGGCTGCGGCAGTGCTCCGAAGAGCAGGGCATAAGCCACCAGAGAAGCGACCAGCAGGTTTCCGATCACCGGTGTGCGCTTAAAATAGAAAGAGTAGACCGAGAGAAGTAGAATCGGCAGCAGAGTGGCTTTCCAGTGGAAGGCGGAGACCAGAAAAGAGCTCAGAAGCGAGCTTGCGATCAGTATGAGTGAAAACAGGATCGCCGCTTTAACACTCAGGGTCCCTTTAATCAGAGGACGCTCCGGGTGGCTGATTCGGTCGGTTTTAATGTCCAGAAGATCGTTAATGGTGTTGCCGAACGCTGCGGCGCACATTGCGGCAGTCATGAGCAGGAGCAGATTCTGGGGGGTGGAAAAGGTTCCCGAGAGCCAAATTCCCAGAAAAACTGCAAAGCCGGTCATAAGTACGTTGGCTAAACGAATTATGCTGATGTAGGGTGAAAGGATTCTGATCACGGAGTCTTTCGCTTTGAGAAGTAGACTGTTATGACTATTCAATATACTAACGTTTCACACCGGAATAAAGTGTATCCGGCACTAATACGCAGGAGGATTCGTGTTTAAAAAGGAAATGAAGCATAAGTGGCTGCTGTTGTCAGTTATAACAGTGGTCGGTTTTTTCATCGACTGGAACAGTAAATTTCTGGCTGACAGCAGGCTTACCCATGGAGTTCCTGTGCCGGTGGTCGGTGATTTTCTGCAGTTCCTTCTGGTTTATAACAAGGGAGCGCTTTTCGGGATTAACCCTCGCGCCATGATTCCAGGTTTTCCGGTGAATCAGTTTTTTCTGATCTTTTCCATTCTGGCGATCATTTTCCTGGTGCTTTTCTACCGATCACTCAAGAAAAACGAAATTCTTATGCACTGGGGGTTGGCGCTGGTGCTTCCGGGGGCGTTCGGTAACATGTTCGACCGTATTTTCAATGCGGACAAAGGTGTGGTTGATTTCATCCGCATGGGGATTCCTCCTGATGCCTACTGGTTTATTTATAACATTGCCGATGTGTATGTTACTGTGGGTGTGGGGCTTATGCTGTTGAACTTTCTTAGAGAAGGAGCTCGCAATAAAGTGCCAGCAGAGACTATAGCCGCAGAGTCTGCTCCATCGAAAGTGGAATCAGATACGTCGGCGTAAAACTAATTCCAACTGTTTTCCATGAAGGCTGCAATGATGCGGCCTTTTTCGTTTTGAGGCTCATAAATGCTTGAATTTTCGGTTGATACAGAACATGACGGTTGTCGAATAGATCAGTTCCTTGCCAATCGTCTTGAACTTCTTTCCCGCTCCACAGTGCAGAAGATGATTGCATCCGGCAGGGTGTTTCTGAATGGAAAAGCTGCTTCCAAGAAAGATAAACTGGGCGTTTCTGACACTGTTGCAGTTGATGAATCTGCCATCCCGGTGGTCAGTGCGGCTCCATTAGCCCAGGATATACCTCTGGATGTGCTTTACGAAGATGAGTATTTTGCTGTGATCAACAAGCCTTCCGGTCTGGTGGTTCACCCCGGAAGCGGTAACCTTGACGGGACAGTGGTCAATGCGCTTCTACACCGGTTCGGCTCGGTGTCCAGCGGGTTTACGGAAGATCGTCCCGGGATTGTGCATCGGCTGGATAAAGACACATCCGGGGCGCTGGTGATTGCAAAAACAAACCCTGCCCACAGTGCCTTGGCCGAGCTTTTCTCAGGAAGGCAGATATCCAAATTTTACACCGGTATCTGTATCGGGGCTTTGCCTGCCGATCATGAAATGATTGACCTCCCTCTGAGCCGCTCCCAACGCGACCCACTTCGCAGAGTCGTTGCGAAAGAGGGTAAAGAGGCCCGCACTGAATATGATCTGCTGAAGCATAAAGACGGTATTTCGCTTTTGCGTTTTGTTCTTCATACCGGACGCACTCATCAGATACGTGTGCACTGCAGTTCCAAGGGGTTTCCCATTGTGCAGGATGATCTGTATGGTGGCGGAAAGGACCGGGTGCTCAGGCTACCTCCCATGGAGCGCCCCTTTGCTTATTCCATATTCAAGTGCTTTAATCGACAAGCTTTGCATGCTGCTGAACTGAGCTTCGTTCATCCATTCAGCGGTGAAGATATACGGGTAACCGCTCCATATCCCGCTGACTTTCAATGTGCTATTGATGCGTTTGGCGGACTATGAAATTTGGCGCGCTCAGCCTTGCTTTAGTTGGCAGGCGGAGCGCAATCTGGTGAATTTTTATACCGTGTAGAACAGTCTGGAGAAAAAAACCGCTGCCAGTATCCCGATTGCATCGGCAAACAATGCAGCCGGTAGAGCGTGGCGGGTTTTGCGGATTCCCACTGAACCGAAGTAGACTGCTAAAACGTAGAAAGTGGTTTCGGTGGAGCCCTGGAGCACGGAGGCCATGAAGGCGCTCAGGGAATCGGGAGCTTTGGCAATGAGTTCGGCCATATAGCCGTAAGCGCCGGTTCCGGAAAGCGGACGCAAGAGAGCATGGGGGAGAATTTCCGGAGGCATGCCGATGAATTTTGTGTACTTACCGGCAAAACCAGTGAAAAGGTCCAGTGCCCCGCTGGCCCTGAGCATTCCAATACCCACAAATATGGCCACCATAAAAGGTATTATGCGGATGGCCACCTGGAAACCCTCCTTGGCTCCTTCGGTGAGTGTTTCGTACACCTTTACTCCCGAGAAGTAGGCTCCAAGCAGAAACGCTCCCATGATAATGGGGATAAGCCACCCGGTAGCACTGGTGACTCCCTGGAAGAAGTCCTGAGGCATGCCGCCGCGCATGATTGCCAGCGGGATGGCTACCATGAAGGCCAGGATTGCAATCCAGGCGAAAATCCGGCCGATCAGCCCTGGTGGGTTAAGTTCTGCTTCAGTTTGAGGAGCGGTTAAGTTCTCGATTGATTCCCCGCTTTCGTCAGACTGAACCGGAATCATCATGGGGTTCCGGGCTGCAAGGAGCTTTGACATAATGATAGCTGCGGTAGTGGAGCAGAGCGTCGCCAGAATTGCCGGAACAAGTATCGCCCCGGGAGTCGTAGCCCCTGAAGCTGCGCGAACAGCGATTACGCCAAGTGGGAGAATCGTCACGCTGGAGGTGTTGATCGCCAGGAAAAGGCACATGGCATTGGTGGCGGTACCTTTCTGGGGGTTGAGCTTGTCCAATTCGCTCATTGCTTTGATTCCCATGGGAGTGGCGGCATTTCCCAGCCCAAGCATGTTGGCTGCCATGTTCATGATAATGGCACTCATGGCGGGGTGCTCAGCCGGAACATCGGGGAAAAGTCTCACCATGACGGGTCTGATCGCTTTGGCAATTGCCCGCATAAGACCAGCTGCTTCAGCGACTTTCATGATTCCAAGCCACAGCGCCATGGCTCCGATGAGGCTGATGGCAAGCTCCACGGCGCCTTTTGCAGAATCAAGCGAGGCCTTGCCGATAGCATCCATTTTTCCGGTGTAGGCGGCAACGATAATACTGATTAGTATGATGTAGAGCCAGATTACATTTATTACTGCCGGTTTTTTGTCGGAAAATTGCTTTGGAGTAGTGGTGTTGACTTGGGCTTTATTGGTCTTTGTGCTTTGCATGATTACCTGTCGATGAAGGGCTGAGATCAGAATGAAAAAATAGCTGCCGAGCGGGTAGAAATGCAAGAAAGCCAGCCCATTAGCTATTTTTATTTTGAATTCTAAGAAGTAAGCAGAATGAGGTTGAAGAATCCTTGTTTCTGCTAAATAAAACTAAATGATAGGGCAAAAATGATTAACAAAGTTCGTTGCCTTGTTCCATTCACGTTAGTGCAATTCGGAACGTATGGAATTGTAAGGACTTGTTGTGAAGGATGGAACCGGATTGGGCCCATTGGCAATCTGAATTTTACGAAGGATTTTAAGCAAATTTGGAATAGTGGCGCAATAAAAATGCTTCGACAGGCAGCAATCGAAGACAAACTGGAGCTGACATGTAATAAAGAAAGATGCCCATATTTACTTAGTGGAAATTATATCGATTTGGATCAAATAATTCCGGAAAATCGAAACCATGCTCAGATTATAAAGCAAATAAAAGAGGGGATTGTTGATCTGAATACCGGTCCATTATATGCCAATATGGGGGAGTCCGGCAGGTGTAATTTGAGCTGTCGAATGTGTATGGCAAACAGTGGTGTCACTGTGACTTCCAAAAGATTATCGAAAAGAGTGTATCAAGACTTTTTACCCAATCTTCTTCCTTCTCTTTCAAGAATTGTGTTAGCCGGGAATGGTGAAGTTTTTTTCCGCAAAGATACAATGAAATTGCTTAAGGATTCATCTCTTTCAAAACAATACCCGGATCTGCGAGTTGAAATAATCTCTAATGGTGTACTTTTTAATGAAAATCTTTGGGAAAGCATAAAGCATAACAGTTTTTCGGAGATCAGCATATCCATTGATGCAGCAAATGAGGACACCTATCGAAAATTGCGAACTGGAGGCAACTGGAAAAAGCTGATGGACGGTCTGGGGTTGATAAGTGATTTGCGACAGAAAGGTTACTTTGAGAACTTGGTGATAACATTTTTAGTCTTAAAAAGTAACTTCACCCAAATGAAAGATTTTATCTTGCTTGGTGAAAAGTTAAAATGTGATCAAGTCCGATTCCAGCGTCCTTTGGGTTATATGGATGTGAAAGAAAACTATGTGGTTACAAAAAATTTAGCGGTGATGTCAGAAATCGCTAAAATGCTTGATAATCCGATTTTTGAACGTTCTTATGTAAACTATGATCTCCTGAAGCCGTTTAAGAAATATTCTGGAATCAGAATTACCAAATTTCATATCGTCAGGACATGGGTTCTCTCTCTTGTCCTGGACTACCCAATGAAGCTGCAGTATAGAATTCGAAGGTTCTTTTATCCATTATTCCCTGCTATGTCAGAAACTATTTCTTGGTTTAAAAGAGGTAAAGTCCGATTTTTCAAGTGAAAGCTCTCTATTTAGCACCTTGATTGTAAACGTTTTTACTCCTGCTCTGACACAAACGCTACTTTGGGTTTTTGAAATAAGCCGCGGAATGAGTTCTTAACAAAACTAGCCATGAACATGAATTGGCTTTTAAAAAATAGGAAGTATAAGCCAATATAGATGGTCGTTCCTAAAGCTATTGTAGAGATAATGCGAATCGGCAGTACTTTGAAAATTTGAACTTTGCCAAACATAATAAGCACAAGAAGTGTCATAATGGAGCTTGCATATGGCGGGAACAGCACTTTCAAATAGTCCCAGGGGCTGCAATTGAAAATCTTCCGGTTAAAATGGAGCAAAACTGGAAACAAAAGCAGGGCTCTGACAGTTAATGCAATGCAAACTGCTTTTATACTGAATAAGCTTCCGATATAAACTGCTGCAAAGACAGTGGCAACCCCAAAAATACCAAGATACAAACTCAGTTTCGCTTTTCCATTTGCAATCCAAACGGTTTCCGGGAGACCATAACTTGCGTATACTGCCCCGAGCATTGCAAGTAGTCTGATGTATGGAGCGGAAGGTAGCCATTTTCCGGATGGACGTAAAAACGTAACCAGTTGCATAAGATCGGGCGCGAGCACAAACACCAGCACTAAGAACAGTAAGGCTGAAGAAACAAGCACTTGCGAAATAAAGAGATATGATCGCGTCGTGCGTTCTGTATCACCCTGAATCCGTGAGAAAAAAGAAGCTGCCACATGAGCAATTATTATTCCGAATGTCACCTGGGGAGCTGTAACGATAATAAATGCTATACCGTAATACCCGAGCATCTGCTCACCGAATTTTTTACCAATAATCAGATAATCAGTATTTGAGTACAAATAGCCCACGATCCTCTGTCCCGCTACAGCGAGACCGAAGAGGAACATCTGCAACGACTGCTGCATTTCCCGAAAAGAAATTCCCGGCCATTTTACAAATATTATTATCATTATAGCCTGAAACGCATTGAACGTGATCAGTCCAAAAACCATTGACCATACTCCATGTCCGCTTCTGGCCATCCATACCGCAACAAACATGGAGATTGCACTGGAAAAGACTTCAATGAGCGATAGCTTCGAAAATCGCATAGAACGGAAAAGCTGCGCACGGTGAATGGCAACCAGATTGGCAAATATGAATGAGAGCGCTCCGATCCTGATAAGATCCGTAAGCTGCGGTTGATCATAAAACATCGCTACAATAGGTGAAAACAGATAAACCGTTCCATAGCAAACCAATGTTATCACCAGATTGAGCACCGAAGCAGATGCTAAAAGTGTTGAGGACATTGTTTTTCTTTGAATTATGGCTGTACTGAGTCCGGAATCGCTTACCATCATAAGCAAACCAAGAATGAAAGTCACATAGCGCATCAAGCCGTAATCGGCTGGATTGAGGTAATTCATCAAGGTGACATGCATCAGGATAATCATGCCATAACGCAACATTTTAGATACAGCTACTATAAAAGCCCCTGATACTGCGCGCTGACCCAGACCGTTTTCTGATTCCGTTTGAATTGTGACAGGTTCTGACGAGGTAATTTTGCTCACCTTTAGCTAAAGACCAGATGTATCATAACAAATATAGCTATTAGGTAGGATTATGGGTTAGAGCTTCTGGCTTTTTTGAAGCGGAAGGGATCATATTTGACCCAAATTAACCTTTTGTCTTCGTAACTCATTTTGAATCAAAGAGATATCCACATCTCTTGAAGTGCATTTTCCTTTAGCCGCCAAAGCGGCGCAAACTCCCGCACCCTGACCTACTGCCATAGAAACTGGCATAACTCTGTACGAAGAGTGAGCCTCATGGGTTCCGGAGATGCATCTTCCGGCCACAAGAATATTATCCAGACCGGTTGGAAGGCAGCAGCGGAGCGGAATATCGTAGGCATGACCCTTTTTCACCCTCTTCAAAACCGTTCCTCTTCCGATAGGATTATGAATATCAATGGGATACGTGCTTCTGGCGATCACGTCTGAAAATTTCCGGGCTTCGAGAACATCATCGGCACACAGGCAGTAATCGCCCCTTATGCGTCGGGTTTCCCGTACGCCCACCTGAGCACCACTTTGCAGTACATACGTCTTCTCAAACCCGGGAACATACCTTTTGAAAAACTCCTCAATGTGCTTCATCTGCCGGCGGCTCTCCCATTCAGCAAAGGTAAGATCCCAGATGTCGGTGCCCAGAACTCGAATCACGCGGGTACTGTTGACACTGATCTCATGTTCGTGAGTGGTACCGAAAATAAGTACATCTTCCCTGGGTAAATCCAACTCCCCATCCAGTGCCGCTCTTTTAACCAGGTCCCATAATCCATGTACACCCCGCCACTGATCGGGATGTGCTTTCACATAGTTTTCAAAGGCGACTTTCTCGAATTCGGCAAGTCGGAAGTAGAGAGTCATCGGCTGTACAAGACCATCACGATCTCTGCCCACATCGTAATGTGCCCCAGCTCTCACCGCCACATCACCATCACCGGTGCAGTCCACAATCATGTGAGCCTTGATAATCACCGGGCCCGATTTGCTTTCGAATACCACCCCCGGATATTCTGAATCGGGCAGCACATCGGTCGCCAGAACATGATAAAGCACATGCACCCCCGCATGATCCAGCATCTCCATGGCCACAAGCTTAAAAGCCTCATGATCAAAGGGCACTACATACCCTGTATCAAAAGAGGGAGGCTTTGCACCTCCTATACTGATAAGCCTTTCCAGAAGATCAAGCAGGGCACCGGCAATGACAGGGTCCCCGGGGCCATGATCTGTGGGGAACATGGTAACCGCGCCTGAAATTTGATCGTGTGCATGTTGAGTGTAAAAGGACATGAGCGGCATTACAAGTGCGGCAGTGGCGTTTCCGCCCAGAAAGCCATATCGTTCAGCCAGGATAACCTTTGCCCCGGCCTGAGCGGCACCCATGGCTGCTCCCAATCCTGCAGGGCCGCCGCCTACCACCAGCACGTCACACGTTTCAGCCAGTATTGCCCTGCGGGCAGGTAAAAGGACGTATTCATACTTTTCGGGACGTGGAAGTGGAGGCACAAAAACTCCTTAAGCTTTTAAGTGAAAAGAAATTGACATGCGAATCATCTCAGGTTACCTCCGGACGGTCTTCGCGTCGCTTATTGATAAGCTTGTGCAGAGCTGAGCCGTTTAGTCCTGCCCGCTCCTTGAGCTCAGGGAGGTAGCGCTTGATTCTTTGCAGCACCGAGAGGCGATTGTCCCATGCGTGGTCTATATGTGCAATAAGCCGTCCGGCGTTGACCAGATGAAGCGGAGGCATTTCCAGATGCATCTCTTCAAGAAATCCGTTAACTTTGGAGGAGTAGGGGAGACCGACAAAGGGGATTTGCTGCAGTGCCGCAAAGATGAGAAAATGGAGTCGCATACCCACAGCGAAATTCAGTCGGCCAATGATGGAAAGAAGCTGCCCGGAGGTATAATTGCCCTGAAGAACGGTGGCGTTCTGGGGCCTGAGCATCAAGGAAATTACCGCATGAGAATGCTGCAGGTCCAGTACTTTCCTCTCCATAGGGATGAATACCACATCTGAATTGAACCGGTCGATTATGTAATCTGCAGTGTTTGCCAGAATCTGATGATAACTCTCTTCATTGAGATCGGGGGCGGCCACTCCCGGCTCCCGAACCGAAATTCCCACAAGTCTTCTCTGCAGATCGATTCCTTCTCTTTTGAAAACCTCCTCCTCCAGCGGCTCGGCGGCTATCAGCAGAGCCGGGTCTGCAGTGACATCTATATGTCTTCTCACTCCGGCATCTTCCAGAACCCGCCGGGAATGATGATCGCGCACTGTAATAACTGAAACCTGGTTGAGGCAGTCCCTTACCAGGTTTTGAGTAGTGGGTTCATGAAGAGGTCCTGCGCTGATTGCGTAAACCATAACCGGAATTTCCTTCTCCAGGGCTATAAACGGCTCGCGCAAATAGGTTCTGGCATCGGCATCGTAAAGAATTCCACCTCCTCCCAAAATGAAAATATCCAGCTTTGAAATTTCACCTTCAATTTCCTCCCGGCTGAGTTTTCGTACCGGAACTACCTTTTCGATCTTGTGCCGTCTGACAGTATCTTCGGGGTCTCTGGAGAAGACGGTGATTTCCGCTTTGAGAATTGATCTGATCTGGGTGACTATACTCTGCAGAATAGCTTCATCGCCCAAATTGAATCCGCCATAGGAACCGCTTATGCCGATTCTGAACGGACTCGGCTGTGGATGCTTGGTCAAGATGTTGCCCTCCGGATAAGGTGCTGAGAAGGACGGTTCTCCCCAATTGACAAGCAACATCCATGCCTTTGCTCCTGGATCAACAACTATAAAAGGCACTTAATTTGCAAGTAACTTTTCTCGCGGCACGCCTCCTGCGGCGTGCTTTACTTATTGAAAATCTACAGGAGTTTTTAAATATGAAAGCAGTCGTTTTTCACAATGTGGGCGATGTGCGTCTTGAAGACGTTCCCGATCCGCAAATAGAGCAGCCTACAGATGCTATCGTGCGCATCACTGCAAGTGCAATCTGCGGTACCGATCTGCACATGGTGCGCGGGTCTATGGGACCTATGCTGGGCGGCACGATTCTCGGTCACGAGGGGGTGGGTGTCGTGGAGGCAGTTGGTTCCGGCGTGAGGAACTTGCGCCCCGGAGACCGGGTGGTTATCCCTTCATCCATTGCCTGCGGCTACTGCTCCTACTGCCGTTCCGGATACTATTCCCAATGTGACACGGCCAATCCCAACGGTAAACTGGCCGGGACTTCCTTTTTTGGTGGTCCCAGGGAGAGTGGTCCTTTTCAAGGCTTGCAGGCGGAAAAAGCGCGAGTGCCTTTTGCCAACGTAGGGCCTATTCGCATACCCGATGATGTCACCGATGATCAGGCTCTCATGCTTTCTGATATTTTCCCAACCGGCTATTTCGGCGCAGAACTGGCCGAAATCACCCCCGGAGATACGGTGGCAGTTTTTGGTTGTGGTCCTGTGGGGCTTTTTGCCATCGCCAGCGCCAAACTTTTTGGAGCCGGACGTATCCTTGCTGTCGATCAGATCCCTTCCAGACTCGAAATGGCTCGTTCCTTAGGAGCGGAAGTGATCAACTTCAATAGGGAAGACCCTGTGCAGGTGATCCTTGAGTTGACCGGAGGAATAGGAGTCGACAGGGTTATAGATGCTGTCGGAGTAGATGCACAGGCTCCTCACGAGGGTCCGGCAGCTCAGAAAAGTGAAAAACTGAAGTCTGAGTTCCAGCAGGAAGTCAAAACTGTAGCTCCTCAGGCTCACCCTCAAGGAGAGCACTGGCATCCCGGTGATGCTCCTACCCAGGCGCTTCGCTGGGAGGTGGAAGCACTCGACAAAGCGGGAACGCTGTCCATCATTGGTGTTTATCCCCAGACTGTTAATGCTTTTCCAATCGGTACCGCCATGAATAAGAACCTTACCATTAAAGCCGGTAACTGCAATCACCGGAAATATCTGCCCATGCTCATGGATCTGGTTGAAAGCGGTGTTATTGATCCGCTGAAGGTTCTCACCAATGTCGAACCGGTCTCTTCAGTGATAGAGGCATATAAGGAGTTTGATGCACGGCATAACGGGTGGGTGAAGGTGGAACTGGTTCCGGGGCTTTAGGGAGCTTTTTAATTTTTCTACTATGAGGCGCGCCCTCTCCACGGGCGTGCCGTACTGCAAAGGAGTAACTCATGACATTCAATCCTCTTCAGGAGAAGGGCAGGTCGTTAGAGCAGCAGTTCAGAAGCTGGGAAGAGATGAACCTTGCTCCTTACGGGAAAAGTGAAATTCATCCTTTCAGCCGTGCCAGGATTATCCTGATGAACGGGATTGAAATGGAGGCTGCGCTTTTCTCACATGGTTTTGTGAGGCAAAGCGATAACCCCGAAATCAGAGAGAAGCTGACAATACTTCGTAGAATCGAACAGCAGCAGCAGAAAATGATCAACTGGCTTATACCGCCGGAGGAATCAGTTCTGGAAACGGCAATGGGTTATGAGCAGACAGAAATTGACCTTACTGCCTGGATTGCCCGAACGGAATCTAATTCCTATGTCAAAGCAGTCATGAATTATGGTCTGTTGGATGATTTTGATCATCTGTATCGTCTGGCGAACCTTTATGATTTAACTGAGCAGGGGGATGGCGAGAAAATTGTTGGAGATCTCACTGAAATTCTTCCGGGCAGACCCACTGCCGATCAGCATGTTCATCCCCTTGACACACTCAGAGCAGCTGTTAAGTTCGACCGGTCCGACATCCTTACAAGACTTCATCTCCTCACTCTTTTCTCAACTGAACAGCAGACTTTAAATTTTTACTCCGGTGCCGGGAATCGGATTTCTTCAAGTCTGGGCCGTTCCCTTTTCCAGGAAATTGCGATGGCGGAGGAGCAGCATGTCACCTTTTATGAGTGTCTGATTGACCCGGGGCGATCCTGGCTTGAACGTCTTCTGGTTCACGAATACAACGAATGTTATCTGTATTACTGCTGCATGGAATCGGAAGGGGACAGTCGAATAAAATGGGTTTGGCAGCAGTTTCTTGAAGATGAGATCGAGCACCTGAAAGTAGCATCATTTCTGATACAGGAGGTCGAAGGACGGGATCCCATGGAAATCTTACCTGATCACTTTCCAAAGCTTACCATACTGGATTCAAACAAGGAATACATTCGGTCTGTTCTTGCCGAACAGGTAGATTTGACCACCATTAGAGAGCAATTTCTTTCCATGTCGAAGGTGGATGCAGGATCGTTCCTTTTAACTTACCAGAATGCTGTCAACGGTAAAGGACTGGTACCCAGCTTGCAGGTAATTGCAGAGAGTATCCGCAGAAATGGAGAGGATTTCCGCAATGAACAAAGGGGACCACACCCGGTGGAATCTATGCGGGACAGAAATATCGTTCAGAGAGTTATTAAATACAGAAATGAGTAGGGGGGCTACAGATGAGAGTAGTGGTTGATGAATGTTGCACAGGGTGTGGACTTTGTGCAAGCATCTGTCCTGATGCTTTCGATATGGCAGAAAGCGGAAAGGCTGCTCCGCGTCATAAAACAGTTCCGCAGTACCTTGAGCACGAATATGAAATGGCGGCAGAGAATTGTCCCGAAAAGGCTATTAAAATTTTTTGTCAGGTATAATGTTAAAAAAAGCCTTCCTGCTTAACTTTACAGGAAGGCTGTGATGTTACTTCTTCTTGGCAGTTTTCTTTGCTGCGGTTTTCTTTGCTGTGGCTTTTTTTGCAGTAGTCTTCTTCGCCGCAGGCTTTTTAGGAGCGGATGTTTCCTTGATTATTCGGTAGGTCTGAGGGATTGACAGCTTGTATTTCTTGGCTATCGACTCAACGCTTGATCCGCTATCCCGTAGAGCCACAATTTCCTGATTGCGTTCAGGATTGCTCGCAGTGCGAGATTCGATTCCATACTTCTTGCGAAGCTGATGAACAGCCTGACGGGTAATCCCGAATTCCTCACCGATACGGGCATCAGTTTTGAACTTCTTCTGCAGACGGATGAGGTCCTGCTTGCTGATTTTAGCCATTTCGGGCTCCTTTCTTATGTATAGTATGACAGGTGTTGTTTACTGCTTGTAATGATTACTAATGCTACTTACAAATAAAATTATCATCCGCCACATCTGAACGCATAGAAAAAATTAAAAAAAGTGAAGATCAATATTCTTCTGATGCAAACCAGCTACTGTGCAAATTGAAGAATTTGACACATTGAAACTCTGGCAAGTGCGAAATCGTATCAAAATTGTTGCAGTATGGGATTACTTTGCAATCAAAATAGTGCTGATGGGAAAAAGTAGAAAGGAGGTGAGACTTACTTTTATAAGAAGCCGAAAGGAGTTTTCTAAACAGAAAACTCCTTTCAGAGTAGTTACCAGTTTGCACTTAATTCTTCACCGGCAAGCAGTCTCCATTCAACTCGACGGTTTTGACCATGACAGCTCTCATCGTCACAGCTGAAGACCGCAGGTTTTTCTTTACCATAGGAGGTGGTTTCAATACGGTTTCCACTAATACCGTATGAAGTGAGCCACTTGCGTACTGCTCTTGCCCTGTTTTCTCCCAGACCCATATTGTATTCACTTGACCCGCGTTCATCAGCGTGACCCTCTGCCATTAGCCTGATCGCGCTATTCTCTTTCATCAGTCTGCCAATTTTCTCAAGAGTCTGGATGGCTTCCGGCCGCAATTCGTATCTGTCGTATTCGAAATAAACAGGTATGAGAACGCTTCTGGTCCTTTGGTCGCCACTGTTGTCTCTAAAATCCGGTTCGAGAGGTGCTTTGGGTTCTGTAGTGCTGACCGGTGGCTTTTCAATAGTGGCCGGTTGAATTTTCGTTGTCTTCTTCGAACAGCCGGCAAGCATCGTGAATGCAATAAACGCTGAGGCAATGGTTAAAGTTAAAGTTCTGTTCATGAGTTCCCCCTTTGAGGTTGTTTAATGGATAATGAATTTTATTCTGAACTGTCCGGCAAGTGGGTAAGTTTGACCTCTTCGGCCAGCATCACACCATTATGCTTTGTACAATCTATTTTCAGGTACCTGTTTACTTCCAATTCTCTGAGGTTAATCTCTTTCAGAATAGTTGTGGAAGAATCCACTTGTATTGTATCGAAGGAATCTTTCTGCCGAATAATTATCGTACCTGCCAAAAGGTCAATTTGAGTTATTACCCCCTCTACAGGAACTTTGGATTCCACTTCGATTTCCGTTCTTTTTTGCGAATACGCTTTGATGTTCTTTCCATAGAAAACCGGTAGAATCAAAACAATTGCAATCAGTATGAATATGACCCGCGACTTAATTCCCTGCTGCCTGTTTCTAAAGTTCTTTGAGTAAATCATTGATACCCCTGGTTCGTTTATTTTCATCTGGCGAATACGCAAATGCCATGCCGGTTTCCTTTTTATGGAGAAACCGGCACGGAACCGAAAATTTCAGTTGGCGGGGAAGTTGGTAACGAGGGAAATTTTACTATATGGTAAACTGAATGACCAAAACGTCAATCCTTCTGGGTCAAATTGAATTTGTCAGCTCGGTACTGAAACGTACGATAGGTCATTCCAAGCAGTCGTGCTGCTTCCGCAACCACACCATTAGCTTTCTGCAAAGCCTGTTCGAGCATTGATCTTTCAAGATCCTCAAAGACAATACCCTGTTCAGGAAGGCAGAACCCTTCCCGAACTGAGACGGAATGGCACTGGATTTCAGGGGGAAGGTCTGCCGGGGTGATTTCTGAACCTGAAGACAAAATGATTACCCGTTCCATAACCGCTTCCAGTTCACGGACATTACCGGGCCAGTCATATCTAAGCAAGCACTGCATTGCTTCCCCGGAAACCGTTTTGAGTGGTCCGCGTCTGGAGGTAAACCATGAAACCAGAGGTGGAATGTCTTCTTTGCGGGTTTTTAGCGGTGGTATGACAATGGGAAGAATGTTGAGCCTGTAAAAGAGGTCCTCCCTGAAAGACCCTTGCTTTACGCAGGATTCAAGAGGCCGGTTGGTAGCCGCGATAATTCTTATATTGGCCTTTACTGATGAAGTGCCCCCCAGGGGACGATACTCTTTCTCCTGGAGCACTCGAAGAATTTTTGCCTGAGTATTGAGCGGCATATCCCCAATCTCATCCAGAAAGAGTGTTCCACCCTCGGCTGTTTCAATGATTCCCGGCTTTCTTGTGCCTGCCCCAGTAAAAGCTCCCTTTTCGTAACCGAACAGTTCTGATTCCAGGAGATTGTCAGGGAAGGCGGCACAGTTTACTGTCTGCATCGGTTTACTTCCTCTGGGTCCAAGGTAATGCACCAGTCTGGCAATCCGTTCCTTGCCTGTTCCTGATTCTCCTCGAATAAGAACTGTCATATCGCTTGCTGCCACTTTCTGGACCATTGCCAGCACCTGCTTCATGGCGGCAGATTCGGCAATTAAACCATCATGTGCCTGTCTTGTGAGCTCCTTGCGAATCAGATACCCCTCTGAGCGCAGGTTGTATCTCTGCAGACAGCGCTCGACTACCAGAAGAAGCTGATCGTGATCCAGTGGCTTTGTCAAGTAATCGTAGGCTCCCAGTTTCATGGCCTTAACTGCAGTTTCAACTGAGCCGAATGCTGTCAGCACGACAATCTCAGGGGAAAATTCCATAGCTGAAAGTTCCTGCACCAAGTCAATTCCGGTCCGACCGTTCATTTTTAAATCAGTAAATACGATTGCAGGATTTTCTTCGGATATTTTTACAAGAGCACTATCGACGTTCTCTGCCTGAAAGGTGCTATGGCCCGCTGAGGAGAGAATTTCACACATGATGTTTCGCTGTAGAGCTTCATCATCAACAATTAAGATTTTAGCCATTGGAGACTTCCTGTGGAAGGGAGATTTCAAAACAGGCACCAGGTGAGTTCTGACGGTTACTGGCACAAATAGTCCCGTTGTGTTCCTCTACAATCCGCCTAGCCAGCGCCAGTCCCAAGCCTGTACCTCCGGGACGTTTGGAAAAGTAGGGTTCAAACACCTTTTCCAGATTGCTCTCTTCGATACCGGATCCGGTATCAGTAACTCTTATTTTCAGAGAAGTTCCAGCACTGACAGAAAGAGTTATAGTTCCTCCAACCGGTGATACCTCAACCGCATTGAGAACCAGATTCAGCAAAACAAGCCGCATCTGCTCCTTATCTGCAACCATTTCCAGTTCCTCAGGAACCTCCTGAACGAATTGCAGTTCTTTGGGTATGAGCTGGTGTTTAACAAGCGTTTCAATCTGATCAGTGAGGCGGGCAGCCTGGAAGTGTTGCTTTTCAATTTTGATCGGTTTGCCAATTGCCAGAAATTCGTTCACCATATTGTTCAGTTGAGCCACCTGAGCTTCAAGATTAGCAAAGTGACTGTTATACTGTTGTCGTTTTGTTTCTTCCAGAGGGGCATAGTTTTTAGCCAGATATCCTGCTGTTAAATTAATAAGGTTAAGAGGATTGCGGATTTCGTGTGCAAGAAGGGCAGCCGTTTCTGCCAGAATGGCGCGTCTTTCGAGAAGATGAAGCCGCTCCTCCAGTTTTTTCTGCTCCAGAAGCTTATTGGTCATCATATTGAAAGATTCGGTAACCCGGGCAAACTCATCACTTCCTGATACGACTGGGATTCCGGAATAATTGCCGGCAGCCACTTTTTGCGCTGCTTCACTGAGAGCTTTAAGAGGTCGATTCATCCGGTTTAAAACCGCATAGGAAAGAAATAAGAGAAGCAGGAAAGCCAGAATGGCCAAAACAAAAATTTTCTCATTGAAGTCGGTAATTAAATCGCTGTAATTATTCATCAGGATAGTAGCCTGAACCTGTCCGATCACCTGCTGCTCACGCATGATCGGAACGGTGAGTTCATAGTGGCTAATGGAATCGGAAGATTCCATTTTCTCTTTAACCATGGCTTCTTTGAGCAGTTCCTGCTGCTTGCGGCCGATCTTCGAGGGATTGCTGCTGGCCACCACCTCAAGATTTCTTCCTACTACCGATATTTCACTTATGGCCCGGTGGCGGCTGGCTTCAAGGATAAACCGGTCAAGGGCTTCACGGTCGTATGGTTTACCAGAGGAAAGCTGAGCGGTAGAAAAGTGTACAACGCGCATGACCGTTTCTATGTCGCTTGTGACCTCATTGAGCAGATTGCGCTGAAGTTGAATCGTGAATGCCAGTATGGAGGTCATGGCAGCTGCAAATAACAGCCCGAAAATGAAGAGCACTTTTATGTGAAAACGCACGGCACTCCTTTGTGTTACAGGAAAATACGTTCGGCACGTTTACGGCAAGCTACAATTTAACCTGTTCTCTTACCGGAGAGAGAGGTATATTTTAAACCTGAGCGTAAGTACGTTTTGAGCAATCAGGTTAGTAATGGCGAAAAGTAACATTGTCGGAAAATATAGCTCGGAGGCAAATGTGAAAGTGGCATTTGTCCCCTTATTCAGAAATTTCTGCTTTTTTCTGTTTATTCTTTTTGCTCATAAAGTGCCCGCCAGAAGTTACTCTCTTCAGATTACTCCCAGAGAAACCGACAAATCCATTGCCAACCGTTATGGTGATCACTTTGTGGCAATGAACCCCTGGGTTATTCATCGTGGTGTGCTGTTCCTGTTTCTTCCCGGGACTGGATCGAAAGCAACAAATTACAAGTTGATTTGTGAAACTGCGGCTGACCAGGGTTTCCATGCTCTCAGTTTGCAATATCCCAATGAAAAATCCGTGAATTTTTCCTGCGCGCAAAGCAAAGATCTTGGCTGTAATGAAAAGATGAGACGGGAAATACTTTTTGGATCCGATTTCTCACCCCTGGTGAATGTAAATCGTGACAATTGTATCGAAAACAGACTCGTGAAACTCCTAACTTATCTTTCCCAGCAATTTCCACTCGATGGCTGGGAACAGTTCCTCACATCCGGAGGGGCACCGCGCTGGTCAAAGATACTTGTTGCCGGGCATTCCCAAGGTGGAGGGCACGCGGCCCTTATTGGAAAATATTACAGCACAGCAGGTGTAATCATGTTCTCAACCATGGATTATAACTATAAATTAAAGAAACCTGCTGCATGGATACATCTGAACAGTCAGACAAAGATTGATAAGTTTTTCGCTGTCAGTCACACTGGCGACCAAACAATGCCTTATTTTATAATGCGGAAATATTGGAACAGCTTCGGTTTCAAACGGTTGGGACCGGTCGCAAATATTGATAGACTGGGATCCCCATACAACAACGCACATGCTCTTTCCACTTCCATTGCCCCCTCAAGGCTAGATAAGGAGAAAAGTAACTATCATAACGTAATCTGCATGGATGCCGATACTCCGCTTTCAGTAGATGGGAGGGCTCTGTTGACTGATTTGTGGGTGTATCTGCTGAATGCGCCACTGGGAAAAAAATAACTCTTTCATAGACCACTTCGCCTTTCGAGTAATTCACCTTTTGAGTTCACAAGAAATTGAAAACCTTTGATTGCGGGAACAGTGGCCCCTTCTCCCGGCATTAGCCTTCCCTGCCAGACAGTTCTCCCCAATGCGTTCACAAGACGAAGATTTGCAACACCCGGTCCGTTCCAAAGAAGATTCCTGCCGTTCCATTTCCAGTTTTTTCGTATAATTGTACGTTTAATTTTAAAATTGATGCTGCTTTTTTCTAAACTGAAAAAGGTAATCGAATCTATTCTGGCGGAAGCCGATTTCAGGGTATTATAATAGTTAATATTTACTTTTGAAATCGAACTGGCATCAAAGTCAAAGTGAGCACCGAATCCCTGCTGAGACATTTCAGAAAAGAGAATGGAATAAGTATTTTCCGGTTTACCAATTATATTTTTCCCGTGATAATCATAATCGGCAATATCATTCATGCATAAATCAACCCTAAAAGCCATTCCCTGTTCAAACTGGCCGTGAAGTATCATTCCATCAAATGAAGTCAAATTCCGATTTTGAGAGGGCATCATGAATCCGAAACCGGCGTAAGGGTATTCATATCCCTCTTCAGGTTCCAGAAGTGCGGTGGTGGTTGAAACATCTTTCCAGGAAGCTTTACTGTTGCCACCCTCTTCATCATCTGCATACAGGTACCAGGATACAGTGCTCAAACTCAAAGTCCAGCTTGAGTCAAACACATCTTCAGGAGACGTTTTTAAAGGCAAACTTGAATCTGCTGGAGCCTGTGATGAAAAAGAGCCCGCCAGACTCAAAAGCCAAATCGCGTACGCCTGGCTCATAGTAACTGTCTCTGACGTCATAAAGTCTTTTTTCCAGTCGTAAAAAACTGCTTTCTCAGTCTGGAAAGCATCAAACACATTAGCTGGCGGTGTTCCGAAATACTGGAGCATTTCATCGTGGGAGTCTTTATCTCCGGGGCCAAGTGCGACAGCTCCATAAGGGAATGCTCCAGAAAGAGAGTAAATCTGGCTATAGATATTCTGTACAGAATTTGGAACACGCGTATTTGCAAGAAAGCAGACTCCCCAGTTGTTTCTTCCGAAAAGGTAATCCACCATGAGTAAATGCAGCTTGAGAGCCTTTTCGTCTGGAACGATTCTGTTCCAGCTACCTGCTGCTGCTCCTGCTCCATTCCAGCAAAGAAGTGATCCCCAAGTGTATTCAAGCGGTATACCCCAGACTGGATCCATATTTGAAGTAAAGAAGTCGATCTCTGCCTGTGCTGCGACTTTGGAGGCTGTATGCACCGATTGAAGACCACAATTCACACTGAAGTTATATGTGCCCCAGCTGATCCAGTTCCCCTGCGGCGGAACCAGCTCCTTTGCCTTTGCAAGATAATCAGCATGTCCTGTGGCTCTGTAGAGTTCAAGTGCGCCGAGCGCCATGTTGTCTTCCAAAGTATTATCCCGGTAGAAATCATTGGTGGCATCTTTTTCAAATACAGCTTCGTTTAGTGCATCAGGTTTTAATGCGCGCTGAAACATCTGCTGTGCTTTCTGCAAATAAGTTTCTGCAATCTGGTCTTCACCGGCATTCTTGAGAACCCGTGCCCCTTTGGCTAGAGCTGCTGCAGAAAGTCCCATATGAGCAGGGCTGATTGCACACAGCGCCGGACGCTTTCCATCAAGGGCATCATGTTCCGGTAACCGTGATCCCTGGTTGTGGTCCAGTCCGTTACCCACCTGAATTACAAATGTATTACTGTCGGGAAATGTTTTCAGAAGATAGTCAAGTCCGAACCTGGCTTCATCAAGCACATCAGGAAGATTGCTTGTTGTAATTACTTTGGTGAAAGTGAGCGGGTTTGATTCATAAGCTTCGAGCAGATAGTATACAGTGGTGGCAATGGTGAGGGTGAACTTGATGTAATCACCAGCATCGTACCATCCACCGGTCATGTTCACTGTTGATCTTGGTTCTGCCTGCTTCCATCTTCCAAGCGTAGGATTTCCATCGGGAGCATATACAACCGCCACACTGTCTCCGGCATGAGAAAGTGCATGATTGTATGCATCGGAGGATCCGCTGCGGGCTGTACGAAGGTGTCGTAGCGCATCCGTAATGAAGACAGCGTACGGGTGATCAGAGATTCTGAGTGTTGCGCTTGCCGAATCCAGTGTAAATGTACACTGACCTGAATCACTGATACTGGAAAAATCCACCACATGGTTAAACGGGTGACTGGTGTGGTCCCCGATACCGGTGATGGTGGGTCCAACAGCTCCGTTAAGGATGGTAGTCCCGTTTTTGGTAATCGACCAGGACTTGCCGTTCAGGTCTTCACTCGACATCAAAATGAGACTTTTTGGGCGATCAGGAGTGTAACCTGCCTGATTATATCTGATATATGTTCCTGATTGAACTTGCAATACTATAAGCAGCACCGTGAGGGCAAAAACAGGAAACGACTTCATAAGGGCTCCTTTTTATACTGGTTTTCCTTCAAATATAAGGATTAAAGCCACAAAGTATATTACCATAAAACGTCATCTTTTTATCTGAAATCGCTATTGAGCTGATTTGAGAGTTTTAGACTAGTTTTTTCGGGAAATCGATAAGCGAACAATGACAGTAAAAGTTCAAAATTTCTTTTCAATGATCATGCTGTGTCTGTTCTGTTCCGATCTGTTTGCCACATCTGTTCCTCTGATTGATAGCGATTCGCTTTGGAGCACATTCAACGATAATGTGGATAACGGTAACTCTTCAAGCCTTTCATTGAATATCAATAATAATGTAGAATGGGTGTACTGCCTCCAAAATGGTGCCCTCTGGCCCTATGTGGGAGTCGCTCTGGACTTGCGGCCAATTGTCAAAGACCTGTCAAAACTATCTGAAAAAGACTCTATTGTAATGTACATGCGCTCAAGTGGCGCTGAAAGAGTAACTCTTCAGCTTGCAGTCCATGATCCTGAGATTACCACACCTGACGACCCCGTGAGTTACCGTATTCTGGAAGCGCCAGTTACACTTACCACTGAAATGCGAAGGGTCTCACTGTCGCTGAAACAGTTTAGAGTCGCCGAATGGTGGAAGCAGCAGTATAGGGTACCTCCCGAAGACAATCGTCTCTATCTTGATTTTGTCTGCATGGTGGAGTGGGTAATGACTGATACCGGCAGACTTTCTTTGGTGGATACGTTGTTTATCTCCTCACTGGAATTTTCATCAGCAGACAATCTGTTTTGGGTTCTGATTGTAACTGGATTGCTTACAGTTGCAGGAACTTTGCTTCTGGTACTGCAAAAAAGAGGGGGAAAAAGATCTGAAGCCAATTCCACCAAAAAAGGCATGCAACCGATTCCGCTTGAGACCGGTCCAAGTGACTGGCAGCGCATTGTTTTATACATGGAGCAGCACTATACGCTATCCGATTTATGTCTGGCCAGTTTGGCAAAGGAACTGGGATTTTCCGAATCGCGTCTATCAAGGCTGATTCGAGAGAATTATCCTTCTGGTTTTCGATCTCTTATCCATGATCTGCGTATCAGGGAAGCAAAACGTCTTCTGGCGGAAACTGATCTGAACATTACTGAAATCGCCTTCAAGCTGGGGTATGCTACGGCCAGCCATTTTAATCGTGAGTTCAAGGCAAGAGCGGGGGTGAATCCTACAACGTTTAGAAGTCAAGGGGAGTTAATAAATGCTCAGTCTTCATAGAGTCCCACCCCAATAAGGGTAAGCTCCGGGATGTAGGTGAAATCAAAATCGACGATTGCAGATGTAAGTTCCCAGGCACCGCCGGTTGCCGCCACAATCAGATCATCCCCATACTTCTCCCTGTATTCGGCTACGATTCTCATCATTGCACCAGCAGTGGAATACAGAACTCCGGCTCGGATGCATTCTGAAGTGGATTTCCCTGGCAGGACTGCGGCAGGAGAGGGCTGTAAATTAACAGAAGGCAAGGCGTCTGTTGATGAATGCAGTGTCCTGAAATGCATCTCTACACCTGCAAAAATAGCTCCACCTTCAAAATTGACGCCTTTTTCCAGAAAATCAACTGTTACTGCAGATCCGGAACCGATTTTTACACAGCTTCTGTCCGCAAAAAGCATGCTGCAGGCAAGTGCATCGGCGATTCTGTCAGTTCCGAGTTTTTCAGGGTTTTGATAGTTGAAGACAACCGGGAGACCGGAATGCACTTTGAGTACTGATACACTTTCCAACTGAGTTTTACTGAAATCCTCTGCTTCCTTCAGGAGTTTTGTAACGCAGGAGGAAATATTTGCCTTACATAAATTGTATTCGGATTTTAGATTGTTTAGTGTTGCACTGAATCGTGAATCGAACTCGCTGTTGTGAAAAGCTACCGTCTTTAAGCATTGACAAGCATCTCTATCGATAACCCCCAAATGGGTTCTGGTATTCCCGATATCAATGGAAAGAATATAATTATCGTTTTTCATCAGGACCTCGTTTGAACCGCAGTGTTCCCGAACATAAATATTTCAAACCATCAATTGTATCCAGAACAATTCGACCATCCGATTCAACCCCTCTAAAAACACCTTCTGTACCATCAACCATGGCCAGATATCCTAAATTGTAAAGATATGCCAGATATTTTTTGTGCACATGGGCCTGGTCAAGAGAGATATATTGGTTATACTTTTTTAGGATCTGAACAAGTAATGAAGAGAGCGAACTGTGTATTCCCGTTTCAATAAAAACGGATGTGGCTGTTTCCTGAAGGTTGTACGGGAATTCATCATGGGCAATGTTGATGTTCACCCCAAAACCGATTATCAGACATGTTTGCTTTGAAGGAATGGTTTCAAGAAGAATACCGGCGATTTTCCTGTCTTTCCAGTATATGTCGTTTGGCCACTTGATGGTAACATTGTCTGCCGGGAAATTTTCCTTGAGCGTTTCGCAGATGGAAAGTGCAATGGCCCTGTTGTGTTCAAAATGATTAAGCAGATCCTTCACAGGTGCCATAATGCTGACCCAAAGTCCTCCGCTGTGATCTGAAAAAAAAACGTTATCTCTCCGACCTCTGCCGCTAGTCTGCCTGTCCGCCTGAATTATGAACAGACCCCGTGAAGGTTCACCTTTGATGCCTTTTGCATATCTGTTGGTGGAATCCACCTCTGCTAAAGGATAGAATCTCTCCACGAACGTAAGGTCATTAAGAGCCTGAGGAAGCACTGCTCTCTCCTGTCGAGGTCATAATCAAGTGAATGTCAAGAGCTGGGGAGCTATGGGTTATTGCTCCCGAAGAAATGTAATCTACCCCGGTTTTTGCTAACGCCGCGACAGTGTTCAAAGTAACATTGCCACTAGCTTCCAGTTCGACATTTGACTTTAGGTCATTTCTTCTTTCAACACAGACGGCAATATCAGCAGGTGTCATATTGTCAAGCATAATTCTGTCAGCTTTGAAATCCAGAGCTTCCAGAAACTCCTCCACCGATTGTACCTCCACCTCGATTTTCGGTTCGCTTCTGTCGCCTCTCCATTCAAGAGCGCGTCTGAGAGCTTCTTTGACACCTCCTGCCCGTTTCACATGCGTGTCTTTTATGAGAATCATATCGAAAAGGCCAAAACGGTGATTCGTTCCGCCGCCATGAACCACTGCTTTCTTTTCCAGAATCCGCAGCCCCGGTGTGGTTTTTCTGGTATCGAGAATGCGGGTTTTGCTACCTTCAATTTTGCTGACCATGTTTGATGTGGCGGTGGCAATACCGCTGAGTCTTTGGAGAAGATTAAGAATCGTCCGTTCACCGGTGAGAATGGAGCGCACGCATCCGGAAATCGAGCAGATCTGCTTTGCCGGTTCAAGCAAATCACCATCTTTACACTGAATATTTACCTTCAACGTGCTGTCAACCAGTTCGAAAAGAGGCTCGATGAGGTAGGCCCCGGACAGTACCCCGGTCCCTTTGGAACGGATCACTGCATTTCCTCTGTCGTCAGCACTGAATATAGCTTGGGAGGTGATATCTCCTGCTTCGTTGAGGTCCTCTCGAAGCGCATTTTTCAGAATACTCTGAATTTCCATCTTTTCATCTATCATGCAATACCCATTAGTTTTGAAGTTAATCAAGTTTGAAAAATACTATGCGCGGAGGCTAAGGATGACCAGTATGCAGAATTTGTGTTCAGGCATTATGAAAAATTTCGCTGACTGATTGATTATAATGAAGACGATTGATAGTGCAGGCAAATCGACATGCCAGAGAGTGAATTTTTATGAAATCGAGGTCGAGAATGGCTTTACTTTGAGGGATAGAATCGGTCGTGTGAAGCTCTTTGAGGCCGAACTTCTCGTGTGCTTCCCTGAGTGCCGGTAAATATTCCTCTTTCAGTTTGTTATGGCTTACCACCGCATAGATTTGATCTAGATGATAATTTGAATGCAGTGATCGAACTGCGTTGATAAGCGAAGACCCTGTGACCGTTTCATCATCGGTGATAATTGCAGCGGATTTGCCATCGAGATCTCCGATAATCCCCAGGAAATTGGCCCGATCTTTCCCGGGACGGAATTTGTTGGCGATTGCATAAGGAATATCCATGTCATCGGAAAAATGAACTGTGAATTTAGCTCCGCCGGCATCGGTTGACACAGCGAGCACGTCACCGCGGCCTTTGAAATTGCCGAACAGATCCACAGCCAGATCAAGACCACTTAACGCAACAAGCATCATTTCAGGCTCGTAAAAACCGTAAAGGGAAAGTGTGTGCGGGTGATAGGTGAGATGAGCATGCGCTCCCGCTACTTTAAGCTGATCGGCAAAAAGACTTGCCAGTGTCGCCTCTCTGGCCATGAAGCTGGGCTTGTCCTGACGGGAGTAGGGGCAATAGGGGGTGACCACCGTAATGCTTTTGGCTCTGTGAGCACGAAGAGTGCGCACCACCTGTAAAAGCTGCTGGATATTTTCATTAACTGAATTTGAACTGACATTTTCGTGAACAGATTGGAAAACGAACGCATTGGACCCGGCCACATGATGTGGAAGCCTGGGGCAGGTCTCCTGATCTGCAAAGACCGTTGTAACAGGATCTTCTCTGGTCCCCAGGAGCGGAATCTGCTGAAGCTCGCTGTTGTGCTCCCGAAGCATCGCTTCGTATTGAGCTTTTACCGACTGGGCAAACTCTATTCCCGAATTGCAGGCAACAAAAAGTAGCCACCCATTGGGGCCGGAAAGCTGCTTTTTTTTGCGCAGATCAAATGATTCGGGGGTGATAAAACTTTCAAAATGATTCATGGAGCTCCCTACTGAAGATTGAAGGAACCGCACCACCACTCATTCTCTGTATTACTGTCTGCAAGCTTGAATCCAAACTTGGCGGCGCTGCTCACGACTTCCTCTTTTTCGCTGATCAGTATGCCAGACCAGATTAGAAGCCCTCCCTTTTGCATCATGGGGGTAATCTGCCCCAAAAGCGGCTCCGATTCACTGGAGAGCATATTCATGATAACCGTATCGAATTTTGATTTGCTCTTCAGTGTATCTAAAGTACCGATAAGGAACTCCACCTTGCCTGATGGTGGGTTGTCCCGAAGGTTTTCCGCAAGATTCTCCTGGCAGTCTTTGTCGATTTCCACACCGAGAGAGTAGCTGCTCCCCAGGTAATCGGCTACAAAGCAGAGAATTCCTGATCCGGTGCCAATATCAAGAAGCCGTTTTCCCCGAATCTGCTCCTTGCGGGCGATAAGCTCCCGAGATGCCAGACGGGTGGTTTCGTGATGCCCGGTGCCGAAAGCCATCTTAGGCTCGATTTTAATCCAGACGCGATTCTGCTCCTGAGGCGGTTCCAGCCACTTTGGCGATACCCACATGCCGGGGGCGATTTGAGCCGGTTCCATTGACTCACGCCATTTGGCATTCCAGTCCTGGTCTTCGATGAATTCAATTTTTGAATCCAGCTGAAGCAGCTCTTTGAATGATCCCTGGGCGGCCAAAGCATCTGCCTCGGTTGAAAAATAGAATCCCAGTCGTTGGCCGGTGGGGGAGGTTTCCTCAACACAGCCGCTCATATTGTGGCCGTAGCCTATGGCCATGGCCAGTTCGAGTTGGTCTTCGGTGATGTTGCAGTAAAGGCAGTAAGCGGGCATAATGATTTTCTAAAAAGAAATTCTGGGTTGATGTGAGACCAAGTATGTATGACCCCAGAGTTCTTCAATGCGATACTCTGGGGTAAAAGTATCTATTTAACGCTCTTTGACCTCTTGATCGCGCAGAACTCTCCGCACATGCTGCAGAGTTCCTGATCGTGAGGCGGCAAAGATTCCCTGTAAGCGCGGGCCTTGTCCGGATCTATGCACAGAGAGATCATTTTGTTCCAGTCGAGGGCTATTTTGGCTCGGGAAATCTCATGATCCCATTCAATCGCACCCGGCAAACCTCTGGCAATATCTGCCGCGTGAGCTGCGATTCGCGAGGCGATTACACCCTCCCGCACATCTTCCAGTGAAGGCAAACGCAGGTGTTCGGCAGGGGTTACATAACAGAGGAAATCCGCTCCGGCCATCCCGGCAACTGCTCCGCCGATGGCTGAAGAGATGTGATCGTAACCCGGGGAGACATCGGTCACCAGAGGGCCAAGCACATAAAAGGGAGCACCGTTACATAATGTTTTCTGAATCTGAATGTTTGTTGTCACCTGGTTGAGCGGCACATGTCCGGGACCTTCAACAAACACACCCACATTTTTCTGACGGGCACGTTTCACCAGATCCCCCAGAATTATGAGCTCCTCAATCTGTACACGGTCTGTGGCATCGTACAGTGCTCCGGGCCTGAAACCGTCCCCCAGGCTCACTGCTACATCATATTCTGCACAGATGTCCAGAAGCCGGTCATATTGTTCATATAGAGGATTTTCTTTGTTGTTATGGTGGATCCATTCCATGATGATGGTGCCGCCGCGGCTTGTAGCTCCGGCAAGACGCTTGACTTCTTTAAAACGGGCTACCGACTGACGGGTAATGCCGCAGTGAAGTGTTAGAAAATCCACACCCTGTCGGCAATGCTGCTCAATAATTTCAAACATGTCATCAGCGGTAAGATCCAGAACAGATTTCTTGTTCTGACTGGCGATCACCGCCATTTCATAAAGTGGAACCGTTCCTATCACCACCGGGCATTGAGAAATGAGAGCTGTGCGAATCCCTGCCAGATCACCCGCAGTGGAAAGATCCATAATGGCATCGGCACCGTGCTTGACCGCCACTCTCATCTTGTTCATCTCCTCCTCGATTTCGCTAAGAGAGGAGGAGGTGCCGATGTTGGCATTTATTTTGATCCGAGTATTAGTGCCGATAGGGAGCGGATCAATGGATCTGAGCCGGTTTTTCACCAGTACTATGATGCCATCGGCCATACCCTGGCGAATCTGTTCGGGGGATAGTTTCTCAATTGCTGCGGCGCGGTTCATTTCGTCGGTGATAATGCCCGCTTTGGCTTGTTCAACCCTTGTCATATTGCTGCTGTACTCCGTACCGATGAGGGAGAATGAATTTTTTACGAGGAAATGCGTAATAGGAACAATCTTTGAAAATAGATTAGGGAACGGCTGTAGGAAAGAAGACAATATCCGGTAATGTAACCAAGATTGCCGATTTTCCGTTCCGTTTTTATCATGCCGTAATCTGTTCCGTTAATAATGCTTGTAAAAACTTGAAAACTATGATATTAATATATGAAACGGTTGAAACTGGTTTTGGGCGGAAGTTATATTGAACACCTTGTTTTATGCCGTTTCACGGCGGCGGACTCTTGCTGGACATGTGTACCGCCTGGTTCATTAAAAAATAGCGGAACCCTTTACAGTTTAATCGGCAATTAACTTCGCGACATTCTGTCTCGGAGAGTTGAATGGAGGATCTGAAATGAACAAGAAACTAACCAAAAAGCAGCTCCAGTACTTTAAAGACAAACTGCTTGCCGAAAAGCAGAAAGTATTGGAAGAGATGGGGGAACTGCAGCAGAGTAACCTTAAGCAGTCCATTTCGGATTCCGCCGGTGAGAACTCTCGCTATAGTTACCATCTGGGGGATGTGGCTTCTCTTTCCTACGGACGCGAATTCTCCATGGGGCTGGCAGAGCGTCAGCAGAAATATCTTGAACAGATTGATGATGCGCTTCAGAGAATCGACGAGGGAACTTACGGTATTTGCAAAGTTACCGGAGAGCTTATCAATATCGAACGTCTCGAAGAAGTTCCGGTGGCCAAGTATTCTGTTAAAGGCAAAGAAATTATGGAGCGCCGCAAACGTCAGGGTGTCTGATCCCCTTGCTCCTATTAAGTTTTTGAGCGTCAGAAGGACGTACCAGCTTCTGACGCTTTCTTTTTTAAGGCTCCGTGTCTTATGCGGATGAAGTGATGAAGTGTTCAAGTCCGAAAGTCCGTGCCTTTTTTCCTGCTGTTTTCGTTGCCTTCCTTCTCTGTTCCCTTTCCGCTCAAGAAAATGATACCCTGTATGTTGTGAACAAAAAGTTTCTGAATGTCAACAGGAACGCAATATTCTACAGTTCACTGAATAATCTGATGAGGTCATCAGAAACCCGAATCCCCCAATCAGTTGTCCGGATAATGGATTCTCTGGGATATCAATCGGTTAAGTGTGATAGTTCGGGAGATACTTTAAGGATTATTACCGGTCCCCGGTCTCGCATTTCCAAAATGAGAATAGCTGCTGAGCCCTCCATCCCCGTTCACGATTTCTCTTTTCCTGTTCTTCCTCGGTTTTACGATGCCGGAGAGATCAACGGAATTGTCCACAAAATTGCAAGCTTTCTTGCCGATAGCGGTTACCCCTACAATCTGGTAATTACTTCCATAATGCCTGACAGCACAGGTCTTCTGGAGATCCAGTTCGAGGTTGAACCTGATCAGAAAGCCTGTTTCAGTACACCGGTTTTGCGAGGGCTGAAAGGAAAACGCTCTCTTTTCCTAAAAGATATACGTTTTAAGGAAGGTCAAAGCTACTCTACTCACTCAGTTAATGAATCGCTGCGCAGACTGAGACTGCGAAAATATGTATCGAGTGTCGATGCAGCATCTCCGGTCATTGTGGAAGGCAGCGATAAGAAACATGATTCGGCAACTGCGGTGGCAGTACCTTTCACGATTGTTGAGCGTTCCGGTATAACTCTTGAGGGAGCAATTGGTTACGAATCTGCTGCTTCAGAGCGGGGGAGGTTACGGGGATTATTCAATTTATCACTGATTAACCTGTTTCATTCCGGAGAAAATGCCGAAGTGCATTACACGGGAGCACGTTCATCACAGAATTTGAAAGTTTCATTGGAAAAACCCTGGGTTCTAGGTACGCCTTTTTGGGTCTGGGGAGGCATCGAACTCGATATTGAAGATTTCGGTTATGGTTATCTTGCCGGAGAGGCTGCTGCAAGTACCGAAATTGGTTCAAACTTGAAAACCGGTTTTGCTCTTCGGGGGTCTGAAACGGTGCCTCCCGACAGTTTGGGTTCCGCCTATACCTACTATGGTGCAGATCTATTCATCTCTTTGATTTCAGAACCGTTTGCCAGAGGGAAAACAGTTTACGAGTTCATGGTGAAAACCGGCAGCGGTCGAGCAAACAGGGAAAAGCCCTATACCCGCAGTCGACTTGAAATAATGGCTGGTGCCCATCTGCCGCTCTCCAGCCGATATGCAATAGTCGGGCGTCTTGTAGCCAAAAGTCTTTTCACTGATGAGCAATTCATCTCTCCGGCGGAATCTTACCGCACCGGCGGGCACAATTCGGTAAGGGGTTATTCCGAAGATGAATTTTCATTTCGCTCAGTGTTTTATTCCCAGCTTGAGGGTCACATCTATTTCAGCCCGAGTGCATCCCTATTTATTTTTACTGATTGCGGAACCGGGTTTAATTCTCCTGAAGGTATTTCTCTTTCAGAGCGCAAAGACATGCTGGGGTATGGGGCGGGGATACTATTTCCATCAAGGCTTGGAACGGTTCAGCTGCAATGGGCTCGCAATCTCAATGACCGACGAAGTGCCGGTCGCATACATTTGGGATTAAAAACCTTAATGTGATTAACTTACCGGAACTCTTATGAAAAAAGCTGTTTTTTTACTGTTCATTCTGCTATCCATCTTCACCGTTGAGGCAACTTGTTTTGACGACTCCGGGTGGATTGATTTGTCTCTTGCCGAACAGGAAAAAATTCTCAACAGTTTTAATGCTGTGGATGCTGATGACCAATGCATTTACAAGTATATCGGCTTTCTGCTTAAGGCAAAAAACGGCCAACTCGGATCCATTGTCGATTTGTTGAATCGTCGAAAAGATTCCCGGGGGTTTTCCTCAGAACTTCTGGTTTCCCTTTCAAACTATGAATCGATTCTCAACAGTGGGGCACTTTGGAAATCGCTGGTGTCCTTTTGGAAACAGGCCAATCAGCCAGTTTACAATCATCTGGTCTCTCTTGGGGAAGGTGGACGCATGCCCTTTGCGGATTCTCTCTACGAGGTCCTGCATTCCTCGGCTGAACTAAATAGTCATGATTATCTCCGCTGGGGGCGCATTCTTTCACTTCTGGGCAAATACCCAAAGGCTGCCAAGGTTTACTGCAGAGTTTGTCAGCTGGAGCCAGTGATGGCCCATGTGGCTTTGAGCCAGATGTGGCAGTTCTTTACTGAAGGTGAACCATCCAAAATTGCTCCTGCTGTAGATCAGTTCAGAAGCTGCATTTTCGGGGGAACTGTCAGGGATACAGTCCTGTTCCGCACCTGGATGGCCGATCTCTGTGCTGAAATCGGGTTATATGATAAGCAGGTGGACGTGCTTGTGGGTCTGGAAACCAGGGGAGAACCGGTTGCTGAGAGCTTGGTGGACATTGCCAGAAGTCATTTTCTCTCAAGACGTTACCGTTTTGCTCTCAAGCCTGCCATGCTGGCTTTTCAGCGCCTTGGCAAAGGAGAGCTTCGCACAAATGCGGCGATTATGGCCTACAAGTCATATCAGGAACTCGGCATCAGCGATTCAGCTTTAGTGTGGCTCAAACGCGCAGAACTCACATCTCCGGCTCGTCTTGCGGACGCTGCATCCTTTTACCAGGGAACTGGACATTTGGCCACCGCCAAACGATTAATCGATTCGCTTCCTGCATCGCTCCCCAAGGATACGCTTGTTCTCAGGCATACACTCTTCACTGGCGAACTGATTAACGCTCTGAAACTTACAGCACAACTCGATACACTAAAAACCCATGTACGGGAATGGGTACTGTGGAGGGGAAGGATTCTGATCTTCAGCAATCGTGCAGATGAGGCAATCGCATTGTTGGATTCTCTTCCATTTTCTCCCTCATGGAGCGGGTCTTCTGAAATTCTCAATTATAAGTTCAGGTATAACAAACTTCTGGATGATCAGAACGCATCAAAACTGTGGAGCGATCTGGAATTTCTGATCTATACCGGTAATCTGCAGAAGGCAAAGCAACTGCTGCTTTCAATAAACATTGATGATGAAAATCGACAGATGCTTGCAGCAGTCCTGGGGCGTGTTATGACTGAAAAGGGGAATGCAGATGAGACACTTGAAATGTTAGATTCTCTCTCAATCAAGAAGCCCGGACCGGAAATTCTTTACTTTAGAGCTGAAGCGCTGTATATTGTGGGTCGTCTGAAGGAGTCCAGTTTGGCCGCAGAGCAGATACTTTTAGAGTATCCCACCGATGTATTCGCTCAGAAAGCCCGTATTCTGCTTTCAGGAATCCGGACTCGGGGGGAACTCTGAAATAGTGAGAAATCAATCTGTTCCAATAGATATTTTTATTCAGAACAACACTTTTAAGGATAAAATCAGATGAGTATTCGCTGGATACGCAACGTGCTTATTGATGGAGAAAAAAGTACTGTGGAAATACAGATCGGGGATAGACGTATTGGAGACAAGTGCTACACCCGCATCAATGATGAACTGGAAGTATGGTTCGAGAATATATACAGCACTCGCAATGACATCATCGCACAGGGATTGGACATACTTAAGAAACGACTTGAAGGCAAAAACATAACTTACCCGGACGGACAACTTTATGACTGGCAATAAGTATGTAGTGATTCATGGTCACTTTTATCAGCCTCCCCGGGAAAATCCCTGGCTGGATGTTATCGAGGAGCAGGAATCGGCAAAACCGTATCATGATTGGAACGAGCGTATCTATGACGAATGCTATCGTCCAAATGCCTATTCACGGCTGCTTGATCATCATGGCTCGATTGTGGGTATTCACAACAACTATTACAACATGAGCTTTAATATTGGCCCCACACTCTTCTCCTGGCTTGAGCGTCATCATCCCAATACTGCTAAAAGGATTATCGCTGCTGACGAAGAGAGTTGCAGAAGGTTTGACGGGCACGGCAATGCCATCGCGCAGGTCTATAATCATATTATAATGCCTCTTGCTTCCCGCAGAGATCAGCTGACTCAGATTCGCTGGTCGAAATACTTCTTCAAAAAGCGCTATCATCGCGAGCCGGAAGGAATCTGGCTGGGTGAAACCGCCATTAACATGGAAACGGTTCGCTGCTTGATTGAGGAAGGAATAACCTATGTGGTCCTCTCTCCCAATCAGGCAGAATCATTCAGACCAATCAGCGGTGGTGATTGGACCGCAACTGCTCATCAGGGGATAGACACCCGTCGTGCTTATCGCATATTTCCGAGTACACCTGATGGTGAGGTGCTTCCGGGGCATCTGGATGTGTTTTTCTTTGACGAGGGGCTTTCAAAAGAGATCAGTTTTAATGATCTTCTGAAGGATTCCAGCGCACTCGGTAATAGAATCAATGCCGGTTTTGATCATAACAGACAGCAAAATCAGTTGGTTACAATCGCCACTGATGGAGAGACATTTGGTCATCACAAGGCGTTTGGGGATATGTGCATCGCTTATTTCTTCAAAGCTGTAGCTCCTAATCTCGGTATCACCCCCGTAAATTTCGGTTATTTCCTCTCCCTTAACCCTCCGGAATTTGAAGTAAAACTGAAAAATGCTTTTGGAGAGGGTACAGCCTGGAGTTGCGCTCACGGGGTGGGGCGTTGGGCCAGGGACTGTGGTTGCAAAACCGGTGGTGAGGCATCCTGGACTCAGGGGTGGAGAGCGCCGCTGCGCTCGGCACTCGATCAGCTTCAAAGCAGTATCAATGCTCATTTCGAGGAAAAGCTGTCAAAACTTTTCACCGATCCCTGGGATCTGAGGGATAAATACATCTCCATCATGGGAAATCCCTCTCTGGCGAAAATGACTGAGTTTCTGAAATCGCAGTCTGATAAAATCAGCTTTGACAGTGACTTGGTACGGGAGGTTCGTCGGCTTCTGGAAGCACAGAAGTTCATGCTGTTTTCCTACACTTCCTGCGGATGGTTTTTCTGTGACATCAGCGGTATCGAGACTGTTCAGAATATGGCTTACGCTTGCAGGGCGCTGCAATTAGGTATCCCAGAAGAGGAAAAGTCTGCTGAACTTGAAAAATTCATGCAAAACTTGGCCATGGCGCCCAGTAATCTCAAGAATACCGATGGAAGAACTCTTTTTGAACGTCATATTCTGCCCTTTTTTCACCATGAAAGACTTTTAGCGTTCACAGCTGCTGTTCAGCAGGTTCTGGCCGTAAAGAAATTTTCACTTTACGAAAAAACCGTCTACAACATGAAACTTAAGTCGGTTCTTTCCACTAAAGTGGGGCGAATGCACTATGACGGAGTTCATGTGGATATGGAGAGCGGAGTGACCGGGGAAAAGGGTTCCTGGTCGGTTCTGATTTCTCACAGTCCTGAAACTGAGCTTCGCGGCTGGATTGTACCTGCTGAAAAAATGCGCTCCGGAAGCAGCAAACCTGATGTGTGGATGGCTCATCCGGAGGCGATTTCCTTTACTTTGGCAGATCTTTTCTACAGTTCACGGCAGGATCTTTCAGATTTCTTTCAGGGGCGAATGGCCAGCGATACTGATAAGCGGTTTCACGCCTGGATGGATCAGAATGAGCAGAATCTCAATGTTTTAACTCGCTTGAATTACCCACTGCCAGCCTACTGCAGCACACCGGTTCTGTACGTGCTTCAAAACAGATGGAATCAGCTGATCCGAAAGCTGGGTAAATGGGGGAGTGAAGATGATATTTTTGCCGATCTTCTTGAATTGCATGCACTTGAGAAGTTATACGAAGTGAAGATCAACAAAAAATCAAGTGCAAAGGCTCTGGAGGATATTATCATCAAAGATCTGGAGCTGCTCCAGCAGAAAGCAACGGTGAAGTTATGCGAACGACTTACCTATCTGCTGAACTTCGTTGACAGGTTTGCCATCCCGGTCACTAAAAGCAAGCTGGAAGATATCTTCCACCCCGTCTATGAGGTGCAGTTGCCTTCCCTTTTCGAAAAGGCTTCAGGGGGCGACCAGGCTAAAGACAAGCAGGATAAGGAGTTGCTGGTTCAGCTGGTAAACTTTGCCAGAAGAATAAATTTCAATATCGACCGTTACACTTCAGTCATTTCAAAATAAAACAGTTCAACAACTGGGCTTGAAGGTTTATGATTGCTTTCAAGTCCAGCTTGTGATATATTAGAGTTAGAAACCGATATGGTTTTTCTCTTTACAAGGGGCCTTCATGATAGAAAAACATCTGATCTTCTGGCTGATTCAGGCTCTGATTCTTCTTTTTGGAATCGCTGTAGGTCACAGCTATCTTCTGCTGAGACTGCGCAAAGAGGAGAACAGAAAACGTGAGCTGGAACTGGCGCTTCTCGAAAAAAGATCAGATATCCTGAAACAGGGTAAAAAGATTGCCCAGGATCTGGAAGATGCCCTTTACAAGGCAAAAATTCAGCAGGAAATTGACGATATTATCCGCAAGGATGAACATCGGTAGAGCTGTGAAACCAATCTGATTTCACAGCCGTTCTTCAACTCATTTTCGAACAGTTCAATTTCCAAGACGGTAAAATGTAAGTCTCCGACTCTCCTTAACATATTTTACTGAAATGATTCTGCTCCTACTTCTGCTTTTGTGTATTCTCGGATCCTTTTTCTTCTCCGGATCTGAGACCGGCTTTATCTCCTGGAACCCGCTCAAGGTGGGGCACAGCGCCGCGCAGGGTAATCTCAATGCACGCGTTGCTCTATACTTCATGAATCATAAAGACCGCCTCCTATCCACAATTCTTATTGGAAACAATATCTGTAACGTTGCGGCTGCCCTGATCTTCTCTCAGCTCTATCTTAAAGCCGATCAGCTCTTTCCGCTGGATTTGGGTAGTATCCCATCTCCTGAATCCTGGTTCCTCACTCCGGTAATGGTGCTCTTTGGAGAAATGATCCCCAAAACTCTCTATAGAATCTATCCTTTCAGGTTAACCCTCAGGTCCATACCGATATTGGCCATTCTATATATAATGATGTTTCCATTCTCCTGGCTGCTAAGTCAGTTTTCCAAACTGATAGGTGCCTCAGAAGCTCGAAGCGGGGAGTCATATCGCACTAAAGTAAGGGAAGAAATGCTGCTCGTGGCGGTGGAAGGGGCTAAGCGGGGAACATTGTTTGAAACCGCAGATCAAGTGATGAACAACACATTTCGACTTAGAGATCGTGAAGTTCTCTCAATCTCTTCATCTCTTGATCAGTGGAAAAAAAATCACGCCTTATATACTCGTTCCCAAAATTTTTCTCAGATCGGGAAAATGATCAGCCTTGAAAATGATGACCTGGTTGTCTTTTCCGATGATTTAAAAAAGCCGGTTGGCTATATAAGGCTTTTGGATCTGATACCCCTGAGCGGGAAAACAACTGTGGCTTTCGGCAAATACGTCAAGCCACTTCCGGCCCTTAGAAGTACAATGACACTTCTTTCCTGCTTAAGGCGCATTCGTGAGGATTCACCCCGCTATTTCGTCATACTGGATAAGGACGGGGCTATTGAAGGTATTTTGGATAAAATGGATCTTTTTGAAGCGGCCTTTTCGAAACTGCCATCCACAATCGGTGTCTGAAAATGTCGAAATCTGAATAATGTCGAAAAACTGTGTGCTGAATCAAACCTTCTGTAGAAACCTGCTCTCTATCAACAAAATCTAAAAAATTCCAGCCTTTTCTCTGCTTTTTATCCATCATATTGTAAAAAAGGCTTGATTCTGACCATTTTCGAATTTAACTTAATTAATTACTTTTTTGTTGAGCATCTTTGATTAAGCATGTACAATAAAAAAGTAGTCCCTTTTCATGAACTTGTTTCATGATCTCAGATCTCTTTTCAAGACCGGATACATGCAAAAGAACAGTTGGAATCTCCTGTATACTGCATCGGGCAGAAACGCTAAAATGCGCTCGGTCAGTTTTTCTCTTTTTACCTGTATCGTTCTGGCCATTTTCATTCTTGCCGGCATAGTCGGGTTCGCAAGATTGATTTATCTGGGTTCAAGCTACAGTTTGGCTGTCCTGGGAGTATCTCAGGAGCGGCGGGAGAATAAAGGACTGCTCCTTAAGATGCAGTTTCTTGAAAAGTATATGCACCAGGAATCAACCACTATTTCCCATATAGTGGCTTTTGAGGATAAAACGCGTCTGAAATATGGAATGGATCCTATCAGCAGTGATGTGCGAAAAGCTGGAGTGGGAGGATTCCCATCCAGGGAAGAGGTGCTGATCTCTTCATTGATGGATCCGGTTCTGATGAAGGCCGAATCAGTCAAGCTTCAGTTTTCCTCCCTTTTACGCCAGGCCGAACTTCAGGAATCGACATTCACTCAAACATCCGAAAACATACTCAGAATGCACTCCCGATGGTCTCGCCGCCCTTCGATCTGGCCCACCAACGGAAGACTTACATCCACATTCGGTTACCGTTATCACCCCTTTACCGGATATCGACTTCTGCACGAAGGCCTGGACATAGCCAATAAGCCCTGGACACCAGTGTACGTTACTGCTGACGGCCTTGTAAAGGAAGTCAGCAGCCGCTCACACTTCGGCAATTTGATAAAGGTCAGCCACCTAAACGGGGAGATCGTCACCTATTATGCTCATCTAAACAAGGCATCTGTGGTAGAGGGGCAGTATGTGAAGCGTGGGGAACTGATTGGCTATATGGGCAACACTGGCCGAAGTACCGGACCACACCTTCACTACGAAGTACACCTGAATGGCCGCCCTGTAAATCCCATGTCCTTCATTCTCTCTACTGATCAAATCGTAGACTGATTTCCAATCGCTCCTCGCTTTCCAAATCTCCATAGCCTTTTTCCTGCACAAATCTTTGTCAGAATGATATAATATAACCTTGATAAACAGTCAGAAGCAGAGTATCAAAACCAGGAGTAAACGATATGGTTTTCAACAGGGAAATCTCATTTAGCTCCTCAAAAAGGAGTTGCTGGGTTGATATTACAGCCCATGTGCAGAAAATAGTCTTATCCAGCAGCATAAAGGATGGCCTCTGCATGATTCACAGCCTCCATACTACAGGCGGACTGACGCTGAACGAAAATGCAGATCCTGACGTTCAGAGAGATTTTTTTTACAAAATAGACAAACTGGTTGACAGGGACCCGAATTTCAGACACGCTGAAGGGAACAGTGACAGCCATCTCAAGACTTCACTTGTCGGATTGAGTGTTTCGGTTCCGGTGAAATCAGGAAATCTTGTGCTTGGAACATGGCAATCCGTGTACTTCTGTGAATTTGACGGACCGCGAAATCGTCGCGCAATGGTGACAGTGCTAGGGGATTCCGGCGAGGGGAAATGAGCTCCAGATTCCAGTTTTTTCGTCTTTTTTTGGTTTTGTTCGTTGTTTCTGCTTCGGGAGATTCGCTTGATATCCTGTATGCTGATGAAATACTGCACATTCCTGTTGGGGCTGATATTTCAGCGATGGGCGATGCGGGGGTGGTCTATCCCCGTCGGGCCATCGCCGCACACTGGAACCCTGCAGCTTCCGGAATGCTCGATCGCTATGAAGCATCAGTCGAATATGCAGGGCTTTACTGGGGCTTGTCTCATCACGGGGCACTGGCATTTCATGCTCCGCTTCAAGGAGCAACCGGCATTACCGCTCTTGTAATACCTTTCTACAGCGGAGCCATCGCCACCTTTGATTCGCTTCCCGGTACGTTTCATGAAAGATTGCTGGATCCCTCAAAACGGGCCGATGGGAGTGGAACCGGGGTGATTACCGATAACCAGAACCTTTTTCTTCTTTCCTTGGGAAAAAAGCTCTCATTTCCAATGCCGCGAAGTGATGCCGCCGGACAGCCTCGGGATATAGTTTTAGCACTTGGACTTGGATTCAGGGGTATAACTCATATCATTAGAGAAAATCAAAAAGTGCGTATGGGAATGAATGCCAATATCGATGCCGGAATGCTGCTGCAGATCGATCTTGATTATGATTTTGTTTCAAAACAGACTGTACGACAATTACTTATGGGTGCTGCATTTAAAAATTTCATTCCCGGCAAGGTGAACTGGGCACATTCTGATGATGGCAGTGGACTTCGGGAGTACTCGGAACCCCTCAAGCCTGTTCAGTATTTGGGCATTTCCTATAATGATATAAGTAAAATCCTTGGCGCAGACTGGCTTGTTTCCCTGGAACTGCATAAGGATTATGATGTCTCTTATCACGGGGGAATAGAAGCTGTTTTCTGGGATCTGGCTGCATTCCGGGCTGGTTTTTCAGGAAGTACTCCGACATTGGGTGCTGGGGTGCGTTACCGTAACTACTTTTTTGATTATGCTTTCCGCTTTGATCCTGTTGCCGTTACAGCACTGAGGGTTTCTGCCGGGATCATGTGGAATTAGTGTTTTTAGAAAGTTGTTGTTGATTGAAGGACTTCTTACTCGTAGAGATACTTCTACTGACCATTTCTCTACAGATGCTTAAATTTCTCCTTTGCCCCGTAAAGCTGAGCGATACGTACAGAAAGCTTGTCATCTACTACAGTGATTTCACCCTTGGCGATCATCTTTTTGCTGATATGAACGTCAACCGGCTCACCAGCCATGCGGTTGAGCTTCACGATCTGACCCTTTTTCATACTTAACAGGTCGCGAATAGTCATTTTAGTCTGGCCTAGCTGTACAACGATGGGTACATTCACATCCAGAAGCATATTTATGCTGTTAGGCATCGTTTAAACTCCTTTAAGTGTATATTACCGCTAAATCCTTAATAAGTCAACGGAATTGATGACATGGACACTAGTTTGAGATCAGCTGTCCAATGATTGCGGTAAGGGATCCCGCAGCAAATATTGCCACTACCAGAAGAAATGTGATCAGAAAAAGAGGCGACAAAATGACCATTGCCGCTTTTGTTTTAGTCGTTTCATGAATGGCCGAAATACCAACAATAATCCAGTATAATCCAAAACCGAACCCGAGTAAAGGTCCCAGATAGGGGATCAGATATAAAATCATGGCTCCCTCACAGTAGCAGACAAGTTTCAGGGTTTGGGAGAACTCGTTTTTTCGTACTCTAAAGATACTCAATAACAGGTGAAGTACCCCGGCGAATAGCAAAAGCTGCATAAGTATGATAAATGGGGAGAAAAGAAGGTTTGTTGGTCCCATGGAGGACATTTCCGATCCGATCTCTGACTGCAGTCCCAATTGAGGAAGACTTACACTCCAGGCATAGGTGGCCAGAAGTGAAATACTGCCGAAAAAGAGCGCAAACACCAGTGCTGTCCATATCGGAAGCCTCGGTAACTCTCTCTCAAAAAAACGTTGTGGTGATTTGAAAAGAAGCAGAAATGAATCCAGAGTTATAAGCAGTGGATTCGCCAAAAGATTCAGTTCACCTGAATGGTTGGAAGCATTAAGTAAAGCGGTATTTCCACACACTGCGCAGGAGGACAGAAACGGCTGCGGGACAGCTCCGCATTTTGGACAATTCATAGAAACCTCTTTTATCAAAGCTGTTGTCTCACAATGAAATATAATGATCGCCCAAGGTCCAACCCTCACAGATTCGGATTGTATATTTAATGTAATTATGCTATGATTGTTTAAAATGGAGGAGAGATGATTGTTGTTACTGGAGGAGCCGGTTTTATCGGAAGTGCAGTAGTCTGGGATCTCAATAGACGAGGTCGAAATGATATACTGATAGTGGACAGACTCAGGTGCGGCGAAAAGTGGAGAAATCTTTCCGCTCTCAGTTATGCAGATTATCTGGATAAAGCCGATTTTATAACTCGTCTGGAGGAAAACAGTTTCGGAGATTCAATTGATGCGGTAATTCATCTGGGAGCCTGCTCCTCTACTACCGAGCGCGATGCTGACTACCTCATGGAAAACAATTACCGCTACACTTGCCGGATTGCCTCCTGGTGGGAAAACCATCAGAATGCCCGATTCATATATGCCTCAAGTGCCGCAACGTATGGAAACGGGGACCAGGGCTACGAAGATGATGAAAGCCGTCTTTATACATTGCGTCCTCTGAACATGTATGGTTACTCAAAACATCTGTTTGATCTCTATGCTCAGCGTCGGGGAATTTTGGGCAAAATAGTAGGTATCAAGTACTTCAATGTGTTCGGCCCTAATGAAGGTCACAAAGATGATATGCGCAGCGTGGTCAGTAAAGCCTTTGAAAAGGCCAGGGATGAGGGTGTGATATCGCTATTCAAATCGAACAGACCTCAGTACGGCCACGGTGAGCAGATGCGGGATTTCGTGTATGTAAAAGATGCCGTTGCCATGACACTCTATTTTCTTGAAAACAGGAGTGCCGGGGGAATTTTTAATATTGGTACAGGCAGAGCACGGACCTGGAACGATCTGGCCCGTTCGCTTTTTGCGGCACTGGGAAAAGAGCCCAGGATCGATTACATCGATATGCCGCCATCACTGGAGAAAAAGTATCAGTATTACACTCAGGCCAGCACTCAAAAACTGAGAGATGTCGGTTGCGACCACACTTGCATGCCACTGGAAGAATCGGTGAAGGATTATGTGTGTGGCTATCTACTTGAGGACAAGCGTTTGGGAGATGAGAAAGCAGCCCTGCAGTCTTTTGCTTTAGCGTAAGCCGGTCTAAGAGTACACTCTGAGGAGTAAATCATTGAATCTGCGAACTAATATCTCCGTCAAATACAGCAGCGATAAGATGAAGGCCTACGTGCTCGTGCCTTTTCAGGCTGCTGAAGCGACGGTACAGGATGTGATCGCAGATCTTCAAGCGCTTGGCATTGTGCATGGAGTCAGCAAAGCAGTTATTGAGAAAGTATTCTCGGGAAAACACTTTGATAAATACGTGGAAGTGGCTCGGGGTACACCGGTTAATCCGGGAGTACCGGGCAAAATTGAAATTCTGCTGGACACCTCCGGGGTAGGCAAGCCCAAGGAGCTTAAAGATGGTACTGTTGACCACAAGGTCCTCAGCTATTTCATCAATGTAAAGAGCGGTACGGCTCTGGCCAGAAGAATTCCTCCCCAGTTTGGCCTCGACGGGACCACTGTTTTCGGGAAAACCGTTAAAGCTCCTCCCGTAAAGGATATCGCGCTTAATGGCGGAACTGGCACTCAGTACAGTCCTGATGATGCAAATCTGCTGGTTGCACAGTATGACGGAGTTTTCATTCTCCATAATTCCGGGCTTGTTGAGGTGCACCAAAGCAAGGAGATTCCCGGCGACATAGATTACAGTACAGGCAACATCACCTTTACCGGAGACCTTCTCATAGGTGGTACAGTGCGTGCCGGATTCAAAGTTGAGGTTAGCGGATCGTTGAAGATAATGGGCTGTCTGGAAGATGCTTTTGTGAAATGCGGTGGCGACCTGCTGATCCGCTCCGGAGTGGTTGGCTCCGGAAAAGGGGAAATTCAATGCGGGGGAGCTATGCAGGCACGACATCTGGAAAATGTTCGGGTGTCGGTTGGACAGGACCTTCAGGTAAACGAGGATATTCTCCATTGTAATATTGACTGCAAGGGTAAAGTGGTTGCCCGTTCCGTTGTAGGTGGAAATGTGAGTGCGTTTCTTGGAATACAGCTTGAACGGGCTGGATCAGTTGGTGAAGTGCGTACGGTTCTTGATGTGGGAGCCCGCTACACCTGGCTGAGGCAGCAATCTGTGCTGTCTGAAAAGCTCAAGGAGCAGTGTGTGCTTCTGGACGCTGTGAAATATGAGGCGTATTGCTTTGTAAGAGATCAGATGGGGTCTGATGGCGTTATTGCACAAGAACGGAAAAATGAGCTTGATGTGATACTTAAAAAAGCGTTAGAATGTAATGATATGTGCAGAGTTACATCGGCTCGGCTTAATGAAGTGGAACTCTTTTTAAAGAAAAATTCTGATCCTAAAATAACCGCTCGGGAAATCTGTCCTAACGTGCTGGTGCGCATGGGATCGGTGGAGCGGCTAATAAAGGAAACGGTGCGAAATGCTGTTTTGCGTCCCACAGAGTTCAGATAATAAATACGTTACTGTTTTCAGATCGCAAGGAGTAGCGTTTTGATGGAAAAAGTTATGGTTTTCTGCTGCATGATGTTTTTAGTTCTCCCCGCGTATGTTTTGGGTGAGGATTCCGGTGAGTATATCCATTATAGTCTTGCTGTACGCTATAAAAACGAAAAACTTTATGATCAGGCGATAGACGAATTCAGAAAAGTGCTTGCCGCCTATCCGGATCATTACAACTCCTACATGCATCTGGCAGAGATACGTTCATTACAGGGAAAGCCGAAACTTGTCATCTATAATCTTGAAAAAGCCTTGTCCTACAATCCCGGGTGGGGGAAAGCGCAGAAGATGCTGGCCTCGGCTTATGAAACCGATGGCCAAAAAGAGATGGCAGTTCAGGTGCTTCAGAAATATCTCACTTCCTGTGATCCCTCGGAAAAAGACAGCGTTCAATCAGTTATCGATAAACTGCTGATGAAAAAAGGGGAAACAGCCAAACTGGGAGAAGTTAAAGCAGAACCAGAAGTGGCTTCCTTTACTGTAAATCCTGATACGACAGTCAAAGACACGGCTGTAAAGAACGAAAAGCAAAAAGAGACGCCGGTAATTGCAGCAAAACCCAAAAGTCCTTTGGAAGAGGCGTACAGCAAGGTGATTGACCTTTATGAAAAGAAAAAGTTTGATCAGGCACTTCTGGGGATAAAAGAAGTGCTTACTCTTGAGCCCGGGCATACTGGCGCGTATTATTATGCCGGTCTGATCAGGGAACAGAATGGTCAGAAAAAGATGGCCAAAATCAATTATGTCAAATCTGCCAATGATCCGCTGCATGGGGCCAGCGCACAGTTTCACCTAGGGAAGCTCCTCGGGGAAGAAGGAAACCGCTCTGAAGCTGTCAAGTATCTCAAAGCAAGTTTGGCAGATAAAAACCTCGGTGAAGAAGCCAAAGAGGCATCAGCTCTTTTATCAAAGTACAGTGGAACAACAGTCGTGAACAACGCATCACAGAAACCTGCTCCTAAAACTCCAAAAGCTGCGCCCGAAAAAAAAGAACCGGAAGCTGAAGTGGTTTCTTCAGAAAAGTATGCACCTATCGAGATTCAAATCGACGCCCTTCTTTCCATGATGACAGTGGACACCTTGACTGATGCAGGACAGAAGCTTCTTGGTGGAATACGATCTTTTACAGATGGTAATTTTGACGATGCAGTCAGAGAGTTCCGCAAAGTGATTGCAGCCAATCCAAACGGAACTATCGCTGCCAACTGCATCTACAATACAGGGGTATGTTATTACAAGTTGAGACTTTTTAAGGATGCTGAGCACCAGTTTCAGTCATTTCTTGACAGGTTTCCCGCTCACCCCTTCGCAGCAAAAAGTCTCTTTCTGAAGGCGCTCTGCTATCAGCAAAGAGGGGATTACAAGGTTTCAGAGCGGTTGCTTAGAGAGTTTATACAGAATCACCGAAAACATGAATGGGTTCCCAAAGCCTACGAGCGCCTGGGAGATTCTTATGCTGATCTTGAGGACCAGAAAAAAGCTGCTGACGCCTACGCACAGGCTTTATCCGGCAATTGCACTTTCCCGGATCAGGTCGCTATCAATTTCAAACTGGCAAACACCTACAGCAAGCTTGGCAACTATAGTCGTGCAATCACCTGTTACACAAAGGCGATTGAATGCGGTGAAAAAAACGATATCTACCTACGTGTTCCCGACAGCTATTACAAAATCGCAGATCTGAAATTTCAGCAGAAGGATTATTCCAGTGCAATGGATTACTATAAGCGGGTCACCAGAAAATATCCTGCTTTTCAGGAAACCCCCTGGGGACTTTTTCAGATTGCCAATATACTTCGTAATGACAAGCACTATCGAGAGGCGATAAATCTTTATAAGGATCTTATCACTCAGTATCCGGACGATTACTGGGCAAAGCAGGCTCAGTGGAAAATGGAAGATGCCATCTGGGAACATGAGTATCGGTCAGCAAAAAACTAAATTGTAAAAGGGATTAAATGATTGAATAATATGCAGGAAAATGATACAATTCTGGTTCAGGACCTAATCGTTTCGTTCACTCGCCAACTTGCACTTTACAAGGAACTGCGCGATACGGTGAGGTCTGTTATGAGCAAGCTGATTCTCTCAAGAGGCGATACTGCCGGGTTGATGTCAGGCATTGAAAAGAAACAAAAGCTCATGGAGGCCATCGGGCTGGAGCGTGAGAGCAGTGCTGAAAAAGTTGCACTCTGGCAGGAACGTCGTGATCTTTATGATACAAATAAAGAAATCGGTTATTTCAATGAGATCCTTACACAGACACAAAAAGTCATTAAGGAGTTTCTTGAAAGTGAGGATCAGCTGAAACGGTATCTTGAAAAGATGTACAAGAAAAGTGGCGAGGCCTGATAATATGGACACTGTGCAGACAGGGGAGAAGATCCCGGCGGAGCTCTTTGAAAGTTTACAGCAGGCTTTCGTTGACTTTCAGCTCAGAGCGGAAAAGCTCAGTGTGGCATATGGGGCAATGCAGCAGGATTTCAAGAAGGTAAATCTTGAACTCGACAGAAAAAATGCCGAACTTGCCAGAAGTCTTTCCAAGCAGGAGGAGATCCAGACTTACCTCAGCAGTATTCTGGAAAGCATGGATAATGGGGTGATAGGTGTTGATGTAAACGGCGTCATCACACATTTCAACAGAGCCGCTTCGGAAATCACCGGTTTTTCTCAGGATGCTGTCATTAATTGCTCCTACAGTGAAGTTTTCAGTTCCCAGCAGGGTAAAAGTGCCCTCCTGGCTACGCTTCACAGCGGCAGGGAGGTTAAGCGAGACGAAAAAACGATCTGGACAATAGATAATCATCCGGTTCCGGTTCTTTTCCATACCGCAGTATTGAAGGATAGATCAGGTGTAAAGTTAGGCGCAGTTGAAATTTTCAGCGATATTTCACGCTTCAAAGCTCTCGAAAAAGAGATGCACCAGGCCAGAACTATGGCCGCACTTGGAGAAATGAGCGCAACGGTGGCTCACGAAATTAGAAATCCCCTGGGAGCAATGGGTGTCTGGGCTGGACTTCTGGAGAGGGATTTGGAACCTGAGGACCCAAGAAGAAAAACTCTTGGCAAGATTACCGAAGGACTTTCAAAACTTAATAAAATAGTAACCAATCTGCTTGTATATACACGACCCCTAGCTGCCGAATTCAGGAAAGTTAGGCTGTGTGATCTTCTGGAGGAGATTATCGATTTCGCCCAGATAGAAGTGGAGCGACTGGGAAGGCAGATTACTGTTGATAAAGATTTTTCGAATGGTCTGGAGCTTTTTGTTCTCGCTGACCCGGAGAAGGTGAATCAGGCTGTGATGAATGTCTGTCTGAATGCAGTTCAGGCAATGGATAATGGCGGCACATTGTCCGTTTTCTTCGAAAAGAGCAGTAAGAAAAACAGCGATTACATTTGTTTTTGCATCAAAGATACCGGTTCGGGAATTCCGGAAGACGTTCTGTCAAAGATTTTCGACCCTTTTTTCACTACAAAGGAGAACGGCACCGGACTGGGACTTGCTATTGTAAAGAAAATTGTGGAATCACATGGCGGATTCATCGATATAAAGAGTGAAATGGGGAAGGGTACCTCCGTACGCATGTTTCTTCCCAGGCTTAAGGATTGATCTTACGGGGACTGCATGGAAAAAAGAAAAATTCTGGTTGTAGATGATAATGAGCTTTTCCGTGAATCCATCATGGAGACATTACGTCGTCAGGGCTACGAAATGAGAGCGGCCTGCAGCGGTCCGGAAGCGCTTGAGATGTTCCCTCAGGAGCAGTTTGACCTGGTAATAAGTGATTTTAAGATGCCAGGGATGACCGGTGTTGAGCTTCTTGAAAAAATAAAGCAGATGGACTCTGATATTCCCTTTTTGATCATTACCGCCTACGGGGCCATAGAGACTGCGGTGGATGCCATGAAGAAGGGGGCCTATGATTTTCTTCAAAAAAGTGACAACCTGATTCGTGAACTGGAAATGACAGTCGAGAGGACACTTCAATTCCGTTCTCTTGTAGCTGAAAACAAGAAGCTTCGATCCGCACTTGGAAAAAAGTGGGATTATGTTGGAAAATCCGCTACGCTTGCAAACATTCGAGAATTGACAAAAACCGTGGCGGAGAGCAGATCAACAGTGCTTATCACCGGCGAATCGGGAACCGGAAAAGAGCTGATTGCCAGATCCATTCACTTCCAGAGTCCACGTTCCCAAGGTCCGTTTATAAAGATCAACTGTGCCGCTCTTCCCGAAGGGCTTATTGAATCGGAACTGTTTGGTCACGAGAAGGGGGCCTTCACCGGTGCTATCAAGGGTAAAGCCGGTAAATTCGAAGCTGCCTCAGGGGGAACGCTTCTGCTTGATGAAATCGGTGAGATGCCCATTTCAGCTCAGGCAAAACTGTTGCGCGCCCTGCAGGAAAGGGAAATTCACAAAGTGGGCGGGGATGATCCCATAGAGGTTGACGTTCGAGTTGTTGCCACCACGAATCGCAATCTTGAAGAGGAGATCGAAAAGGGGCGTTTCAGGGAAGACCTCTATTACCGCATCAATGTCTTTCATGTGCATCTTCCACCTCTTCGCGAGCGTAAAGAAGACATTGTGAGTCTGGTTGAGCACTTCATAAAGAAATTCAACGATGAAAATGGTTTCAGTGTAGAGGGGCTCTCGGACGGATGCGAAAGACAGCTTCTGGCTTACTCCTGGCCCGGCAACATTCGGGAACTGGAGAATGCGGTTGAAAGAGCTGTCGTGCTTACCCGTTCTGGAATGATTAAGCCAGAGGCTTTCGGTTTTGCTGAAAGAAGCGAATCCAGAAGAGCACAGGGGCAATCGGGAGTGGGGGCGGGGATTACTATTGCGGAAGCTGAAAAACAGCTCATTCTCAAGACGCTTGAGTTCTGTTCACAGAACCGAACCCGGGCTGCAGAAATGCTTGGGATTTCCATTCGCACTCTTAGAAATAAACTGCATGAATATGCGCTTGGGCCGGAAGAAACCAGCGATGTTCTGGAGAGCGAAACAGTATGAGGGATTTTACCTTGACTTTTTTATAGAAAAAAGGGTAGTATATATACCTGAGGCTTAAGGGAGAGCGCATTGAGTTCGCTTTTTCGTCGGTAAGCCGTCCGGACTAAACCGGTTCGGATTCTACACAGAAAAAGGATTGGTATGCCTGGTATAAAGACCAAATCGATTTTCTTCAAAATCGCCATTATTTACGTTTTCCTTACCATAATGAATGTATCAGTTTTCGTACTGATGGTTTTTGAAAACCAGCTGGACTTGATTGCAGAAAATGCAGTTCTGAGCTCTCAGCATACAGCCACCAGCCTAAAATATCATATCGATAACGTTCTGGATAAAGATCCAGAACTCAATAATGAAAATCTTAATCGCATCATAAAAGAATCAAGCGCCATGGGCATCCATGACCTGTCTCTTTTCAGTGAGGGCGGCAGGGTCTTTCTCTGTATCGAGAACAATGCAGTAGTGGAGCGCGAAGCTGCCGATATGGCGGAATTGAAGATGATAAATATGGCCATAACCCGTCAGGGATTTGAAGACAAGCTGTTTTATCACAGTGTGAATAAAAAAGATAAAAGCATTCAGCTCTATATTCCTTTCACCTACAGCACTCAGAAAATTGGCGTGGCCGGTGTGCGGCTGCAGATGAAAGATATCGACAAGCAGATGAACTATCTTTACCGTCAGTGCATACTTATCGGTATTCTGGTCATATTACTGCACCTTGGTTTCGCATTCCTTTTCACCAAGATGATCATCCGCCCAGTGTTGATTCTCAATGATGCCACTAAAGTGATTGCCAAAGGAGATCTAACCTACAGAGTTCCATTTGCCGGAAACGATGAATTCGGACAATTGGCCTCTTCTTTCAATGAAATGGCGGTTTCTTTACAGAGAATGCGAGATGAAGATAAAGGTGCAAACCCGCTAACCGGTCTTCCGGGCAATATATCAATCGCAAATTATATAGACCAGTGTCTGGCCAGCGGAAGAATCATCTGCGTTTTGTATTGCGACCTCGATAATTTCAAAGCCTATAATGACAAGTATGGCTTTACCAAAGGAGACGAAGCGATCCTCTATACACGCGATTGCCTTCTTTCAGCTTCAAAGCGCAGGGATGTGCGCAGTGTGTTTGTAGGTCATGAAGGTGGTGACGACTTTGTCATTGTGTGTGATTATGAGTTCTGGGAAGTGGTGGCCAAAACTTTCATTACCAATTTTGATAGAGGAATCTATCAGTTTTACAACCCTGTTGATGCCAGAAACGGTTTTATAGAATCCGTAAACAGACGCGGAGAGCATCAGAAATTCCCTCTCATGAGTGTGTCTGTTGCTGTGGTCACCAATAAAACTCGCCCCTTCCGCCGCCATGCGGAAATGATCCAGGTGGCTGCAGAAGTAAAGAAGTATGTTAAGAGTATGGATGGTTCCTGCTACGCCATCGACAGGAGAACAAATCCGGTCAGTCCCACTCAGACCATAAACCGAGAAATGATTCCCAGGAGCTGAGGGAAGCCGCAAATGAGAACGATCCTCAAGGCCTCACTCGTGCTTCTGCTGCTTGCCGGAACCCTGCTTTTCAATGCAAGCCTCATTGATATCCGCATGGAGGAGATCCGCTACTATCTGGGCAATATTGCTGCCAAACAGGATGCTTCGAACACTTTCGGAATCGTGGCCAGATATGAACTGATTAAACGACGCATGCTTTCCGGTGAGGACAATGTGACTGATCTGGAGCTTGAGGCACGAATTCAGGCCCTTACCTCAGGTGAAAAGTTCCAGTCCTCAAAAGGTGAAAAGAGCAAACTGGCACAGAAAACTGCTGTTCAAGTCGTGCTAAATTCTATCAGGTTTCTGCTGGGTAAGCCAATCATAAACCCCACAGAAGAGGATAAGGTATTCAATGTCCTGGAAATTGCCTATTTCTGGGAACGTAATCGTCGCTACTCGGAAGCACTTAACATCTACCAGGATGTGCTCAATACAAGCAGTCTGGAAAATGAGATTCGCGCATCGGTCATGGTACATCAGGCATTCTGCCATTCCATGTTGAGTGATTATGAAAAGTCTAAAGGAATTTATGAACAGGTAATCAGTTCTTATCCGGAAACGGAAGCGGGTATTGTGTCCTGGAAACTCCTGGAATTCATTCAGTCAATGGAAAAGGAACGGGCTCAACTGGAGAAAAAACAGCTGAGCGGTCTTGATAAGGCCAAGCAGTTTTATCTTCTTATGGATTTCCGCAATGCCATTAAAAGCGTTTCCATATTTCTGGACATGAAACCTCCGGTCAGGACTGCCGCGGAGGCCCGTTATTATAAAGGTCGCGCTCATGAAGAACTGGGCGAAACCGAAGAGGCCATGAAAGAATATCAATGGGTCATGAAAGAGGATCCTACCAAGGAATGGGCAAAGCAGGCTAACAGAAGACTACTTATGCTTGGAGAATTCTACGAACAGAAAAAGCAGGTTTCTGAAGAAGCCAAGCGCCAGCTGGAAGCGTATCAGGATCAGGTGTTTATGAACAATATGGAAAAATACTCCAGCATGGTTAACAGTTCATCTCTTAAAGGTGAACTTGCTACTAAATACATGGAACCGGAGGAGAAGGCTTCTGCAGCTAAAGATTCAGTTATGGATCTTATAAATAAAATTGGCACCATTGATCTTACCGGCGAAACTGCAGCTGCAAAGAAAACCAAAGAAGCAAGTCTCAATAAGGCCATAAAAGAACAGGCGTCAAAAATGAGCGCCCCGGAACTGAAGGAATTGCAGAGGAGAAGGGATCTGGCTGCCAATCCGTATAGAAAACCCACTTTCATAAAGAAAATCATAGATGACAACTCTTCTGAGCTGCGCTATATTTACAACCGTAAACTGCGCTCGGGAGCGAAACTGGCTGGTAAAGTAGTGGTTGAAATCAGAATCAGCTCTGATGGCAGTGTGTCTGATGCCCGCCCGATTCAGTCCACCATGGGTGATGAGCAGTTTGAAAAAGACATCGCAGCCCGCATTAAGCTCTGGCATTTCAAGTCTGTTCCCGACAGTTTGGGAGAGCTTACTGTTAACTTCCCATTTGAGTTTTACGAAGAAAACTAATTATCCCTGTTCCTTGAGCTCTTCGGCGGTAGGCAAAGAGCGTATGCCCCCGCCTTGCAGTCCTTTGTAAAGTGCTACTGAGTTCGCCAGTTCTGCAGCTGAAAACGGGTCATACCCTCGGGCAATGCTGTGCAGAAATCCGCCATTGAATGCACTGCCGATTAGCGTGGGGCTCTTTATTGACTGAGCAAGTTCCGGTTGTGGAAACTCTTTCACCTTACCGTCATAACCAACCATGCAGCCATGCGCTCCCATCTTCACAACCACAATATCCACACCTCTATCCCAGAGAAATCCGATAACATCCAGCGGTCGCTCATAGCCAAAGAGCGCTTTGGATTCTTCAGGAGAGGAGGGAAAAATGAGGTCTATAAGTGGCAACACGCTCCAGAGACTCTCTTTAGCATCATCCAGAGACCATCTCTGGAGGCGCAGGTTGGGGTCGTAAGCTACCATGATATTGTTGACATGAGCAAAATGAAAAGCTTTGAATATAGTATGGCGGGCAGATTTTGAAACGGACTGCAGTTCGCTTGATGCATAAACGATTTTGCAGTTCTCTACCAGGTCATCGTACACCAGGGATGGAAGTATGCTCTGGGATGCACTTCCGGGATGATGAACGAGGTATTCCCGCTGCTCCGGGTTTCTGCTGCTTGTGAAGTAGATTCCATTATAGCCCTGGGTGGTGATCACATGATCAATGTTTATTCCCTGAGATAGAAGCTGTTCACGGAGAAAGGTATGGAAAGGATCTCTGGCGATAGCTGAAAGGAGCTGCACGCCGGAACCTAGCCGCGCTGCCGCGGCTGCTACAGCCAGATCTGCACCACCCATTTCCTTCTCAAATGTGGTGGCTAAAGCTACATCGCCTTCACAGCGAAATTCAACAAAACATTCACCAATGACAAGAAGGTCATAATCTCTTATGTGGACAGGCTTCATCAATTCACCTCAAAACAGCTATTACGAACACCGAAATCTTAGGTACATCAGTTGAATATGGATCGAAGTGACCCGTGGGGTAAAATAAATCATGCAGCTCTATGGCGATCTGCCAAAATGATTAAGTCTGAAACCGACTCGGATTTTCGGCATATCAGGATAAGAAATGAGTTATTTTCCATATTTAATGAATTCACGTTCCCTTTCCAAAACGGTTTCCGATGAAGATCATTGCTGATCAGAACATATATCAGGTTGAAAACGCTTTTTCCGATCTGGGGACAGTTACGGCTGTTCCCAGCTACAAAATTAATCGCGCTATTCTCGAAGACGCCCAGGCCTTGCTTGTGCGCTCAGTCACTCCGGTGAACAGAGATCTTCTGGAGGGTATGCCTGTCAAGTTTGTGGCCAGTGCAACAATTGGGGTAGATCATATTGACCTCGACTACCTGCACGAGAATTGCATCGGGTTTGCACATGCTCCCGGTTCCAATGCCGATTCAGTTGCCGAATATGTGATTGCAGCTGTTTTCCAAATAATCAGTAAAGGGGTTTTTAACCTGAAGGATCTCAAGCTTGGTATCATAGGCGCCGGGAATGTCGGCAGCCGCATCGCAAGGCTTGCCCGCGCACTGGGAATGGAATGCCTTCTTAACGACCCTCCCAAGCGCACTTTAACAGGAAATGAAATCTATCTGCCTCTGGAGGAGGTCCTCAAGCAATCAGATATCGTTTCCCTGAATATCCCGCTCACCATGGATGGTCAATATTCAACCTATCACATGGTCAATGCCGATTTTGTTTCACTTATGAAAAGCGGCGCAGCACTGATCAACACCTCCCGCGGCAAAATCATCGATGAGAAAAGTTTCCGCACAGTTCGTGAGCATCTGGGAATTCTGGTTCTGGATGTTTTTGAAAACGAGCCATCCATTAACATGGAAACTTTGCGAATGGCCGATATAGTAACTCCTCATATCGCCGGATATTCTCTGGATGGTAAACTTAGGGGTACAGAGATGATTTACCAGGCCATGAACTCCTTCTTCTTTAAGGAAGGATCATGGTCGGCAGAATCCACCACACTGGCCTCTCAGGAAGAATTGATCGACCTCAGGTCTTCAAAAAACCCCCTCTACGATGCTGTTCTGCGGGCTTATCCTATCATGAACGATGATGAGCAGTTCCGGCAGATATTTTCCGTTCACAAGGATCAGCAAGCTCGTTATTTTGAAGAGTTGCGCAAAAATTATCCAAAAAGACTGGAATTCACCCATTATAAAATCATCCTGAATGCTTCACAATCAGTAGAGGCCTCTATTCTCAGAGAACTCCGCTTTCAGGTAGCTCTCACAGATGATAACCAGTTTCAACCGGAGATGTAAATGGTATACGTCATTATGGGAGTGTCCGGTTGCGGTAAAACTACTATTGGCTCAATGCTGGCTTCACGAATGAATATTCCTTTCATCGATGCGGATAATTATCATCCTGAAAAGAATATTGAACTGATGCTCAAGGGCATTGCTCTTATGGATGAAGACAGAATTCCATGGCTTGAAACGTTAAGAGATGTGATTGACAGGTCAATAATCGATGGGGAGCATCTTGTTCTGGCATGTTCTGCTCTTAAACAGTCCTATCGGGAACTTTTAACAGGCAAGAATGCTGGGGCAGTTACTTTTATCTATCTCAGAACACTTTTTACAACAGCCGAGAGCAGAATTCATACCCGCAAGGGACATTTCATGCCGGCGACGCTTCTCACTTCGCAATATGCAGATCTGGAGGAGCCTCAGGATGCGCTGGTTGTGGATTCAGAACCTTCTCCCGATCAGGTTGTCAGGACTATTGAGATCCTGATCAGATCAGAAAGTATTAAGAAAGGAGATTAGCATTATGCAAACCAGGGGTGATATCGGAGTGATTGGCCTGGCAGTGATGGGGCAGAATCTCATTCTCAATATGAACGATAATGGATTCAGTGTTGCAGTTTACAATAGAACCACTTCTAAAGTTGATGAATTTATAAATGGTGCGGCATCGGGCCGGGAGACAATAATCGGCTCCTATTCTGTAGAACAGCTCTGTTCACAGTTGAAACGCCCTCGCAAAGTGATGCTGATGGTCAAGGCTGGAGCGGCGGTCGACAGCTTCATTGAACAAATCCTTCCGTTTCTGGAGGCGGGTGACTGTATCATTGATGGAGGAAACAGCTTTTTCAAGGATACCATCCGCAGAACCGAATATCTGGCTGAGAAGGGAATACTTTTCTGTGGTACTGGCATCTCCGGTGGAGAAGATGGTGCGCGACACGGACCATCCATCATGCCCGGAGGTGCTCCGCAAGTCTGGCCGCTTGTAAAAGATATCTTTCAGGCGATCTGTGCTCGAACTCCAGATGGGGCGCCCTGTTGCAACTGGGTTGGGTCCGATGGCGCCGGTCATTATGTGAAAATGATTCATAACGGTATTGAATATGGAGACATGCAGATCATCAGTGAAGCATTCTCGCTTATGAAAAATCTGCTTGGTTTGAATTATGACTCCATGAGCAAGGTGTTCACTGATTGGAACAAGAGTGAACTTGACAGCTATTTGATCGAAATTACCGGTGAAATTCTTAAATATAGAGATGAGGATGGTACTCCGCTTGTTGAACAGATTTTAGATTCGGCTGGTCAGAAGGGAACGGGCAAATGGACCGGAATAGATTCTCTCGAGCTGGGGGTTCCGGTTACTCTTATAACCGAAGCTGTTTATGCCAGGTCGTTGTCATCGTTAACTGATGAGAGAGCTCTGGCCTCTGCAGCTTTATCCGGGCCAGAAAAGCATTTTTCCGGCAGCAGGGAGCAGTTTGTGGAAGACATTCGCAAAGCTCTTCTTGCTTCTAAAATTATCTCGTACGCTCAGGGCTTTATGCTGTTAAGAGAGGCGGCAAAGGAGTATGTTTGGGATCTCGATTATGGCGAAATCGCGCTCCTGTGGCGAGGAGGCTGTATTATAAGAAGCGTGTTTCTGGATAAAATCAAAGACGCCTACCGACACAATCCATCGCTGGAAAACCTTCTGCTCAACGAATACTTTAGAGATGTCCTTGCAGACTGTCAGGAATCCTGGCGAAAAGTGGTCAGCTCGGCTGTAAACAATGGAATCGCAGTTCCAGCATTCGCCAGCGCTTTAAGTTTCTACGATGGCTACCGAACAGCCCGTTCAGCCGCGAACCTTATTCAGGCACAGAGAGACTATTTCGGAGCACATACTTATGAGCGGATAGATCGGCCCCGTGGACAATTTTTTCACAGCAACTGGACAGGCAAGGGGGGGAGCGCATCTGCGGGAACGTATTCAGTTTAGCTGTTCGTATCCCTCAAAATCGGAATTATGTCATCAAAGATTATCTTCTCAACAGTTTTAGTTTTACTGGTTGGCTTTTTTTCATCTGATGAAGCCGCGCAGAATCAGCGGCTTCCATCAAAAATTATCTCATTCGCTCCAAGTGTAACAGAAATTTTATTTGAACTGGGAGTAGGGGACCAGTTAGTGGGGGTGACCCGCTTTTGCTCCTACCCTCCTCAAGCGGCCAAAATTCCCAAAATGGGTGGGTACCTCGATCCGAATTACGAAGCTGTTCTTAGGAGTAAACCTGACCTCGTTATTGTTCTTCAGGAACATCGCACGCTTATCAGTTTTCTTCAAAAGTATTCCATACAGCATTTGGTCGTGGGGAATTCCTCTGTAGAAGAGATTCTCCAATCTTTTATCCGCATCGCTCTGGCTTGCGGGGTAAAAGAACGGGGAGATAGCCTGGCGTGGCTTCTTCGAGAGCAACTGCGTCAAGATCCCCCAAATGATTCTGCCCCAACGGTTCTTCTGTGCGTCGGTAGAGACAATCCTGGAGGGGGAACTGTCAGTAAGGTGTTTGCAGCAGGTTCCGGAAGCTTCTATGATCAGCTCCTGAATTCGAGTGGTGCTAAAAACATTCTCACAGGCAACTCGCAATCATATCCGAGTTTGACTTTGGAAAATATCCTGCGATTATCACCGGATATCATTATCGATATCTCAGCTGCTTACAGTGACATTTCTTCGGAAAAGCTACTAAAGGACTGGCATTCTTTGAGCAGTTTGCCGGCAGTTCGTCAAAACCAAATATTTTGCCTTACCGGTGATTATCTGACGGTTCCCGGACCGCGACTGATGAAAGTGGTTGAACAGTTCAGGAAAATTGTGAAGTCCTGCAGGAGTGAGAGGTGATGAGAGCAGATGCACTGGAGGCGCGGGAGCTTGCTGTTCGATACAGAGATAAAGCTGTTCTGGACAAAGTTTCTTTCAAGGTCAATCAGGGTGAAAGCTGGGCTGTTATAGGCAGAAACGGCGCAGGGAAGAGCACTCTTCTCAAGTGTCTCTGTGGCCTCATCAGGCCTGAGAGAGGAAGTGTCAAAATAAACGACAAGATGTTAGCACAGCTTTCTTACGCGGAGATCGCCCGAAAGGTGGCATTTGTTCCCCAGGGAAACGATCGAACTGTGCCCCCCTTTACTGTCGAAAAGTTCGTGCGTATGTCCCGTTTTGCATATAATACATGGTTCCAATCATTTTCCGAAGATGAGACCAGGCTTACACGTGATGCCCTGGAACTGACCGATACAGCACATCTTTCCAAACGCATGATGAACACGCTTAGCGGGGGAGAACTACAGTCGGTGCTCCTTGCCGGAGCTGTAGCTCAGGACACTCCATTTCTTCTTCTGGATGAACCCACGACATTTCTTGATCCCTGTCATCAGGAACAAGTTGCAAATATTCTGGAAAGGGTTAAATCTGAAAGAAACAGCGCAGTAATCACCGTTACTCATGATATCAATTTTGCCCTTTCAACTCATTCCCACCTCATGGGCCTTTCAGGAGGGAAAACAGTATTTTCCGGTACGAAGGAGTCCTTTGCAATGAAAGATACTGATTTACTTACAAAACTGTTTTCAGTTGACTTTTCAAAGGTGGCACTCGCTGACGGGGCTTGTGTGTATGCCTCCCGGAGAATCACTTTTTGAATTCCAGAAAAATTGTACTCTCATTTCTTCTGCTTTTCGGGGTTTCGATTGCCGCTGTAGTAATTTTTCCTTTTCTCGGTATGGAACTCATAAGACCATCTGATCTCGGAAAGGATTCGCTTCAGGCAAGCATATTCTTTTCTCTCAGGCTGCCCCGTGTTCTGACTGCTTTCGTTGCCGGCGCAGGGCTATCCTTGTGCGGAACAGTATTCCAGGGAGTGTTCAGAAACCCTTTGGCAGATCCCTTCACTCTTGGACTGGCAAGCGGAGCATCCTGCGGAGCTGCGCTTGTGATCCTGTCGGGAATTGGTGGAACTGTTCTTGGTATACCCTTTCCGGCTCTTGGGGCACTGAGCGGAGCAGCAGTTTCACTTGTGATGGTTTTAGCTTTGTCAAGGACCTTGCGTTCTCGTTCATCGCATACAATTCTTTTAGTAGGAATTGCGGTAAGCTTCTTTTTTTCCAGTTTGCTTCTGCTGACTCAGTACCTGAGTTCAATGAGAGATTCATTTCAAATCGTACGCTGGCTCATGGGTGGGGTGGAGGTATTCGGATATGGGCCCCTGCTTTCCATCCTCCCGTTTATGGGTGCGGGCTTACTTCTTATCGGACTAAACTACCATTCGCTCGACCACTTCCTTACCGGTGAAGATATCGCCCAGTCTCGTGGGGTCAATGTGAAGGCAAGCCGTACCATGCTTCTTGTTGCCGCATCGCTTGTGATTGGTGGCATCGTCTCAGTTTGCGGACCGATTGGTTTTGTTGGACTGATTGTCCCCCATATCTGCAGATCTTTGACAGGCGCTTCACACAAAACTCTTCTGCCTGCATCATTTCTAGCCGGAGGAGTTTTTCTGACTGTTTGCGACACTTTCTCCAGGATCATTATCGCACCTGCGGAAATGCCGGTTGGTGTCCTAACCGCGTTGCTTGGAGGACCTTTTCTGCTGGCGTTAGTGGCGTGGGAGAGTAGAAACTGACCAAAGAGTTGAATTTTTGTTTTATGATATATGTAGATGCTACATTCCAAGTAGGTTCAAGTAAGCTTTAAGAAGCCAGTCACCTGCGAAAACCGCAATCACCAGCCCTGCTCCCAAAAAGGGTCCAAAAGGGATACGGTGATCATTGTCCAGTTTACGTGCAAGAATAAGGATTCCACCCGTCAGAGAACCCAGAAAAGCGCCGAATACCATTCCGAGAAGGACTGCCTTTACACCCCAGAGTGCCCCAAGATAAGCCATGAGCTTGACATCTCCGAATCCCATGGCGTCACCCTTTTTTAGAATGAACGTACCTACAAGTCCCAGAAGAAACAGCGTGCCGCCTCCCGCAAGCATCCCCAGTAAAGATTGTAAAGGGGAGAGCTGCCCGGGAAGAAACGACAGTGCCAGTGCCAGACCCAGAAAAGGAATTGTGAAGCGGTCAGGTATAATGTAGTGGCGAATGTCTATGGCAGATATCGGAATAAGCAGAACAAGTGAAGCGTATCGTAGAATCGGGACAATATTCCTGAACCATGGAAGATCAAAATTGAAGCCTGCAGCATTCCAGAAGAATACCGCCGCCAGAGCGGTTAGTAGCTCAATGGCAGGATAGACCGGTGAAATGGATTTTCCGCAGGAGCGACATTTACCTCTTAAAAACAGGTAACTAATGACCGGGATATTTTCCAGAGCACTGAGCTGATGACCACAAGAGGTGCAGTGAGAGGCTGGCCAGACAATCGATTCACCCCTCGGAATCCGGAAGATGAGGACATTGAAAAAGGAACCAATACACAGTCCGCCTGCCCCGATAAGTATGATGTAAAACAGATCCATAACAGCTATTCTTTTCCACCTGTAGTTGATATTTTGGCAGAATCCACTTTTTCCCTGAACTCCTCAAGTGCGCTGGCAGCTTTCTTGACCTGAGGGCTGGACTTGAAGTTCAGAATTCCGCGTATATTAGTTCGCGTTTTTTCCATTCCCGAGCGAGACAGACCCCTGGGCAGCTGGCTGTAACTTTTATAAACATACGATCTGCCGAATTCCTCATGCACCTTTTTTGCCGGTAAAGCTGCTATGGATAAACAGGCTACCCAGGCAATAATTGCTGTTTTCAACAAACCCAGTACTACCCCCAGGAGCCGGTCAATCCATCCCAGAAGAGTGAGGTGGGTAAATTTCCGGATTAACCAGCCAATGCCTAAAATGATAAGCATTATCACTATAAACAGAAGGATAAACGCCAACGTAGCCGTGACTTGAAAGTTTGAAGAGACTGGTCTTAAAAAGAACTGAAGATCACGGTAATAAAGGAATGCCCCGAAGAAACCTCCCGCAAGAGCGATGAAGCGAAATATTTCCCTGATAAATCCTCTTTTGCCACCCATGACAGCCAGTATCACTGCAACTACAAGGATAAAAAGGTCAAAAACTGTCGCCACTTTAGTTCCTTTCAATAAAAAAAGGCGGAAAAGCATTTACTCTCCGCCTCATATCAGTTCATAGCATAGGGTTCAGTCTTTTTCGATGATCCCTACCACATGCTTGTCTTCCATAATGAATACCTTCACATTGCCCTTTTTGTAGGACCAGTGCTCCTGCAGAGCCCAAGGCTGCTGTACGGTTTGCACATTCTTGGCTTCACCCAGCAGAAATCGGACAGTTTCCTGAAGCATACCAATTTCGAAGCGTCCGTCATATATACATGATTTGTCGAGTTCGGGAAGGTCGGGGTTGCCCTGAATGTAGGCATCGATACTGGCCTGGTCAGGTCTGATGAAATTATTGGAACAACCGGCAATCAATATGGACCCAAGTATCAGCGCTACACTAAGCACTCTGAATTTCATGTTCGAACTCCTCTTCTGTTGTAAAAATTTTCACTAATTTATTTAGGCCAACTACTTCCAGCACATCACGAACATATTCATTGGGCTCGATAAGTACCAGCGAGCCGCCATTTTTCTTAAGCGTATTCTGACAGTAGATGAGAACATTGAGTGCTCCGCTGTCCAGATATGTCACCTGCCCAAGATTAAGGGCCACATTGAGGGTCTTTTTTTCGATTAGGGAGTTTATGTAGGATTTAAGTACGATGGAATCTTTAAGTCTGTCAATTTTGCCCACGACATCCACGATGTGAAAACCGTATTTTTCCCTGCCGCCAATATCCATTTTGATTCCTTCTGATCGGATCACTGTGGTTTTAATGATAATATAATAAAGTAGGAAGGGGGAAGGGGAAAAAGAAAGAGTTATAAAAAGACGGTAAGGAGGTGCCAATAATTCAAGAAAACAGATTGCCCCTGATCACTATATCGTTATACCCCGTGCACAGCATTACGCTGGCGTTTTTTACCCTCGATAAGAGTATTTTCAAGCTGTTTCATGAACTCTGAAGAGCTTATGTCCGGCACACTCTGGGCTACTGAGAGAGTGATGGTGACGCCAGTGGGGAGTCCTTCGATGCGGGTTGTGCGCTTGTTCACATTGACCCTGAGCCGCTCTGCCAGTTCCAGTGCTTCACGCTTGTTTGTATTGGGAAGGATCAGTAGGAAGCGGTCCCCTGAGTAACGGGTGAGAATATCGACGTTGCGAATAGTTTTCTTTATGATCTTTATGATGATGGTGAGAATCTTATCACCGGTCTGATAGGAGAGGTTCTCGTTCACTTGATGAAAGTCGTCTACATCCAGTAGGATGGCAGCCAGAGCATGTTTATAACGACGGCTGCGCAGCATCTCTTCTTTAAGTTTCTCAAGATGAAAACCCGGGCTGAAAACCCGCTCCAGCCACTCATCATCGCGCTCGGCACTCTGAGTTGAAGGTCCGCAGGGTTTCATGAGCTCAGAAGAGTTCAGACGCCGCTCGGTATAATCCAGTGCGGCAGGCTGAATGCCAATCTGTCTTCCCAGCTTTTTCTCCATTTCGCTCTTGTGTTCAAGAATGCGATGCCAAAGCTGAAGAGCCTCCCGATTGGATACGTTGCGGCCAGTGATTCTCTGCAATACCAGACTGAAGGGGTTAGGCTGAGAGGTGGTCACGTCGGAAAAAATCTGCCGGATTTGGGAGTACGAGCGTTCATCTGAGCGCTCAAGCGGTTCCTGAATATGTTCCCTGAACCCCTCAAAGGGTAATTCATCAGCCATTTTTTTCCATTCTCTTCAGCTTATTTATATTTCGGGTCATAAAATAATTCCTTTTTCGTATCCTTCTATCAATAAAAATAGCAAAAAGCGGTTCAATGGGACATTCCGGACGACCATGAAGTATTTTAAACATTAAATTGGCCCGGTCCGGATCTATTATGTTGAAAGGAGCGGAGTGGGTATGGCCCTATTCGAAATTAAATGCCCTATGTGCAAGGGGACTATCTGGATTGATCCCTCCAGTGGAAAAGTGGTGGATCACCGTTCAGCTGACCACGAGAAGGCTGACTTCGAGCAGTTTCTCAAAACATCCAAACAGGATAAGGCCTGGGATGCCAAAATGAAAAAGGCTCGGGAGGAAGAAGCTCGGCGCAAGGCTGAGATCGAAGCGAAATTCAAGCAGGCGAAAGAAAATACAGAACAAGACACTGAAACACCGGGTCCCAAGTCCCCCTTTGACTGGGATTAGCAGTCTGGAGGGGTAGAAATGAGGAAAATTGTGGCTCTAGCACTGGCGCTTGGCGCTCTTGATTTGTCGGCAGCTGATGGCAACGGACTGTATGCCGAGCTGGAAACATCAAAGGGAACTATCACTCTTCAGCTTGAATTTGAGAAAGCGCCCATCACTGTGGCAAACTTCGCTGGGCTGGCTGAAGGAAACATCAAACACAATCGCGGGGAAAATGTTCGTTTCTACGACGGACTGAACTTTCACCGGGTTGAACCCGGTTTCGTAATACAGGGTGGCGATCCCAATGCAAACGGTACCGGAGGTCCTGGGTATCAGTTCCCCGATGAGTTTCACCCCGATCTCAAACACGATTCAGAGGGTATTCTCTCCATGGCCAATGCCGGTCCGGGCACCAACGGAAGTCAATTTTTCATTACTCTGGCCCCCACCCCTTTTCTGGATGGCCGCCATGCCGTTTTCGGTAAAGTGGTCAAAGGAATGGATGTTGTGAAAAGTATCAGCCGAGGTGATGTGATTAAAAAAGTAAACATCATAAGAATGGGAAAGGCTGCCAAGGAATTCAAAACAGATCAGAAAGCTTTTGAGGGATATATCAACCAGTTAGCCCAAAAGAAAGAGCAGGCACAGATGGCCTTTATGGATGAACAGAAAAAGGTTCTGGATGAAAAGTACGCCTCCGCGCAGAAGTCTTCCAGCGGTATTCTCTATATAGTTGAAAAAGAGGGGAATGGCGAAAAACCAGCCCAGGGTAACACTGTCGTGGTGCACTACACCGGTACCCTCCTGAATGGAAACAAATTCGATTCCTCACGTGACCGCAACGATCCTTTCGCCTTTCAGGTTGGAGTGGGTGAAGTGATCGCCGGATGGGATGAGGCACTGCTGGATATGAAAAAAGGCGAACGCAGAACAATTGTGCTTCCCCCGGAAATGGGATATGGTAAAAGGGGAGTAGGGGGAGTGATCCCGCCTAATGCGTATCTGGTTTTTGATGTGGAACTTCTGGAAATTCAGAAATAGTGAATTAAGATGGAAGGTACTGAGTTAACCAGATGGGGCGGTTCTTATCTTCTGGATACACTCAGTACCTACCGAACTGTTACTTGAAATCCCCCCTTAAGAGCGGCTCCACCGGATAGCGCTTACGGTTAAGGCGCAAATCCTCGAAAATATCTGTCGTGGAAGCATTTTCCTTAAGTGGATGCATCTGCTCACGAATCTCCCTGCCCGGAATGCTGTCTTCTCTGTAGAGGGCTACCTGGGTGCCTTCGAAATCGATGTAGCGCGGTACATCTTTGAATATCACTCGCTCATTATCCAGTTTATATCTTAATGATTCGGGAAAAACAGGATTCACCTGGGGGTCCATTTCAGCCGGATCGACTCCATAGTAGGGGTTAAACACTCCAAAGCGAAAATCACCCTCTTTGGTCAAATTTATCTGTCTGGCAACCTGGCCCCTTTCAGGAAGCTCCAATACATAAAAGAGATGCTCCCCGTCATTGCGGGAAATGAGTGTGTATACCCCTTCACCACAGGGACGTGCCGCGCCCTGAGAAACATCTGGTACTCCTCTCACCTGCTTGAAACGCTCTCTGAGCTCATGCTCGATGGAGAAGGGCTTTGTCTCTACCTTTTCCACTCTTCCGGTGACGAAATTGAAATCGGATCCCGGCTGGGGTAATCCCTGAGCATCGATGGAAATCAGTCGGAAAGTTTTACTGGCCAGCGGACGCAATACTATGTATAGCTGATCGATATCCTGCACACCTGAGGCTTCCAGCGCCTTGGGCCGGTAAAAGAAATAGATGTGCCCGTCCTCATCGCCCAGATAATTATCCCTAATCGCATCCCGATCTTCCTGTCGCATTTGCCACTCCTTTTAAAGGGCTATGGACTGTTTCTCCATAAAGTTATGGACAGCAAGAGCAGCGCCAAAGGGATTGATTGATGATCTACCTAAAGCACCTGCTTTTTCTTGAAATAGACGTACTCAGCAATCGCTATGATTATTAGAATCCCACTTACTATTGGAAATCCCAGTGAGGAACCACCTCCCGGAATTCCTCCGACATTCACTCCAAGCAGACCGGTGATGAGACTGAGTGGAAGAAAAATGGTGGCTATTATGGAAAAAAGATAAATGGTTCTGTTCATCTGTTCACTCAAGCGGGTCTGCAGTTCCTCCTGAATCACCGTGGCACGCTCCCTGCACGCCTCCAGTTCCTCCAGACAGCGAATTGTCCGCTCGTGCAACTCCCTTATCTGCAACCGATGATCTTCTCTAAAAAAAACGGCAGGTTCGGTTTGCAGCTTGGCAAGAGTATCCCGCTGAGGAGTAAGATAGCGTTTCAGCCCGATAATCATACGGCGATAACTTGACAGCTCACCTCTGAGCGCCAGATTTTCCTTGTCAAGCAGCTTCTCCTCCATCTCATCGATCTTGTCTTTTACATCATTGACCACGCTACTGATACGGTTTGTCAGATTTTCGCACAAATGTACTAAAAAGTCACTGGTGGAGATCGGACCGCAGGAATTCAGATACAGTTCCTTAATATCCTGAATAGCCATTACCCTGCGATGACGGAGTGAAATTATACGATTGGCGGAAACCCATAGCCTTATTGCTACCATATCTTCAGGATCTGATTCCGGGTTGCAGTTTACTCCCCGAAGGTAGATAAGAAGCCCGTTATCTATTGTGACAACTCTGGGACGAGTATCTTCGACTGTTAGCGCATCCACTGCAAGCGGAGAAAGACCACTGTGCTGTTTGATCCAGTCTTCAGATCTTTGAGTTTTCAAATCAAAATGAAACCACTGGGTATTATCGGAAAGGCCCCACCGCTCTGGTTTAATTGCCCGACCTGAATTACCCGACAGTTCTAGAGCGAATACAAGTCCTGTTTGACTGGATGTACTTCTTTGAACTGAATCTATTTTTGTAATCATCAAATCTCCTTATCGTTGTCCGTGGTTCTAAAATAGAACCGAAAGGTGGGGTATTCAACTAAAAAAGGAGAAACGAACTGTGCTTTTGCTTTTATTTGAAAAGGATTTTGCAGAACATTACCGAGTATAAGAGATGTTTATAAGAGGGGAGTAGCCGGAATTCAAGGTGTCTTAATGGCGTATTTTGGCGCTTCTACCATACTGTAGTCTATGATATTGCAGGATCATTGCAATGTTCTCGATCAACTGAGACCCAGTGTGATGATCAGTGTAACTCTTATGTTCATAAAGAATACAGGTGCGCGCCTGGTGTGATCAGGATTCACTGCTGTATACACTGCATCGGAGAAAAACTCAAGCAGATCGGTAGTGATATGGCTGTCTTTAACCGATTCCAAAGTAGTTACATCTATTTCCGTTTGTCTTTATCGCTCAGATACTTCTGGATGAAGCTGCGGGCGAACGGTTTTCTGCTGAATGCTTCCTTGAGAACAAATCATGGGGATGATTCATGAATGATAGCTCCGTATGGGGCCTGAATTAAGATAATTCCCAGAAGCACTATAGAAGTTATTATTTTGGCTATGATACTCCGTCCCCAGGAGACCCTACTCTCATGTTTGATTCCCACTGCCATCTGCAGGATACCAGGTTTTCCGGACAGCTGTCTCGTATCATAGCCGAGGCCCGGGCATACGGTGTAAATAGAATGCTTTGCTGCGGCAGTGAAGAGTGCGACTGGAAAGCTGTTACACAAATAACTCTGGACTACCCGGAAGTGATCCCCGCCTTCGGTTTGCACCCCTGGTATGTGAGCCGAAAAAGCTCCAGCTGGCTTTCTAACCTGGAGATATTGCTCACATCTTATCCTAATGCCGCTTTGGGAGAAATCGGACTTGACCATGCTCTCGAGCAACGCAACGACCGGGAACAGACAGATGTATTCCTGGCTCAGCTTGATCTGGCGGAAAAACTCAATCGTCCAGTTTCCATCCACTGCCGCAGAGCCTGGGGGGAGCTATTGAGCATTCTTAAAACTAGAGGGGGTATCCCTAACGGAGGGGCTATTCACTCTTATTCCGGATCTCCGGAACTGGTCAGACCGCTGGAGGAACTTGGACTTCACATCTCCTTTTCTGGGTCCGTAGTGAACCCTGCAAACAAGCGGGCTGCCAAATCGGTAATGGCAGTGTCCCCTCAAAGGCTTCTCATCGAAACCGACAGCCCGGATATTCTGCCCTTCGGTTGCCAGGGAACGATTAATGAACCCAAAAACCTAAGTTGTATCATTAAACGGATCGCACAACTTTTGAGTCTGCCGGAGAACGTGGTGGAAGAACGCTCCGAAAGGAATGCAAATAAGCTATTTTCTTGACCGCAGACTTTAGCTTCCCAGCACCGCTTTGACCAGTTCAATATCCTGTCCCTTTGCTTCCACTATCGTGAGAACGCCGTCAATTTTGAGAAAAGTATACAGTTTCCTTTCTTCTTCAATACGTTTCAGGAGTTTCTCCTCGTCCTCGCTTTTAAACTGAGACTTGATAAGATTAATGTAACGACTTATCCTGAAAGCAGTTATAAGGGTTGATGTCGACAAGGAGCCGTTCCAGGGGTAAGCAGATGAACCGCAGCAGAGTCGGGGAGAGTGTGAATCAAAAAGTGATGGATCAGCAAAATCGGGGAGACCCGGCACCGGATAAAACAGGGAAATACCTGTAAGAGTGGGTACTCCTTTCAAATAACGCAGCGTTCGAGCCACGGATTCAACCGTGTCATCCTTAAACCCGCAGATAAAATAGGTGATTACCGGAATCCCTTTCTGTGCCAGCTCATTAACGATCACCTCATAACGGAGGCGGTTATGAGACCTGCTCTCGCGGCTCAGAACAGATTCTTCCGTGGATGCAAGAGAAAAGTTAAACTGGGAAAAACCGGCTTGAAGCATCTCGTTGAGCAGCTCAGGGGTGATCAGCCGGTAATCGATCCCGTTTTCTGCAAACAATGACGCTTCGGGGAGATACTTGCGAACCAGCTCAAGTACCGAACGAAAATAGGGGAGGTCCCATAACAGATTATCATCCTCGAAATTTATCCTCACACTCCGTTTGCCCTCCGATGCAATGCTTCTGAATCCATCCTCCACCAGATACAGCGGTACTGTTCTGAATGCATTCCCATGGGTGAGGTGATTGGAGCAAAAACGGCACTTCAGCGGGCATCCCCGGGAAAGCATGGTGCTGTAAAAGGTCACTCCTTTTCTGGTTTGAACCTGACTTAAAAGAAATGAAAGTTCCTCAGAGCTGCTGATCCGCGATCTCACAGGAGAGGTGGACCAGCGTGAATACACCCCCTTCAAACCGCTCAAGGCTACACCATTTTCAATAGCTTGTAAAAATGATGGGAGCACGACCTCGGCTTCTCCCTTGAGCACATAGTCTACAGAACCATTCTGCAGAAAGTAGCGCGGATAAACCGATGCTCCGGCGCCTCCAATTACAATCAGAACATCGATATTAATGTTCTTGATTGCAGAGACCAGCTCAATTGTGTCTTCCGCATAGCAGAAGGCAAAACAGGAGATAAATATCAGTGATGGATTGCTACCGGTGATTCTTTGAGCACATTCAAGAATCTCAGGTCCATAACTTTTAAATGAGCTGAAATAGGAGAGCTTTCCGGTTTCCCCTTCCATGAGGTAGTCTTTCAAATAGTTAAGGCTTCCGGGCAGCTTAAGCGTTTTCCCAGCGGGTGGTTCGGTTGCAAAGTTAATAAAATCAACATCATACCCGTGAGACTTAAGAATATTCTGCACCGATATGGCACCAAGAGAGGAAAAGCGGTGCGGGGTAAAGTAGAAATCTTTGAGAGGTGGAACGGCTACGACAGCCCTCTTTCCAGGCAGCAAACCGTACCGTTGCAGATTGGTACTCGAAAAATCATTTTTAAGATCACGTTCAGAGATGGGCTTCACTTTCCTAAAATAATTGAAGCCTGCTCTGATCATCAGACCTGAATTCGGAAGTGAATCGGAGAAAACATGTCAAATATAACGCTCATAGGTATGCCCGGAGCTGGAAAAAGCACCATCGGAGTGATATTGGCAAAAACACTGTGCCGATCATTTGTAGATACAGACCTTCTCATTCAACAGGATCAGAATTGTTCTCTTCAGATTATTATCGATTATCTGGGATTGGAGGCTTTTCGTGAGATCGAAGAGAGAGTTATTTGTTCCATTAATGTAAGTAATCATGTGATCGCCACCGGAGGAAGCGTGGTTTACAGCGAAAAAGCCATGGAACACCTGCGTTCAATCAGTACCGTATTTTTTCTGGATGTTCCACTTGAGGAGCTGGAGAAGCGCATCCGCCCCATGATGCTCAGTCGAGGAATCGTTATGCGCAAAGGAGCCACCTTGAAGGACCTTTACGAAGAACGCTTGCCCCTGTACCGCAAATACGCCCATCATACGGTGGTGTGCCAGGGCGGCCACTGTATGGAAAAAATGGTGCATCAGATTTCTGGCCAAATCAACAGTATAAAAGAATAGTTCTGCCCAGTTCATTTTGAACACAGAAACGTATCGATTCATCCGCTGAGAACCCTCAAACTGCGGCACATTTTTGTGGTGAATTTTCAATATCGTACAAAAATGTATTCAACTCATGTCCCCCATTTTGTTTTCATCTCTGCAACCCCTTGATATACAAGTCGTTAAACCATGTAATTTCCTTCGGGAGCAAATTGGCGCAGGTTTTGCCTATACGGCTCGGAACAAAATTGGTCCGAATCGAAAACAGGTTACAAAAATGTCACTTCAACCTTTTCCAGGAGGTCTCTCAATGGAAACCGCAGTTCAGAGCTTGCGCTTCAGCGCCGATGCTCTATTCCTCATGCTGGGTGCTGTAATGATCTTCTCCATGCATGCAGGATTCGCCTTTCTTGAAGCGGGCACTGTCCGCTCAAAAAACCAGGTTAATGCCTTTGTGAAAATTCTGGCAGACTGGTCCACCTCAACAGTGCTTTATTTCCTGATCGGGTTCCCCATTGCCTATGGAATCAGTTTCTGGATGAACGCAGGTGATCTGGTCAATTTGGCTCAGGGATCGATTCAGGACGGGGCTCGCGGCTTTGACCTCCTGCACTGCTTCTTCCTTACTACCTTTGCAGCCTGTATTCCCGCCATAATTTCCGGCGGCATTGCCGAACGTGCAAAGTTCTGGCCGCAAGTGGTCGCCGGTGGCATTTTTGCCGGTCTGGGCTATCCGCTCTTTGAAGGACTCATCTGGGGACGCTTCAGTTTCTTACAGAACTGGATGTCCTCCACTTTCGGAGCAACTTTCCATGATTACGCCGGATCGGTGGTGGTGCACTCCATGGGCGGTTGGATCGCTCTGCCCGCAGTTATTCTGCTTGGTCAGCGGATCGGAAGATGGGTCAACGGACGCAGCATGCTGATCCCCATCTCCAACATTCCATACCTTTCTCTTGGATCCTGGATTCTGGCGGTGGGATGGTTCGGTTTCAATGTAATGAGCGCTCAGAAATTTGAGGGGATAAGCGGTCTGGTTGCGGTGAACTCGCTTTTTGCCATGGTTGGGGGAGTTTTGTTTGCGCTGATATTCTCCAAAAATGATCCAGGCTTTATCCATAATGGAGCTTTAGCCGGACTTATAGCCATCTGTGCCGGTTCGGACATTGTTCATCCTTTTGGCGCGTTTTTTATCGGCGGTGTCGGTTCTCTGATTTTCATTTTCGGGTTTAAATGGGAAACTGAAAAGTTAAAAATCGATGACGTGCTGGGTGTATGGCCTCTGCATGGAGTGACCGGCTCTTGGGGTGGTATCGCGGCAGGTATTTTCGGTCAGAAATTTCTGGGCGGCATGGGGGGAGTGTCATTCTTAACCCAGCTTACCGGAACCCTGGCAGCAGTAGCCTTTGCGCTCATCCTCAGTACTCTGGTATATTTGGCACTTAAGAACACCGTCGGCATCCGGTTGAGTTCAGAGGATGAGCTGCGCGGATCAGATCTGGCCGTTCACAGCATCAGCGCCTATCCGGAGAAAGAAATCATCGAAAGCGGTCTCTATTACCCAACAGAACAGGAGGACAATAATGAAATACATAATCGCCGTAATACAGCCATCAAGGCTTGAGGCAGTAAAAGAAGCTCTCAGCGAAATCGAAGTGTTTCGTCTTACCGTTTCCGATGTGCAGGGAATCGGTCGACAGAAAGGACACACCGAAATTTACCGCGGGCACGAGTACCAGGTGAATTTCATCAAAAAAGTTAAACTTGAGATCGCAGTGGATGATGAATTCATGGAACCCACCATCGAGGCCATCTCCAATGCCGCCAGGACCGGCTCTGAGGGAAAAATCGGCGACGGAAAGATTTTCGTCCTTCCTCTAGAGGAAGTGGTGCGTATTCGTACCCGCGAAAGGGGGCCGGAAGCCCTTTGATCTGTTTAGTAGGATCGATTTCAAGTATTTGATCCTTAATGAATTTTCTCCGGGGGGGTATTCTATCTGATTACTCCCCAGTCACTTACATTGCAGCAGAGTCATGACATCTCCTCGCGAAAAAATCAACACTCTCCGTCAAAACTGCTTTTCCAGAGAAAAGCTGGCCTCCGATCCACTGTCGGCCATCTCCCGCTTTTCCGGCTCCATTGATGAACTGCTGGTGCAAATCTGCGCCATTCACAATCTGAGTGACACCGCTCGGTTGTCGATAGTGGCCTTAGGCGGATACGGGCGAAGTGAACTCTGTCCGCACTCCGATGTGGACCTGCTCGTTTTGCATGCGGGTGATCACCAAGATGAAAACACTGCCCGCTTCATCCGGGCGCTTTGGGATTTGGGATTGCCGCTTGGCTGTGTGGTACGCAGTATCAGCGAATGCAATCGGATCATGGGTGAAGATCTGGCTACAGATACAGCTTTGCTCGATGCACGATTCATTGCCGGGGACTGGAATCTTTTTGATCGCCTATGGAGTTCGGTTGTAATCCCCTTTTACTTAAAAAATAGAGCCTGGTTCCTGAAAGAAATGGATACTGCACTGAGGGATGGCCTGTATAAAACAAGCCAGCTTCTATATAAGGTTGAACCCAATCTAAAAAACGGGGTTTGCGCACTGCGGGGCTGCCACCGTCTTTTCTGGTCTGAAAAAGTTAAGCAGATGAAGCGTCTTTCAAAAGGTGAATCTGTAAACGCCCAAGATGAAGACCTTGTTTCCGCCTATCATTCCATTCTCAAATTACGCAGTTCACTTCACATGGTGGCCCAGCGAAGAGCAGATGTACTGGAATTCAGTTACCAAACGGAAGCAGCCTCTGTTCTGGGCTTCTCTAATCCGGGAGAACTCATTGAATTTTATTTCTTTACAGTAGCTCGGATAAAAAGACACATCATGCGCCAGGTGGAACAGCTCGGTTCCGACAACATAGGTTCCCGCTTTAGAAAAGCTGTCACCGCTGTGCAGGTGTCATCCGGGGTAAAACTGCTGGACGGGATACTTTTCGGGTCGGGTCAACTGCCTCCGGCAGGTGAAAACAAGGTGGTTTGGATATTCGACCTCTTCACTGCCACTCTGACCCATAAAGCCACGCTTAGCCTCCAGCTTCAGAATCTCATACGCAGAATGGCCGCTCAGTTCAGTCATGGAGACCTTTTTGTGATTAGAGACAAATTCTGCCGCATGCTGGCTCTCAGGAATTCAATTGGCAGTGCGATTCAACTTATGCACGAAACCGGTTTTCTTGAAAAACTCATTCCGGAATTCGAAGCACTTCGCTGCAAGGTGGAATATGATAATTATCATGAATTTACGGTTGATCAGCATACGATACAGGCTCTTAAAACCATCGATGAACTGGCGCAGGAATCTGATTTCAGCCTGGCGGAAATCTGTTCAAAGGTCAGTGATCTCTTTTCCTTGAGACTGGCAACCCTGCTTCATGATATAGGCAAATCCCTAGATGGTGAACACAGCTATTCAGGATCGGTAATGGCCGAACATATTTGTGACCGCCTGGGGGTGGGGGAGTCGGTGAAGGAATCAGTTTCATTTCTTATCAGAAATCATCTGACCCTCTCCCGCTTTGCCTTTCAGCGCATCCCCGAAGAACAGGCAGTGCGGGAATTTGCTTCAGCATTCGGATCAGCAGAAATGCTGGACCTCCTTTATTTGCTTACAGTTGCCGATATCCGCAGCGTGGGAAACAGCACCTGGACGGTATGGAAAGGCACCCAGCTTTTTGAGACATATGAGCGGGTGCGCTCGGTGCTTACCGGGCAGGATACGAAGATAAATCTGCGAATCCATTCTCTACTGACTCATGATCTGATCGATAAGCTGAAAAGTCCTGATGATCTGGAAATCAAAACCGAGTCATTTGTTGGTTTTGAACGGCTCACAGTTGCGGGATACGACAGAGCACATTTTTTTGCTGATGTGGTTGCCTGCCTCTCTTCGGAAGGCTATAACATTCTGAGTGCACACATTCATACCACTCCCGAGGGGAAAGCGCTGGATCAGTTCCATGTCGAACCTGATCTTCATATCAAAGTTTCGCCCCAGCGCAGAGTCGAAAATCTCAAACGAAAATGGATGGCCATCACCACCCAGAAAACAAGTGCCCGCAAACTGATTTCCGAAAGATTGCAGAGATATCCCTTCAAATCTCGCCGGGATCCCGGGCCGCAAGAATGTTCTGTGGTCATCGATAATGATATCTCTCAGGATTTTACCCTGGTGGAAGTTCGTGGAATTGACCGCTTCGGACTCCTCTATAAGCTGGCACATTCACTGAGCAGTCTGAGAATCAATATCGCCTCTGCCAAACTGGCGACCCAGGTTGCCCAGGTTGTTGACGTGTTTTACGTTACCGGCCCCGGTGGCGGAAAGATAAATGACCGTATGCTTCTCAGCACTTTACGCTCAAGCCTCATGGCCGATCTGAAAAGCGAACGATAAAAGGTTCCAGTAACTCCTGATTCGAGGCTTCTGAATACTTGAATACATTTTTACCTGCGGCTTTTATTTTGCTCCTCTTTAGGGTATTCCATTCCAATCAAGTCAAGGCGGGTTTCATCAATGAACAGAAAAGATCAGATTTTGCAGATATACAAGGCCGGGTTAATGGCTGTTGATCCGGTAAGAATAATGCACGATGTATTCACCCTTCAAGGAAGCAAGCTCAGCGTTCGAGAGAGAGGGAACGTAGTACACTCCTTCGATCTGGATCGTTTTTCATCAATTAAAGTGGTAGGGTGTGGAAAAGCCGCTGCTGCCATGGCTGAAGGAACTGAGCAGGTTTTGGGCGATCGGATTGATAAAGGCCTGGTGGTGACTCGATACGGGCATTGTGCAAGTAGAAATCTGGGCAAAATCCAAATTCTCGAGGGTAACCATCCCTGGCCGGACCAGGCCAGCGTAAATGCCACTGCAGAGACGGTAAAACTTCTGGGAAATGCTCTGGATACCGATCTGGTGATCGCACTTATCTCCGGTGGTGGCAGTGCCTTATGGACTTTGCCTGCAAGCGGGATTCAGTTGCAGGATATTGTCCGTCTTTCGGAGCTGCTCCTGGCTTCCGGAGCCGATATTCACGAAATGAACATTGTGCGCAAGCATATTTCCCGCATCAAAGGAGGCCAGGCAGCCCAATGGACTCATCCGGCAACCGTAGTTGCCATTTTAGTTTCCGATGTGCCCGGTGATGCATTCGATACCATTGCATCGGGACCATTCTTTCCTGATCCCTCAACATACAAAGATGCCATTCAAGTCATTGAAAAATATCATCTTACAGAAAAAATTCCGGTGAATGTAGCTAAATACCTGCAAAACGGGCTGGAAAACGGAATCGGGGAGACTCCCAAACCCGGAAATGCCTGTTTCCACCACGTTTTCCACTTTTTAGCTGCTTCCAACAAACTGGCACTCGATTCCTGTGCACACAAAGCACGTTCATTAGGTTATGAGCCATTCGTCTTCGATAAGGAACTCACAGGTGAATCAGTTCAGGCATCGCGTTTCTTCTGCAGCAAAATCAAAGAGTTATCTGGTTCAGATCGCCAGCACTGTGTTATCGCCGGTGGAGAAACCACAGTGACCCTTGGTTCTCAATATGGCAAAGGCGGTAGAAATCAGGAATTTGCCTTGGCTTCAGCCATGCAGATTGAAGGTTCGGATAATATTACCATCCTTAGTTGCGGTACAGATGGCTGTGACGGGCCAACGGATGCCGCCGGAGCTGTCGTGGATGGCAGAACCGCAATGATGCTGCGTGAAGCCGGGGTTAATCTGGAAAATGCACTTATAGAACACGATTCCTACAGCGCACTGTCTGCTATCGGAGTTCTGGTTAAAACCGGTCCCACAAACACCAATGTAATGGATCTCCAACTGGCTCTAATTGAATAAATCAATTCAGATAATTGTGAATAGCTAGGAATTGGAATATGCTGCTTACATTGGCTGAATGGCTCAAATCTGCTCATCTGGCCAAATTTGAGGCATATACCATGTCGCATAATACATATTATGTAAACTAAGGTGTATTGAGATTCCTTCCCCGCTCTGACATGCCAATCTGAGGCATAAAACAGAAAGCCCCGAGTGCGATCCCGGGGCTTTCTATAAAAACTGCTCTATTTAACTTTTTAGAATCCTAACAAGCGTTCCATGCCGATCATTATAAATCCGGTAATCACGGGGACTGCAAGATTGTCATTGATGATGAATTTGGATGTTATCTTAAGCGGAAACAGTTCAAACAGCGTTATGGACAAGGAGCTTACAATTGCCATTGCCAGAGGAACTTTTCCTCCCCAGCTTTCCAGTATGCCCGGCAGAAAAGGAAACACTCCATACATGAGCCCCATGCACAAAAGAAAACAGGCGGCACTCCCCTCAAGAGATTTCTTCCCAATTTTGATTCTTCCGACACTTAATCCTACGATGGCCGCAATGGCATCACCAAGAATGAAAAGTGACAGTACCATGAAGGCTATGTGCCGATGGTTCATGAAGAGTATCGCACAGAGAAGTGCTGCTCCAATCACGTAAGTACTGCCTGTGGTTTTGGTGGATTCTTCCTGTCTGAGCAGGTGGCCGAACATTGTGAAGAAGATTTTTTGTACGGCAGGAATTCGGAATCTCAAGGATTCAATCACAATCGATCCGCCCAGCAGAAAAGCAAGTGTTCCCACCGGAATGGAATAGGAAAAATTCATTTCAGGCAGGTAATAAATGCCAGCCGGCATCAGTAGCGCAAACAGGTGAAGCAGCTTGCGGGTTATCTCCTCTTTTCTCAGCGCCATCTTTTCCTCTCTCGTGGTTATAGTTACAGAAAATGATAAAATACATGCGGGAGATACTCTTCAATCATTTTTTAATCAGAAGCAGTATACGATTAGGCTGGAAAAGTATTCTAGCTATTCTTATCTCCTACTCTGTCTTCTGTCCTCTGTCCTCTGGCTTCTGGCTTCTGTCCTCTGGCTTCTATTATTTTATCCCTTTTACAATAATAACCCGCTGAGATCGGATTCCTCCTCAACATGAAACCTATTGTACTGGCAATGATCATCTGCGATTACTACTACCGGGACGTTCACACCGGGAAGAGCATTCTTTCTGGAACCTTCAGTTCCATTAACAGTGCCGGATTCCCCTCCAAACACGGTAACTGCGCCATTTATATAGCACTTACCGATGTCGCCTCCCCGGGAAACGCTCAACTTCTTTTCCGCAAGGAGGGCGGCTCTTTCAACATGCAGATGCCCCCCTGGGGCGTGGCTCTTCCGGAAGATCGCAGAGCGGTAGTGGAAATTGGCGGTAACATTAATGGTCTGCCCATCCCCGAAGAGGGTGATTATGAATTTGTACTTTTGTGGAATGGCATAGAAATCGCCCGCAGACGTCTGAAAGCCAGTAAAATTGAAATAGAACCTCCCCCGGAGGAAAAACCATAAAGGAGCGACAATGGATACGCCAGCTATTCTGATCAAAATCACCGGAGTGGTACTGTTTTTACTGACCATCCGGTCCATCTACAAGCACGTGAAAGACAAGAGAGCTAAACGGGGCAAGGAAAAACAGCCGCAGTCTGTCTCCGAGCAGTTTCTTAACGGATTGCTGCTGTATGTATGGCTGGCCTTCATGACCGCATTTTCCCTGGGTATGTTTTTTAACAATTAGGCAGGTGAATTCTGTGCGCCGGGATTAAGCTTTTCGAAGTCTTTTTTCCGGCATGCTTTTTTCACGCTAATCTCAAATATGAATTTCAAACTTCACAGCAAATACAGTCCCGCAGGTGACCAGCCCCAGGCTATCGAGGAGCTCGTTGAGGGTATCAGGCGAGATGTGCCCAACCAGGTTCTTTTAGGGGTCACCGGCTCCGGCAAGACCTTCACCATGGCCAATGTGATTGAGCAGGTAAAACTGCCCACGCTTATCATCTCCCATAATAAAACTTTGGCTGCCCAGCTCTACCAGGAATTCCGGGAATTCTTTCCAGAGAATGCTGTAGAGTATTTCGTAAGCTTCTATGACTACTATCAGCCGGAAGCCTATATCCCTTCTACAGATACCTTCATTGCCAAATCATCTCTGATCAACGAGGATATCGATCGGTTGCGCCTGAAAGCTACCAGCTCTCTGCTCTCACGGCGTGATGTCATTATAGTAGCCAGCGTTTCCTGCATTTATGGCATCGGTTCCCCTGAAGCATACGAGGCCAGTGCAATGAAAATCCGGGTAGGCCAGAAGATGGAGCGAAAGTCATTTCTGCTGAGCCTTACCGAAATGCAGTATGTACGAAACGATATCTCTCTGCAGCGAGGGATGTTCAGAGTAAAGGGCGATGTTATTGAAATTCAACCCGCCTACGAAGAAAATGCTTTGCGCATAGAAACCTTCGGAGACGAGATTGAAAATGTGAGCCTTATAAGCCCCGTGACCGGTAAGGTGTTGCAGCGCATAGACGAAATAACTCTTTTTCCTGCAAAGCATTACATGACCACCGGTGTCACCATGGATCAGGCAGTACAGCGGATCGAAAGTGAACTCGAAGAGCAACTTGAAAAATTCCGCACCCGGGGTAAACTGCTCGAAGCTCAAAGGCTTGAACAGCGTACCCGTTACGATATTGAAATGTTGAGAGAAGTGGGCTATGTGAACGGCATTGAAAATTACAGCCGTATTCTTGATGGCCGCGAGCCGGGGAGTCGCCCCTACTCTCTTATAGATTTTTTCAAAGGGCCCTTTCTCACCATTATCGACGAATCCCATGTCACTGTCCCTCAGATTCAGGGCATGTACAATGGTGATCGGGCCAGAAAACAGACACTGGTCGACCACGGCTTCCGACTCCCCTGTGCTCTGGACAACCGTCCCCTCAAATTTCCGGAATTTGAAAGCCTTATGGACAAACTGGTTTTCGTTTCAGCAACCCCGGGAGATTACGAGCTGGCGAAAAGCGAGGGTTTAGTGGTGGAGCAGGTTATCAGGCCTACCCATCTTGTAGATCCCCCTATCGAAATTCGACCGGCCGTGAATCAGGTTGACGATCTTATTGAGCAGCTTCGGGCGGTGGTCGAGCGTAACGAACGGGCTCTGGTGACCACGTTAACCAAAAAAATGGCCGAAGATCTTACCGAATACCTCGAAACTCTTGACTTTCGTGTGCGATATCTGCATTCTGAAATAGATACCCTCGAACGTACCGACATTTTGCGGGATCTGCGCAGGGGTGAATTTGACATTCTGATTGGAATCAATCTTCTCAGAGAGGGGTTGGATTTGCCGGAAGTGGCTCTGGTCACCATCCTGGATGCCGACAAGGAGGGCTTTCTGCGCTCGGTTCGTTCCATTGTGCAGATAGCAGGGCGTGCGGCCCGTAACATAAACGGGCGCATCATTCTCTATGCGGATACCATTACCGATTCCATTACCAGGGCTCTGGAGGAAAGTGGCCGAAGGAGAACAAAGCAGCTGGCTTACAATGAAGAGCATGGTATAGTGCCAAGGAGTGCCGAACGCCGCATCGATGAGAAGCTCACCTTTTATGACAGTGAACCTGAACCGGCGCTTAAAGCGGCCGAACCCACAAGGGGTTATGCACGCAAGACCGCCTCCAAAAAAGCGGGCAAGACCAGAATCGACAAGCTGGAAAAGGAAATGGCCGAAGCCGCCCGTAATCTCGATTTCGAAAAAGCAGCACTTTTACGGGATCAAATTGCAGAAATGAAACGCAAGGGTTAGAATGGACAAGGAAGAAGCTCGCAAGAATCTATCCTCAGATCGACCGGATGTGGTTGCAACCGCCTTGCGTTTTCTGGCAAAAACCGGGGGAGTTGCCGACCTCTCCCCTATCATTCAGCTCACCGGCAGTGATAACTCTCTGGTTAAAAAATACGCTACCGATTGCGCCTGCTCCATAATCAAAGAAAGCCTGATCAATAACTTCAGCGAACTCACTCACGAAATGCGTCGCAAACTGGGATCTATCCTTGAAACGCTCGATCCCCGTATCATCGATGAAATCAGCAAAGATCTCTTCTGTGATGATAAGGTGCGCAGGCTTACGGCTCTGCAGGTGCTTGGAATTCTCAGAAGGCACCCCCATACCCGGGAGCTTCTGGCAAAACTGGTGCAGGACCGGGATGTGAAGATCAAAGCTACCGCTATCAACCTGCTGGGGAAAATGATCGGTCCCAACGACCAGGGAATCGTGCTTGCGCTTCTCAACGATGCCGACAAACGGGTTCGCGCCAATACAGTCGAAGCGCTGGAAAGTCTTGGCAACAAACGAATGGTTCCCATTCTCCTCAGAATGCGTCATGATCCCAGCAATCGCATCCGTGGAAATGTTTTGAAGGCCCTTTTCAATCTGGGCTACACCGAAATAGATCAGGACCTGCTTGCAATGCTCAATTGTGACGAAAATCTCATGAAAGCATCCGCCCTCTGGGTGATATCCCAAATTAAACTTCAAATTACGTCAATCGTGGATGCCTGCGGTCTCTGCCTTCTAAATGATGACCCCATGGTTGCAAGCAACGCATCAAAAGCGCTTAAAGCACTGGAGACTCCACGAGCCAATGGATATTTGCGCTATTTGGAAAATGCTCTGGATGCTGTTTCCCAAGCCTAATCCGCCCTGTTCACAATTTGTTTTCCCCCAACGAGCTCTATTTAAGCTTTTCCCTTGATTTTTATCAGGAAAGAACCCATTTTAAGTGACTACTGCAAAAGTTTCTTACTGCCCGGGTGGTGGAATAGGTAGACACTGGGGACTTAAAATCCCCTGGCCTTAATACGGCCGTGCCGGTTCGATTCCGGCCTCGGGCACTCAAAATCTCCTCCCCATTTTAGTATTTTTGACAATGTTAAACACGGCAACTGTCATTATTGATGTGATCCAACCTGTTGATTTTAATTGCTCTATTGTGATAAAAGATCTTGGCGAGAACTGCTCAACAGTGCGGTTTTCTGTAGCTTGCCGGGAGTAAGGCTCCCTCCCTGGAACCGCCAATCCCTCCTTGGACTCCTCCCTCGCTGCCTAGCCCTGTTTCAGTGCCCTGGCCGCTTTCTTTATTATTATCGGCTCCGTTCTCATGAGCCTTTAATTTTTTAAAGCTCTTCCACCCTGTTCTACTCCCGATACCTGATTTCTCCTCATCTTCCATTTCCAGAAACTATCTTTCTCTTGTACCTTTCATCAACTGTTAAAAAGGAGCTCACATGATTGAGTCACCGGTAAAAGAACAGGTCAGTTCCAGGGAAAAAACCCTTTTTGATCTGGACCAGTTCTTCATTAAAGAACGGGTCGGGTTCATGAAGATGCGCAATGTCTATGACATTCTCGATCTTTCAAGTGGCAGTCAGGTGGGTATTGCTCAGGAGGACACCGCGGCTTGGGTCCTGGCGCTCAGCTTCTTCATCAACAGACGACTGCTCCCTGCAACTCTCGTAATTTCAAAAGAAAAGGACGGCGAACCTCTGGTAAGACTTCACCGTAAGTTATCCCTGGTTGGACTGGTGGATATTAAAGATGCCCAGGGACAGAAAATCGGCATGTTCAAATCCAAAATGTTCTCGTTCAAATGCAACTTTCGCATTTTCGACGTGAATAATAATCAGATCGGAGAAGTCAAAGGGGACTGGAAAGGCTGGAACTTTAAGATCGTCAACGCCGAGGGTATGGAGATTGGTACAATTACCAAGAAATGGGCCGGTTTGGGTAAAGAACTCTTCACCTCTGCAGACAATTATGTGGTTTCCCTGAAAGAAAACTCCACTCCCGCCCAGAAACTGCTGCTTCTGGCAGCAGGTATTGCCATTGATACTGTGTACAAAGAAAAGAAATGATCTGAAACGGGAGTGCTTTCCTTTGCGAAGCACTCCTGAATACCCAAAACTCCCCGTTTAATTCAAAGCAAAACTGACAAGGCTAGAGGTACAGTCAGCGCCGAAGCCAGCGTGGTCAGAATCGAGGTCTGAGCCGCATACTCCGGGTCACCTCCGTAACGGATAGTGAAAATGGTGGAAGCCACTGCAACCGGCATGAGCGCTACAACCACCGTTATCTGGAACACTGCCTGTGAAACTGGCAGCATGGATAAGATGAGCACGGTAAAAAAGGGAATCACTGCCAGGCGTATCACGGAGGCATACAGAACCGGCCAGGTGAAGCGAACAAGACGAGGACGGTAAAATGACGATCCGATAAGAATGAGCATCATGGGAACAGCTGCAGACCCGGCAGTGGAAAGCACATTTCCAATCACCACCGGAATCCAGTTTTTAAGCCCGCTTAAAGAAATAAGCAGGGCAGCAAGCACAGCTATCAGATTTGGAGTGATCAGGGAGGAAAGTCTGCGCCGTATACTCAACTCCCCCAGAACTCCAACTCCCACAGTCCACACTCCAACCGTGGTTCCCAAATTGAAAAAGAACAAATTCGCCAGAGCGCTCTCCCCCCAAAGATTCCTCACGATGATAATGGGGAGATAGGCGGAATTGTTGACAGCACAAAAATGCAGAAATGTTCGACGCAAATCCGCACTGCTTCCCCGAATTCCAAACTGAAATACATACCCGCAGAAAATGCCGAACAGCACAAGCCCAAGTCCCAGAAACGGAAGTGGCCATAATTCGCTAAGTCTTCCAGTATCGAACCCCTCCGTTATGGAGCTGAAGATGTAAATGGGGAAAAGAATATCCAGAATAAAACGCGACCATCTGCCGGTTTCAGCTTCGCCCAGATACCGGAAATGATGAGTCAGCCAGCCTATAAAAAAAAGCCCGAAAATCTCTCCTATGGCCTGCAATACCGGAACGGCCACCATTTATATGCTCCCCATCACTTCTCCTTTAATATTTTGATCAGCCATCATCGGTTTCCATTCTGATGATTCTCCCCTCCCAGCTCCCTCTTCCGTTATCCCGAACCAGAAGGTAATGACAGGCATCGTCCGCAAATACCTTAAAGTAACTTCGCCCCGGACCGTACCAACGATCCTCCACCTCCAGTACCTCCCGGGGACCATTGGTATCCATCCAGAATCGTACCGGATACTCATCAGCCTTGTAGCCGCTGTAGGTCTCAACCCTCATTGTATTCCCCTTAGGCGGCCTTTCTGCGTACTGTCATTAGATTCACCACATCCCGTACACCTCGCGTATAATGTAAAGCATGAAGGATCTCATACTCTTCATCACGACTGGACAGAGCCCCGCCCACGGTTACTGTGCCGTTCTCCACCTGTAGCTCAAGATGTTCCACATCGACTCGCCCCCCTCTGCGTAAAGCACCCGTGATATTATCGGCAATTTCCCGATCGCCATATTCATGAGAGGGTACAACTGCCAATTCATTATGCACGTGAACTACCCCGCGAACATCGTAGGCGATTTCCTCGGCACGAAGTTTTTTCCAGTAGCCGTCTACGGTTCCGGTCAGAGTGACATTGCCGTTTTCAGAACTGACTTCCAGTTCGGAGGCGTTAATATTGGGATTCCAGAGAAATCGGTTGAGCAGGGATGATCTGATCTCATCATCGGTGACCCCCTGTGCACCACCCTGGTACACTATACTGGTTTTATCCACCACCTTCACCACCTCGGGGACCAGAAGCACATCCGCCTCGGCAGCCTGTCGGGCACTAAACGAACTCACCTTCCCCTCAAGAATCACCTGCCCGCCTTTCACCCGCACCTCTATCTCAGAGTTACTTAGCCTTCCATCCCATTGAAGTTGCTCTATGACCATCCTGCGTATGACCTCATCTGTCAGTGCCATTCTATCCCCCTTTGTTTTCTGAAAATCCCGGATACGATCCCAGGACCCGCATATAGTGTGCCCGCTCGAAAGACTCCGGATGAGCCAAAGTAAATCGGCTCATAATCCCCTGCACCGATCCCACGGAATCATATCCGTAACGCTCAAGCCATTTTTCCATTTTTTCCAATACCCCGCTCACATGCCCGATTCCGTTCTTCAAAATAGCGGACGTCATCATCACCCCTCTGGCCCCAACCGCCAGACTCTTTAGCACATCCATTTCTGTGTGCACTCCTCCTGTCACCGCCAAATCAATCTCCACCTTATCCTGAAGAAGTCCTATCCAGCGAATTCGTTCAGGCAGCTCCTCGGACGTGCTTAAATGAAGGTTCGGTACCACTTCCAGCGTGCGAAGATCGATATCCGGCTGATAAAAACGATTGAACAGCACCACCGCAGCCACTCCGCTATCCTTAAGCTGCTTCACCCAGTAGGGAAGCGAACTGAAATAAGTGCTGAGTTTAACTGAAACCGGGATTTTCACCGCACTTTTCACCGCACGAACAAGCTCCATGTAGACCTGCTCCACACTGGATGAGCTGGCGTTCACATCTTCCGCTATTCCATATATATTCAGCTCAACACCATCTGCGCCCGCCTTTTCCATTTCAGAGGCATAGCTGATCCAGGAACCGGCAGTAGTTCCGTTAAGGCTTGCAATTACCGGGAAATCCACAGATCTTTTCACTTTATGGAGATGATCGAGGTATTCCTCTGGTGCAAATCCGTAATTGCCGATATCGGGAAGGTAGGTAAGGGATTCGGCAAATGAATCGGAATCCTGCTCAAGATAGGAGTTCAAATCTCGATTTTTAAGCAAAACCTGCTCTTCAAACAGAGAATGGAGCACCACCGCAGCTGCACCGCTGTCTTCCAGCAGCTTTATTTTATCAATCAATTTCCAGAGCGGTGAGGGTGACCCGATGAGAGGGTTTTTAAGCTTTAAACCCATGTACGACGTTGACAAGTCCATTCCAGCATGCCCCTTACCTCAAAAAAACATCATCACCTGTCCTCTAAAACAGCAATTCCACTACCAAATGTGATCACCCTAATTTACTTTTCCTCTATACTAATAACCTGTTTTCTAATGAACTGAAATGAACCTCATTGTCCCCTACCCCATGCTCATCTTGTTGATCGGTCCTGCAGCCAGCGGCAAGAGCACTTTTGCTGGTCGCTTCTTTAAAGAAACGGAAATTATCTCTTCAGACAAGTTAAGAGCTGCAGTTTCTGATGATGAGAAGAATTAAAGCGTAAGTGCAGATGCCTTTGAAATTCTTCACCTTATTGCCGGTAAACGACTCAGTCTTCATCGGTTAACTGTTATAGACGCAACCAATACGCAGCGGCCTTTTCGAAAAAAGTTGCTGGATTTGAACAATGCCACGGCCCAACTCCCGGTCGCTGCCATCGTGTTCAATTTCTCCGAACAGGACTGCATTTATCAGGACAATAAGAGAAAAAGACAAGTAGGGTCAGAAGTGATCCGCACCCATGTAGAACAATTGAGAGAATCTATTGAAAACATCACAAAAGAAGGGTATACACTTATTTTAAATCTAAAAAGCCCGCAAGAAGCCTCATCCCTTAATCTGCGCGTACTTAGAAGCTAGCCACAGATATCTGTTGGAATGCTGAGTGTGAATTTTGTCCCTATTCCAGTTTCAGAAGATATCAGTAGTTCACCCTTGAGTTTTTCCTGGACTGAAGATACCACTGCATCCATTCCCACTCCCCGACCGGAAACATCAGTTACACTGTGAGATGTGGAAAATCCGGGTCTGAAAATGAGTGCGAATGATTCTTCAACTGAAAGCTCAGACGCTTCCTGTTCTGAAATTAATCCTTTACGAACTGCTGCACTTTTGAGAACAGCAGGATCTAACCCTCTTCCATCATCACTGACCTGAACCAGTACTCTGCTCCCGTCATTTTTAACTTCCACTTTTACTGTACCCTGATGCTCTTTTCCAGCAATTTGCCGTTCATCTTCAGATTCGATCCCATGATCAAAGGAGTTTCGAAGGAGATGAACCAGCGGCGTGTTAAGCTCCCGAGCCACTTCGCAATCGATGGGAACATCCTCGCCTTCAAAAATAAAACGAACATCTTTCTGAACCCGTTTCCTTAATCCCGCTATAATTTTCAGCGCTTTTGCAAGTCCCTTCCTGGCGGGAACCATGCGAAGCTTCTTGAATTCACTTTCAATCTGCTGCGACAGCCGCATGGAAGTATGTTCATCAAGTAACTCTCTAAAAAGCAGTTCCTTAATAATCGAAAGCTGCCTTTTGAGCTTTTCAAGTGATATTCTGATCAGCATATCGGCTGAATCGCCGATTTCATCACCAAGGATTTTTCTGGCTCCTTCAACCACCTCAAGCATCGCACATGACAGTCTGCCAAGAGATTCTCTTGTGCGATTCACCACCTCTGCAGTTATCTCACCACTCTCCCGCAGAATACTTAGATTATCCTCAAGGACACCAGCAATTTCAGTGATGGATGCCAAACCGAAGGAACCGGATGTACCTTTTATGGTATGAACATCTCGGAAAATTTCATTCACGATTGCTTTGCATTGGGAGTTGCAGTCAAGCTCCCGCAGATTCTCCTCGGCATGATTCAATATCTGCCGCATTTCAATCAGAAAATCTCTGAACAGATCCGGATCCTCGGCAATCGCCTTAAGCTGCATGTTCTCCCGTTCGGACCTCTTCACCTTCTCCGCCAGAGCTTTCTCTTCAGTAATGTCTTCAAGAACCGCCAGTATATGCTTTGAAAGCTCCTGCCCCCTGTCGATCAAATGATATCGAATACGTATCCAGCCAATACCCTTCTCTGTTTGAATGCAAAGTTCTTCAAAGGGGTTAAGGACTGCCAGATCCTTCTCCGGAAATATCTCCTGACGTAATACTTCAAAAAAATCATAAAACTTCTGCCGGTCACCTATTCTATTTTCGCTTATGCCTATCAGATCAAAATATGACCGGCCTGCGATTTCATTCTGTCCCAAAATGAGTTTTACTGACTTTGAATACTCCGGGTTGACAATATAGTGCTCGTTAAAAGACAACAATCCGGATTGTACGGTATTCATGATCAAACGCATTTCTCTGTTTTTATTGAGTATCTCCTGCTCCGATTCCTGCAATGCCTCAAGCATCCCGTTTATGGATCCTGCCAATCCGGCAAGCTCATCCTTTCCCTTTATTTGAACTCTGAGAGAACGGTCATTACTGATTCCAATCGATGTCACATCACTGTTTAGTTTGGCCACTTTTGAAAGCACCATTTTTTCTAAAAGCAGAATAATTGTAAACCCGAATATCAACCCGGCAAAGAAAATCGCAACAACCAGGTACAACCTTGTGCGTAATCCCTGTTTGTAAATATCACGGGGAACATCAATTTTAACCAGCAGCACAGGATTATTGTGAATGTCTTTTAAAAAGGTGTATCCGGCGATACTGTTTTCATTAAGAGGTTCAACAAGAATACTGGTCTGTTCGGAAAGCCCATCCCGTATTCTCTTTAGATCGGGAGTCAATGACTCACTGTCAAACTCCATTACCTGAAGTTCCAGATGAGTAATCTGGGCAAAACGATTTACCTCCGCATCATCCAGATAACGGCCGAATATAATTGTGCCCCGAACCGGACCCTGTCCCTCACTGGTAAGAATAGGTCGTGATACAATAGACATCGGCCCCTCCGGCAGCATGATAATACCTGCAAAGACACTCTCCTGTCCCTCATGATTCATCAGCTGTTCGTCACTCAAGATGGTTGACAAACTCCGGGGATCGATCTCCTTGCCTTCCTCAGCTTCAAGATCGTAACCGCGACCGAATATCACCCTCTTATCTTTATTCAGAAAAAGCATTATATTGATCTTCAATTCCAAAAGTGATTCGTCAGTTAGATTCGATTTGACATAAACCTGATTGACATTATCAATAAATTCATAAGTATCATCCCATTTAGCCCAATCAGCGGCTTTTATGCTTAAATTGCTGATGTTTTCAGAAAAAGCGTCCAGCACTCTCTGCACATTGCGCACAGTACTCTCCACTTCAACCCTGGTGAAACCATCCATCAGCACGCTTCGAGAAACTGTGTACAGAACACCCTCAAGAACAAGAAGGGTTGATGCCACAATTATGAGAGTCTTACTGCGAAGTTTCATAAATACTCCGTTTCAAAATTCAACCCCCGCAGCAGCTCCTCCAAAAAGGACCTGCCGTTCACCTGCAATCACTCTGTGCTCTGGATCTATGGTAAAATTGAGGCTTAAATGTGGAGCGATATAGATGTTTTCATTCAGATACCAACACGCGGAAGCACTTACCAGAATCGCATCAGCGCACCAGGAGGGGCCTTGCCCCCAGTTTACTTTGTTAAATGATGGTGATCCCCAGCCAAAGGATGTCGATAATTCTCCAGATAACTTTTCTGTAAAATCAAAAGCTGCAGCAACCCCAGCGTTACCGTAATAAGCTCCTGCCCAAGTCGCCAAATCAAAGCTGTGAGTTGTAAATGCAGATATAAAACGGTAAGCGTAGGATAGTTTCAGATAACCTTCAAAGGTGAACGTTTCCTCCTCCTCAAGCGGGAAGGAAACAATAGCAAGGGTTGGAGCAACTGTAAATTTCTTCCACTCTATTTCATAATCTAGGATCAAATCGACTTCATCTATCGCCGGTCCCTCATCAACTCCACTTAAAAGCACATCGGCCCACGTGCTTAAAGTGAAATTCCAGCCTGAAACCCAAAGCCATGGCTGTGCCACTGCTCCGCTGCTCCACGCAATTCCCTGATCCACATAACGGGAACAGACATCAGTTTCAAAACCCCACTTTATAGCACCAGCTTCTCCACCCTCAATTATCTCTTCAGATATCGCCATACTGCAGAGAACTGCAATAATTGAAGTGATATGCCATGATTTCATATTCCCCCCTTGATGAAGCAATTTATCGAGTCGTTGGAGAGGGGGCAAGGCGAAAACATCTGAGGGCTGTTAGCGCAGTCTCACCCGAATGGCTTCGACAGCAGAGCTTTTCAATGACGATAACAAACGCTGTATATCGCCGCCTTTTTCCTCAACTGTTGAATGAAAAACCTCTTTGGCTACCCATTCAACATTTTCATCACTGAATCCTTGCATGCATCTCTCTATAAATCGATCCAGGTCTTTATTATCCAGGCCACACAGAATGCTCTTTACAGGATCGCTGCCGGTTGCTGTTCCACCTGCCACGACAGCTCTCCCCGAATCCGGATTCAATACAGGCAAAGGAAAATTATAGGTTCCAGCCATGGAAAGCAGCTTGACACAAAGCGTTTTCTTCAAAACCGGTTTGAGTAAATATGCCTGAAGTCCAGATTTCATGGCCTCAGCTATTTTAGATTGCTCCTTTTCCGTGGTTACCATGACAAAGGGAATATCTCTTGTCTGCGGGTCAGCTCTCAATGCTCTTAAAAACTCGATTCCCGAGATATCCGGCATATTCCAGTCTGAAAAGATAAGATCTGGTTTGACTTTGCTCACAATTTCAAGTGCCGAACGCCCGCTTTCCGCTTCATTAAGATTGTCATACCCCAGCTCATTGAGCATCTTCATAAAGACATATCGACTGGTTTTCGAGTCATCAACTACTAAAATGCGCATCATTTTCCTTTCGCAGCAGATATCCCACCCTCACATTATGACTCACCGGACAGAATCTGTCAATTCAAAATGTCTAATCATTCACCCGTATTTTACAATTATCGCATCCAATTCCCGACTCTAAACATTTTGCTTTACTTAATCCAGTTTTTGATATATACTTGGTTACGCTGGTCTACTTGCTTTGACCAAACTTTAAACCCGAATTTCATTCAAACAGGTTTACTCACATGAAAATGAAACCGCTTAAAACGTCAGTTTTGCTGGGTTGTGCCTATATATTTGTTTGCAGTTTGTACATCTTGGTTTCTAGTAGTATTGCCGAAAAGATGTCCCAATCTCTCCCCAACCTGCGAAATATCGAACTTATGAAGGGGTTGGCATTTGTATTCGTAACCGGTATTTTGCTCTTCCTGTTCATTTTTACCCTGATGGTTAGAATCAGAAATCAGAATAGAGAATTATACCTGCAGAGAATCGCACTGATTCAATCTCAAGCAAGAGCGCTGAATGGAACATTTGCTGCCGGTATTGCTCATGACATCAACAACGTACTTAACATTATCGATTTCAGCGTCAGTGAACTTCAGGAAAAGATGCCCTCTACCGAGAAAACCTATTTTGAGAGCATTAACCAATCATATTCTCTGATTAAAGAAATGGCCAGTCGTCTGCAGAAAATCGGAAGCGCTCAGATCGAGCCAGAATTGAAAGAAACAAACATTCAGGAATTCATCAACCAGACAGTAAACTTTGCCAGGCGACACAAAAAGATTAAGCCCTGTAATGTAACCCTTATTCAAAACGGCAATTGCACACTCAAAATAAACCCATTTCTTGTGGAACAGATGATACTCAATTTGCTGATCAATGCTGCCGATGCAACTAAATCACAAGGCAAGATTGATGTCCGGGTTGACAGTAAACCTGATAAAGTAGCCATCGAAATTCATGACAACGGCCCCGGAATCAATGCAGATGCAAGGAATAATCTGTTTTCACCCTACTTCACTACCAAAGCGGACGGGACCGGACTTGGTCTTGCTACAGTCAAGGCCTGCGTGGAACAGCACGGAGGAACTGTGGATGTGGATATTTCCGATCTGGGTGGCGCAGCATTTAAAATCCATATTCCCAAGCTAATTACCACTTCTTCTGGATCTGAATACACCAAGTCTGTTTGAGTAACTCTTTTTATCTGATTCAATAAGGGCAGGTTTCTGCAAAGAACGGCTGTCCTCCAGAAGCCCTGAATAAGATCCATCAGAAAACAAGACCCAATTAACAATTTGATAATACCCTTTGGGAATATCTCTTACAGTTAAACGGTAACCACATTCAGCATACCCCTTACGGCTTGAGGGCTTTCTGAAAATAAAGCCACTCCCCTCAAGAAGTGTATGATCCATACTGGTTTGAAGAATCCAGCCGTAACCGCTTTGACTATTGTGAACCGTAAACAATTTGTTTTCAGGAACCGAAAGACAAAGGGTATCACTGTTTTCAGCCCTGAGCGGGAATTCTAATCTGTCTGAAGGTACAGAGAAAACACAATCGGAACCAGCATCTGTAATTACCGGAGTCATTTCAATATATGCTTCACTGAAAAGAGTTCGAAACCGAAAAGGCACATGTACAAAAACCGGAACCTTCACCAGCTGCGGATAGCAGATCTGGTTTACGGCCGCTTTAGACCCCTTAACCCCCAATCCCAGGCTTAAATGAAAATCGCCTCTGCGAATCAGCCTGATAGGACCACACTTGTATCTTCTGACCGTGCAAACCACATTTTCTTCCGAATACCTGATCGGCACCATGCCCCAGAGTGCTTTCAACAGAATCTCTATTCGCAACTCATTTGTAAGATGTATAAAAGCATTCTTCTGGAAATCTTTTACACCTGCTTTAGTGAAGTGAAACCTGTCCTTTCCAAACGCTGCATAATAGAAAGGGGTTTTGAGAATCTGCTTTAAATGATCATACTCCATATAACTTGCACTATTGAGAGCAATGTTCTGGTCTGACCTTATTATAACCGCTTTTCTCCTCCCCCCTCGACTGATTATAACTTTTCCGGAATCGGATTCACTTCCCGAAAAATCAGCGCAATCCTCAAACAGAAACGCAATCTCATCCTGTGGGTCTAATAATCCGTTGGACAATTTTTCGTTCGGGTGTTCCCCTGCATCCAGCACATACTCACCATCTTTGGTAACTTCATCGATTTGAAAAGGAATGGCTCTTCCCTGCAGGTCTAGAACTTTTATTGACGAAAGAGGCTTTCCCAGAAGCTCAGGAACCATCTCCCCGTTAAGCACAATAGGCTCGGAATGAATGGCCTTTGATAAAAAACAAACCAGGAGTAATATAGGTAAGATATTGATTTTATGCACGTTCCACCTGTGTTAATGTACATTAAATATAGCTTGGGGGAACTGAGAAAAGAAGTCTGTTGCAATAGGCTTTCAACGAACGATCATCAGTTTTCCCTTGAGTAGAACTCTGTTTTTTTCATCACAGATAGCATAAAAATATACACCGGAGGAAACCAGTTTTCCGGACCGGTTTCTGGTATCCCAAACCCACTGAGGCTTGTAGGAGGTACTTTCGGGTTCAAATTGAAAGGGCTCTGAAGAATAAACAGGTACCATTTTCATATTGAAAATGCGTATCTTAACCTGCTGCCTGCTCCCCTTTATGACATGCAGATTCTTAAACACAATCCCGCAGGGTCCACCATTACCGCAATGCCGTTCATCCAAAGATGGACGATAGGGGTTGGGGTAGGTATAAAAACCGGTGAAACCAGTATACACTGTCCAGCTGAATTCATTCTGACCTGCGGAATCTGGTAAATTTTTTTCACTTGAATAGGAGTATGTGTTTACAAATCCATTGAAATGACAGGTGATGGTATCATTACTGAAAAACTTCCAGGAGGGAAGTAGAGTTACCTGTAAACTGTCCGGCGAAAATGAGATGCTGGAATAAGGACTCGAGGAATTCGCTCCATAACGCGAAGTAACTATGAAACTGCGGTTTGATGATGATGTATCTGTGTCAAATGTTCCTGTAATTACCGGTTCTTCAAAAGTAAGAACAACACTCATTCCCACATCAGGGAGAACCGAATTTTCCACCGGACTTACGGAAAGCAGTCGGTTACGCTTAACAGTAAAACTCCATTCCACATCCTCTTCAACAGACTGCATATCCATGAGCGGCATCGATATGCCATCACCGCTATTGTCGGCAGTAAACCCAAGCATGTTTGTAACAGTGGCACCACGGTAGCGACAGTTTACCTGATCACCATAGAAAAATCGCAAAGAAGGAAAAAACCATATTGAATCGCTTTTAATCCTGATTGAATCGAAAGCAAACTGCTTTTCCCCTCCCATTTGTGATGTAACCACCAGGGTTTTGTTATTTATGAGATTGGTGTCAACACTTCTGGCGAAAACATCAGAGGAAAACACGAGAAGAATAGCCGGCCTAGTGGACATGTTCTGTGCCAGAGGTGGCGGACTTACAGACAAAAGACTAAAAAATATGCTGTCAACTTTAAACTGAAACGAGGTGTCAAGAAGTACAGATGGCCGAATACTGTTTCGGTTTACATCCAGAGCATTGGGACCGCTTGGCGTTGAGGCCCGGTCCGTTAGCGCTGAAGTTAGAACTAATGCCAGTGAGTCTGTTGGAATGAAAAGACCCGGAGGGGGTAAAAGCCCGTAGCGGGAACTCGCACTTTGATAATGAGATGTTATCTCGACAGTGCTGTAATTATTACTCCAGTAATAATCCAATCCTATAGTATCGATCCTGCCCGAAGAGAGAGAATCAAAAACGCTGTATACAAACAGACCTCTTCTGACTGAAGCAGAATCCATCGGCTCGGAAAAGTCGATCCTCAATCCGGCATGCGCCGGAAATGTATATGAATAATTTGCAGACCTTTTCTGTAATATCGGCTGGTAGGGAACATTGGGATCAAAATTAATATGCACATTAATCACCTGTGGCAAATCATTGTGTTCAAGTTTTATCAGAAGTGTGTCATAAGGGTAAGCGGGGTCACTTGTACCGATGATGACGGTGTCGTATTTGAATCCATCTCCCACCAGTGCATCCGCGGTCAGAATAAAATCAAAATATGCGCTCTGAAATGGAGAGAGTTTCACAGGCTGAAAATCAGCATAGTTTTGGGAATGAAAAAGTGCAGTTGCAGCTCCTTGTGGGATTTCAAGGGAAAGCCAGGATTGACTCGGATTTTTAAACCGGATTGAAACAATGGACATGGTGTCACAACCACTGTTGACCAAAGGAAGAGCAATTCTGCTGCTATCCCTGCTTCCTTTCACAAGCGAAATGCCTGAAGATAATGTATCCAGAGCCTGTCTGTAAGGCGACGACGCAGACAGGTCTGGCTGATAACGGGGAAATTTGAAAATGAAACCGGTAGTGTCGCTTCGCCCGTAAGAATCTGATACAAACACCTTCAGAAATGTATCCTGAATGGAAGGGATGAATGTACAGGTAAAAATTTCCTGAGCTGTTTTAAAGGTATCTACTCTTGACTTTGTCTGAAGCACGTAAAGCAAGCTGTCTCCAATTGCAAGATCGATATCCTCAGTTTCCACACTTAACTGGGCACCTTGACCGATTTTCACTCGTAGTGAATCCCCCTCAGAGAAATGGGTTTGATCAAATGTTGCGCTCCTGATTTGGGGGATATGATTGGCTCTGATGAAAACACGCTTACTGATAATCGTATCCCAATCACTGCCGTTTACAAATAGTTCCGTCCATAGCACATTTGCCAGTTTGCTTCCCTTAATCTTTACAGAACTACTCTGCCCGGCGAAACAGGAATCCAGCTTACTGCTTTGTGATCCGATTTTGTGATTTACCCAACCTTTGCCGCTTCCAGTATTGTTCGTATCAAAAACGCTCCAGAGTACATTGAGAGAGTCATCCTCCTGGAAAACAAACTGAGCGCTGTCAGTCAATGTAACTGTATCAAAAGGAGAGTTACCGGTAAATGCTTTAAATGTTAAAATCGGCACAGAATTCCGGGTATGCAGAAAAAATGATTTGCTGCTTGCGCTCCAGCCCCTGCTGTCCGTTACCGTAAAGACGATCTGAAACGTTGTGTCTGATTTCAGAAGTGGAGGCACCCGTACAGACCCGTGAAATGAGGGACCTGAAACCATCTGAAACGATGTGTCCGCTGCAACTCCTCGGCTTACCCTTGCAGCCATCTGTTCGCCAGCATCGATATCCCGAACAGTAAAAAACAATTCACTGGTATCTCTGTATGATAATAAATCGGCTGTTTGGGAGAACGACTTTCCAGTAACTCTCACACCATTTATTCTGACTGAATCCAGCAGGGTAATCACAGGCTTTACATTAAAAGGAATTTTTATGTCCGATAAAATCACGGAGTTAAGAGTATCTGTCCCGGCTGATTGTCTGCCAAGAATCACCTTGTACTGAAAAAATGAATCAGTACTGCGACGGGCTGCCAACGCTATTGAATCATTCAGCGAAACCCAACCACCTGCAGCCGAAAAATCTGATGATGCGTTTCCAAAGCGAATGGAATCCAAATAGTACCAGGACGAAAGAGAGGAATACGTCGGCTGAGAACGGAAGAACTGAATTGAATCGCCGGGATTAACCGACAGAGATTCCACCGGGGAGATCCAGAAACCTTTTCTGTTGCGAATTCCCCTTCTTGCCCAAGAGGCACCCTGAACCTGTTCACTGTTTCGCCATATAGCCGCGATACTGCCTGAATCATTCACCGCTAAATTCAGAAATGTACTGTACAGATCTTTGTTGACTACATCAATATCTGGTCTGGAAAGAGAAAAATAGCTCGGTGAAGTTATGTTGTTTCCGCTGATCTGATACTGATACCCCTCTATGGCTGCAATTCCATCTCCATTAACATCACCTTTACAGAGAACATAAAGCTGCTTGCCATTGGTGGCAATTGCAGAGTTTTTAATTCCCGATTTACTTATGACTCTCTGGGAAGAGATGCTGCCATCAGTTCCAATTCTGTGTAACTGAATACCGAAAGCATCATAGGTAGTGACTCCAAATACATTAGGTGCAATTACTGCAATCGGAGCATCATCGGTAAAATTCACCACATCCGGACCCTGTCTGATTCCCGCAATGCTTCCAGCCGGTCCCAAAGTCATATTCCGATTCACTACCTGATAGTGAAAATCCTTTGTTCCCCCGGGCGCTCCACGTATCCAGGTAACCAGAACTGTTCCAGAAGCATCACAGGCAATTGAACAGTTGTAGAGCCCTGTTCCGGATAACGGAGGTAACGTGGCCAGAACTACGGTGCTTTTCTGCTGAAGAGTGTTGCCGCTGGAGTAGACTTTCCTGAGCACTATCTTATCGAGGTTAACGGAATTTATCACATAAAAAGTATCCGCAGCAAGCTGACACTGGGAAGAATAGAGAAACAGTCGTGAATCTGAGCTGTCTATGACTGCTGATGTGTTTCCATTGAATAACTGAAGTCTGAGTTGCGAAGAGGAAGCTTTTTCCACAAACGAAATGAGAAACTTGCGATCTCTACCATCTGCATGAAGATACCCATAAAAATAAGGGGAATAATTGCAGATCTTCTGAGAAGTCGAAATTGTCGAACTGCTTCCGGAGAGAACTACATCGGATGTGTAAATCCCCTTCCCCAGTGTATCAGCCCAGAAAAAGGAAAAGGTGTCTCTGCTCCAGGCTATCACATCCCCGTGGTTTGTTCTGCTCGATGCAGACGGTGAACTGTCACCGAAGAGCTTCACCATTTCGTATCGCTCAAATCCCAAGGCCAGGCCATTATTAATGATCAGCCCGGAATCGCTTATACCGTCAAGCGGAAATGTATTTCGGCTGTACAGTCCTGCTGAAGCGACTAGCGGAAGAAGCAGTACAGAAAGTAAATAGGCCTTAATTTCTCCGGTCAGCTTCCGCAGCCCTGGCGCGAATATAGCCCTGCTGGGATATTTCATCAATAAACCCCTGCTCCAGAATGCTGTTTTTTCTCTTCCAGTCTGCATACCGCTTTTCCTTAATGATCTCTACTGCCCGTCTTTCCTGAGAGGCGACCACCAGTTCCTGATGAATTTTGTGCGTCTCCTGCAAAATCTCATCAAGCTTGCGCCCCTCTCGAAGTAAATCAAGCTTGAGGGAATGCCTGTAAGCAACTGAACTGCGCATTGACGCTATACTCTCTCCAGCTTTGCGATTCAGCTTTTCAGAAACCTGAAACTCCTTGAGCATACCTTGAATTCTATTTATTTCCGCACGAACTTGCTCTGCTTGACGGTTCACCTCCGCTAAAAGGAGTTTTACCTCCTCCTCCTTGCGCTTTTTAACATCGAGCAGTGCCTCCAACCTGAAGACAAAATTCTTCATACGCCAGCCAATCCGGACATTTTCGCGATCTCACGAAGTTTTTTAAGGCTATCCTGCAGCGTGGAGGAACTATCTCTGGTCTGACGTAAAAAAGCATTCAGTGGCTCATTAAGCTTTATGGCCTTGTCTACTCTGTCACTTGATCCGGCAGCATACGCCCCGATCTGTATGAGATCTTCATTTTCCTTGTAGGCAGCCATGGCATCCTTGACTTTTCCGGAAACGACCAGGTGTTCCTTTGTGGCAATGTCGGCCATGCAGCGGGAAATACTTTGAAGAACATCAATCGCCGGGAAATGATTTCTATGCGCAAGCTTCCTTGACAGTACCACGTGCCCGTCCAGAATCGATCTGGCTGCATCCGCAATGGGCTCATCCATATCATCACCATCAACCAGCACCGTAAACAGTCCGGTAATAGTTCCCCTGTCAGAGTTTCCCGCTCTTTCAAGAAACTGCGGCAGCAGCGAAAAAACCGATGGCGTATAACCTTTTGATGCCGGAGGTTCTCCAATCGCAAGCCCGACTTCCCTTTGCGCCATGGCCAGACGAGTGACAGAATCAGCAAGAAACAGCACATCCCTTCCCTGATCCCGGAAGTGCTCCGCAATAGCTGCAGCAACCAGTGCACCTTTGATGCGGATCAATGCCGGCTGATCGGAAGTCGCTATAACCAATACCGATCTGGCCAGACCTTCAGGCCCCAAATCCCGCTCTATAAACTCCCGTACCTCTCTACCTCGTTCACCGATGAGCGCTATCACATTGATATCCGATTTGCAGTTACGGGCAAGCATCCCCATCAGAACACTCTTCCCCACTCCGCTTCCGGCAAAGATACCAAGGCGCTGCCCCTTGCCAACTGTAATCAGACTGTCAATGGCACGGATACCAGTCTGGAAAACATCGCAAATTCTTTTTCGCTGGAGCGGATTGGGAACAGAAGAAAATATCGATCGCTTCGCGGAAGCTCTGAGCGGCCCCTTGCCGTCTATAGGATTCCCCAGTCCGTCAAGAACTCTGCCAAGCAGCCCTTCGCCAACCTGAACTGTCAAGGGATGACCTGTTCCGGCCACTATCATACCCGGGTGAATCCCCTCCACCGGACCCAGCGCCATTAAAAGCGTGCGGTCCTTTCGAAACCCCACCACTTCGGCTCTGCAAACAAGTTTTCCCGCTTTTTCAATATTGCAGACATCACCGACTGAAGAGGTTGGCCCGGTTGACTCAATGAGTATGCCTATAACTTCAGTGACCCGACCATATACTTTCGCCGGTTCCGCATGATTTACCGCAGACAGAAAAGATTCAAAATGGCGCTCAAGCAAAGCTGTTTCTAACATCCCCGACCGCCTTCAGGATTCCGATGAATTCAGTGAAATGTCGGCATTCTCCCAGGCCTTTTGGACAAGCTCCGCCATCTCCTCCATCTGAACTCCCAGACGAGCATCCACCATGCCGGAATTGGACTCTATGATACAGCCACCCTTCTCGATACGCTCATCAGACTCAATATTGACGTTTTCAAGTCTTTCCGTTACAGAACTCCAGAAATCCCTTCTGCCGGATACCGTCTGTAGATCATCGGGCGATACACGGATAACCAATTTTTCTCTATCCGCAATTATATTCAGGCTCTTTTTAACCACAGATAATATCAGATCACCCCTGGTGCTCACCTCGGAGGCGATTATGCGCTTGGAAAGTTCAAGACTGAACTTCAGCAGTACATGTTCAAGATTGTGAATGACTTCCTTTTTGGAATCCTGCACCTTTTCCAGAAATGAAGCGACCTGCTTCTGCACCTGATCAAGCGATTTCTCATACTCCGCAGAAGCACTCTCCCGCCCCTGCTTTTCCCCTGCCTTGAATCCTTCCTGCTTTCCCTTTATATAGCTTTCCTGAAGAGCCTTCTTCGCATGCTCCTCCTGCTTGATCATCTGCGCTTCAAGATCTCTGACCTTTTTCTCCAGCTCAAGCACCCGCCGTTCATCATCAGTAAATATCCGTTCACCCTGTTTGGTCTGTTGATCGAAAGATTCCATTCTGGGAGTGCGCAGCGGAAAATCGTTCCTCTCCTCAACTTTACGCTTTAAAATGCGTTTGATACCGATAGTGGCCGGATCCTTGGAATTAAGGAGCTGATCAAGGAGAACAGATACATTTTCATTTACAATTGAATCTTCATCCATTTGCGGCATCCCCATTATCAGACAACGATCTCGTCTTCACCACCGCGACCGCTGATTATAATCTCCCCGTCCTCCTCCAGCCTGCGGATCACATCCACAATACGCTGCTGGACCTCCTCCACATCCTTCAGGCGAATTGGACCCATGTACTGCATGTCCTCCTTAATCATCTCCGCTGCACGTGAAGACATGTTCCTGAAGAACTTTTCCTGAAGTTCATCAGAGGCACCCTTGAGCGCCATCGCAAGCTCTTTAGTATCAATCTCTTTGAGAAGCCTTTGCATCGAACGGTCATCCAGAAGCAGCACATCCTCAAACACAAACATGAGATTCTTGATTTCAGTGGCCAGTTCCGGATTTTCACGCTCAAGATTTCCAAGAATGTTTTTCTCCGCTCCGCGATCGACACTGTTGAGCATCTCCGCAACCGCCTTGACACCTCCGATTTCGGAAACATCTCCGCCGAAAAGGGATTTGATCTGACTGACCAGAACCTCTTCCACCTGAGAGAGTGTTTCAGGTGAAATACTCTCCATTGTGGCGATTCGGGTGGCCACATCAACCTGCATCTCCTGAGGCAATGCGGAAATAATGGGCGCCGCGTTGGCAGGCTCCATGTGAGCCAGAAGAAGCGCAATGGTCTGAGGGTGCTCTTTCTGAATGAAATTGACAAGCTGCTTGGGATCTATGTTTTCCAGAAGATTAAAACCGGTAGTTCTTATAGTCTGCTGAACTTTTTCCAGAATCTCTTTGGCCTTGCGGGGACCCAGTGCTGCTTCAAGCACCTCACGGGCATAATCAAGGCCTCCCTGTGAAATATACTGATGAGCCAGTGCCAGATTATGGAACTCCTCAAGCACCGCTTCGCGAATGTCCGGAGAAATATTGTCAAGCCGGGCTATTTCAGTTGAAAGCCGCTCTATGTCGCTTTCATCCAGATTCTTGAATATCTGACTTGATGCCTCCGAACCAAGCGCCACCATGACAATGGCTGCCTTGACCGGACCGGGAATGCCGGTAGTGTCGATGCTTCGACCTTCCTTCTTCTTTTCATCGTATTTATCTTTAAAATACCCAGGTTTCTGTTCATTGGCTGGCGGCATAGAAATGGCCTCACTTTATATTGCAAAATTTCAGGCAGATATTACCTGAAGTAATTATACCATGCGGATTATTCTTTTCAACCCTGCACCATCATTTCTTATGCTTGGCAGATGCTGTCGGTTCAGAAAGCCACTGGCGAATAATAGATGAAATATTGACAGGCTCCTCTTTGGTCATCATCTCCACTTTTTCCAGTATAGCCGAACTGCGCTTGAGATTTGCGGGAACCTCCGCTGGAACATCATCCTCAATACCAAGCTTCTCAATTACCGGAACCGGTGGATTCATAGCTTCTGCAACTGTTCTGGCTATCGAACGTACCAGCAGAAGCAGAACTATCAGGATAAGAACCCCAAGCACAATCTTAATGATTAGCATGCGATTCTCCCAGACATCCTTCTTAATTATGTTTTCCTGATCGATTCTAAGCAGTTCATTGTCAAACTGAAGGGAAGATACCGTAATCTGATCTCCCCGGGCAAGATCATACCCGACTGCATTCTTCACTAAATCCTCAATGTTCTGTATCTCCTCCACAGAACGCTGTACGAAAACCCTTTTGCCGTCCTTGTCGTTTTCATACTTTCCGTCAACCGCCACCGATACCGTCAGCCTCTTTACATTGCCCATTTCCTGCACTACATGCTGTACGGTTTTGTCGATCTCGTAATTGGTAAGAGACCTCTCCTTCTGATGATCTCCATCAGGTGCATTCTTTGTATTCTCATCCTCACGCTCTTCGGAACGTATCACTCTGCTTTCCGGATCATACTTTTCTATGGATTTTTCAACCTTATCAAAATCAAGATCGGCCGCAACTTTCACAAGCGCTTTGGACTGCCCGAATACATTTGAGAGCATCTGGCTGGCCTTGTTTTCCAGATAACGTTCGACTGTCTGCTGCAATTCCATATTATGAGAAGATACGTAAGATGCCTCGTTTTCATTAAACGGATTGGACAGAAGCTTTCCTTCAAAGTCAACTATTGAAATATTCTGCGGTTTAAGCCCGTCAACACTTGAGGAAACAAGATGGGTTATTCCGCGTATCTGGTCCTTGTTCAATTCCCGGCCGGGAAGACAGCGGATGACAACTGAAGCCTTGCTGTCCTTCTGCTGATCAAGAAATATGGTGTTCTCGGGAATAACAATATGAACCCTGGCTGACTTGACTTCCTCTAAATCCTCGATGGTCCTCTGAAGCTCCCCCTCCAGTGCCCTGCGACCATTGAGCTTCTGCACATAATCGGTCATGCCCAGATTTGTCTTGTCAAACAGTTCGTAACCGATCCCTCTCTTGCGCGGAAGCCCTTCACGGGCAAGAGCCATGCGAATCTCATAAAGCTGCTTGGGGTTCACCAGAACGGTCTTACCGTTGTCCTGAAGTTTATACTTGTAATTACCTTTCTGCAGCTGCTCGGTTATCTGAGAAGCCTCCTCCAGCTCCAGATTAGAATAAAGCACCTTGTATCCACCAGCCCCGGGGCGATCCGAACCACCTTTGTCAGATGTCCCGTGGGCAAACACCAACAGCCCTATCAGACCCAGAAGAGTAAATCCCACAAGCGATGAGGTAATAAGCTTCTGCTGGAAAGAAAGCTTCTGCCAAACCGCCGAAAGCTGGGCGATCAACTGTCTGAAGAATTCGGACATCACGACTCCCTTGTATCTTTTATCTTACCGGGCGGATGAACGTGCCCGTATAACTGAATTGACCGCTGGTCACTGAAGCTGCAGATGATTGATTCACCGGCAGATAGAATAGAAAGTATGAATTAATTACTGAAGATTTTCCACTGTTTTTTTAATGCAAAACGTAAATTTTTTTATTCCGGCCTACAATCGTATCCTCATGATCTCCTGATAGGCATCCATAACCTTGTTGCGTATCTCCATCATCATGTTGAACGCGACATTGGCCTCCTCCACAGAGGTCATCACCTGATGCACATCGGTGATCTCTCCGGCCATCATCTTCTGGATCGACTGATCAGCCTTCTGCTGCATCTGGTTCACATCACTGAGAAACCCGTTGAGGGTATCCTTGAATGATGCGCTTCCATTCTGTTTTGCAGGTCCGGTCGCCTTCTGCGGAAGACCTCCACCCTGCACTGGCCCTATCGAATTGATCGCATCCATAATAACTCCTGTCGTTTCGCTCCATCAAGCGTAGGCATCAAATTGACTGCCCAGAGTTCTCTTCACCGGTTCTGCAGGACTGGACACCGCTGCCGCCCGCTGAAGCCCCCCCTGCGCTTTTGAATATACATCAGCTGCACGCTTCTCGCTTTGTACAGCATTGCCCTGAGCCGCAATCTGTGCCCCGAAACCGCCGTTGCGGACTCGGGCAGCCTGCGTAAGCTGCTGAAACTGTACCCACGATGTCGTCCCTCTGATTCCCTGCGTATTCATGTTCACCCGTTTTATTTCCAAGTTTTACAATCTATCATCAAGACTGAAGCGAACCCATAAGCATATTCTTCATGGCATTGAACGCGGTCACGTTTGCCTCGTACGCCCGGGTCGCTGAAATCATATCGGTCATTTCTTCTATAACATTAATATTGGGCATAGCTACATATCCCTTTTCATCGGCATCAGGATGAGCCGGGTCGTACACCATACGTGGAGGACGAGAATCTGAGCGGATCTCTGTCACTTCTACCCCCCTGCCGAAAAAACGCTCATCTCGCGGAAAGTTTGACGGTGGAATCGGAAGATGGTTCGCCTGGGTCGATGATCCCTGCAGGGCCACTTCCTGATTCAAAATGCGGGTGTCTCTGCGGTCGCTTTGAGCCTCAAACATCACAAACTGCCTGCGGTACGGCCCGCCCTCGGCGGTACGGGTGGTCTCTGCATTGGCCAGATTGGAGGAAATGGTATTCTGGCGAATCCGCTGTGCCCTCATGCCTGAGGCGCTGATTTCCAGACCCGAAAAAATTCCACTTAGAGACATATGCTACCCCTTACTGTATGGACCGTGCCTGAATCGCGGCATTGAGTTTCTTGAATATCCCCTGACGGAAACGGTTTGCATAGCTGAACATGATCTGTGTCTCAGCAAGCTTGGCCATCTCATTGTCTATATCCACATTGTTGACCCCGCTTGGTTGTGTGGGATCGTAGGGATGATAGGCTTTGGCATTTACATCGGAAAAATCGGGTCGGCCAAGCTTCATGTGCTGCTCATCAGATCCAGCCCCCTTGAGGCGGGTCTTGTCAAGCGCCCCGCGAAGCGCATCTTCGAACTTCACATCCACCCGGCGGTACCCGGGAGTGTTGGCGTTGGCGATGTTGTTGGAGACCACCTTGGCCCGCAGCATGGCAGCATCCAGGCTTTTACTCACCACCGGAAGATTTGTTTTGCTGAACAGAGCATCACTGAGCATGATCACGACCTTTCTTTGACCGCTTAAACTTATGCAACGGCCGTGCCATACCGCTTTTACTCAGTCATCCCTACTAATTTCAAGGTTTTAGGGAAGTTTTGAAGGGTTACATGCAAATTCTGCGGGTAACCGGGGCAGTTTCTTCCATGCCGCAGGAAAATAATGCCGAGAGGTATTTGGGTCGATGCTCCTCCACTTCCGTACACATTGAGCGCAGGTCCGCCGGAGTCGAAGGGTAATCCCGGTCGGCATGTAATCTTATTAACGGCGAAGACGCCTCTCAGGTCACCTCGTCTATCCCCCGCACCGGAACACCCCCAAAGATAGGCATCAGAGTCTGTCTATCCCGCAGATCTCCACCAGCTCCCACCCCTCCTATGCCCCGGTCTTTCCGGCCATACACTTGCAATAATTTGCTGAGCCATTGCAACAGCCCTCAGGGCACTTGCACTATTTTGCGGGGTGCTTGCAACAACTCGCAGCGTCGTACAGTCACCATGCCACCCATCGCCCATCAAAATCAAAAAGGGGATTCATCCCACAGACGAATCCCCCCTTCAAATCAAAAAAATCAACAATCAAAAATCAACAATTCTCCTTCGTGGCGTTGATCAAACCACCCGCCAGGATCATCTCCTTCTCTCGTATAGTTAGCTCAACTTTAAGCTTCACCTGTACCCCGTCTGAAGCGCGCCTGGCCACAAGCGGTTCGCCCTTGTCAATGGCACTACGCACATTTGAAATCTCCAGTGAATCGTCTTTCTGCAGAAGCTCATAATCCTGGGCACTTTCGAAAAGTGCCGGGATAATGCCAAAATTGATGAGGTTAGCCCTGTGGATACGTTCCATGGAGCGTGCTATCACCATTTTGACTCCCAGATACATGGGGCAGATCGCCGCATGTTCCCGGGAGGAGCCCTGGCCGTAGGATTCACCGGCCACGATCACATTGTGCACCCCTTTACTCTTGTTCTCCAGCGCCTTTCTGGAAAATTCAGGGGCTTCCCGCTCAAAGACGAACTCTGCGTACTTGGGAATATTGGAGCGGTACTTAAGGCGACTTCCAGCGGGCATGATATGATCGGTAGTGATCTTGTCTCCCACCTTGATGGTCACCGTGCCGCTTATGGTATCAGGGCAGGATTCGTTTGTTGGAGGCGCTCCGATATTGGGACCGCGGAAAATCTCTATCGATTCCGGCTTATCGGAGGGCTCAAGGATCATACTGTCATCGATTTCAAACTTTGAAGGCATCTCGAAACGAGGGTACTCCTCTGCTTTGAAAAACGAGTGCGGATCGGTGATCTTTCCGGTAAGAGCGGCCGCCACCGCAGCTTCAGGCGATACAAGGTATACATCGGCAGAGGTGGTTCCGCTGCGACCGAAAAAGTTACGGTTGGAAGTTCTTAGCGAGACCGCGTCAGTACGGGGAGCCACCGAATTTCCAATGCAAAAACCGCAGGCTGATTCCAGAATGCGGGCACCGGAAGCGATGATATCCGCAAGAGCGCCGTTTCTGCTTACCATTTCAAGCACCTGACGAGAACCGCAAGCAACTCCAAGGCTTACAGCGGGATGAACTTTCTTGCCCTTGAGTGCAGCTGCCGTAAGCATGATATCCCGGTAAGATGCGTTAGTACAGGAACCGATAAGCACCTGGTCTACTTTGGTTCCATCCAGCTCCGAAAGCTTCTTAATGTTTCCGGGGGAATGGGGACAGGCTGCCCGGGGCTCAAGTGTTGAAAGATCGATTTGAATCACTCTGTCATAAGTGGCATCGGCATCCGCTTCAAGAGGTGTAAAACCCTCTTCCCTGCCCTGAGCCGCCATGAACTGGCGTGTTTTCTCATCAGAGGGGAACACTGAAGTGGTCACTCCCAGTTCCGCACCCATATTGGTTATAGTGGATCGTTCCGGTACGCTGAGTGTCTGAACACCTTCACCAGCGTATTCTATTATAGTACCCACATTACCCTTAGTGCCCAATATTTCCAGAAGTGCCAAAATCACATCTTTAGCCGCAACCCAGGGACGAAGCTTGCCGGTAAGCTCTACTTTAACCACTTTGGGGTAGGTCAGGTAAAAGGGACCGCCGCCCATAGCCACCGCCACATCCAGTCCTCCAGCTCCAATTGCCAGCATGCCTATCCCCCCCCCAGTGGGAGTATGGGAGTCACTGCCAAGGAGTGTCTTTCCCGGTTTGCCGAAGCGCTCCAGATGCACCTGATGGCAAATACCGTTGCCCGGTTTGGAAAATTTTATTCCATACTTGGCGGCAACCGTTTCCAGGTACTTATGGTCATCGGCGTTCTCGAAACCCTCCTGAATGGTATTGTGATCCACGTAGGATACCGACACCTCTGTTTTAACCTTGTCAAACCCCAGTGCTTCAAACTGAAGGTAGGCCATGGTGCCGGTGGCATCCTGAGTCAGTGTCTGATCGATTCGGATGCCGATTTCTTTTCCCGCTTCCGCAGTGCCGCAAACGATGTGTTGATCAAGAATTTTCTGCACTATGTTCTTGCCCATGGAGACCTGACCCCTTCTTTGAGAATAACCGTTTTTTGTGGAAGTGGAAAATAGAACATTATTACGGTCTGGACAACAGTTTATAACTGATGCAGACCGTAAAACATGAAAAACACCTGATTTTGGAGTGGAAAAGACCTGTTAAGCGGCGCAGGTTTTTTTTATGATCTCCCCGAAATCATCTAGCGAGAACGGTTTGGTCAAAAGGGGGAATTCCTGAACTGCCGGATTGAAAATTGTGGAATCATTCTTATCCCCTATCAGTACCACCCGGGAAGAGCGATTGTTTAGCTCTTTAAGAAAGGCGAGAGCAGAAAATTGATCATCTATGAAACTAGTGTTGAAAAGAATCAGATCATACGGTATTCCCTCACCGGCCTTGGTCTGAAAACTCTTCAGTGATAGAGCGCGATCAATCTGCACATCCTTGAAATTAATCTCTAGAATATCGTCAATAAGCTCCTGACAGTCCAGATTATCATCGGCGATCAGAACCCTGGTCATTATCCCCCCTTTTTTAACCGCAGGCGACAATTGTCGCTTGCCCCCTAGAATTTAGTTCAATTACGATTTGCAGGCAACAAATCTTGTGGTTTGTTTTATAAAGTGGCTGCCGACAAGTGCCTTTTCTGCCCTGAGGGGGAAAACTTTGCCCCCTTGCCAAATTCCGAAGAAACCCTAAGTGATTGAATTTTCGAATGTAATTCTGTGGCACAATGGTTGCATATTCAAGCCGCGGAGGTAAATCATGAAAACAGAAGCGACATCACTGCTGAAGACCCAAACTCAGAACTCTTCTGAACGCGCCAGAAAAGTGGCCCGGGAGTTTGAAGCCATGTTTGCTTCCATGATGCTCAAGGCCATGCGCAAAACGGTAGGAGAAAACTCGCTTATCCCCTCGAGCATGGGTGAAAAAATCTATACCGACATGCTCGACAGCGAATATTCAAAACTTACTGCTGATAATGCATTTCTGGGCCTGGCCGATCTGATTGTAAAGGAAATTGAAGGCAGGCAGCCCTCCGAAGCAGAGGACCTTATGAAGGGCATGAATATTCCTCTGTGGGCCATGGAAAGAAAGGCTGACGGCATTCGCGAATCAGCGGTCAAGGGTGACCTCCTCTCACGGGTAAAGGCAAAATGGAGCGGGCTCATAGAGTCTATCAGCGCCCGTTTCGGAGTCGATGAACATCTGGTCACTGCAGTTATTGCCCGGGAATCAGCCGGAAACCCACGTGCGGTATCACACAAGGGAGCCAAAGGACTCATGCAGCTCATGGACAGCACCTCGCGGGACCTGGGTGTCGCCTACCCCTTTTCTCCTGCCGAAAATATCAGCGGCGGTGTAAAGTACCTTAAGAAGATGCTTAATATGTTTAATGGTGATGAAAAACTGGCACTGGCCTCCTACAATGCAGGGCCCGGCGCTGTTAAAAAATTCAACGGCATTCCTCCATACAGGGAAACTCAGGAATACGTGAGCGCGGTTCTTCAGCTGCGTGAACAGGCGGCAGCCGCCGCATCTTCAAAGTCGAGGTGATTATGAGCACATCTGTTTTGTTTGACGAACTGATTCAGCTGCTTGCGCAGGAAAACGAACTTCACTTGAATCTCATTGAAACAGCACAGCAGATCAACCAAAGCATCCGTAAAGACGATCTTGCATCGCTTCAGAAAGCATGCAGCATCTATGATCAGCTTATCTGCAGCGTCGAACAAATCGAAGAGCAACGCATCCGCAGTACTGCCAGACTGCAGAAAACACTGGGAGAAAGCGCTCCTTCCCCTCGTCTGACATCATTGATTGACCATTGTGACCCGGTGCAGAGGAAAAAACTGGAAGCGCTCAAGACCAATCTTCAGAACAGTATTACCGAGCTCTCAAAGATCAACACCTCAAATTCGCTTCTGCTGCAGGAAGCACTTGGAGCAATCACAAGCACTTTCAAAATGATAAAAGAATCTTCCCGTCAGAAAAACGGCTATCGTTACAAGGGAGACCGTTCACGGAGCACAGCCGCCGTTTCAATGTTTAATCAGGTGATGTGAGGAGCGGAAAATGAGCTTGCTTTCAATTCTTGGCATCGGTACACGCGGCATGATGGCCTCACAGGTGGCGATGGATGTAACAGGTCAGAACATCTCCAACGCCGACGTGGAAGGGTATTCCCGCAAACGGCTCAACCAGACCACAGATTACCGCTACGATTCCGCTTTCGGCCAGATGGGCATGGGAGCGGAAGTCATCAACATAGAACGTATGCGCAATACGTTCATTGATGAACAGATCAGACGCCAGAACATGGAAGTGGGATATTTTGATGAAGTGAGTACCACCTTCAACCGCGTAGAGAGCATCTTCAACGAACCCAGTGACAAGGGGCTGCTCAGCTACATGGATGATTTCTTCAATGCCTGGCAGAACCTTGCAAACAACCCTTCTGACATTGCTGCCCGGACTATGGTGAAAACCTCAGGTGAAGTGCTTACCGATGTGTTCAGAAATCTTTCCGGAGAGCTCAGTGACCTTCGTCAGCAGAAAAATGAAGAAATTCCCATCCGAGTAGATCGGATCAATCAGATTGCTCTTCAGATTTACAATCTCAATCAGGAAATCGGAGCAGTTGAGATTGGGAACCAGAATGCAAATGATAGCAGAGATCAGCGGGACATGCTGCTCAAAGAGCTTTCACAGCTGATTGACATAACCACATCAGAAAACGCCATGGGCCAGATAAATGTGAATGCCGGCGGCAGTATTCTCGTCTCCCCTGTTTTTGTGCAGAAACTGGAGACAACCACCAGCACAAGAACACTGGCGGATGGCACCACCATCAAAAGTATCGGAGTTCGCTTTGCAGATTCAAAGCTTCCCTTCCTTCCCCAGGGAGGACAGCTCAGGGGGTTGATGGACGGTAGAGATATTTACATTCCTGAGTACATGAAAAAGCTCGACGAGATGGCTGTGACACTGGTGCAAAAAATCAATGAGTTTCATAGCGCAGGATATAATCTCGAAGGATACAGCGGTATAGACTTCTTTGAACCGAATGTCACCGGTGCATCTGACATAAAAATTTCTGCATCAATTCTTTCCAGCGTGCAGAATATTGCCGCATCATCGGCAGGACAAACTCAGGTGGGAGTGCAGAACACCAGCGCTGCCGGAAATCATAATTTCGGAATAGACCCCATTCAGCTTTACCGTGACCCGGTTATGACTCCGCCTGTAAATGCCCGCAATCTGATTCATGGCACACTGACTATAAGAACGCCCTCTGTTGTATTGCAGGAGGGGGTGGATTACCATGTTGATTATGTCAACGGCACGTTTCAGATGCTGCATGCCGGCTACGACACCCAGGATCTGACCATTGATTTTCAATACCGTACAGGCGGTTATAAAGGACCTGGAGATAATTCCAATGCGCTTGAAATAGCGAAACTCAGGTCCAATCTCACCATGAACCCTGATACACTGGGTCAGCCCACTTCCACCTTTACAGAATACTTCAGCTCTGTAGTGGGTCGGCTCGGACTCAACACGACTCAGGCCAAGTCCAATCTTGAAACACGCCAGTTTCTGGTGCAGCAGTACGAAGCTCAGCAGGATGCGGTAAGCGGGGTTAGCCTCGATGAAGAGATGGCCAATCTCATTCGCTATCAGCACACCTATGCTGCCGCTGCGCGACTGATCACCACCACTAATGAAATGCTCGATACATTGCTGAATCTGTAACGGGAGGCTGTCATGAGAGTTACATTTAAAACCGTAAACGCAAACATTCAGAAAAACATTAGCAATCGCTACAGTCAGCTGTCCCGCTATCAGGAACAACTCTCCACCGGCAAGCGTCTACTCAGACCCTCCGATGACCCGGTGGACGTTTCAAACGACATGAAGCTTCGCACCAAACTCACTCAGCTCAAACAGTTTAAGCGCAACATGGAAGACGGCCTCGCCCGCATGAATGTTTCGTCAACCGCCATGACCAGTCTCAATGACCTGGTCCACAGAATGAGAGAACTGGCTGTGCAGGCTTCCAACGATACACTCATTGATACCGATCGCAAATATATCCAGCAGGAAGTTGACCAGCTCTACCGTCAGGTTGTTTCCGTTGTAAACACAAAATTCAAAGGGGAATATGTTTTCAACGGTACACAGATAAAGATTCCACCTTTCGAAATCGGTGTGTCCAACAATCAAATGGAAGATTATGCAAATGCCACCATGTGCTACTACAATGCAGATACCCTTGCTCCCGGTTCCACAGTTCAGCTCCTGAGCGGATTAAACGGCACACCAGTCACCAACATTTTTCCCGGATCTTTTGCCCTGGAAGTGCGCGGAACCACCTATGTGGAAGGGACAGATTATACTGTTAATTATCAAACCGGGGAGATCACTTTAAATAATGTGGATCTGTTGGCCGATGTCACCCCCGGATCAGCCAATTACGCCTTAGGTGAATTCAGTATCAAATTTGACTACATTACCCGTGGCAAAGATATTTACGGCAATACGGTATCAAGCAAGGGAGAGATTCAAAGGGAAATCGAAGAGGGTATTTCCATGACCATCAACATCTCCGCAGATGACATGCTTAAAGATGAAAAAAGTGGCGTGGACATGGTGGGCACACTGGTTCGTTACAGCGAAGCGCTCCATACCAACAACAGAAATGGCATTCAGAACGCCCTTGATGAGTTACAGTATATGTTTGATGCGATTCTTCAGAGCCAAAGTACCGTAGGTGCGAAGGTGAACCGTTTTGAAACAACGCTCACGCGCAATGAACAGCAGTTTGTGGAAGTTTCCGCTCTGCAATCCGAACTGGAGGATGCAGATATGTCGGAGGTGATCAGCCGTTACATGCTGGCGGAAAACGTTTACAACGCGGCACTGAAAACAGCCTCTCGAATAATTCAGCCATCCTTGGCAGATTTTCTCTGATAGGGGGAATTTTTTTCCTCCTTTTCGGAATTCCCCCATCAACTATTGCCTCAAAATGGGTAATTTAAGGGCTTTTTTGATGGCATAGTGGTTGCGTACTATAGCGAGCGCACAGGGAGGGATGGCCAGAGTGGCCGCACAACTAAAATCAAAGGAGTGATCTATGCCTCGCATCAACTACAATGCACCGGCAATGCTGACCCAGAATCGAATGTCCCAAGTCGACAGCAAGTACAGCAAGGCAATGGAGAGAATCTCCTCTGGAATGCGAATCAATGCACCTTCAGATGACGTTGCCGGGCACAACACTTCAGAACAGTTACGTTCCCAGATTCGCAGCCTCGATGCGGCAGGCAAAAACATTCAGGATGGGATCGCTCTTATAAATGTTACCGAAGGAGCCCTGCAGGAGGTATCAGACATGCTTCAGAGAATGCGGGAGCTTTCGGTACAGTCTGCAAATGAGACACTTACCAATAACGACCGTGTAGAAATCGAAGCCGAAGTAAATAAGCTCAAAGAGCAAATTGATTCAGTATCCAGCAACCTGCATTTCAACGGACAATTTCTGCTTGACGGCAGTGCGCCATGGGGTACTGCGCCCGGAGGTGTTTTCCACATAGGCCCCAACAACATCAGCAATACAGACTTCATCCAATACACAATCCCCACGGTCAATACAGTATCCTTAGGTATCGATGGCAGCAATCTGCTGGTTGACACCTCCACAAATGCTTCAGCGGCATTAGACACCTTAGATATTGCCATTAATGTGGTAAACAGTGTAAGAACCGATCTGGGGGCTATCAGTAACCGGCTTGAACACGCCTGGACCAATCAATCCATACAACAGGTGAACATGCAGTCTTTCGAATCCATAATTCGAGATGCCGACATTGCAGAGGAAATGACCAATCTTACCAGAGAAAAAATTCTCAAAGAGTATTCAACGGCCATGCTTTCACAGGCAAACATGGTTCCGCAGAGCATCTTGAAGATGCTTGACTGAAACAGCGGATTCCATCATTGACATGAAAAGCGGCTGAAACAATTTTAGGTTCAATCTGCGTACATATTCCGGAGCAATGCAGCACATGAGTGACTTTTTTCAAGATCTTGTTTTTTCCAAAAATGATGTGATTACTTTCCCCGCCGGAATTCCCGGATTCGAGGTCATCAGGGATTTTGTAATCGTCTCACTTCCCAATTACCATCCTTTTGAATGGCTGGCGAGTGTAGACGGTTCAAAGGTGAAATTTCCCATTATTAATCCACTGCTGTTCTCTCCTGCCTACAATCCGGTTCTGGCAAAGGAACAGCTCTCAGATCTGCTCCTTGAGAAACCGGAAGACGTTGTGCTGTATGTTATCGTCACAATCCGTGAAAATCCGCTTGAGTCCACCGCAAACCTGGTGGGGCCAGTTATCATTAATAAATCCAAAAAAATCGGAAAGCAGATCATTTTGGATGATGCCCGATACAGTACCCAGGAACCTATACTGAGAAAGAAATAACCATGCTTGTTTTAACCAGAAGAATTGGAGAGTCGATCCGCATTGGCGATACAATCGTGGTAAAAATCGTGGACCTGGATGGTCGCCATGTGAAACTGGGTATTGAAGCACCGCGCAATGTGGCGGTCAATCGTGAAGAAATTTACGAACGTATCCAGAAGGAAAACCAGGCTGCCAGCTCGGCTCCCGATCAGAGCCTGCAGAATATCGCTGATATGTTTAGAAAATCGGTGTAGAAAACATCACTGGACACTTGCGGTCAAAATATGAGTGCTTCTGTCGGAAGTGTTAAACCAGAACACCAGCGTGTTGTTCTCTGTTGTGAAGCATTCAGAAAGCTCCCGCTTGCTTGAACAGGGGAATATCTCCTTGAAAGATTCACGTGCCTGGTTGATCATTCTTTTCTTTAGCTCGTTCATATTCAATTTATCGGCAATTGCAAATTAAAGGTTTAGCACTTCAAGGATTTTTAAATGATAGCATCTCCGGTTTTTGCAATAACCATGGGGGACCCCGCCGGAATAGGACCTGAAATATCTGTAAAGGCACTGCAGTCCTTCAAATCTCAAGATTTCCGATTGCTAGTTATTGGTGATGTCGAGGTAATGAGAGCAGCGGCTTCCTGTTGTGGCAGTAACGTTCCCATCTTAGAAGTCAAAACACCCGATGAGGCTCAACTCGAAGGTATCTCCGTACTGAGCCTCAATGCCATTCACCCTTCTGATTTCAAAATCGGTAAAGTGCAGGCAAATTGCGGCAAAGCAGCTTTCATCTACATTTCAGAGGCGATTAGGCTGGCGCTGAAGGGTCTGATTGCTGGCGTTATCACCAACCCCATATCCAAAGAATCACTCAAAAGTGCAGGAATCAACTATCCCGGACACACCGAAATCTTTGCAGAACAGACCAATACCGAAGACTACTCCATGGTATTTTTACTCGATAAAGTGGCAGTCGCCCACGTTACCACCCACTGCTCTCTTCAACAGGCTATCGAATCAATCAGCAAAGAGCGGGTACTTAGTCAAATCAAACTTTTAAACAGATCACTCAAGGGACTGGGGATGGATCCACCCCGAATTGCGGTTGGGGGACTCAACCCGCACGCCGGAGAAAACGGCCTCTTCGGCACCGAGGAGATAGAGCATATTGCTCCAGCAGTCAAACAAGCCATAAACGAGGGAATCAACGTTTCGGGCCCATTTCCGCCTGATACAGTATTCATGAGAGCCTTTAAAGGCGAATTCAACGGGGTTGTTTCCATGCTGCATGACCATGGATTTGTAGCCCTGAAATCACGTGATTTTGACAAAGGAGTCAATATTACCATAGGCCTTCCCATAATCAGAACATCTGTCGGACATGGAACTGCATTCGATAAGGCCGGGACCGGAACAGCCTCTCCGGCAAGCCTCCTTTCTGCAATTGATGCAGCCTGGAAGCTTTACCAGAACAGATCTTTCCTGATTCACTAGTCAACCAGAATACTGTTCCCGCTGCAGTAGCCATTTCTTCAATTCAACCGCGGGTCCCTTTTTCTCCCCCATGAATCCCCCGGAAGAACCATCGGAGTGGATTATTCTGTGGCAAGGAATTATGAGAGGAAATGGATTTGCAGCCATCACCGAAGCGGCTGCCCTGATTGCTTTCGGGTGCCCGGCAATCGAGGCGAGTCCGCTATAAGAGAGGGTCCTTCCCCACTCCACGGTTCGCGCGGTGTCAAGAACTCTTTTCTGAAATGAGGTGAGTGCGTTCATATCAAGCGGAAGATGGGGAAAATTCCTGATGCGGCCGTCAAGAAATTCACGGATAAGTTCTGCCCAGCGTTCTCCATCTTTGCTCCCATCCTTTTGAAGAGAGATGCATCTGGAGCTGTTGATGAAAATACCCCGAATCTCCTGTCCCCTGCCTGAATTGCACACAACCAGATCAACGGTCAGGTCATTATGTGGAATTAGTATCCTGCGGTAGCTTTCAGCAGATAAATCCGGGCCCACTATTTACCCTTTTTCACTCCCTCCGGAAGCACTGGAATGGACAGAGAATACAGCTCAGGCCCCCCTTTTGCACTTAATGAAGGAAACACCCAGCTCTTCACATCAGGAATAACCGCTTCATCGAAACGGGTGGTTGTGAGTCTGGCAGTTTTATTCTTGACACTCTGCACTGTTCCGTTTTCTGAAACGGTGAGGTCGAGGTCCATCACTTCCGGAACGCCCCGAGGATCATACCGCCTCGTGATCTCATCTATTACCATAGGTTTATAATAGGTCCCGATCATTGATTCGACAGCTTTTTTTCGTCCAGATGAAGCTAAAGGAACGAACGATTTGGCCAGGACCTGCTTTCCCAACTGTGATAAGCTGACTCCGATGTGGCATGCCGGAATATCAACCCTGTCAACCTGATCGATGAGTTTATTGTCAGGGTAGAATTCATGGATATCTCCGGAATACTTCTGGTACTCGCGCTTATTTATGATCAGCTTGTCTCCGTTTCTGGTAATCTCCCACATTTCATCCTGATGACTTTGACCATAGCAGGTGTCTTTATCTACGATAAAAGCCTGTCTGATAGTATGAGCTTCACAGTGGTACATACTGTCCACGGGGTTATAGGAATGCGGTGAAACGAAACCTTGTATTATATGGGTCAGCTCACTCTTGTCACCGGATGGCAGGTTTATATACCACTTGGTGACCTGCCAGAGAATTCCGTTATCGATCAACTCGACCCACTCTTTTTTGCTTATGGGATCACTTGATGGATCCCCTTGAGAAAACGTCCAGAAATCAGCAAGCTCCTTCTGCACCTGTTTGGTTTTCTGTTCACTGAACTGGTCCAGATTACGATAATTTTCGAAATCCGAATTAAGCAAACTGGCAAGTCCTGATGGCAACCCCGATTTACCCACACCCATGTGGAAAAACCATACCAGTACCAGAATAACCAATAAAATAAGCCCCTTGCTGAAGGATGTATTCTTGCTCTTTTCCTTGCTTCTTTGCACAGTACCAATCTCCTGTTCTATTCCAAAGCCGTATTGAACGCTGAATTTTGAACTGCTGTAATGTATTTTAATAAACATACTTCATAACTATCTGTTTTTCAAAGCCCGGCAGGCCAGGTTTCCCCTATTGAACGCTACTGCCAGGCCTTTTATTACAAGGAAAATACAACAATGCACCAATCAGTAAGTGAATGCAGTAAAATGGAAGAAGCTGTTAAGAATATGCTTGAACATATAGGAGAGGATCCGCAACGGGAAGGCCTCATTGATACGCCAGCACGAGTAGCAAAGGCCTGGGAGCACCTCATGCAGGGATATTCCCAGAAGCCCGAGGATATCCTGAGCAAAGCCATATTCACTGAAGAATGCAATCACATGATTATCGTGAGAGATATTGAGGTATACAGCATGTGCGAACACCATATGCTACCCTTTTTTGGAAAATGCCACATTGGCTATATTGCCCAGGACCGTGTATATGGAGTCAGTAAACTTGCACGACTGGTGGATTGTTTTGCCCGCAGACTTCAGGTGCAGGAACGATTAACTCAACAGATTGCCGCATCCATTATAGAACCCATCAATGCTGAAGGTGTGGGGGTTGTCATCGAGGCACAACACCTCTGCATGATGATGCGCGGCGTTTCAAAACAGAACTCAAAGATGATCACCTCGGCAATGCTGGGAAGCTTTCGACGGGAAAACGCAACCAGAAGTGAATTCCTGCGGCTTATAGGCATGGAAAGAAGTTAAGCCCCTAATCAGATGGTTCCCTCAGCGAAGGGAATCCTCTGAAGCACGTCACCAAGAAGTCTTCTGTTGAGGTTCCTGAGCCACTGCATCATATCCTCAGTCGATTCGATTGCATCGATATGGGAAATACTCTCGGCTGCTTCTGCGAAGCTAATATTTGCGAGTAACTCCTTCAAAATGGGGATATTGCGGGGCATTACGCTGAAACGACGCAGTCCCAAACCGGCAAGAAGCACCGTATGAAGGGGATTTCCCGCCATTTCACCGCAGATCGATAACGGCTTTCCATTATCATTTGCTATCTTTATGGCATTTCGGATGATTCTGAGGAAAGCTGGCTCGACAGGGTTATATAGATAATTGACCTTAGAGTTGTTTCTGTCTGCAGCACTGAGATATTGTATAAGGTCATTGGTTCCAATCGAAGCAAAATCAATCTCTTTCATGAATGTGTTCATTTCAAGAATCGCCAGTGGCACTTCAAAAAGAACTCCGCATCGGGGCATTTTCAGTTTTAACTTGTGAGCAATTTCCCTGATGAATGTTTTAGCTTCAATCCACTCCTGGAGAGTAGTCACCATGGGAATCATAATGGAGTAATCGTAATCCTGACCAGCCTTTAGAATTGCTGAAACCTGTGTTTCGAATATCTCTTTGCGTTCCAAAAAGATTCTTATGGCCCGCCATCCCATGAACGGGTTAAATTCTGGAGGCATTTCGAAAAATTGAGGAATCTTGTCCCCCCCAATATCCATCAGGCGAATCACACAGGGCTTATTATTACTCTTTTTGAGAATCTTGTCGTAGTAGGAAAAATGCACATCTTCTGAAGGCATCTCCTTGCGATTGGAAAGAAGATATTCTGTTCTGACAAGACCAATTCCATCTGCTCCGTTCTCTACCGCGTCATCGACATCTTCCGGAAGAGAAATATTGGCCAGCACTTCAATATGCATTCCATCTTTTGTGTAAACCGGCCGGTTCCACTTGGCTTTCAGTTCCCGATAGATCTCTTCCCCATGAGTCTGCTTTTTGTACTTACTTACCAGAGGAGCAGCTGGACGAACGTGCACGGTCCCCTTGTCTGAATCAACCAGCACCTCATCTCCAGGCCTGATATGATCAGTGATATTGCGTACTCCGGAGATTACAGGGATATTGTACGAACGTGCCAGAATCGCCGCATGGGAGGTTTTACCACCACTGGTGGTGATCACCGCGGCAATTTTTGATCTGTCATAGGAAAGTATATCTGTAGGAGTAAAGGTGCGAAGAACGACCAGAACAACTGATTCGATAAACGACTTCGCTCTACCCTCATCTTTATGCAGATAAGAGACCAGCTTCTCACATACCTCAACCATATCACTGGCACGTTCCTTAAAATAGGAAGTCCCTGCTGATTCAAACCTTTTTATAAAATCATTGGATACCAGACGGATCGAGGACTCCAGGTCGAAGAGCCGAGTGGAGATAGTCTCCACTACTTGACCTATGAAAGCGGGGTCATCGACAATGTGCTCGTAAATGTTAAGTATGGAAGCATCCACCGGCGACTGATCGCCAAGATCATGAATGAGCTGGCGGTAGTCCTTTTTGGCTCGGTCGCGAACTTCGTTAAAACGCATGATCTCATTTCCTACCTCCTGGCGGGAAATGGTTACTGTGGAGGTCTGCTGCTGTACAGCCCTCCCCACAAAATAGGCCTTTCCGATCCCCCATCCACTTACTACCGATTCTCCGGGAAGCTCAAGCTCTCGTTTCATACGTTCACTTTCCAGATATCCTGCGCATATTCCTCTACTGTGCGATCGCTTGAAAACCAACCTATTCTGGCGATGTTGTACAAACTCTTTTTAGCCCAGGCCACACTATCATGATACAGCTCATCGATCGCCTGCTGCCTTCCTACATAGTCATTAAAATCAAGCAGGGCAAACTGCCTGTCCGAGTCGCGAAGTGATGATATCAGTGGATAAATGGCACTTCCATCCTGAATTTTTGGCAAATAGGAATCAAGAAATGAAAATATGGCCTGCAGACGATTATCACCTGCAATCACCGTTTGGGGATTGTAATGATTGAGCGCAAGAAGCTCTTCGGCAGATCTGCCAAATGCAAATATGTTCTCTTCACCAAGGCGTTGGATCATCTCGACATTTGATCCGCTGCGACTTGCAATTGTCAAAGCACCATTAAATGCAAATTTCATGTTGAACGTGCCGGATGCTTCCAGCGTCGCAGTAGAAATCTGCTCAGAGAGATCAGCTGCAGGTATGATCTTTTCGGCCCAACTCATACCGAAATTGGGAATGAAAATCACTTTCATCTGATCCTTTACGTCCGGATCATTGTTCACCAGATCCGCAACCACATTTATCAGATGAATTATCTGCTTTGCAAGAAAATCGGATGGAGAAGCCTTCCCTGCAAATAGATGTACCCTGGGGCAGCGTAAGGAATCACCTTTTTTGATCTGAAGATACCGATGCAGCACATGAAGAATGTTCAGCACTTGACGCTTGGCGGTGTGAATGCTTCTACTCTGAATGTCAAAAAGCATCTTGTGATCCAAAATAATTCCAAACTGATCCTTGATTTCACGACAAAGAGCAATCTTCGATTTTTCCTTAACGTGACAGAATTCTTTCAGAAGTCTCTGGTCGCCGGAATATTTTTCCAGTCTTGACAGATTCTCGGGCTTTCTGATCCATCCATCACCAATTGTTCTGGTTATCAGATCTGAAAGAGGCCTGTTGGCACAAAGAAGCCAGCGACGATGTGAAACCCCTAAAGTCTTACAGCTGAATTTCTCAGGGTAATAAAGAGAGAACTGGGGAAAAATCAGTTTCTTTAAGATGTCAGTCTGCGCAACAGATACCCCGTTCACCGAATGAGATCCCAGAACCGCCAGATCAGCAAAACGGATACGTTTTACCTCGCCCTCTTCGATAAGAGAGAGATTGCGCAACACTTCGTTGTTGTTGCCGTAGCGGGACCTGAGCGAGTCTAAATGAATCTGATTGATATCAAAGATAATCTGCATAATGCGCGGAAGGGTCTGACCAATTTTGTAAACTGGCCACAGTTCAAGATTATCACGCAGAACCGCATTGCTTGTATAAGCAAAAATGTTCCGGGTTATTTCCCAGGCTTTTGTCCACTCTATATTTTCCTGATCTACAAGTACACGCATCATCTCCGGAATTGCAAGCGCGCATCGGCTTCCCGAAAGCTGAATCACCACCTTGCTGTCAAGTTCCAGGAGATTTCCATGATGAAGCTTGTGGCGACGTATAATATCTTGAATCACTGCGCTTACAAAAAAGTACTGCTGACGGATGCGAAGCTCATGTGCCCGCCTGACATCCTCTTCGGGAAAAAGAACTTTCGTTATTCGGCCGGATTGCGACTTCTCTTCACACGCTCTCACATAGTCGTTATGGTTGAAGTAATCCGGAAGGAACTCCTCGGAAGGCCTTGCAGACCAAAGCCTAAGAGTATTTACTGTCTCGTTTCGGTACCCTACCACCGGAACATCGTAAGGGATGGCATGCACCACTTCCGTATTTTTCCATTCATAAGATCCAAGGGGTTTGTTGTCATCCAGCTTGCGAATCTCACCCGCAAAATTCACCGTACAACCGTACTCTGGCCTGACTATTTCCCAGGGATGACCACGATGAAGCCAATCGTTCGGTCTTTCGGTCTGAACTCCATTTTTAATCTCCTGCTGGAACTGTGCATAGTCATAGCGAAGTCCGTAAGCCATAGCCGGAACTCCCAGCGTGGACATCGATTCCATGAGACACGCGGCAACTCTGCCCTTACCCCCGTTGCCAAGCTCAAAATCATCCTCCTTGGCGAAAAGCTCCTCAATAGAGAATCCCAGACTGCGAACAGCAGAATGAATAGGTTCCTCTATCCCAAGATTCACCATGTTCTGATAGAGACTTTTGCCGAAAATGTACTCCATGGACAGATAATACACACGGCGGGGGTGATTTTTATGATAATATTTCTGAGTTTCAATCCAACGATCGACCAGTTCACTTCTCACTGCATACGCTAAAGCCATGAACTTGTCGTAAGTAGTGGCGGTAGTTTCATCCTTTGCCAGAAAATAGCGAAGGTAGCGGTAGTAAGTATCCCTCAGGTATTTGTAATCCATATTCGGTAAGTCGGAACCCCGAACCAACCCCTCACTCAAAAAAGGTTAAGCTACTGTTCTCAGGAAGCACCTGAACAACTTAATTATATGATTAAGTTAAATTAACAGCATTAAAAAAATAGTTTATTCCAAACAATTTTGGAACAACCTGGGACATTAAAATTATAAAGATCAAAAACTTAAATCGCTAATCAAAAAAAGGTAGTTGTAACCTGAAGAAAAAATAATTATATTAAGTTCCCCACGAAATTGGAGGGGTGGCCGAGTGGCTTAAGGCACAGGTTTGCTAAACCTGCGTAGGGGTAACCCTACCGGAGGTTCAAATCCTCTCCCCTCCGTTTCTTTACTTCCCTTTACTCCTTTTAATCAGGCTCTTACGGGATTTTCGGCAAACGGTTTTCCACTTAACCATGCCAGAATCATATCCATTTGAACTCCATACATCTCAGGATTCATGGACATCTCAATACGCCAGGGAACTGGTACTGCCTCAGAACGACTCGCAGCGAGATCCCTGACAAATGGCCTTTTGAGTCGATTTCCTTTCTTATCACAACAAATGATCAGAGACGGTGTAAGAAGGCTGCCCAGGTTATTTTTGATTACCAACCCCATCTCCCCTGATTCAAGTTTCACAAAACTGCTTACAGGATAAATTCCCAGAAACCTGGTAAATGCTTCCACAAGATCTTTAGGATACTCCTCCCCGGCACCTTGAAAAATCAAAGCCAGCGCTTCTTGAGGAAGACAGGGGGATCTGTACGGGGTGGGGGTAACCAGAGAATCATATACATCGGCAATTGAACAAATTGCAGCATATTCAAGTATCTGCGCACCTTTTAAACATGCCGGATATCCGCTACCATTCTGCCTTTCGTGGTGCTGAAGTACTACAGATTTGGCCAGCGATGGAAATCCGGAACTTTCCAGCAGATCATAACCTAAAGACGGGTGCTTCTTTATCAGAATAAACTCTGCGCTCGTAAGCTTTCGACCATTTTCCCTGATATGATCAGGTATCTTCAACATGCCGATATCATGAAGAAGGGCCCCTATTGCACACTCAATGATGATATCCCTGCTGTAACCAAGAAGTTTTGCTGCTGCCGCTACCAACACCGAAACGTTAACGGAATGAACATACAACCGTTCGTCTGAAGATTTCATTCGACTTACGGCCAGGAAAACGTCCGGATTGCGCAGAACCTCTTCCACAAAGCCATCAGCCCAGGTTATCACTGATGACAGTGTTGAATTTCCCTTGAGAATTGCTTTGCAGGATTGTTTGAGCTTGGTCACAGCTAAAGCGTGAATTTTCCGGGCATTCTGAAGCTGATTTAAAAAACCTGCCCCAAACTCACTGTGCTCAAAAAACTTTTCCGGAGCAGAATTCCCGACTGGTATACTCCCCCTCTCCGGAATGACAAATACCGAGCTAACTCCGTGATTTTTAAGTTTTATAATTTGAGATTCATCATTGATCAGAGCTTCTGCTGAAAAAAGCAACAGACCACGCTCGTTGAAAACATCTCCCACATACATTCCGGGGATCAACTCGTCTATGGAGATTCTCATTATGATTTTTCCTCTGGGACAGGCCTGATTCAATGTAAATCAGGCCGAAAGATACTATTACAGTATAACCAAACAATGAGGAAAGATCAACAGAAAGGCCTATAAATTAGATTATTCTGCGGATAATGCGGATTTATCAGCAAACCATTTTATGGTTTTCCATCCGGATGAATCTGAACTTTTACGAACACCTGCTATTCTAAACTCAGGTTCTCCACAGGCCCGATAACCAATAAACTGGTGTTTAGAAGCTCTTTAAGATCATCAAAGGGAAGAATCTGCAATGTTTCCTGAACACTCATGAACTGAGGCTGTCTTCCAGGCTCCCCCTCGTGTTCTGTAGAAGAATATCGATAGATATAATACCTGACCTGATACCATTTATCCCGAAACTCAAATTCCCTGGTACCTCCAAACCCAATCCGTTCCCCTTTGATCCCCGCCTCCTCCATCAGCTCCCTTTCTGAAGCTTCGATGTCAGATTCGCCAGATTCAATATGTCCCTTTGGAAAAATCCTCTGAGATGGATCCTTTTTTGATCGAACAGTAAGGATATGGATGCGGTCATTATCTCTCCTGTACACCACAGCTCCAGCCTGTTCAACGATGGGTAAACCGGGGTTGGTATTTGGCATTGAACTCCCCTATTGTTGCGTAAATCAGGTTAACGCAATGTGTTGGAACTAGAATCAAGTGAATGCTATTTGATGCTTACTCAACCAGAAGCTTTATAACTACTTTATGCAAAATGCCATTTACCGCAAGAGGGGCATGAGCATCATCTGGGAAAAATACTGCAAAGGTTCCGGGAACAAGCCCAAACCAGGTATCGGGGGCATCTGAATAGAAAATTATATCCTTCTCATTATTGTAAGGACCTTCAGGACTTACACAGCGGCTAACGGGTTTCCAGCCGATATTATCGATACCGGAAACCGAATATTGAATATCGATGTAGCGCCGATGTGACTCAAGCTTCGCCTCCGAAAGCCCTTTGCCCTGCCCCGTATGCCCCAGAGCAAAAACCCGATCACCAGAAATATCCCTGCGCCCGGAAGTGAACCCGTCGAGGTCAACAGTTTCCAGAAATTCTAGACCTGCCATGAATGCCGGATGAATTCTGGTGTATTTGTGTAGATTTTCAAGCTGATCAAGTATCATGCGAGTCCTCCCGAGCGAATCTGTCTCCTCAGAGTTGGACGCAATTGCCGTTCCATTCTGATTTCCCTATCGCTTATAAATTAATTTCTCCACTCGTCTCAGCGCATTCAGAAAAGTCTCCGTTATATCCTTCAGTTCAGATTCCCGATTGCGCTCCCTCCATAAAGCCCTGAATCTATCAACGAGGCAGTACCCCTCCGCGACAAGAGTTTCAGCAGGCATCGCCTGCTCATCAACAGCTTGGCCGTACTCGAATTTTTTCTTGAAAAGCAATAAGGCCAGAACCCATTCTGTAGCGTGTGCGCTCCAAACAAATTCATCGAAATCAATAACTCTTCGATCGGAGGAAACTTGCTGAAGCCTGAATTTTTGAAGTTCCGATTTTATTTCTGACGCTCTTCTGAACTTACTCATCAGTTCAGCACCATCCATAGTCTTGATATCTGCTTCCCTGTTCCAGAGACACTCCCTGTCTTTAGTCCAGGCATAAACATTTCCGAAATGATATGTGTTCAATCCGCCAAGCTCTCTCAGCCATTGAGCAGGCTTCCCGTCTGCTCCCCCCCACTGGAGAAAAGAAAAATCATCATCGAAGCGCTGCGCATCGGCGACACTGCCTACATTCCAGGCTTCTGAAGCACTGAAAGCCATTCCATGAAAAGAGTTGACTTGAAAATTTATATGACCGCAGTCACCCCAATCGGTAGTAAGGACTCCTGCAGCCCCGGCCTCAAAACCATACCTGACCATTCTTGAAATGTTGCTGCAAGCACGATCTATATCGTTTGCAAATCGACTCCATCCCTGTACTCCAGGACAGACAATCTGAGTAACTCCCGATTTCTGAAACAACTTCACTGCAGTATCTGAGACATCAGGCGTGTAATCCCAATTGAGAAAAACGGCTTCAGGCGGTAATTCAGAAATAAGCTCCGGATGTTTCTGAACAATATCACCCCACAACATCGGTATTTTACCCTTGTCAATGACCACACTCATTATTTTTTTGACAAATTCAACATACAGCCTTCCAGTTCCCTCACGAGATGCAACCTGAATATTTCGACCCTTGCCCAGATCAAAAGTCTCATCACAACAGATATTAAAATACCGGGAGGTAAAAAGCGGAAGGTACTCCTCAATCATCGATTTCACCAGCAGAAAACTTTCGGGATTGGATACATCAAGAGTGTAATGAGCCATGCGATCCCAGAGATCCCGGGGAAGCTGTGATGCGCTGATATCAAGCTCATTCAAATGTTCAAACCGGGGAAGTCTTAAAAGTTCATATAAATGACCAAACGTCGATAACGAGGGAACCAGATCTATATAGCGATCCCGACAATAGGCATCCAGTGCAAGAATATCTTCAGGTTGAAGAGGATCCTTGTCAACCCAAAGCTCAGGAATATTGCGGAAAGCAAATGTATGTTCGATGTACAATTCCAAATGGTTTATTTTGTAACGGGCAAGGTTGTCGACAAGGAGCTTGAGGGTGGATAATGTGGGCACCTTGCCTCTGGTGACATCATGATAAAATCCCCGTATCTTGAAATCTGGCCAGTCATGAATTTTTAGATGCGGAACAGTATCCCCACAGCTTTGCATCACCTGAAACAGGGTCTGCACGCCTCTGAAAAGCCCCTGTTCAAAAGGTGCTCTAAGTTGAAGCCGCTGCGAATCGATACTGATAACATACTCTTCAGGTTCCCCCTCACCTTCAATGCACAGCTCGATTGGCAAACCACACATTTCACCACAGATAATCGGGAGATTAACTCCCAGGAAAAGGGAAATAGTATCTTTAAGGAAAAGTGCACTTCGGGTATAGCTGGTCTCGTTTGCCGGGATAAGAATACTATCAATAAGAGACAATTTCACTTGCCCGCCAGTGAAACGCACATCTTTAACTTGAGGCAACAATTTTAAAGCTTTACAATTTTCAGTTTTCATTATTAGATTTTCTGTTTAGTGGCAACATTTTTCAGCCGATATGAACAGTAGAGGTGAGTCATCATGGATAATGAGATGCAGATCGAGGAGATAAGAAAATTCCTCCAATACCTTGCCAATCAGGGCAAATTTGTTGATGAAAATGCGGCTGCCCTGTTGTGGATTCAGGAAAACGCGAAAAAATGGCGCGATTCTCATACCCCTGACAACCATGGCTGCCATAATTGATCCCTAAAATACATTCAACCCTGCCCCGCCGGATGGTAATGCACATAGACCCGCTGCACAAGGTCCAGTTCCTCAATCAGCGCTCTTTCCACCTCCGTGGCAATCTGATCACCTTGTGCAACGCTTAAATCCCCCTTGATACCGATTGTCAAATTAATCATGAAGTAGGGGCCAAAGCGATGCGCTCCGATCTCCTGCACCTCATCCACGCCTGAAACAGACATTACAATTTTCCTGATCTGCCTGTTCAACGCCTCCCCGGGGACTGTATCCATCAGCTCTGCCGATGACTCCCTAAGTATGCTAATGCCGGTGGTCGCAATAACTACCGCAACCACCGCCCCCGCAAGAGGGTCCACCCAGGTATATCCGGCCATATTAAGTGATATACCGATGACGGCAGCCATCGATGCAAACAGATCATTTCGATGATCGTGGGCCAGCGCCAGAATAGCTGCATTCGAGGTCCTCTGTGCAACTCGCCTGGTGTAAACGGAAAGCCAGATTTTCACCAGAATGGTAATCAGCGCTATATAGAGAGTGTAGATCTTTACGGGACTTTCGGGCTCGTTTGTCCCCACAACAAGATTGAATGCTGTATTTACCGAATCCCAGAATATTGCGATGGCAGTGGTAACCACAAATGCCCCAACTGTCAGGGCCGCGATACTCTCCATCTGCATGTGACCGTAGGGATGTTCCGGGTCTGCGGGCTTAGAAGCAAGGGAGGTGAAAATCTTGACCAGAATATAATAGGCCACATCGGATGTGGAGTTAATTCCGTCAGCCAGAAGCGCAGTACTGTTCCCCAGTATACCTCCGGCAGTTTTCACTGCTGCAAGCAAAACGTTACTGAAGAGCCCAGTATTGACAGCACGGTTGCTGCTTCTCCGGCGTATTTCGGATGTATCAGCTGCAAAAGTCGTATCGGCCACCATTATCCGCAGGGTAAGATGAACTGGTTTCCAATAAAAACTAAATTATTGCACGATTCACTGGATAAGAATCATTGCTCGACGAAAAACTGTTTTCTTTCCCTCGGAAAGCTTGACCAGATAACGACCGGAACTGATTCCGGCTTGTCTGAAATCCAGAGAAAAAACCTGTTCAAGAAAAGACCCCTCAAAGATTTTTCTTCCGCGCAGGTCATATATGGCCATTGCGAACACTTTCCCCTCGGAATTACCCGGAACCCTGACTGTAAGCTGCCCTGTTCTTGAAGTTATGCTGAAGTCTTGTCTGGTTCTGGCAACAGGAGGCAAAACAGGGGAAATTCCTTCAAGAAAAAAGATCGTATCCGCTCTGCCCTCCTGAAGTTCCCCGGAAACGTACAGATTGAGTTTTACGAACTGTTGCGGGATATCGGACAGGTCGAAAACCACTTCTCTGGCCCCGAACTGCTCACGGGATGAAAGCACTCTGTTGCTGAGAAAAGTTCTGGATGTGTCGTCAAGCAGTTTGGAAGTGTCTACTGTTGATACTGTAAGATAGTAATTTCCTGAAGAGAAATCCGCTTCAGGTATTTTTACTCGAATCAGTCGCCCGTCAATGGTCATTTCAGGACGCAGTCTTCTGTTATTTATGCGCAGTGCCGGATCACCCAGTACATGATAGTATTGAATTCCCATGGTAGAGCAGTTCCGCTTTGCCAAAGTCACCATACGCCCCACACTCATGTCTGGGATACTGTCGGCAACTTTGAAAAGATAGTGTGACAGAACCTGACTGGGATAACTGTATTCAAGCATGCTGCTGGCAAAGAAAGCCAGGGTTCCGCCACCCTGATTAAACAGAAACTGCTTTGCCATGGATTCGTTGTAAGGGTGATGATAGGCTCCATTACTGCAGGAAAATGAGAAAAAGAAAAACGGCTCCGCATGAGATCCCAAAACCGATACATCAGACCCCTGTACCGTCTTTTCATCTGTTATGTAAGCAGGACATCCGTGACCGAAAAACACCACATATTTGGTTCCCCGGTTAACCTGATCCCAGAATACCTGTTTTGCCTCCTGATGAATATAAAATTCGTTGACTCTGTACATTGACAGATACACTTTTGATAGTTCATAATCTTTTAGAGAGGTCTGCTTGAGAGTGTTTTCTGCCGTAGTAAAATGAGAAAACCCCAACGGGTCGGCACTGGTTACCTGCTTGATATCGTCTGCCAGAACAAGAGCCCGGTTATTCCTTGTTCCCCTTTGACCGGTAAGATCGTAACGAATGACCTTATCGATATAGTTGCGAAGCTGATCGGCATTTTCACAGGGAATACGCCCAATGCTTAAATCAAGATTGTATTTGGGAGATGCAGCCGGGAACGGAGATGATTTATCGATTGTGAGGTAATAGTCATCTGTATATTGAACAAAAGTATCCATGCGGACTGAATAATAAAGCATATAGCCGTTTGGAAAAGAAGGGGTAAGCCCGTAACTAACAAGCCTTGTGCGCGTGCTGTCCCAGTTTATGGAATCACTTCCCACAAGCACAATGTACTTTGGTGGCTGCTGCCAGGTTGACGCGGCATATTTAAATGCATACCAGAGTGCCTCATGCGGGCTTGTAGTGTCATGAGTTTTAAACTGCTCTATTAACTGATTCAAATCGACCAGTCTGGCATTTTCCACATCGTCAAACTGGAAACTGTTCCTGTGCTCAACAAGCCGAGACGCTTGCTCCGCATAGACTGCCGGACTTACCATAAGATAGTCGCATCTGTTTTCGGCTTGAGTGAAATCGGCAATTTCATATTGAGCGGATTGAGATATGTGGAAAAACAACAGCAAACCAGCAGCTAAGCGCTTCATGATTACCCCCTCTGTGCACTGCATATTGCCCTCTGACTACTACAGGGGTGCAAAGGATATGCCACCGAATGGGGATAAGTAACTTATCAGGACTATTCTCTCAAAAGTCTTAGCTTCTTAACAGGGCAGATTGATAATTCAGGAAAAAAGCTCGATTTCCACCATGGCGCAAAGGGTGTGATAAAGCACCAGATGCATCTCTTGAATAACAGGGGTAATTGAGGACGGAACCAGAAGAACAACATCACTTAATGCCGAAATCTCTCCTCCGGTACCACCGGTGAGCCCTATCACTTTCATATCCAGCGCACGCGCCACCTGGATGGCATTAACAACGTTTGCAGAGTTGCCGGAAGTGCTCAAAGCGATCAGAACATCGCCTTTTTTGCCATAACCATACACCTGCTGTGCAAAAATAAGGTCCGGTCCCAAATCATTCGCTATTGCAGTTGTTAATGCATTCTGACTAACAAGGGATATGGCCGGAAATGCCTGCTGAAGTTTTTCGGCCATCTGCAAAGCATCAGCTCCCAATCTCTCTTTGAAATCCTGAGGCAACGGACGACGAAGCATAAACCTGTTCATCAGCTCTCCGGCAATGTGTTCCGCATCAGCAGCACTGCCGCCATTACCGCAAATAAGAAGCTTGCGACCTTCACGGTAGCACTTCACAAGCACATCGAATGCTGCAGCAAGGCTTTCACGACACTGCTCAAGTTCACTATGCCTCTCAAAACATTTCGAAAGGATGCCCTGAACGGCATCCTTCATCTGAAGTCTTTCTTCTGTAATCATTCCGGAAGTACTCTCACTGCACCCTTGTCGGCTGAAGCGGCAAAGAGCGAATAAGCCTTGAGAGCCTTTGACACGTGCCGTTCCCGGCTTACAGGTTTGAAAGCATTTTCACCTTTGGCCAGTTCAACTTTTCTGCGCCCCTCAAGCTGCTCCTCCGAAAGCTTCACATTTATGGAACGCTCTGGAATGTTGATCTCAATAGTATCTCCAGTTTGCAACAAACCGATTTCTCCCCCGCTTGCCGCTTCAGGAGAAATGTGTCCGATAGAAAGACCGGAGGTCCCTCCTGAAAAACGCCCGTCGGTAATAAGTGCGCACTGTTTTCCCAGATGCATTGATTTTATATAGGATGTAGGGTAAAGCATCTCCTGCATGCCCGGACCACCCTTGGGACCTTCATACCTGATCACAACCACATCACCGGCTTTGATCTCTCCGTCAAGAATCCCCTTGCAGGCGGCATCCTGTGAATCATACACTTGTGCAGTTCCGCTGAATTTAAGTATCGACTCGTCAACTCCCGCAGTCTTTACAATACAACCCCTTTGGGCAATATTCCCGAACAGAACCGCAAGCCCGCCGTCTTTAAAATAGCAGTGTTCATAATCGCGAATGCAACCCTCTGCTCTATCGAGATCCAGTTCCGGATAGGCACTGTTTTGAGATCCAAGCACAAGATTTCTCTCCTGACCGCCCGGCGCGCTGCGGTAGAGTTCCAGAGCTTCAGGGATTACTTTCCCGCTGCGTACGTCGTAACTATCCAGCACTTGAGCTAGTGATGAAGCATCGACTCTACCCACAGAGGTATCTATCAGACCCGCTCTTGCCAGTTCACCCAAGATCCCCATTATACCGCCTGCCCGGTTTACATCTTCAATATGGTAGGAAGAATTGGGAGCCACCTTGCAGAGAACAGGAATCTTGCGGGAAAGAGAGTCGATATCTTCCATGCTGAAATCGACACCCGCCTCGTTGGCGATAGCCAATAGATGAAGAACAGTATTGGTGGAACCACCCATAGCAATATCAAGCGCCATTGAATTCATAAATGCCTTTTTGCTGGCAATAGATCTGGGCAACACCGAATCATCACCCTTCTGATAATAGGCATCAGCAATCTCAACAACAAGCTTTGCAGCTCTTTCAAAAAGAGACAACCGATTTCTGTGGGTAGCCAGCACAGTTCCATTTCCCGGCAGTGCAAGCCCAAGCGCCTCATTGAGACAGTTCATGGAATTCGCGGTGAACATTCCGGAACATGAGCCGCATGATGGACACGCTGCTCGCTCAACCGCATCTATCTCCTCATCAGACACGGATGTATCTGCAGCCATCACCATTGCATCGATCAGGTCCAGCTTCTTCTTGCCGATCACACCAGCTTCCATGGGACCGCCTGAAACAAAAACAGTGGGAATGTTCAACCGCATGGCAGCCATAAGCATTCCCGGGGTGATCTTGTCACAATTGGATATGCAGATCATGGCGTCAGCTTTATGAGCGTTTACCATATACTCAACACTGTCTGCTATCAGGTCCCGAGAAGGCAAAGAATAGAGCATTCCATCATGTCCCATCGCGATCCCGTCATCGATGGCAATAGTATCGAACTCTGCAGCGAAACACCCCTGCGCTTCTATGAGCTTTTTTACCTGCTGGCCAATTGAGTGAAGATGAACATGGCCGGGAACAAACTGGGTGAATGAATTGACTATTGCAATTACCGGACGACCCATCTGAGATTCAGTCATGCCGTTGGCCCGCCAAAGGGAACGGGCACCGGCCATTCTACGGCCCATAATAGTTGTGGAACTGCGCAGTTCGTGTGCCATGCTGAAACGCTCTCCTGTTCTAATCAGTTGTTATTACTATAGAAGGCAGAAAATAACGGATGGAGGGAAGGAACTCAAGGGGAAATGGTGTAATCTGATACGCCATGGTATCATCTGAACAGTAGGATATCTGTGTGCAATCATGAATTGCATAAAAGGGACATGAATCGTATTCGCAGATTTTATTTTTGATGAACAATTTAACATCAACCGTCAAATCAATTTACCATGCACCTTCCATTTAATCCGATCCAATTCTCTTTTTCCTGTCTTAATTCCAGCAGTTTAAAACTGGTTAAACCAAAAGATCCGGAAGTTGTTCTGGAAACGGTAACCGATAAACAATACGATAAAGACAAGTTTCTACCCTATTGGGCAGAAATATGGCCATCCTCAGAAATTCTGCTCCAATACCTTGTGGAGAATGATTTTAAGACAGCAAAAGTACTTGAGATGGGGTGCGGAATAGGCCATATTTCAACACTTTTAAGTAAGAGAAGCTTGTATTGTGTGGCCTCAGACATTTCACCGGAGGCCTGCTTATACGCTGCAAGTAATATTCGTAACAACGAAGGATCAGGAACCGCCTTGTGCTGCGACTGGCGAACACCGCCATTCAAACGTAACTCCTTTGATCTGATTGTTGCTTCTGACGTTCTCTATGAAAAGCGCTGGATTGAGATTGTTTTATTTTTCCTCAGCTATAACATCGCAATTGACGGTGTTGCCCTGATTGCCGATCCCTGCAGATCTCACTGGAAGCTATTCAAAGATGCCGCTCAGCAAAACGGGTTCACCTGGGAGGTTGTTAAAACAGCGGAGGTTAATAATCACAAATCAAAAGTGGAAATTCTCAAGCTTACCTTCAATTAATTAAAAAAGCCCCTGACTGAGCCAGGGGCAGAGAGATCAGCAGAAAAAATACTGCGCCTTTATTTACGTGAAACCCGTTTTAAGCCTTTAGCAGCAATATCTCTTCTGAAAGTTTTACCTTCAAACTGTATTTCCGCCACCCCTTCGTAAGCTAATGCAATAGCATCCATGAGAGTGGAAGCCCATGCACTCACAGCGAGAACACGCCCACCGCTGGTGATAAGATTATCTTCATCATCGGTGGCGACCCCGGCGAAATAGACATCAAGAGAACTGCTCACCTCTTCAGCCTTATCAATACCGGTAATCACCCTTCCCTTCTCGATTGGACCTGGATACCCCTTACTGGCAAGGACTACGGTGACACAGTATCCGGGATCAACAACCCACTTCACGGAAGATAATCTGCCCTTGGCGCAGGCAGAGAAAGCATCATACCAGTCACACCTGACAAGCGGCAAAACCGCCTGAGTTTCGGGATCTCCGAACCGACAGTTATACTCGACCACCTTAGGTCCATCGGGAGTCATCATCAAACCCACGTACAATAACCCTCTGTATCGTGCCCCCTCCTTCTCCATAGCCGAAAGAGTAGGAACAATGATTTCCTTTTCAACCCGGCTAAGCAGTGCGCTGTCGACCAATGGAGCAGGTGAATAGGCACCCATTCCGCCGGTATTTGGCCCGGTATCGTTATCACCGATTGCTTTGTGATCTTGAGCAACCGGTAAAATCTTATAACTCTTGCCATCGGTAAGCACGAAAACGGATGCTTCCTCACCGGTCATTTTTTCCTCAAGGACAACAGTCTCACCGGCTGATCCAAATGACTTTGCATCGAAAATCTCTTCAAGGGCGGCCATGGCTTGATCCATGGTATCGCAGACTATTGCGCCTTTACCCGCCGCCAGCCCGCTTACCTTAACTACAATTGGTGCCCCGTGCTTTTGAAGATAGGCTACAGCCTCATTCTTGGATGTAAACACCTCAAAAGCGGCAGTGGGTATTGAATATTTCTTCATGAGATTTTTGGAAAAAGCCTTGCTGCCCTCAATCTGGGCGGCGGCTTTAGTAGGACCGAAAACCGTTAGACCCTTCTGTGTAAAGGAATCCACAATCCCTTCAACAAGCGGAATTTCCGGTCCCACAATAGTAAGATCTATCTCATTTGATTCGGCCCAGTCCGCAAGCTCGTCCCAATTGTTGATTTCCCTGTCGATAAGCATGCAGCCATCACGTTCCATCCCCGGATTTCCCGGATAGGCATACATGCATAAAGCGCGATCAGATCTTAAAAGGGCCTTGAGCAAAGCATGCTCCCGACCGCCTCCACCTACAATCAAAACAGAATTCATGAAATCCAAAGCTTTTCCTCCCGGAACGGTAGAAAAAAAATACCGTCTCTACTATTCTTCTTCCGATTCTTCACTGCTGTGCGGCTGTAACCTTGCAGTTTCCTCAACATACCTGTCTTTGATATCCGGCTTGCTCTGCAGATAATCCACAACTTGTGCAGTCTTTTCCTCGTCAAGGATAACCCGAGTCTGTTTTGTCATGCGTGCCTTGAAGTCCCATGATTTGAGGACCTGATCAGTCACTTCGAAGGCGTCTTCAATATCAACAAAACGGTAGTCGTCTGCTCGTAATGCGTAGCACACTCCCTCATCAAGACAGGAATAATCGGTACAGTAGCGGATATGCTGTTTTTTCACATCTGCAATCTTGTTAACTCGATAATATCCAGTAATGAAATATTTGTCCTTGAAATCTGCTTTGGAACCGGCATATTTGGTGACAAACAGAAGATACCGAATTTTTGCCTTTACAAAAGCACCACGAATCTTGCTCCGTGAACAGCCGTAGAAGCCATAAGTACCGGTCTCGTAATGCGGCTCCGGCAGAATGTCGGTGGGAAACTCTTCGGGTACTTCTCTTATCGGCAGTTCTGAAATAGGGTCACTTGCATAGAAAATAACCATTCCGGTGTTGCTTGCTCTGTAATCCTGCCAGGCGGCTCCTTCTACTGATCTGTTCATAACATTTTCATCTGTCATGTTATGGCTCCTGTACATAAAATGAAAAAACAGAGCCCGTATTTTTTGAACACGGGCTCATTAAAATGACCAAAGTATTTCCTGTAAGATAACTCCGCGGCCAAAGAGGAGTCAAGCCTCTTACAAAACAAATTCCCTTAGCCCCAAGCGGCGAAACTGAGAAGATGCAATTTCAAAGCAGCAGCATGGCGTCACCATAACTGTAGAATCGGTACTTTTTCTCCACTGCTTCCCGATATGCATTTAGAATCGCTTCTCGGGAAGAGAATGCCGAAACAAGCATGAGAAGGGTTGACTTTGGAAGATGGAAATTGGTTATGATCCCATCAATTGCCTTAAACTCATAGGGGGGCAGAATCATGATCTTTGTTCTTCCAGTTGACGGAAGTACTTTGTGAAAGGATTCTGCACAAGTCTCAAGTACACGCACCACGGTCGTTCCGACCGCAATCACCCTTCCTCCACTCTCCCAGGTGGCATTGATCGCATCTGCCGTTTCCTTATTCAGCTCATAACGCTCTTCATGCATGTCATGCAATCGAGGGTCTTCAACCTGAACAGGCCTGAACGTGCCTATTCCCACATGGAGAGTTACAAAACTGCTTTTAATCCCCCTGCCTGCCAGCTCCTCCAGCATTTCAGCTGTGAAATGCAGCCCAGCAGTGGGAGCAGCAACTGCTCCGGGTGTAGAGGCGTAGACAGTTTGATACAGATCATGATCCAGTTCGCTGTCGTCTCTTTGAATATAGTGCGGCAATGGAATATGGCCGTACTTTTCTATAACCTGGTCAAGACTTTCCCCACCCTTGACCAGCCTGACTTTTCTCTCATAACCATCTTCACAGACTTCCTCGATCTTCAGCTCTATCTCGGTAAAACCTTCCGGCCAGACTATCGTACCCGGAGGAAGCCGTCGGGCTGGTTTAACCAGTGCAGTCCACAGCAAGGAATCAATCCGTTCCAAAAAAAACAGTTCCACTGCTGCACCTGTTGCTTTTCGACAAAGCACCCTCGCAGGGATAACCTTGGTATTATTGAAAACGAGATGATCACCCGGTTTAAGCACTTCAATAAGAGATCGAAATGTACGATGCTCTATCCTGCCGCTACTTCGATGAAGATACATGAGGCGACAAGAGTCGCGCGGTTGCAGCGGCTCCTGTGCAATAAGTGACTGAGGTAAATCATAGTCAAATTCATCAGTATGCATCTAAATGGTTCCACTCTGCATTCTCAAGCCAAATTTTAGGCTTTCTCACAAACTCCATAAGTGTTTCCATCAGGCGGGCATGAATTCTTTCCTGAGAAATTATGAAATCAATGGTGGGAATCTCGCCGGGATCCGACAATTTGCTTTTGATTTCCGTGTAATATGCAATACTCTTCTTTTCCAGATCGAGTGCTTTTCGATAGGCTGCCTCGTAATCATAAATTGCTTCCGGCATTCTAAAATTCTCTGAAAGCCCCGAAAAGACCTCTTTTGCTCTGGAAACCAATTCGCTTGGTCCCTCTGTGGCCACCTTTGATCCATGGTCAAGGCTGTTGAAAATATCAAAATGCTTCTGCTCTTCAGAAGCCAGGAATTGAAAAATACCCGTTAAGCTTTCAATAGGGGTTTCGTTTGCGAGCTCATGGTAATAATCTCGTCCCTGAATTTCCATTTCCTTGGCTAAATCCAGAATTTTCATGTTTGTCTCCTTGTAACTGGTTTCTATATAAGATAAATCATGAGACAGCATCAGCAAAAAAATCAGGTTCACAGGTGTATCCACACTCAACATTGAACTTTTTGCTCACCTGAACGTATTTTTACAGTTTTCCGTATTCTATATATAAGGCAACCAGTTCCGGAGGAAATCAATGGCGGTTACTACCCCAGATCTCATGAAGACCATCGTTAGTTTGTCCAAGCGCAGAGGCTTTATCTTTCAATCCAGCGAAATCTATGGCGGATTGAACAGTTGTTGGGATTATGGCCCACTGGGTGTTGAACTAAAGCGCAATGTGAAGGAAGCCTGGTGGAGAGCCATGGTAACCACCCGCAGAGACATAGTAGGTTTAGATGCCTCCATTCTCATGCACCCCAAAGTCTGGGAAGCATCTGGTCACCTTTCCGGATTCAGTGATCCCATGGTTGATTGCAAGAGGTGCAAGGAACGTTTCAGAGCCGATCACCTGGAGAACCTGGAAAAATGCCCCAAGTGCGGTGGAGAGCTCACTGAAGTCAGAAAATTCAATTTGATGTTCAAGACATTCATGGGTCCGGTGGAAGACAGTTCCGCAACCGTTTACATGCGGCCGGAAACTGCCCAGGGCATTTTTGTCAACTTTCTGAACGTCCAGCAGGCCTCAAGGCAGAAACCGCCATTTGGTATTGCCCAGATCGGTAAATCTTTTCGAAACGAGATCACCCCGGGAAATTTCACGTATCGTACTCGTGAATTCGAGCAGATGGAAATGGAATTCTTTGTTCCCCCGGGTGAAGATGTCAAATGGTATGAGTACTGGCGCAACGCCCGTCTGCAATGGTATAAAGATTACGGCATCAATCCCGAACATCTGAGACTGCGTGATCATGCTCCTGATGAACTGGCGCACTATGCCAAAGCCTGCGTTGATGTGGAGTACCTTTTCCCGTTCGGCTGGAGCGAACTGGAGGGAATTGCCAATCGGACAGATTTCGATCTCAAGCAGCACTCAAATTTCAGCGGAAAGAGCCTTGCCTATTTTGATGAGGAAAGCAAACAGCACTATTTCCCCTATGTAATTGAGCCCGCTGCCGGAGCAGACAGAGCGACACTTGCATTTCTGGTGGATGCCTACGATGTTGAAGGTGAAGGCAAAGATGCCCGTACTGTGTTGCGTTTTCATCCCTCGATTGCCCCCATCAAAGTTGCTGTTTTGCCTCTTGTAAAAAGAGACGGGATGCCTGAAATGGCCGAGAAGATTTTTAATGATCTTCTGGATAATTCAATCAATTCCTTTTACGATCACACTTCTGCAATCGGTCGCCGCTACGCACGTCAGGATGAGGCCGGGACCCCTTATTGCATCACTGTTGACAGCCAGAGTCTCGAAGACCAGACCATAACAGTAAGAGAGCGTGACAGCCGCGAGCAGTATCGGGTTGCCGCATCTTCAATTGTGGATGTTATCTCCAAAAAGCTCAAGGACGCACGCAAATGACAATCAAAATTAACGTGCTCATGGGTGGTCCGTCAGCCGAATACGAGGTGTCGCTCAAGTCGGGAAGAGAAGTACTACTGAATCTAGACAAAAGCAAATACAGCCTCAGAGCAGTTGTGATTACCAAAGAAAAGCAGTTTTATTTCAAGGACATTACCGAAGAAATTCCTTCAGCTCAGGAACTGGCCTCCCCGGTCTCGTTCCAGGGCCCTTTCGCAGCTTGCCAGACTGAGACCCTCTGGAAAGATTGTGATGTGGCATTTCTGGCTTTGCATGGGAGCTTTGGTGAAGACGGCGTAGTGCAGGGATTTCTGGAAACACTGGGAATCCCTTACACCGGCTCGGGTGTTTATGCAAGTGCGGTAGCAATGAATAAGATTACATCAAAGTTCCTGTATGCCCAGAGCGGTCTTGATGTCCCACCCTATTCAGTATATGGGGCAAACAATCCGTCAGTAACTGTCGAAAGCATTGCAGAAAAGCATGGATTTCCCTGCTATGTAAAGTGCCCGCAATCCGGTTCCAGTCGTTTAATGGGAAGAGCCCATGATAAGGAATCGCTGGCCAGTTTGCTTGCAGAATTGGAAGAAAGTGCCACAGACATTCTAGTTGAGACAAATATTACAGGAACAGAGTTTTCCTGTGGTGTAATCGAGATGCCTGACGGATCACTGAAATCCCTTCCCCCAGTGGAAATCAGACCGGTAAAATCAGCCTTTTTCGATTATGACGCCAAATATTCAGATGGCGGATCTCTTGAACTGGTTCCTGCACCTCATCCTTCGGAACTGCTTAAAAAGGTGGAGTCAGTAGCCAGATCAGCTCACCAGATTCTTGGATGTCAGGGTGTATCACGTACCGACATGATCTATTGCGATTCCAGACTGCATGTGCTTGAAACCAATACACTCCCCGGTATGACTCCCGCATCCCTGCTTCCCAAAGCATTTAAAGCAGCCGGAGGCAGTTATGCCGAACTTTTGAATATTCTGGTTTCATCAGCATTGGCGAAAGGTAAAACAGTTCACGCATGAGTTATGTTCTGGGAATCGATACATCCTCAATCGATTTGGGAATCGGACTTTACAAAGACAATTCCCCGCAGGCCTCGATCTGCCGTTATGTCCGTAATTCGCACGCTGAACATATTACAAATGCAGTGAAAATGGTATTTGAGCTGGGCGGAATATCTGCCCGGCATATTTCTCACATCGTGATCTCAAACGGTCCCGGCTCCTTCACCGGATTGCGTATCGGGTTAAGTTTTGTTAAGGGATTCTGTATCGGAACGACTACCAGAATCCTGTCCCTCTCCTCTCTTCATGTTCTTGCTCATGCTGTTGGAGGCGAACCCGGGAGAAGAATTTTCACTGCTTTGGATGCCAGACAGAATCAGATCCACTGGGCCGGTTTTAAATCAAGCGCAAAAGGGGTTGAAAGAATTTTCTCCGACCAGCTCTCTTCTGCAGACGAACTGATGAATGTACTCTCTCCAGAAGATCTTCTGGTGACTGATACCATGGGCTATGCCAAAAGCACAGTTTTCCAGCAGTTTATTGGCAAGGCGGAGTTGCACCAGGTGGAAAATTCACATCTTCAGCGGGGACTTTCCTGTGCTGCCATAGGAAAACTGTATCTGGATATGGAAAATAAGTGGACTGATGCTATGGTCTTAGAACCGAACTATATGCGTTCACCTGCGGCACAGGAAAAGGTATGCCTCTGATGTATCTGGAATATCTGAGCACCAGTGACATTTTGCTGCTGATTTCAGTCTTAGCGGCTTCCATACTGTTATTTCTGCTTTACAAACGTTTTCCGCTGCATCTTATTTACAGGAGTAAAATCGGTCTGGAAAGCATGCTGGATGCCATTGCGGATCCTCTCGCCGTTATTTCAGCAGACTACACAATCAGACGAGTCAATCGTGCCTACACGGCGCTTATAGGACGATCTTTCCAGGCTTCGATCGGAAAAAAATGCTATTCACTATTAAGAAACCGCGCAACAATCTGCGATGACTGCCTTCTTTCCGAAACACTGTCGGGCAACACGACGAAACTTATTGAACACTCTGCTCATCCGTGCGGAAAGGGTGCAGTTTCAATCGTTTTTTCTCCCTACACAATACCAACCGACAATGCTACGGAAGTATGCATAATTGAGCACATTAGAGATATCACCACACTTGAGCAGCTCAAGTATGACCTGGAGAGAAAAAACCGGTCACTGGCCAAGACGACCAAAAAGCTCAAAAAAGCACAGCAAAGCATAAAAAGTGAGCTCAAAATGGCCCGGCAAATTCAACAGGGATTACTCCCTTCGAGCACGCCACAGGTAAACGGTATCAATCTCGATGTAATATATCAGCCAGTTTCAGACGTCGGTGGAGACATTTATGATTTCTTTCCAATCAGTAAAAACAAATTCGGCATTTTCATCGGAGATGCTTCCGGTCACGGCTACTCTTCTGCTCTGATCGGAACATTATCAAAAATGTCACTCTACCATCACAGTCAATCATCAATCAGTACTGCGGAACTGCTTACCCGAATGAACCTGGATCTTTTAGCCAACATTCACACTAGTCACTATCTTACCGGTTTCTGGTGTATTTTTGATCTTGAAAACAAGCAACTCGCCTACAGCAGAGCCGGTCATCCTATACCTGTGGTGATGCGCAGAGATGGATCTCTTCTGACCCTTACCGGCAACGGTCCTTTTCTTGGCATAATAGAAAATGCGGCCTTTGAACAAAAGAAGTTCGATTTCCAGGAAGGCGATCGTTTCTTTTTCTTCACTGACGGAATTCACGATGTTGTCAGTAAAGAACTGGTTGAAAAATCAGTTCTCGGATACGATCAGTTCATGAAAATGATCTCCGCCACTTCAGAAGTCTCTTTCTCAGATATAATATCATTCATCAGAAGCAGACTCGCCGATTACAAATATGAAGATGACTATACGCTTATAGTTGCAGAAATCAGCAAGTATAAAGTTTCTGATCTTTCCGTGTATCAGCACCAGGAGTTAACCGCCCAATCATGAAGATAAAAGAACGAGGGTTGTTACTTTTCGCTTTATTGACGACCTTGTTAACTGCAGCCTTCGGAGCGGCAGATTCCACAATCATTTCCGGTCCGTTTGCACCTGTCTCAGATTCACTCAACATGGGGCCTGCTTTACAACCTGTCTCTGACAGCAGTTCAATCCTAATTCCCGACACAAAATTCTTCATTGGCGCCGGAGGTGGCCTTTCGATTGGAAGTATTCCACTCTTCTCTCTATGGGGCCAAACTCTTCCAGACTCACTGCGCTTTTTGGGGTTGTCCAAAGACTTCGGGAAGGTCCAACCGGATTCAGCAAACTCCATATCCGCAGATACAATGGACCTCAGATACAAAGTGACAGAATCTCCTGAAATTTACAATATCGCAGTTCCGGTTCACCTTACTTTCATGCACGTAAATGATAATAGAGCTCTTTCATTAGGACTAGCACTGTTTTACACAAGCAAGCAATTCCAGTCAAATCTTTATATTGACCAAGATACAGCACGTCATATCAATCTTTCAGAAAAGATGAGTTTTTATTCCGTTGCACTGGAAATAGGATACCAGAAACCCATTCCTGTCCAGTATTTTAAAATTGATGGTGCTGATATGGCTTATTTTTCCACTTTTCTTTCAATCAGCCCTCTTTGTGTTTTCTCCAAAAGTGAAAGTATAAAAACATTTTCCAATGAGGACGACCAGCGCATCACCACAATTCAAGAGACACTCAAGCCCCAGATAAGCGACCTGAGTGCCCGTGGAGCAGCCCTATCCTGGCAGTTGGGAATTTCGACACTGAAGCGCTATCCTAGCGGGAGTGCTCTTAATATGGGGCTTTATTATATCGGCAGTTTTCACGCACTGTTTTCTGAAAAAGGCAAAACTGTTTACAATAAAGAAATCTCACCATCAGCATCCAAACCCGACAAACCGGTCTCCTTTCTATCAACGCGATTGGAATTCAAAGTTGACTTTCTGAAGGGTCTGCAGTCTAAAGGCAGCCTCAAAAAGTGAAACGGGGAAGTCCTCAGATTGAGGATGTCTACAGTATCCTTGCCCGTGAATTTAAAAAGCATCGTATGCCTGTTGTCGATCTTATCGAGGCTCAAACAGACGATCCGTTCAAGGTACTCCTGGCTACAATTCTAAGTGCACGAACACGAGATGAAACAACCACGCAAGCTGCGCTGAGGTTATTCAAGCTCGTAAAAACGCCCAAAGATCTTAGCAACATACCATTAAATGAGCTGGAGAAAGTAATCTATCCGGTAGGTTTTTTCAGGGACAAAGCTCGCCATCTTAAAGAGTTGCCCACAGTTCTTGAAGAGAAATTCGGGGGATCGATTCCGCAATCGGTTGAAGAACTGATACAATTACCCGGCGTCGGACGAAAGACGGCTAACCTTGTGGTCGCAGTTGCATTCAAAAAACCGGCAGTCTGTGTTGATATTCACGTACACCGAATCTTCAATAGACTGGGATATTTGAAAACAAAAAATCCCCTGGAAACTGAAATTACGCTCAGGCAAATATTCCCCCAAAAGTTCTGGACCACCTTCAACTCCTACTTTGTGTCCTTTGGTCAGCATACTTGCGTACCTGTAAAACCCAAGTGCACTCAATGTCCGATACTGGAGTATTGTTCCCGCGTAGGTGTAAAGGAACCTGTAAGCAAAACATCATAAAAAGTGTTAAAGGGCCATTTGAATACCTGCAATAACTTGCATTCGGCCAGTTTAAACTGTAAATTAATAGTATAACTGTCGAAAACTCCATACTGAATGAGACGTGAATAATTGAACTACAAAGAAATCTGCGGTTGCATTCATCTTCATACTACTTTCTCCGACGGAGGAATCGATTTTCCGGGTATGATTTCTGCCGCACAACAGGTAGGGCTTGACTACATAATAATTACAGACCACATGAATCTAAAAGGATTGTTTTCCGGCTTTGAAGGTTTCCATAATGATCTTCTAGTCATAGTCGGTTACGAACACAATGATAAAGACAACCGCAACCACTACCTGGCCCTGGGAACCGACCGTGTTGTAGATTCAAATCTCGAACCGCATCAGTACGTCTCAGCTATAAAGAAAGCCGGAGGTATAGGTTTTCTGGCACACCCCGCAGAAAAGCGCAACTACTTTGGGAAACTCCCCCCCTACCCATGGACAAGGTGGGATGTGACAGATTTTAACGGAATAGAACTGTGGAACCAGATGTCAGACTGGATAGAGCAGTTGAAAAATTTCCGGAGTTTTATTCGCCTTTTCTATCCTCGACGATATCTCGGTAACGTTCCCGAAGAGCTGCTGCAAAAATGGGATGAACTGAACCAGCACCGATTTGTAAGTGGTATCGGAGGTGTTGACGCTCACACCAGAAAGCTGAGGTTTGGCCCCATTAGTTATACTGTATTTCCAATAAAAGTGGAATTAAAAGGAATCAGAACTCATTTATATGTGAAAACACACGATAAAGGGTCAGTTTTAACAGCATTAAAAAACGGAAACAGTTTTATAAGCAATTTCCGGCAAGGTAATGCAAAAGGCACTCGCATCTACGTGGAATGCAGGGATGGATCCATTCTTCCGCCGGGCAAATCTGAAAGCACACCCGCTTTGCCAGCTCGCTTGACAGTTGCTTTGCCTGATTCTGCCACCATCCGTTTTATAAAGAATGGCAACTGCGTTTCGGAAAGTCAGGGGAAAAAGGGTGAACTCCGAGTCGATGAAACGGGGGTATACCGGGTAGAAGTGCTACACGGGAAAAGTGCCTGGATTTATAGTAACCCCTTTCCGTTTTTCCATAAATAGTTTCCTTCTCCTTGTTGGATAAAAAATAACAGCCAGAGTTTAATTCTCTTCTTATGATTCACCGGAGGAAGCCAAAACTTCCGAACGCTCGCGCCATAGTATATTTTTATTCTACTACCTCCGGTATTCTTTCACACATTTCTCCCACTGCTAGGTGGATTTTGGCTGGAATTCTCAAAAAAACTCTCGACATCTTCTTCCTGCTCAGAATTCCCTTGCTGGTCCCGGTGTGGACCATTCTGATCCTGGGATGGATTACCGGTTCCCCTCAGGCCAGTATAGGCAATCTATGGTTTTCTCTGGGGAGCCCATCCTTATGGAAAGCTCTGGCAGGTTTCTCCCTTATCGTTTCATCTATATATGTAGTTAACCAGATCGCCGATATCGAAAGTGACCGCATCAATCACAAACTGTTTCTACTCCCCCATGGACTGGTTTCCGTTCCTGCTGCCTGGGTACTGGCCATCGTATGCGCCATTTCTGGTCTTATTCTGGGCTATACGCTGAGCAACTGGATGTTTTTACTCTTCATTGCCGGACTCCTTCTGGGGTACCTCTACAATCTTCCTCCGGTAAGTTTGAAAAACCGCGCCTTCGGAGGTGTTCTGGCCAATGCGCTTGGGCACGGAATGATCACTTTTCTGGTGGGATGGGTTGCAGCCAAAGGCAGTTTCGAATTTTCTTTTGCTGCCGCCTCCATTGGTCTCATCTCCTCTCTTTCCCCCTCATTAGCCAATGGTGCAGTATTCCTGGCGACCACCATACCGGATGCTCCCGGAGACAGCAAAACCGGAAAAAGGACTTTCTGTGTCGCTTTCGGGCCCAAAACTACCGCCTTAACTGCCAGCCTGCTCTGTCTTTTCTCTCTTGGAAGCTCTTTTTTTATGGAAAACCACTTCTGGGTCATGACCATTCCTGCGGCAATCAGTATGATTTTCTTTGCCAATTTTGCGTTTACAGCACGCATAGATTCCGCTTTCAATTCTTTTAAATGGCCGGTGTTCCTTCTTTCCGCCTTTGTGGCTCTGTTTGTCCCGATTTACGGCCTGCTCATCCTGATTACTTTTGTAGGCAGCAGGTTTTACTACAAATGGCGTTTCGGTATAGAGTACCCCTCTTTCAGTGCCAAATAGTATGAAAAGCATTAATAAGCTGATTGATCTCTGTTTCCTTACTCGCCCGATCATTTTAGTACCTGTCTGGGGATTTTGCGCTTTCGGACTGCATATCCCGAAGAACAGTTTGCTGCTTGGGTTGACAGTGAAGGAAGCTTTGCTCATCATGGCCTTTTCCATGTCGTACGCAGCAGTATATGTGATTAATCAAATGGCCGATTATGAGGTAGACAAGAGTAATCGCGGTTTTCCTCTGCTTGTGAAAAGCGACATCTCCATGAAAGAGGCCGGTATCACTGCATTTCTCCTGTCACTCACCTCCATTTCAGTGCCCCTGGCTCTCAAGAATCCGCAGATTGCTTTGCTTTCTACAATCGGAGTAATTCTGGGGATGATCTACAGTTGCAAACCGTTTTCTTTTTCCGGCCGCCCCTTTCTGGATTTTTTGACAAACGCCGTTTTTGCCTTCATGGCGGTGGCTGCAGGATGGTGTGCCCACGGAGGAATTCTAAATGACCCGCAACTCTTCGTATCGGCACTCCCCTACTTCCTTCTTATGTGTGCAGGATCCATCAGTTCCACTCTACCTGATATGCTGGGTGATAAAAACCACAATAAAGTAACGACACCCGTATTTCTTGGAGCCAAAAAGGCGAACCTGCTTGCCACTCTGTGCATCATTCTGGCTGCAGTAAGCTCTGGACTCCTGTCCGATCAGCTTGCATTCTGGTGTGCCGCAATGGCTACCCCTTTCTATATTCTCTATATCTTATACCCCAGCAGCATGACCATGGAGCTCACCTATAAAGCCGGAGGGGCTCTTACGATGATGGCTGCAGGTCTGGTTATCCCTGTACTCTTCCCCCTGGGATTACTTGTGTTTTTCGCCACATGGCTGTATTTTCGTAAACGTCACAATGTTGCTTATCCTTCCCTGGTTGCGGATGGTTCTTAATGAAAAAAAGTGCAGTATTTCTTCTTTTCATCATCTTTCAGACTGCAGGTTTTGAGATCCCCTCCGACCACAAAATGCTGGCCGACAGAATAACTTCAGATATTCTTCACAGTAGATTCGAAAAAGCCGTAAGCAGGAGCGATTCGGCCTTTGTCCATGACCCGCAAAACGCCATGGCTTCAGTTCTTCACCTGGTGGCTCTGGGCATGCGCGACGTGGATTTCGACAGCACCGTTGACACTGCTGCATTTCTTGCATCTTTCGATCGCGCGAAAAAAGCGGTTTCAGAATATGAGAAGTCAAACGGAGTCAGCTCCTATTCCAAAATGCTTCAGGGATTCACTCTGGCAATACACGCTTCCTTTTATCTGAAAACCAAAGAATACTTCGCGGCCTACGGAACCGGAATAGATGCCATAAAGTTAATGAAAGAAGCTCGGGAACTTGATTCCACCAATACAGAAGTCAATTTCTTCCTGGGTCTCTACGACTATGCCAGAGGGGATCTAAAAAAGAAGCTCTGGTGGGCACTCTTCTGGTTTCCCGGCAACAAGGCCAGCGGCATACGCCAGCTCGAACAGGCCGCCAAATCGGCAAGCATAACCGGAACGGCATCACGACTTGCCTTATGCGATATCTACCTTCAACAGAAAAAATCACCAAAGTCACAGGCACTTCTAAATCAGCTCGAAAAAGAGATTCCTCAAAGCCGTTACCTGTTATGGGCTAAAGCCAAATATCATGAAGAATTGGAACAGTACACTGAAGCTGCCGAAGTGTATGGAACACTGGCTGCCTCCTATGAAAAAGAACCATTGGGTTTTTACAACAGCATAGTGACCAGGAACAAACAGGCCCATCTCTACCATGAAGCAGGTGAAAAACAGCTGGCTAAAAATATCTGTAAAATAGTGCTGGAGCGACCGGCCGAAAAAAGGACTCGGGCGCTTCATAAAGATACCGAAAAACTACTGGAGAAACTGAATGACAAAAGTTGATCAAGCAAACTGCGATCAGTGCGGAACCTGTATCAGCATCTGTCCGGCTGATGCCATTCTGCTGACTGACAAGCTCCACGTGTCTTCCGAAAAGTGCACATCCTGCGGACTGTGCATCAATGTCTGCCCCTTCGGGGCACTTTCCGGATCAGAAAAGGGTATGGAATAATGAACAGCTACGATATCATTGTTGTTGGAGCAGGACCTGCCGGAGCCATGGCTGCCATGAGTGCAGCCAAAAGTGGAAAAAAAGTAGCCCTCATAGAGCGAAAATCCGAAGCGGGAACTCCCGTGCGCTGCGGAGAGGGAATCGGTTACAACGGACTCACGCTCTCTGTCGAACCCCGCCAGGAATGGCTTAAGAACTGCATCACCAGATCCATTATGGTATCTCCATCCGGAACAAAGGTCGAGATCGGCAATGTTGGGCAAAGCTGGATTCTTGACCGGGAAAGAATGGACAGCGACCTTGTCAAAGATGCAGTCAAAGCTGGTGCCGAGCTAATCCACTCCACTACCATTATCTCTGCTCATAAACAATCAGACAACAGTTACATCTGTAAAAGCACCGATAAAGAGTACCGCGCACACTGCCTGATTCTGGCAGATGGTGTGGAAAGCAGAGTTGCCCGCAGTCTCGGATGGAATACTGCACTTAAACCGGAAGACCTCGAAACCTGTGCTTTCGCCCGGGTAACTTCACCACTGATAGAGAAAGACTGCTGCATTTTCTACACCGGAAGCAGCGCCGCTCCGGGCGGCTATGTCTGGGTGTTTCCCCGCGGAAAGGGTGAAGCCAATGTGGGTCTGGGCATAATCGGATCCAAAAGCAAGGCCGGTCAGGCTAAGGAACTGCTGCTGAAATTCATTGACAAAGAATTCCCCGCCGGACGGATAAGCCATCTGCACTGCGGAGGCGTCCCTGTGGCACGCTGGACACGCCCGCTGGTAAAAGACGGAGTAATGCTTGTCGGTGATGCCGGTCGTCAGGTAAGCGCCATCAGCGGAGCAGGAATCGCCTATGCCCTCTATGCCGGAAAACTTGCCGGTAAAGTGGCCGCCGGTTCAATACAGAACAGCCAGGTGAACTATAAAAACCTTCTCACATATGAACGTCAATGGGCTCGCCATTTCGGAAAACAGCAGGACCGTTCCTTTTCCCTCAAGGAGTTTGTGCTTGGTGTTGATGATGCATTCCTCGACAAAATCGCTTCATCGCTTGCCAAGGAAGATCCCGGGAAAATCAACTATCTGCGGGTTTTCACACGGACCTTCGCCAGAAGGCCGCTGCTGCTTTTTAAGGCCATCAAGCTTTTTAAATAGCTTTTGTTATCATTTTGTATTCGGCTTTAGCAGTCATTGTAGCGAAAAGCCGAATACACATCCCTCTCCGATTCTTATCTTAAATCATACCAGACAGCTGGCATCTTCCATCAATGATAAAAAGGGGTATGATTCGTTGTAATGCTTGGCAAGAAATGCCGGTACCTTATTATTGTAAAGACGTTCGCCGAGCCTGTCGACAATGGGGATAAGCAACCGTTCTGTTTCGCAAAGTACAGGTGAAATAGCGCTGATCTTACCTGTCGTCTGCCAGTTAAGACAACTGCAGTTATAATTACATCTATGCTGAAGAGCACATTGAGCACATGCTGTAAAAACCTGTTTTGATTCTTCAAACAGCAAGCCCCTTCTAAATTCATCAATACCGCTTTCCAGATTACCGATTGAAAACTCCCGATGATTGTGACCATTACCCACGAATTGCACACAGGGATAGAAGGTGCCATCAGGGGCAATCGAAATCTGTCTTTGCGCGAGTGCACAGCGGATACATTGTGTATCTTTTCCTTTAATATGCGTGGCGAGCTTTACTTCAAAAGGGCTGAAGTAAAACTTGTCTCCACGAATTGCCTTTTTTTCGTACATATCAGAAATTTTCTGATACTCTCTCTTCAAAATCAATATGTCGTCATCATTCCAGTCATCAGGATAATTCAGAGATGCAATAATGTATTTAAAACCCTTGCTGAAAAGATATTCCACCGATTTTGCATAATATTTAACGGTGCTGCGGGTAATGGTCACAAGAGCATTGGCATAAGGCTGATATGAAAGCAGTACTGAGGCGATCTGATCCACTTTCTCGAATATTGATTCTCCTTCGGGTAATCGTAATGTAGAATGTCAGGATATTTGGGCGATTTATAACTCTTTTCAGGGCAGACGTCCATAACGGATTCCTTTGAATAATTCGATCTTCAGTATTTTCAAAATAGTTGCAATTTGAACATGATGCAAACTGTTCCCAAGCTAAACAGTAAAAACCAAACTCATACCCTTCCATAAAACAAAGGGCACCATTCAGTGCCCCTTACGATTGAAACAGAAACAATACAAAATAAATGATCATTTCTTCATCAACATCACTCGCCGACTCTCCGCACCCGCCCTACTCCTAAAACGAACAACATAACTCCCCTCACAAACGCCCTTCCCCTCCCGGTCCCGTCCATCCCAAAAAATTCGCTTCTGCCCATCAACTGTAATGGACCTGATCACCTTTCCCCTTAAATCTATAATCTGAAGTTCTCCGGCTTTATTATTACCATTGAACTGCGCTACCGTCATTCCCCTGAACACAAATGATACAGCTCCAGCTCTGGTCTCTTTGGGCGCCTTTACCCCTACCACAAAATCCTCTAGCGAAACTGTTGCGGTATCAATTGAATCTGTCAAATTCACCTGTAGAGCCCTGGTGATACCGTCAACGACCGTGCTGACTTCATAACTTCCTTTGAACCCCCTGAACCCGCAAAAACCGTCACTTCCCGATGTAAGATTCTGCTCCGGAGTCCACCATTTGGTAAAGATCATCTCTTTCCATATCTGAGCACTGGGCTTGATGCTCCAGTCCTGCCGAATCAACCCCTTGCGGTCATTCCACATATTCCCCTCCCAGTGACCCCACAGGGAAAGCCCCACCGTTTGAGGGTGAGAGAAAATGGTCAGCATGTAATCGTAAAGATCACTGGCCTGAAGTTTCTCGTTATTCACGTTTACATCCATCTCGGTTACCCTGATCGGTAAACCAAATTGAGAAAAATCATCCAGTATCGCCTTAAGAGCCTTCGGTTCAATATAGGAATCTGTATGTCCCTGCATTCCAATTCCCTCAAGTGGTACTCCGTTATCAAGCAGGTATTGAATCTGCGCCTTATACCCTTCCCGCGAATGTGACGTTCCACCATTGCCGATGATATCATATTCATTTACATAAGGAGCTATGCCCGGAGCATTATTTTTTGCAAGTGTATACCAGGATGCGAGGCTCGGAAGCCCTCCCGCGGCCTCTATCACCTGATCGTAATAGTGAAAAGATTCATTCACCACATCCCAATCCTCCAGTCGACCGTCAAGCGCTTTGGCACACTCCACCACATGTGCACTCACGGTATCAAAGAGCACCTGCTGATTATCCTGATATTTAAGAAGCCACGATGGACTGAACTGCCAGGTGGGATACACTACCGTGTGCCCCCGGGATCGCAAGCCATTCTGTTCTGCCCAGTCAATGGTCTTCATCACTTTCTGGATGTTTGCCGGTGAGTTCCAGTTCCACGCCCAGTAGATCCTCTGAGTCACTCCGTTAAAGAGCTCAAGAAGAGAAGCCCGGAACTTCTCCGCATCGGTACCTGAACTAAGGATAAGATCCTCTGTAAGCCCGCCGAAAAAGAAATCGTGACCTTTCATCACCACTTTAAGCGCTGCCCCGGAAACAGGACTGCCATCTCCGTCAACAACCCGTATGGCGAAATCTCCCTTGCGCACTTTTTCAATATTCGCATAAGCCTCGCTGCGCCAGCTGGTATCCCGCTCCCCTGCGGCCAGAAGCTCTAAGCTGTCAAGCGCAATCTGACCGAAATTGAGCGCTGAAACACCCCCGATTTCAAGCGTCTGCTCTTTCACCCCCAGCTGAAACCGCATGGCAGCTTCCCCGAGAGCATAACTTGCACTCCCCGCCTCTGTCTGCACCAGAAACGGTATCAGCACCTTTTTCCAGTCAGAACCGGCAGTGATGTTTCTATGCGCAGACCCGGTCCAGGGTGAAACAGTCTGTTCCACTCTGAACGTAAATTCGCACTCCTGTGCCGTTGCGGACCGCACAAAAAACTCCACCAGCACAGCATCATTTACATTTAAAGTAGTGTTGATCGACTTCCAGCACTGAATATTATAGATGTTCTCGGTCTTTTGCGGCACGTACACCCTCTCAGCCTCAGTGAATTCCTGTCCCAATACCTCAACAGTGCTCATCTCAGCAGTGGTGATCGATGTATTGAGTGTCATACTGCTGAGCGAAACCGGCTGCGCCCCAAAGGCCGTGAAAAATATGGAGCCCAGAAAAATAGATATAGCAAGAATACTTCTGAACATCGAAACCTCCACGTTGCATTAACCAGGATGTAAAAGCTACAGAACCAGAAACTAAATTGTGCGCAACTATCTTTAACCAGTTCAAGTTTAGGGCTATTTGGCCTGTTGAAGGAATTTTTGTTAACGGCGGAGACGCCTTACAGGTCACCGGCAGCATCTCCCGCTCTGTAATACTATCAAAGATAGTCATCTGAGTCCATCTATCACGATTTCCGGAATCTCGCGCGACAATCGGTTTGTTGCGGAACTCTTATTACTTCTGCATCATAATCATCTTGCCCGATCCACTAATATCATTTATAATAGAATTTCATATAACAATTCTGAAAACAGGCATTCAATTCCTTTGAATTAATGCCCAAAATAGAGAAGAGCACCTCTGAAGACATGATGCAGAACGATCTCTACCCGTCTCTTTTATCAGCAAACATAATAGAGCTTCACTACTGGTTTGATGATGATACACATTCAATCGATGCAGTTGTGCAGAACAAGTGCGAAAGCGAACTGCTTGCACTGTTCAAAGAAATTGCTTCACCTTTAAATGCCGCCATCTCCATAGAAACCTTTCCTATTGCTAAGGGAGGTGTGAGGCGCTCTTTCAAGATGATCCCCAAAAAAGATACTGCAAGGGGACATGTAAGAACGGCCTTTCTGTCTGCCTTGGCATCTGATATTCTGATATCCCCATTGAGCGCTCCACTGACTCCCGTGATAAATCAGGTGAAGGACAAGTTCTTCGATATAGCTGTTCTCGAGGTGATAAAAAGCAAAAAGCTGCGCAATGAGATTGAGAAGCTGCAGTATGACATTCAGAAGTGTACAGATCACCTGAACAGAAGCACTGTGGTCAAAAAGCGCAAATCAAACTTCTATGATCTGCTCGACCGTTATCAGAAAGTAAACAGAATTTCATTCAGCGTGGAAAATTCCGAGCGGGAAAAGCTTATCAATGATACCTTCGTCGAGCGTCAGAGCTTTAACTCATTTGTCCTCACCACTGATAATCTTGACCCCGTTCAGGATGATAACGCAGAAATCGAGATCATCTCCCCCGTTTTAAAGCAGGGCAACTACCGTTGGGTTGGCTTGTACAAGGGATCAGCGGTCTCCTTCAACATGAAATCTGAAGAGTTCAAGGGAATGGTGCAGAACGGGCAGGTTCAGTTCAGGAATGGCACATCTATCAGATGCACGCTTCAGATACGAAAGAAGATCGACAGTGAAGGACTGGAAAAAGTAACCGGTTATGATGTGCTTGACGTACATGAATATTTTGAAAGTGGAAAACCTGTTGTGACCCTGAAGGTGAGGAAACCAAAGGTGCAAAAGGAAACCGCCATTGAGCAGCTCAGCCTTTTTGAGCTGTTTTAACTATCAGCAATAAACGATTATCTGAAGCAGTCATAGGCACGTTCACTGCGGATTAGCACGTTTGCGCACTCTATCGTAGAGCACAATTGATCCGGCCACAGCCACATTCATCGACCTCTCACCCCTGAGCTTTATCTTGCGGTGAATATGATCCCTCGCCATCCGGCTGAGCCCATGATCTTCTGCCCCCAAAAGATAGCATGCCCTCTCGGGATGCTCAAAGTCCTCAACGAATTGCGCGTCATCCCCCATCTCCACACCCACAAGCACACAGGAAAAGGGAAGATTCTTGTAGAAGTCATCAAATGTATCATAGGAGTAGACAGGCATGGATCTCCAGGAGCTCTGAGGATCCGTAAATGTCTTCTTGAACTTTTTACCTATAAGAAAAACGAAATGTGCTCCCAGAATGTGCGCTGTTCTCCAGAGTACTCCGTAATTGCTCCAGGTCTTGCAGCACTCTATTCCAATACCGAAATAGCCTCTGTTTTTCTGCATCTGCTCTACTCAGATCCTTACTGAAAAGGGTTATGGCCACCTTGCGACACAGAGAAACTACATCCCTGCAATCTAATTTGAAAACATTCTGACTGAGGGATCAACAAGCCTTTCTCCTAACTCAGGTATAAGCTTACTCTTACGCTGCTTTGTATTCATAGTGCACCTGCAATAAAATATTCCCGCCTGTAGTAAACAGAAGCTATATTAAATCGAGGCAGTTATTACTGCTCCCCCTCCCGATTTCCCGATTTCTGTTTTTACAATGATAATCCTCTCAACTAATGTGAAAGGATATTGCCATGGAAAACGAGCTTTGGGCCGATGAGGAGATGAGAGCTGTTGAACGTGAGCTGGAAAACCGTCAGATTGAATCAGAACTGGAGGAAAAGGGCTACACCTTCTCCAAACTTGAAGAAATGGACGCAGATGCGGAAAATGAGTTCCTGAAGCAGATGCAGGAATTCGAAGATTGGCAGAATTCACCCCAGATTACCATCAGGTCACTTTTTCCACCAAATGCCACATTTCCCTCTGCCGAAGAATTGAGCGAAGAGGAACTGAAGTATAAAATCGCTTACATCCGCAAAACTCTTTCAGAACACAACATTGAATTCGGTTTTGCACGCGACCTGCCGGATAATATCCTTTACACTCATCTGATTGATGAATGTTTTGAGGATTGTGTAGGTACGTCTGGTGCGGGATTCACGTGGTTTCTCGATGGCTGCACAGGAGGTTGCGAGGAGTGTTTTCAGCAGAAATATTGTAAAACAGGACAGAACAATTCTGATACAATACCGGAGGAGAACTGATGGGATTGACAATTCATTACAGCGGTACACTTCCTGACCCGAATTCAGTAATGAATTTAGTAGAGGATGTAAAGGACTTCTGTAATGTCATGAAATGGAATTACAACATTCTTGATGACGACTGGAGCGAACCGGTCGAATGCTCCACAGTCATCGAGGATGGTTGCGTTCGTATAAAAGGTAATCTGGGCCTCAAGGGAATCTCCATAAGCATCCATCCCGATTGTGAAAGACTTGCTTTTCTTTTCGACAGTCAGGGAAGAATTGTTTCACTGCCGGGCAGGATTGTTGACGTCGAAGACTGTTTCACCGATTCTGTGAAAACGCAATTTGCCCCTGTTGAGGTTCATATCACAATAATCAAAATACTGCGGTTTATAAAGAATAACTACATCCCCGATCTTGCTGTTTTAGATGAGGGCGAATACTGGGAAACAGGCAACCTAAAAAATCTCATTTCCAAAATGCGCTTTCTTTCAGAAATGATCGAAAAAATCAGCGCGGGCCTGGATGTTCCGGGGGGAAGCGACCTTTCGCCAGAAGAACTGGCTGATTTCATCGAGAAAAGAATCCAGGCTATTTTTGATGAGAATCGGGAGAAACAGGGGGCGGATCAAGCATCTATTTCCTGATGATTTCATGAAAGCTCTCCACCCTTTCATGATATTTTCCACCCGGAGCCCTCAAATTATATTTCTCTCATGGCTGATAATTTCCTCAGTAACCCTCACAATAAATTCTTCAAAGAATCATTTTCCAGAAAAGAGATCGCCCGCTCTTTTTTAAAAGAATACCTGCCTGAAGCCATTTCCCGGGACTTGGATTTCAAAACGTTGATGATACTTAAAGATTCCTTTGTGGATAAGGAGTTATCAGAACATTTTTCTGATATTCTATATAGAATTAAGCTCACCGGCAAAACTGCATATATTTATCTACTGTTTGAGCACAAGAGCTATGTCGACCCCTGGACCGGGTTCCAGCTCCTGAGAAATATGGTGAAAATCTGGGAACAGTACCGCAAGCAGCATAAAACAGCCACACAACTGCCGGTGATTATTCCGGTGGTGATCTACCAGGGGCAGCAGCACTGGAATATGGAGGATTTGATGGCACATCTCTTTAAAAATGGCGAGAATATGATGGCCTACATCCCCGAATTCCAAAGCGAGGTGTTTGAGATATCACATATCCCCGATGAGCAGATTCGTGGGGAGATGCTTTTGCGGGTGCATTTTCTGATTCAGAAGTATGCGGGGACGGCTCAGCTGTTCCAAAAGTTGCCCGAGATACTGGGGCTTCTGAAGGCAGTATACAGCGAAAGCACTAAAGTGGAATACCTTGAAACGCTTTTACGATATCTGGGAGCTACAACTGAACATGAACGTATGGACGAACTCAGGACCGAAGTGAAAAAATCTTTAGAAACAGGAGAAGACTTGATGACAACGATAGCAGAGAAATGGATACAGGAAGGTATGGAAAAAGGTATGGAGAAGGGTATGGAAAAAGGCATGGAAAAAGGAAAGCTTCTGGTAGCTTCCAATTTGATCAAAAGAGGAATGGGTAACGAGGAGATTGCTGAGGTCACCGGTTTGGATCTGAAGAAGATTGAGGAACTGCGGAAGGAAAGGTAGGGTAGTGCCCCCCTGGACTTAACCACCGCTGATTTACTTTCAATCGGCTTCTTTGCCTGGTGTCGATGTATTGTTGCAGGTCTATTCCCTACTCAAACATGTTAATTTGCTTGAACTATTCGCCCGTTCTGGACATCGCGGTTTAAAACCATCTCTCCGCTGCTCACCAAAAGCCCGTCATCATCGTAACCGAACGAGACTTCATTCTCCTCCATTAATGCTCTGGGATACAATCTGCATCCCGGAATTGAAGGTAACTCCCACACTGCCGTTAATAAGCCCTGACCACTCCACATCTGTTGTCAATGAGCCATCGTAGCTGTAGGAGAACATCACAGAACTCTAACTCTTATATAGAAAATCCATAATAAAGCAATAATGATTGAAAACAATAAATGACAAAGACCCTCAACAATTAATAATGAACCAGATTTCTGGTGCCTAGAAATCCTTTTGAAAAGCATATCTGTTCTAAATGATTTCTGGCCTTGTTTGAATTTTTTTACACCTTCAGATATTGACACGATTGATAATGCAAAATTCACAAAAACAGCTATGAAAATGATAATTCTAACAAACATTTTTTCCTCAATATTTAATCTGTGTGCCAACGTAAGTTCCTGCTATATTACCAGCCGTTCCTGCCAGGTTTTCCAAACTATTGAACGTTTGTATAGTTGGATTATTTAGAGTTGGATTTGCACCGCCCCAATATCCAAAACGACCCCCTAGTTTTGCTGTTCCATAGGATGCTGCTTCTAATCCAGCACCGACAGTAGCTGAAACTACTGTTTTCCCCAAATTATACTTTTTCTTGCAAGGATCTGTGAGCTGCTCAAAAGAGTCATTTGCAGCAGCGGCGAAAGCTGCGCGGCCAGCTGTTCCCCAAAAACCAACACCAAAAGAACTGGCTAAACCCGTAAGTCCCCCAAATGCGATTTTCCCAGCATAACCCCAACCTGAAATCTTCCCAGACTTAAAATCGCCATAACTTTGATAAGCTGAAAACCCAGCACCTATAGCAGTTCCAGTCACTTGTGCAACCCAAAGTCCCTCCGGATCCACGAAATTCACCGGATCCCCGCCACAGTACCTGTAAAGATTCCCATCCCCTCCCTCAAACACTATGGGATCCTTACACGTCCACCTCCCCGTCACTGCGTCGTAATCGCGGGCGCCGAATCTCACCAGTCCAGTGCGGTGATCGTAAAGCCCGCCGGCAAATCCAAAGGGTTTGAAACCCCGGTTATTGTCAAGGAGCACATTGCCGAATTCATCGCAATCCAGCTGCTGAGCGATGGCACCAGTCTGGGCGTCCACCACCAGCCTCACGCTTCACAGATGATCGCTGATTATGCGGTAGGTCACCCCGCCCTTCACCATGTAATCCGGGACATTCATCTTGGTGCCGTAGACAAACCGGGACACCACGTTACCTGACCCGTCAAGCTCTGCTACAGGATTTAGCTGATCCTGATAGAGAAATCCTTTCACCAGAGCGCCATTCACCTTCACCCCGATGCGGCGGTTGCGGCCGTCGACGAGGTACTCTATAAATGTATCATTTGGAAGGGTAACTGTTTTGAGATTCCCTGACGCGGATTAGCACGGATCAAACAGATATCACTGACTATGATTTATTCTGGAACCAAAACCGTCCTACTACGTTACTTAACCCGTCAAGCTCCACCATAGGTTTAAGCTGGTCTGGTAGAGAAAACCTTTCACCAAAGTGCAATCTGAACGGTTCAAGTCTTTCTCTCATTTACCAGGTCTAAAACATAACTCAGATCTTCCTTTTTAAAAATTTTTGCATTGATCCAAATTGGTTTCTTTCCTGATTCTGGTTTTGGATAAATCCAAAGCTTTATTGGCGGCTTGAGCCTATCAAAATAAGAATCATCAACAAAGGAATGGATTTTTGCATTTTTAACATCAGAGAATTTCATAGCTTTCCGGCTATATAGGGTTCGGAACTCTATATGATCGTCATAAATGACAATTGTCCCGTAGACAAAATACAGCCAGATAATAGCGACTGTTAATAAATACACAATAATGCCAAAGTTAGCAGAGGGATTCTCAATACCTGCGATAATTCCTATCAAGATTGGCAACGTAATCATAATACTGAAAATCATATAAGTTTTTGAATCTGGACGGATAGTTTTCATCTATGTTCCTAGCTGTTAGTCACAAGGATTGAGTATATTTGCAAAAGAACCAGCTGCTACTCCTGGAACAAAAGCTGTTACAGTAGTTCTCCCCGCAAACATTTTTAGTGCAGTTGCAACACTTACCCTTGAAATTGTTCCATTGTTAAACTTCGTAACCATCTGCTTAAAAATAGAGTTCATGCTATTCCTGCCGATCGATACTCCATTTACTTTTACACCTGGAATGAATCCAGTTGCAGCACCAATTGTAGTCTCAAAACCAAAGCTACCAATGCTAAAATCAGATTGTTCTCCTGTTGCGATGTTTAATAATTGTTTTGTAACATTTGCCGATGCACCACCGAGTGCACCAGCGCCTACTGGTCCTGTATAAAGTAAAGCCTCTCCTGCAAAAGCCCCACCAACACCAGCCGCAACGTAACTCTGCCAGCTACTTCGGTTTCCAGTAACGAGATCAGAAATTGCCTGCCCTGCTAAACCGACTATAGCCCCACCAATAGTAAATACAGCATCATCGACACCAGCATAATCTCCACTCGGATCCACCAAATTCACCGGATCCCCGCCGCAGTACCTGTAAAGATTCCCATCCCCTCCTTCAAACCTTATAGGATCCTTACACGTCCATCTCCCCGTCACCGCGTCGTAATCGCGGGCGCCGAATCTCACCAGACCAGTGCGATGATCGTAAATCCCGCCTGCAAACCCAAAGGGCTGGAAACCCGGGTTGTTGTCAAGGAGCACGTTGCCGAATTCATCATAGTCCATTCTCTGGACTATCTGGCCACTCTGGGCATCCACCACCAGCCTCACGCTTCCCAAGTGGTCGCTTATTATCCGGTAGGTCACTCCGCCCTTCACCATATAGTCTGGCACATTCATCTTGGTGCCGTACACAAACCGGGACACCACGTTCCCAGACCCGTCAAGCTCAGCTACAGGATTAAGCTGGTCCTGGTAGAGAAACCCTTTTACCAGAGTGCCATTCACCTTTTCACCGATGCGGCGGTTGCGGCCGTCTACAAGATACTCTATAAATTACCATTTGGAAGGGTAACAGTCTTCAGATTTCCCAAGACATCATACTCATACTGGGTAGTGCCGCTGTTATCGGTTTTGAACCTTGACTGCTCTCTTTGGGAATCTATATAATGACAATTACAATGATCACAGCTTTAGATTAGTTCATATTCTACTCTTTATTCAGCGGTAATTTTTTAAACCATTGGTTTAATGCAGTTCCAATCCAAGTTGATAAAACAATAGTATCGGAAGGTAATATTTTCCCTAAGCTATAGAAAAGAGCTCCGATGAAAAAAGAAATTAACACTACCAGTAAAAATGAGATACTGCAATATTTCTTTGGAATCGAAAGAATTAAGTATGTAAACAGAATTGAAAACAAAAAAGTAAAAATAAAATGAGACCTGCTTAAAAAACGTTTTTGTTTAATCTGAAGAATAAGCGAGGCTAATATTTCAGTTCCCCAAACCTGCTTTCCTGTAATTGTGAAATGGTAATCTCTTCCTAATAGGGACCTACCGAGAATTACTGTTTTTCCAGCAACAGACTTTTCTGTAAGGCTAAAAGCCTTATATGCCGGAATTGTCGAGAAGTTAGTATTCATCATTGGGTAATATCGCATTAAGCCATCTTCAGAGGGAATTTCGAAGTGGCTATTCAAACTGACCTGCTTTGAATTGATGGTAATTTGATCGGTTTTGATTTCCAAAGAATTAATAATTGAAGAAAGAAAAGCTGACGGAAATACATATCCACTTTTTTTGAGAAACAATGGACAACCAATGAAAGTGCTACCCTGATAAATAGAATTTACAAAACCAAATCCGCTGCAAGCAGTTAAGTACTCCGGTAGTGGAAGGGAATATGAAGCTAAATCATTTCCCGAGATGTATTCGGGATCAATACCGATAGAAAACTTTTGTATAGGTGTTGTTGATCTGTTCATGAGATTGTTTCTAGAATCCCCCAAGTACAAACCAGTCAATATTAAACTTTTACATTTAGATAAGAATTGCCAGGAAGTATAACGTGTATCTTCACCGGGGTCGAAATCAACTTCCATATCCAAAATTATTTGTTTTGCTCCAAGCGAATCAATTAATTCAGCTAATTCAGCTATCTTTGTATGTTCCTGAAAATCGGGACGTAAATAGATAGTTTCGTAGTTAAAATCAATTAAAATGATCTCATCCGTATTCAATGGTTTGGTAATTCCAGCACCAAATCTGGAATTAATCTGAAAAGCAGCATCTCGGAATACTTGAAGAGGAGTTTTTTCACAAATGCTTAGCACAACAAAAGCTATCAAGAATGAAATGGCTGAAATAAATATTCTCTTCAAATTAACCCCTTATGCCAGTGTGACCGGTCCGCACTGGTTCGGGCGGAGGCGGAACGAGCAGTTTTTTTGCATTATTAAGAATTTTTTCGAATTGTGTAGGTGATTTTGTATATGTTGTGCAGGTGTTCGGACGTGGTCGTGCATACCCAAGGATAACATCAGTTTCCCTAAGCTCAATTTTGATCGTTTCAGAAGGAATATATTCTGGAATTTTCTGTACAACCACCATTCCAGATCCATTCCTAAAAATAACATAGGCGATTTCATTGTCTTTCCCCTCCGGATCCACGAAATTCACCGGATCCCCACCGCAATACCTGTAAAGATTCCCGTCCCCTCCCTCAAACCTTATGGGATCCTTGCACGTCCACCTCCCCGTCACCGCGTCGTAATCTCTTGCCCCGAATCTCACCAGTCCCGTGCGATGATCGTACATCCCTCCAGCAAATCCAAAGGGCTGGAAACCCGGGTGGTTGTCAAGGAGCACGTTGCCGAATTCGTCGTAATCCATCCTCTGGGCGATGGCACCGGTCTGGGCATCCACCACCAGCCTCACACTTCCCAGGTGGTCACTTATTATCCGGTAGGTCACTCCGCCCTTCACCATATAGTCTGGCACATTCATCTTGGTGCCGTACACAAACCGGGACACCACGTTACCTGACCCGTCAAGCTCAGCTACAGGATTAATCTGGTCCTGGTAGAGAAACCCTTTCATCAGAGTGCCATTCACCATTTCCCCGATGCGGCGATTGCGGCCATCTACAAGGTACTCTATAAATGTACCATTTGGAAGGGTTACTGTCTTCAGATTTCCCAAGACATCATATTCATACTGGGTGGTGCCGTTGTTATCGGTTTTACTTTGGAGCTCTCCATTGGCGCTGTACTGATATGTGGCGCCTCCGTAAGAGAGCATGCGATCCTGATCATCAAAGCCTGCCGTAATAGTACCTGAAGGCCCGAAATAGTCGGTTCTATTACCGTTATCATCGTAGCCGTAACGAGAGTAGAAAGTCCCGTTGCGGTATACCTCAGTGAGCTGGCCGGCTGCATCATAATGATAGGAATAACTGATCGTCTGTCCGTCTACCGTTTCGGTACGGGAGGTGATGCGGCCCAGTTTGTCGATTCCAGTGTGAGAAGCCTCATAGAGCAGACTTCCTCCCACTGATGCACTGTAAGTGATCTGATTGCCAAATTCGTTATAGCTGTAGGAATCTTCTATACTCTCCAGAGTGGTACCATTGAGCCGCCCGTTCTGGACATCGCGGTTTAAAACCATCTCTCCGCTGCTCACCAAAAGCCCGTCATCATCGTAACCGAACGAGACTTCATCGCCTCCATTGATACTCTGGGATACAATCTGCATCCCGGAATTGAAGGTAACTCCCACACTGCCGTTAATAAGCCCTGACCACTCCACATCTGTTGTCAACCCACCATCGTAGCTGTAGGAGAGAGCACCATTGGAAGAGACAATGCTTCTCAGAGCATTGCTGGTATCACTGAAAATGTAGCTGACCTGACCGTTTGGCAGATTGATTTGAGTCAACCGCCCAATATTGTCGTAATCGAAATCAAGCATCTGCCCGTCTGGTCTGGAAAGTGTGGTGATCTGTTTATGAAGATTGTAGCTGTAACGGGTAAAATTACTACCTGCACCGACATTGGGAGGAGTATAGGTGTCGAATGTATTGACATTTGTGTAATCAAATCCATGATCAGGCTTTCCAGGAGGGGTCAATGTGCTCAGATTACCATTCTTGTCGTAACTGCAAGAAACCTGCCTGCCATCAGGGCGGGTCTCCTGTACAATTCTTCCAGCAGGATCATAGGTAAAGTTGACACTACGCCCAAGCGCATCGGTCATGCTTTCCATATAGCCGTTTTGATCATAGCTGATGACGCTTTGTCGTGCCTGAGCTCCTGCACCCTGAGTTATCGAGGTAAGACGTCCTTTTGTATCGTAACTATAATCAACCGGGAGCTGGCCAGGAATTTCAGATCGGGTTACCTTACCCTTTTCATCCATATACGTTACGCTTTGACGACCTGCAGGAGTCGTACTGGTAATAGTTTTTGATTGAGCATCGTAGGTGGTGATGTACAGTTTTCCATCTATGATTACAGAATCGATCAGTCTCTGGATACTGAACGGATCGTCTTTATCCTCAAGCACAGCTCCTCTGCTTGAGGTCATTGTGTGCACCAGCCCCGAAGGGGTGGTGATTGTTTTTCTCTTCACTATGGGGGCCTGCATTCCGAAGCGGGGATCAGGTCCCTCCAAGGTTTCGGTAATAGTACCATCAGGTGATGTCACTCTTGTGCTGCCATCGGTTCCGGTGATAACCTCGA
>JAEZKC010000110.1 GCA_023436205.1 Fibrobacterota bacterium
TAGTCCGTCCCCGGCAAATCCGGTAGTCCGTCCCCGACAAATCGGCAGTCCGGTATGATTCTTGCAATTCTGTAATTAGCCGATTGTTTCCATTTACGAGAGGAGATGCTTATGCCAGCCTCTAGATCGAAAATTACCATCAACCATGAAGAGATCAAAAACTGGGTGGAGGAACACGATGGCAAGCCGGTCAAAGTTAAAGGAACCGGTGGCGACGGTGATCCGGGAATACTCAGGATTGATTTTCCGGGCGGAGCAGGAGAGGAAAGTCTGGAGAGGATCTCCTGGAGTGACTGGTTTGATAAATTCGAGGAGAATCGACTTGCCTTTCTCTATCAAGAGCATAAAAAGACCGGAGAGGACAGCACATTCTTCAAACTGGTAAGAAGAACCACCTAGACCAGGAACCGGAGGGATTTATGAACATTGAAATCACATCCAAACAGGCACAGTTACTTATCGACACTCTGGAGGGAAGTCTGGGGGAGATCCGCATGGAGATTGCCGATACCGACAGCCCCTTCTATAAAGACAAATTGAGGGAACAGAAAGAGGAAATTAAGAGTCTTCTAAATCAACTGAAATCAAGAAAAAGCGGAGAGATCTGAGAACAAAAGGCCTGATCCTCCTGCCCTTCAGAGACAGGCGGACCAGGCCTGATTTATGCATTAACCAGCTCTCGCTTATACACATTCCAGGTGCTCGAAACCAAAGTCTCCACATTACTGTGAAGCGCCTTCCATCCTAGAATCTGTTCTGCCAAAGTGGATGAGGCCACCACTTTTACCGGATCACCGGCCCTGCGCCCCACCACTTCTGCTGCAATGGATCTACCGGTAATCTCGCGCGCCTTCTCCAGCATCGCTTTTACGCTGATACCGTTTTCACTGCCCAGATTAACCGTGATACTGCGATCTTCGGAATCTATATAATCCAGTGCCATGGCATGTGCCTGAGCGAGGTCCCACACATGTACATAATCTCTAACACAAGTATGATCGGGAGTGTCCCAGTCATCACCAAAGATCTGAAGTTTGTCCCGTTTGCCGGCAGCAACTTCCATTATAACCGGGAGCAGATTTGAGGGATTGCGCTCCAATCCCTGGATTCTTCCCTGCAGATCGTATCCGGCAGCATTAAAGTATCTCAAAGCGGCAAACCTGAGCCCCTTCAACCTGTCGTACCAGTCAAGAAAACGCTCGATTTCAAGTTTGGTGAACCCATAGTAGTTTTCGGGGTTTTGCGGATGTTTCTCATCCATGGGCAGATATTGAGGTGCCCCGTAAACGGCTGCGGAAGAGGAGAACACTACCTTTTTAATGCCGGCCTCGGAAGCGGCATTAAGGAGATTCAAGGTTCCGGTAATGTTGTTGATCGAGTACTTTTCCGGCAGAATCATTGATTCACCAGCTGCTTTAAATGCCGCCAGATGAATGAAAGCATCAAAACCGGTGGACATGGTTTTCACCAGGGTAGCGTAATCGAGAATATCCCCTTTTACAAATTGTGCTTCGGGAAAAAGATTCTCCCTGCAGCCACTTGAAAGATTATCGAAAACAGTAACCTGATTACCCCGGTCCAAAAGAACCCGGGAAACATGACTTCCTATGTAGCCCGCACCACCAACAACCAGAACCTTCATCGGCATACCCCTATTTCTTGGACTTCAAAGCAGCCATAAGAGCCGCACCGAATTCCGTGGAAGAATCAGACACCTTCTTCTCGGATTGTGCATGCTGCTTCTGTAGGAACTGCTTGGTCTCTTCGCTGTCACGGCGAGCTTCAGCCATCCCCATGGAGAGAGAAATCCGCCGATTTTCCTTATCCAGTGATTCCACATGCACCGTAACCGCCTCCCCCTCTTTGAGGGAATCTTTTTTATCAGCCGACATATTAGAAAAAACCAGTAATCCGGTTATCCCTTCAGCCAAATCAACAAAGTATCCATACTTTGCTTTTTTAGCCACTGTACCTGCAATATCCGATCCAACCGGGAATCTCTCCTCGATGTCATTCCAAGGATCATCAGCAACATCTTTAAGACTAAGTGATATGGATTTTTTCTTTTCGTCAATACTGAGCACTGTAACATTGACCATCTGACCGGGTTTTACCACTTCGGATGGATGGTGCACTCTCTTTCCCCAGGCCATTTCAGAAACGTGAACCAGACCCTCCACACCGGGGATAATTTCCACAAAAGCCCCAAAATCGGCAAGGCGAGTCACTTTTCCACTCACTGATTGCCCGATGGAAATGGAGGACATCACCTTGATCCAGGGATCCTCAAGCACCTGCTTGATCGAAAGAGAAATTTTCGAATTGCGCAGCGGCTCCTTGCGCTCGATCTTAAGCACCACAAACTCCACTTCCTGGCCTACGGAGAAAGAATCACCCAAATTCTGGGCACGCTCCCAGGAAACTTCAGAAATGTGAACCAGACCCTCCAGATCACCAATCTCAACGAACAGTCCGAATTCGGCAATTTTGGAGATCCGCCCCTTTAGCACTGTCTGCTCCTCGGCAGCACTGACAAGCTTATCAATCTGCTCCTGAAGCCCGGATTCAAGCAGAGGCACCCTGCTCACGACAATGTTTCTTCCACCCTCAGTGATGCGGGTGATTATGAAGTCCAGAGTTTTACCCAAAAACACGTTAACATCACTGGTAAACTTGATGTCGATCTGGGAAACAGGACAGAAAGCACGATGACCCATAATCTTAATATTCAATCCGCCTTTGCTGACCCCGGTTACTTTTCCCTGAACCGGCATCTTACTATTCAGCGCATCCATCAGCATACCAATGTCTGCGGAATGCCCTGCCAGGCTCTTACTGACATGAATTTCGCTGGCCTGCTCCGAAATAACATACCCGCTGAACTTATCACCTTCCTTAACCTGAACAACCCCATCCTTGTCGATGAGCTCGCCAAGCTTGATTAGCGCTTCAGTTTTAGCTCCGATATCCACAAAAGCATACTCCGAACCGATTCTGGTAATTTTACCGGAAACCTTTTCCCCCGGAGAAAAACTTTTCACCTTCTTATCATAACCGTCGAGCATCTTCATCAGCTGATCAGACTTCTGGTCCTCTGATGCATTCTCGTCGAAAAAATTGTCGTAATCCTTGTCTTTCATAACAGCTCTCCTCGGAAATCGTTCGGTTGCACTTGGGACAATCTATAAAAATACCTTCTGCAGAGATACGATACAAAGTCAGAAAACCCTAAACTCTTCTAAAATCTATTACTAGAGGGGATTCATTCAGCATAATTTACCTGCATCCCCGGATTAACTACTATATTTCCTGTTTTAGAACTCAGGAAGGAATCACATGTACGAAATTTCCACAGAAGCCAATTTTTCAGCTGCGCACAGACTTCTCAACTATAGCGGGCCATGTGAAAACCTGCATGGTCACAACTGGCTGGTCAAAGCGGTCGTCAAGTGCGAAAACCTGGACCAGAGTGGTCTGGGCATCGATTTCAAAATACTCAAGCAGAAGCTTAAGGACATTCTTGAGGCATTTGACCACAAAGATCTTAATGTGGTGCTTCAACCAACAGGCCTCAACCCCTCATCGGAAAATATCGCCCGCTACATTTTTGAAAAGCTTCAAGAATCGCTTTCAGACTGGAACGGGGATGTGGCACGTGTGGAGGTCCAGGAAACTCCCGGCAACTGCGCAGCCTATTACAGATAATATGCTCAGGGTAAACGAAATATTTAAAAGTATCCAGGGAGAATCCACTTTTGCGGGCTGCCTCTGTACTTTTATCAGATTATCCGGCTGTAACCTCTCCTGCTTGTGGTGTGACACATCCTATGCGCAAGAAGAAACCAGCACCGAAATGTGCATTGAAGAGATTATTTCCGAGGTAAAACAGCTTGGAATAAACATGGTTGAGATCACAGGCGGAGAACCACTGATGCAAACACAAACTCCGCAGTTATGTTCTGATCTGCTTAAAAATGGGTACAAGGTACTTATAGAAACCAATGGATCACAGGATATCGGGCTACTGCCGCCAGGGGTGAGGCGAGTTGTTGATGTAAAATGCCCGGGAAGCGGTGAAGGTGACAGTTTTCTTATGAGCAACCTACAGAAATTCAGCTGTACAGATGAAGTAAAGTTTGTCATCGCCAGTCTTGAGGATGCCCAGTGGGCTGAACAATTCACTCTTGACCACAAGCTCATTAATCACTGCACGGTCATCTTTTCTCCTGTCATTAGTTCATTTCCGCCCGCTCAGCTGGCTGAGTATATTGTAAGAAAAAATTTGAATGTACGATTCGGACTTCAGTTGCACAAGGTGCTCTGGGGTGATAAACGTGGCGTTTGACAATAAATTACTTAAGGGACTGTAAATGAAAAAGGCTATCATACTACTAAGCGGCGGAATCGACAGCGCCACCTGCGGTATTATTGCAAAACACCTCGGATATGAGCTGCATGCACTCAGCTTCTCTTATGGTCAGAGACACGATTTTGAACTTCAGTGTGCCGCAAACGTGGCCCGCTTTCTTGGCTGTAAAGAGCACCGCACCATAAACATTGACCTGAGATCATTTGGCGGGAGCGCGTTGACATCAGATATGGAGGTTCCTAAAAACCGTAATATCGGCAGTGAGATACCGGTTACCTATGTACCGGCTAGAAATACAGTTTTTTTATCCTTTGCCCTGGCCTGGGCGGAAGTGCTCAACTGCTTCCATATTTTCATAGGAGTCAACGCAGTAGACTATTCAGGTTACCCGGACTGCAGACCGGAATTCATACAAGCGTATGAAAAAATGGCTAATCTGGCAACCAAAGCAGGTGTTGAAGGTGCCAAGCTTAAGATTAACACCCCACTTATAAGCTTGACCAAAGCAGAAATCATCAAAAAAGGTGTCGAGTTGGGTATGGATTACAGCCTTACGCATAGCTGTTACGATCCACATTCCGACGGAAGGTCCTGCGGCCAGTGTGACAGCTGTATCATCAGAAGAAAAGGATTCGAAGAAGCAGGTGTTTCGGATCCCACCAGGTATTGATTTCAGCCCTGAATGCTGTTTACCAGTGATTCTGTTGTTCTGGCAATAACCACTTCCCGAACATGAGCGCATTCCAGCCTTCATGTGAATTCCTGATTACACATTTTAACATGCACAGTCATAATAATGCTTTGTTCAACCGATTCGATCATTATTTTCTTTTAATATCAGCATTTTCAAAGCCGGGTAAATGAAACGACCTCTGCTCATATCCGTTCTGCTTCTCCTTTCATGCTCGAGTTCCATTCCGATAATGGATGCGAATATCGGGTCGGGAGCTTCTTTTGATATCAGAGGCACTGTCTTCAATGATATTTTCAAGGACAGCCTCATGAGAAGCGATACCGGGCGAGAACTGAACAACAGTCTGCTTTACAGTTTTCCGATCAACGCAACAGTGAGGTTTTCTATAGGCGACCGGGTCGAAGTAGGTGGATGGTTTTTCGGTGGATATGGAAAATTCCTCATCCTGAAACCAGAACCGGCAGCAACAGGTTATCTGGATAGAATTGCGCTATCTGCATTTGTCAGCGGACATATGGCAGGGCATCTGCTGGGAGGCCAAACTGAGTCGTCACTGCTGGCAGGACTTCTCACCAGTTACCCCCTAAATGAAAAGTGCAATCTTACTTCAGGGATATACGGGATGTTCTCCCGAAGCCAAAGAAGTCAGGCGGAGATGGATTTTGAGTTCTGGGTTGTGAAATTGACGGCTGATCGCCTGAGGCTGGTGCTTCCCCTCTCCATTAACTACAAGGTGAAATACCGAGCCGGGCAGTATATAGTTTTTGGCGGAATCAATTTTCCTCTGGACCTGATGGAGCGGTATTCCATCACCATAGATCGAGGTATAGATGAGCCGGAAATCAGGAGTCTGGGTAGCAGCAAACGGCTTAACGCCGAGCTTCGAGCCGGAGTCAATTTTCCAGTATGGTAAGGTCGCTTCAGAAGTAATGGCTTTTATCAATTACGAAATAGCCAGCAGGTAGTTACAGAAAAGCTGGGCAGATTATTCTGTATAGCCCAGCTTTCCAAGTGTAAACAGCACGTGCGCCGCCATACCAGTGCGTAAAGCACCCTCATCGGGCAGGAAACGGGGACTGTGGATTCCCTCCATTCGCCTCTTGTTAGCGGGTCTGACGCCCAGATAAACGAAAAGCCCCGGAGAGAGCTGCTGATATCTGGCAAAGTCTTCGGCATACATGGTGGGGACACTCCGGATAATCACATTTGAATCACCAAGATATTCACTGATCGCTTCTGATGCCATGCGCGCCAGTTCAGGACTGTTGTATCCGGGAGGATATGATTTTTCATAGGTAAAGTCGACAGATGCTCTGAACGAGGCAGCCGTCTGCTTGAGCACCTCCCGCATACGCTTAATGAGAAATTCCTGCAGGTCTGACGAATAGGTGCGTACCGTACCTTTAAAAAGAGCAGTATCGGGAATGATGTTACGACGGGTGCCAGCCTGGATACAGCCGACAGTGAGCACTGCCGGTTCACTTGAAGGCTTTTCGCGGGAAATGAGAGTCTGCAGATTCATAATCATGGATGATGCACACACAATGGGATCGACAGTGACTTCAGGAGTGGCGCCATGACCGCCTCTACCCTTGACTGTGACATCGAATGTAAGTACCCCGGCATAATCGTACCCTTCTTTAATACCAATTGTTCCACTTTTATGGTCGGCACTCACGTGAAGCCCAAAAACAGCATCAGTTTTTTTAGGAAACACCCCTGATTTAATCAACCCGTAGGCTCCCCCAGGTTCCTCTTCCTCCGAAGGCTGGAAAAGAAATACGACTGTTCCCTTCCATTCACTCCTAAGTTTGTCAAGAAGACGAACCGCTCCAAGCAGTATAGCGGTATGCATGTCGTGACCACAGGCATGCATCACCCTTCCCTTTTCTGATGCGAAAGGGATATCATTCTCTTCCTGAATTGCAAGGGCATCCATGTCGGCCCGCAGCACAACAAGAGGTCCTTTACCGTTTTCCATGCGCAGGCTGACCGCAGTTTTATTAAGATGATAGAGCGGTTTAAAACCCCACGATGACAGTTTGGAATACACCAGGCCGGCTGTTTCAAACTCCTGCCCCGAAAGCTCCGGATTTCTGTGAATGGTTCTGCGGATATCAACGATTTGAGGATAAATCTCTTCAATGAGTCTGGCGAGTTGTGTAGCGTGTGTGTTCATAGTAGTTGGTGTTCCGCTCTGGAGTGTCAGCGGAACATCTTCTCTCTTTTTCGGAAGAATTTGACGATGGGATCCACATATCCAGTTTTTGTGGAAACCTGTATTGCATCAACACCAATGGATCGTAAAAACTCGTCCAGCACGGCGCGCCTTCTCTGATGTTCTTTTCGATACTGATCGAGCAGTTTCTTACTTCTGGTGTCAAGCAGAAGCACTTCACCGGTTTCAGCGTCTTCAAGTTCAATAAGCCCCACCTGAGGAAGCTCCTCCTCACGAGGATCCTTTATGGAAACGGCAACCAGATCGTGGCGCTTGGAGGCCACTCTCAAAGGCGCCTCAAACCCGCTGGCCATAAAATCTGAAACCAGAAACACCACACTGGTTTTAGTTTGTACCTTGTTGAGAAATTTCAGTGCCTCTCCGATATTGGTTCCCCGATTTTGAGGTTTGAAATAGAGAAGCTCCCGAATAACCCTGAGCACATGGTTTTTGCCTTTTCGCGGCGGGATATAAGTCTCAACCTCGGATGTAAAAATTATCAACCCCACCCGATCGTTGTTGCGAATGGCGGAAAATGCCAGAAGCGAGCAGAGCTCAACAGCCATTTCCCCCTTGAATTTTTCAATGGACCCGAAGTCACCCGAAGAAGATGCATCAACCATAAGCATGACCGTAAGCTCACGCTCTTCCACATGTTTCTTGATATAAGGAGTTCCCATCCTCGCTGTGACATTCCAGTCTATACTGCGAACGTCATCACCATCGGTGTAGGCCCTCACTTCGGAGAATTCCATTCCGCGCCCCTTGAAGGCGCTGTGATATTCTCCTGACAATATGGAATCGACAATCCGTTTGGTTCGGATCTCTATCTGACGTACTTTCTGCAAAACCTCTTTTGGTATCATATTCTCACCTTGTCCATATCAGCAACCAGCTTCTCGAGTTCGAAAAGGTGCTGAATCCGTGAGCGTGCCATAATTCTCAATACAAAAGTAAAGCCTAACAAGCCAAGTCCCGCAACACCCGCTAAAAGAAGCCATACCTTGTTCTTTTCCAACTGCTGATTTCTTCTGGCGAGTTTCTGCTGATACTGAAGGACCTGCTGGTACTTTTCCCTGATTTTCGCCATAGTAGCCCTGTCCGGCTCGCCGGTGGCTTCCAGGCCGTTTGCCTTCTGAAAGCTCCTCACGTTACCCACAAGATCCTCCCCCGAGTAGCCCTGGACACTGAGCAGACTGAGCAGTTCTGATTTGATTCTACCTCTCTGATCCTTGGCGACTGCAAGGAAACTCATACCGTTTGAAAAGGATTGCCCGAACGGATACTGTTCTGCAAGCTGTGTATAACTGTCAAGTGCATTCTGATAATCATCACTGGTATGATAATAAAAGGCGATTTCAAACAGAGCGTCATCTGCAACATCACTTTGAGGATCCTTGGCCAGAATCGCATTCATGATGCTCATCATTTTCTGCGGGTCTGAAAGTTGACGGTAGGTTTTGCCGACCCAGAGCTTGTACTGAGACTGGGGTTTCACTGAATCAGCATACAAGAAATTTTTCTGAGCTGCCTCATAGTCTCCATCTCTGAAAAACTCCAGCCCCGATTTGAAATAAACATCAGGAGGGTCTTTTTTACGTCCGATATGCAAATCGGTTTTAGATCCATGACCCTGAACGGGAGCACTTGCACGTGGCTTGACATCTGTGACAGGCTTGACAGTTTTTTTACCGATCTCCTTTTTATCGACAAAGATGACACCTCTTTCTTCATCGTAAATCATAATCTTATCTTGCGCGCAAACGTAAAGCACGGCAGAACAAACAATCAGTAAGATTGTCAATCTCACCTGAAATATATTTTTCATCAACCACCACTTAACCTGATTTAGAGCTTATAATTGTACGATACCGGCGCAATCCCCCCGGCATCCATTGACACTTCTACTAGGGAACTTCGACACTGTCGAAAATCTTCTGCACAATCTGCTCTGGTGTTATGTTTTCAGCCTCCGCTTCGTAAGTGACAATCACCCTGTGTCTTAAAATGTCCATACCGACCGACTTGACATCTTCAGGAGTTACATACCCTCTGCCCCGGATGAAGGCGTGGGCTCGGGCAGCTCGTGTGAGGAAAAGCGTTGCACGAGGAGAGGCTCCATAGGCGATCAAGTCTTTTGCATCAGCCAGTCCTGCGGCCTCAGGCTCTCTGGTGGCGAAAACGAGATTGACGATATAATCTTCAACCCGGGAATCCATGTAAATATTTCCGACCAGCTCTCGGGCTGCCAGCAGCTTTTCCACTTTCACTACAGGATTCACCTCAGGAACCGCTCCTGAAGCCATTCGGCTGAGAATCTGCTTTTCCTCCTCTCGGGAAGGATACACGATTTTCAGTTTCAGCATGAAACGGTCAACCTGTGCTTCAGGAAGAGGGTAGGTTCCTTCCTGCTCGATGGGGTTCTGGGTAGCCAGTACCAGAAAGGGTTCATCAAGGGAGTAGGTGTTGTCGCCGATGGTCACCTGACGTTCCTGCATGGCTTCCAAAAGGGCGCTCTGCACTTTGGCCGGAGCACGGTTGATTTCATCAGCAAGTATGATGTTTGAGAAAAGCGGTCCTTTTTTGGGGACGAATTCTCCTGTCTTCTGATTGTAGATCATAGTCCCTAAGATATCGGCCGGGAGCAGGTCGGGGGTAAACTGAATACGCCTGAACCCGGTATCGACCGCCTTGGCAAGAGTGGAGATGGCCAGAGTTTTGGCAAGTCCCGGCACACCTTCCAGAAGAATATGGCCGCGTGTGAGCAGACCGATTAAAAGGCGGTCCACCATTTTTGATTGACCTACGATTACCTTTGCCATCTCCGACTTAAGCAGAGACACAAAGCTGCTCTCCTCTTTAACTCTCTCGTTAAGCTGAGAAATATCCACGTTCATAACCCCTCCTGCGAACAATCCAGTAGTTCAACCGGGCAATACGGGTGGTAATCCCGCCGCCACTGCTATTATATTTAATTGAAGGATAGGGAGTTAGACCCCGATCCAAACATAAAAAATAGCATTTTTCATTTTTTGGTTCAAAATTTGCGCACATAATGTTACAACTTATAGAAGCAGTGCTGATCTTTCTCCTCATCAGGGGAGTATGGTCAATTACTAAGGGTCTGTTTAAAAGACCCCCTAAACCGAAGTCCCGTTCTCAGTCTCCGCAACGGTTTGATCTTAACGGCAAAGATGTTTCCGATGCGGATTTTGAGGAGATTTAGGGACATTACACGTTCTCAGGGAGTAGTTTTTCGTGGAACTTTCTATCATCACCGTTGGAGACTTCAAGGTTGTAAAACCCTCAGGCAGAATCGACTGGGAGAGCGCCAGAATTTTAGACAAAGAGATTCAGCAAATTGTCGATGAGGGGATCAGTCATATCGTTTTCAATCTGGATGAAGTGACCTTTATCTGCAGTGGCGGTATAGGAGCTTTGGTCTACAACCTGAATAAAGTAAGAAAAATGGGTGGTGCCATTTATATAATCGCCGATAATGAGTACATCAATTATATATTCGAAACTCTGAAGTTCGATCTGGTTTTTGAGGGTTACCTCTACAAGACCTTTGAAGATTTTACAACAAACGTTCTGGAGCAGAAGCAGAGTATATGAAACTGCGAGTGGCCGAACCGTTTCTTCTCAACCCCATTTTTAAGGAGAAGATCTGGGGCGGAACTGCCCTCAAGGAGAAACTCAACAAGTCTGTCCCAAATACCAGAATCGGTGAATCCTGGGAAATTAGCGGTTTTGATAACGAGCAAACCACTGTTCTCAAGGGAAAACTCGCCGGCATCACTTTGGGCGACCTCTATTCCGAGAGCCCTCAGGGACTCGCGGGCAGTGCTTCTTCCAGCCCCTTTTTCCCCCTGCTTTTCAAATTTATTGATGCCGAAGACAAACTGTCCGTACAGGTCCATCCCGATGATGATCAGGCCGCCCGACATCAAGGCTGGGGCAGATCCGGAAAATCGGAATGCTGGTACATCGTTGATGCTCATGAAGATGCCAAAATCATCGTAGGGTTCAAAAAAGAGATAAGTCCGGCAGAGATAAAAGAAGCAGTTCTTTCAAATTCCCTGCAGGAAGTTCTTAACTTCGTTCCCATATCTGCTGGTGATGTACTTTATATTCCCGCAGGGACAGTGCACGCAATTCTTGAAAAAACACTGATTTATGAAATTCAACAGGCATCCGATATAACCCTGAGGCTATATGACTGGGATCGTACTGATGAAACGGGTAAAAGCAGGCCGCTGCACCTGGAAGATGCCATATCTGTTCTTGATACCTCCAGAGGGTACAACTACAAAATTGAGCCTGTTATCATCGACGAGCCTAACGGAATCAAGCATTCGTACAGGGCGGTGTGCAGTTATTTTGCCCTTGAGCAGTATGCATTCTTCAGAGATGCAGAGACCTACCTTCCTCCAAAACAGTCCTTCAGAGCTGTTTCAGTAATAGGAGAGCCTGTACAACTGGTTTCCCGTACCGGAAGCCTGCTTATCAATAAAGGACAATCCGCTCTCATTCCTGCCGAGCTGCGTGATGTGTGGATAACAGGAAAAGCAGGTTCCAGAGTACTCCTTACCTCTGTTCCCGATCTGCACTCCGAAATAATCGAACCACTGTCTCAATTGGGTCTGCCAAATGATGCCATCAAATTGCTTGGCGGCTACGAAAAGAAAAACGACCTGCTCAGCTTTCTAAAATAACCCACTCAATTTACTTTTGATCCTTTTAGCCGATTGAGTTTTTTACCGGTAGAGATTCTCCTCCTCTTACCTCTCATTTACACCCGCTAATTCCAGTTTCTAATCTTTTGCTCCCGCCTCCACCCTCTCTTAACACAATCAGAGCACTGTCCTCACAGTATCCTAACAAAAAAGAGCGAATTTTATAACTGAAACTTTACTGAAATCTAAACATGGCACTGAAACAGCTCTTTTTCGCCTTGAAGGAGGATACAAGTTCAGAGAAAAATGTAAAAACCAGAACAGTAGGACCATTCAAAGTAAAAACGAGCGGCTAATAATGCGCTAACAATCGGCTAACAATCGAAACTGATCTTTATTACGGGAGAAAAAATGAACAAAATCTCAGCAGTACTCACTCTAGGCCTCATATTAAATGCAGGAAGTCTCTTTGCTCAGGAACAGGACACGCTGCAAAACGCAATACAGGAACAATCTATCGCCGAAGAGCAGCAGAGCTCTGTCACTCAAAATGTGGAGGAGGAAAGCAGTTGCACCGGCGCAGCCAGTAGCGCAACCAGTACCAGTACCCACGGCAGAGCCCATGGAGAACCAGGCACTCAGTACTCTGACTGACCGGTTCAACGGATTGGAAGAAAGCTACCTGGAGGCCAAGGGGACAGTGGACAAGCTTAAGAAAATCAAGGTGTCAGGGGTCGTGCAGGCTCAGTACCGTTTTGCGGACACCACCGATAAGAGCCAAGCTCTTGCTGGTAAATTCCAGGGAGGTGAATTTCCATCACCCGCAACAAATAGTGTGTTCAGTATCCGCAGAGCTCGGATCAAAGTTGCTTACGAAACGGATCTCAGCCAGCTGGTTGTTCAGTTTGACGCCCAAACCAAGGGAATCGGTCTTAAGGATGCCTACCTGCGTTTCACTGAACCTTTTCTCAAAAGCCTTTCTCTCAAGGGTGGACTTTTTGATCGCCCGTTCGGATTTGAGATCTCCTATTCTTCAAGCACACGAGAATCACCTGAACGCTCACGGGTTTTCCAAACTCTTTTCCCCGGAGAACGGGATATGGGTGTTTCTTTAGAATACACTCCTACAGACCTTCTGCCCTACGCTGCACAGCTCTTTAATTTTAAGGGGGGCATATTCGCCGGAAACGGTATTAACAATGAATACGATGATATTCGTGATTACATTGCCCGCGCCGGTTTCGCAGTTCCCCTGAATGACTTCAACATGTCAGTTGAAGGTGGCGTATCCACCTACCAGGGTGCAGTAAAGAGTCTCAATGACAGCCTCTATACTGAAAAGAACGGGGCCTATGTTCTCGAGACCGGCTACAACAAAAAGAACATCGATAGAAACTACATGGGCTATGATCTTGAGCTGTACTATGGAGATGTTCCCTTTTTCGGAGGAATGAGTCTCAGAGGTGAGTATCTCCATGGGACACAGCCCGGGAGCAAAAGTAGCAGCGAATCTCCAAAAAAGGATGTACCCTCCACCTCTCCCATTTATGGAAGAGATTTTAACGGTTACTATCTGATGGGAGTTCTCAATGTAAATCTTCTCAGAAGCCAGCTGGTTGCCAAGTACGATGTTTATAACCCGGCAACAGAGATCAGCACATCCAAAAAGGACAAGGGCGATGTGAAATTCACCACTATCGGTGGCGGTTGGATCTATCACTGGGATGAGAATATCAAGTTTGTGGCCTATTACGACAAAATTGAAAACGAAAAAATTACAAAAGCGCCGTACACTAAGGATTTAAGTGACGATGTGTTCACTTTCAGAGTTCAGTACAAGTTTTAATTGTGCAGGGCCTGAGAGATCAGGCCTTCAATAAAACAGAGGTAAACCTGCTCTCATAAAGGAGATTCTCATGATCAAGAAAATTGCAGTAGCTACAGCTCTCAGTATTCTTCTGGTTTCAGCACTTGTTTACTCATCGCTGACCGGAAGCATCACCATCAAGGGATCAGATACCATGGTTATTCTGGCGCAGCGCTGGGCCGAGGATTTCATGGCAAAAAATCCCGGTGTTACCATCCAAGTTACCGGCGGTGGATCGGGCACAGGAATAAGTGCCATCATCAACGGCACAACCGACATCTGCAACGCCTCCCGTCCCATGAAGTCAAGTGAACGCAACAAGCTCAAAGAACGTTACTCATACTTAGGTGTGGAAGTCAAGGCTGCCAGAGACGGAATTGCCTTTTACGTGCACGAATCCAACCCAGTACAGGAGCTTACTCTTGAACAACTTTATGGCATCTATACAGGGTCAATTACCAACTGGAAACAGGTTGGGGGCAGTGATACTCGCATCATTCTCTATGGACGTGAAAACAGCTCCGGCACCTATGTTTACGTGAGAGATTTTGTACTTAAAGGCCGCGACTACGCAGGTACCATGCAGAGTATGCCTGGAACCGCAGCAGTGGTGAATGCCATCAGCCGCGATGAAAACGGTATCGGCTATGGCGGTGCCGCATACGGAAAGGGAATCAGATTCCTTAAGGTAAAAAAAGATGCAAGCTCCACTGCTTACGAGCCAAACATGGAAAACGTAAAAACAGGCAAATACCCCGTTTCCCGGTTTCTTTACATGTACCTTCGCAATAAGCCCACTGGTGTAATCAAAGCCTACATCGACTGGGTTCTCAGCGATGAAGGACAGGCAGTGGTCGATAAAGTCGGATATTTCCCTATCAGATAAGGTTAATTTACCGGGTGGAGCATCCACCCGGTTTTCAATCAATGATTCAACAAATCAGTAATTAAGGCGGAAGAGTGGAATCTCTCAAGGAACTGGCCGATCAAAAAAACACACCGATCAGTGGTGTTGCCCCCGAGCTCGAAAATGCGGTACCGGTGCAGCATACAACCCGTCCTGGTATTGACAAAGAAGATCTGCGCAAAAAACAATTCAGACTTCATGAATTCATAATAGAAAAAGCCATCACCATTATTGCTTTTGTTTCTCTGGCTTTCATCGTCCTCATCTTCACTTTTGTCTTCCGGGAAGCTTTAACCATATTCACCCCTCAGAACCATACGGAAGAGCTTGTAGAAGAGGCAGAAAGCTACGGAGAGGAAGCACTGGGCGAACAGTATTCAGATTATGAACAGGAGGAACTTGTTCAGGAGTCAAGCTCATCCTTTAAAGATGTCCTCGGGTCTGAATGGCAACCGGTTTCTCTGAATCCCAGATTCGGGATATGGCCTCTTTTTGTGGGGAGTATCAAAGTGGCTCTTATCGCTCTTCTCATAAGCGGCCCGATTGCAGTCCTTGCAGCTCTTTACACTTGTACTTTTGCGTCATCACGCCTCAAAGAGATTATAAAACCCGCGGTGGAGATCCTCGCCGGATTCCCCTCGGTAGTTATAGGATTTTTTGCCCTGATCGTACTTGCATCACTCGTGCAGAGCATCTTTGGTCTTCAATACCGGCTAAATGCGTTCGTGGGCGGGATAGCCCTTTCCATCGCCATAATCCCGGTGATCTTCACCATTTCCGAAGATGCACTCAATGCGGTGCCGAAAGCTTTCACAGAAGCAAGCCTTGCGCTCGGTGCGGAGAAGTGGGAAACAGCCCTGTTTGTCGTTCTTCCGGCTGCAGTTCCCGGGATCTTCGCGGCGGTTCTCCTGGGTGTAGGAAGAGCGATTGGAGAAACCATGATCGTTCTGATGGCCACCGGAAACGCAGCTTTCGCGTCGCTTAATCCCTTTGAACCAATTCGCACCATGTCTGCAACGATCGGTGCTGAAATGGCGGAAGTTGTGTTCGGTGAATTCCATTACAGTGTTCTTTTCTTCATTGGTGCGGTACTCTTTGCGATCTCCTTCGCGATCAATTTTACCGCAGAAACCGTGGTGCGCCGCCTGGTCATGAGGAGATTCAAATGAAAAGCCTTCATAAAAGAGTTCTCAGCATTTTTGTGCCCGGATTTACAGGCCTGTGCGCCATGTCTATTATAGTGGTGCTCGCAGCGCTTATTCTCATTATCTTATATAACGGTCTTCCCTTTATGACATGGACCTTTCTCACCAGTGCACCAGCAGAGGGAATGACTGCCGGAGGGATTTTCCCCGCTATTGTAGGGACCTTTTTTCTGGTAATTCTTATGTCGATTGTCGGAGTACCGGTGGGCACTATAACGGCAATTTATCTTTCGGAATTCGTGGAGAAAGAATCCAAAATAGTACGAGCCATCAGGTTCGCCGTTAATACACTTGCGGGGATTCCCTCAATTGTGTTTGGACTGTTCGGGTTGGGTTTTTTCATTCAGTTCATGGGTTCAGGGATGGATAAAGTGCTTAGTCCCGATGGAGTTATCCGCTGGGGACAGCCTAATATTTTGTGGGCAAGTCTGACCATGGCGGTTCTGACACTCCCGGTGGTTATAGTATCTGTAGAAGAAGCAATCCGCAGTGTTCCCCGGGAACTCAGAGAAGCCAGTTTGGCACTGGGAGCTACCCGGTGGGAAACCATCATAAAAGTCGTGCTCCCCGGATGCAGCACCGGTATATTCACTGGCATGATTCTGGCCGTTAGCCGTGGCGCAGGTGAAGTGGCACCTATTCTTTTCACCGGGGCAGCCTACTTTCTGCCTCATCTGCCAGCCGCACTGTCTGACCAGTTCATGAACCTTGGTTATCATATTTACATCATGTCCACGCAATCACCCGATGTTGATGGAACCAAGGGGATCCAGTATGCGACTACTCTGGTTTTATTGCTGATGGTGTTTGTTTTCAATGTTTCGGCCATGTTTGTACGATATAGAATGCGCAAAAGAACTATAAGATGAGCATGGAAAGGGAAACGGTATGATGGTATATTTGTCTTCTGCCGTGTCCGGGTTTTCCATTCCCAATTTGTTGTCCGACCCTGTTCTGCAATCTGAAACCGCTTTCCAAGAGGTCTTATGGCTAAAGAAAGTATTCTGATCATCGAGGATGATGAAGACATTCAGGTACTAATGCAGCACAATCTTCAAAAAGAGGGTTTTAAGATCACGGTTGCCGGCAGCGGGGAAGATGGTCTTAACAAAATCCGCAAAGAATCGTTTGATTGTATTATTCTGGATTTGATGCTGCCGGGAATGGATGGTCTGGAAGTCTGCCGAATGATGAAGATGAATGCAAAAACTCAGGGTGTTCCGGTGATCATGGTTACCGCCAAAGGTGAAGAGGCCGATGTGGTAACCGGTCTTGAAATGGGTGCTGACGATTATATTGTAAAACCGTTCAGCCCCAAGGTGCTCGTGGCGCGAGTGAGATCAACACTGAGGCGAAATACAAAATCATCATACCCCAGTGACAGTGTTTTGACAATTAATGATCTGGAGATTCATCCGGGTCGCCATGATGTCGTTTACAAAGGCGATCGCCTTGATCTTACTCACATGGAATTCCAGGTGCTCCACCTTCTGGCAAGTCAACCAGGCTGGGTTTTCACCCGTAATCAAATCATCGATACTGTAAGAAATGACAATTACCCGGTAACAGATCGGTCTGTCGATGTGGTGATTGTGGGGCTGCGCCGCAAGCTTGGCGATGCGGGAAAGCAGATAGAGACCGTTCGCGGCGTGGGATACCGTTTTACTGCAAGTTAAGCAATTGAAAGATCCTCAATGAAAATAAAAAAGATTGCCTGGCGTTTTTTTCTCGTGTGTTTCGGAATCACCGTAGTGTCATTGTGGGTAACCACCTGGTACTCCACCCGCATGCACAAGCAGATGTTTCTCAAACAGACCATAGATGATGTCTCAAACAGAGCCATTCTGCTCAAACGGGAACTGTCACACTGGATTCCTGATTCCGCAAACTATTCTAAACTGGATTCAGTATGCGTGGCTATTGGCCAGGAGATTCATACCCGCATCACTATCATCCTTCCCAATGGCAAAGTCATAGCAGACTCCGAACGGGATCCCGGAACGATGGAAACACATGCGGATCGGCCGGAGATAGTGGAGGTGCTCTCAGGTGGCACCGGAGTGCAGACTCGCTTCAGCACAACAATGCACCAGGAAATGGTTTATATGGCTGTCCCGATGCAATCTCCTGAAGGAATCCCTGCGATTCTCAGACTTGCTGTCAATATCAACATGATAAAGGAGCATGAAGCCTACTTTTATCAGAAGCTGCTTTTCATTTCCCTGATAACGCTGATTCTTCTGGCCATAGCAAGTATTCTTATTGCGCAATGGCTCAGCAGACCGATCCGGGAGATGCAGCAGGGAGCAATCCGCTTTTCAAAAGGCGAACTGGCTACCCGGCTTGCGATTCCCTCCGCTGAAGAGCTGGGACAGCTTGCGCAAACTCTCAACTATATGGCAGAAACACTCGATGACCGCATTCAAACGGTGACAAGCCAGAAAAACGAGCTAAATGCAATCCTGACCAGCATGAACGAAGGAGTGGTGGCAGTAGATTACAATGAACGTATCATCTCCATGAATCCAACCGCAGCACGCCTTCTTGGAGTGGAAAACGAGCAGGTCAAGGGAAGATGGCTCCACGATATTATCAGGAACAGTGCCCTTCAGAGCTTCGTAAAAAAAACCCTGAGTTCTGATGTTAAAACCGAATCAAGTTTTGTCTTTTCGACCTTGGAGGGAGATATCTATATCCAGGCGTACGGAACCGGTTTGAATGATGGTAGAGGAGAGCATAAGGGTGCTGTTCTTGTACTGAATGATATCACTCAGATCAGAAAACTTGAAAATATCCGGAGAGATTTCGTGGCCAATGTTTCTCATGAGCTCCGTACTCCTCTGACAAGCATTAAAGGGTTTATTGAAACGATTTTATCCGGTGATTACAGTCTTCCCGAAGAGGTAGATCAGTTTCTCAAGATAATCAATTTAAAAACTGAACGTCTCTGCTCGATTGTGGATGATATTCTTTCACTCTCCTCCATAGAAAGAGATCATGAACACCACGAAGTGAGTTTTCTTTCGTCGCATGTCAGCACCATTCTTAATGAGGCTGTCAAGACATGCCAATACAAGGCAGATGCAAAGGGCATCTCACTGAGTGTCTCCTGTGATCCTGAATTGAGGGCGGTGTTCAATGGCCCAATGATCGAGCAGGCGGTAGTCAACCTTATTGACAATGCCATCAAATACAGTGATGATGGCAAAAGCGTGACAATTAAAGCCTGGGAGCAGGATTCCGAAACCATTATTACCGTTGAGGACCAGGGAATCGGGATTCCCAAAGAGCATCAGGACCGGATATTCGAGCGATTCTACCGAATAGACAAAGCGAGAAGCAGAAAATCCGGGGGTACCGGGCTGGGTCTGGCAATCGTGAAGAACATCATGGTAGCTCATGGCGGGCGTGTCACCGTTCTGAGCGAAAAAGAAAAAGGCAGTACTTTCAGCATTTTCATTCCACAAGCAGGAACAACTCAAGGAAAAGCCGATGCAAAAGAATCCGGTTAAAATCAACTGCGAAAAAGTTAACTTCTTTTACGGAGCGTCACGGGCACTCTTTGATATTTCTTTGGAGATACCCGAGAGAAGTGTCACCGCCCTGATTGGTCCTTCTGGTTGTGGAAAGTCCACATTCCTTCGTACGCTCAACCGCATGAACGACATTATTCCCGGAACAAGAGTCGAAGGGAAGATAGAGCTAGACAAAATTAATATCTACGATAAGAATGTGGATGTGGTTACACTGCGTAAACGAGTGGGCATGATTTTTCAGAAATCAAACCCATTCCTTAAATCCATTTATGACAACGTGGCCTACGGACCAAGACATCAGGGAATTAGAGACAAATCCCGGCTTGACGGGATAGTTGAAAGCTGCCTTAAGGGAGCTGCACTGTGGGATGAGGTCAAGGATGTGCTCGGTAAAAGTGCATTAGCCCTCTCTGGTGGACAGCAGCAGCGTCTCTGTATCGCCAGAGCTCTAGCAGTGCAGCCGGAGGTGCTTCTCATGGATGAACCGGCCAGCGCCCTTGACCCAATCTCCACTTCAAAAATTGAAGAACTTATCTACGAATTGAAGAAGACTTACACCATCGTCATTGTAACCCACAACATGCAGCAGGCCGCAAGAGTCAGCGACTACACCGCTTTCTTCTATATGGGAAAACTAATCGAATTCGATACCACCAATGCCATCTTCACCTCTCCTTCGGTAAAACAGACAGAAGACTACGTCACGGGAAGATTCGGTTGATCATCATCACTATTATTACACGGAGCTAAGAATATATGGAAGTACGCACAGGAAAAGAGATCGGACATATCAGAGAAATGGTGGTACGAATGGCCACCTGCACAGAAGAGGCGGTTTCAACAGCAATATCGGCATTCTTGAATCTTGATACAGAAAAGGCGCAGGAAGTAATCGCCAAAGACGGTGATATCAACACGATGGAAAGAGAGCTTGACAAAGATGCATTCGAATGTCTCGCTCTGAGAGCCCCTGTCGCCAGTGATCTGCGATTTCTCATTTCAATGATGAAGATCAACAAAGATTTGGAACGCATCGGTGATCACGCTGTAAACATTGCCCAGTCTGCCATGAACTGCATCGGCTTTGCACGCCCCATGAACGGACCGGATATACAGCTCATGGCCACTATGACTGAACGAATGCTTGCAGATGCCATTAACTGCTTTGTCAATAACGACCCGCAGCTTGCCCTTCAGGTCCTGGAACATGATGACCAGGTTGATGACCTAAATAGAGCTATGTCCCGCGAAGTAATTGATGTGGTGAAACGGGATGTGGCCACCGTCGAGGCTGCGCTGGAGCTACTTCGGGTCAGCAAAAATCTTGAACGGATAAGCGACCTGTCCACAAACATCGCAGAAGATGTCATTTTCCATGCCCGGGCTAAGGATGTAAAGCATTCACATGTCGTAGTCTCTCCAAAAGCATCCTGACAGTAATTGATTCTCAGTGAGAGGTTTCAGCCTCTCACTATTCTCTTCTACCTTCTTTTCAGATAAAAACTGTGGTATAATTCTGGAAAAAGCTTTTTTCCGGAGCCTTTATGCACAGAATAGCATGCATCATTACCTCTCTTATTCTCCTGAGCTCTCTTCAAGTGTATTCCCGATCCTTTTTTGTAAGCAGCATCAATGGTGACAACAGCCGCAACGGGCTTTCGGCTGAGAATGCCTGGGCAGATCTTTCGAATGTTCATTGGGGATCTTTCCTTCCCGGTGATTCGATAAAGTTTGAATGCGGCTCCACTTTTGAAGGAAGCTGCTTTATTGTGAGTGCCGGCTCTTCATCCCAGCCGATTGTATTCACCTCATATGGGCAGGGGGTCTTGCCTCAATTCCGCAACTCGGGAGAATGGTCTAATTGTTTAGAAGTGAGGGGGGATCAAAATGCCGCTTATATTATTATAGAAAAGCTGCACCTGGCCGGCTCTGAAGAAGCCGGTGTAAATATCCGCCATGGTGCACACCATGTGATTATTCAGGATTGCGAAATCAGCAATACAGGTTTTGGAGTTTATCTGGGCGGTCCTTACAACCTGGTTACCAGAAACAATATTCATGATTTGAAGATGATTAGAAATACCCTCGGGACATCATCTCCGGAAAATGATGATGACTATGGAGCTTGTGCTGTAGTAATCAATGAATCTCACAACACAGTTTCAAATAACACCATGCTTAACTGTCGGGCGCCATCCTATGATTACCAGCATGATGGCGGAGCTGTGGAATTTTTTGGCAACGTTGACAGCTGTACAGTGGCCTACAACTATGCTTCCGGTTGTGATGGTTTCCTGGAAGTGGGCGGCGGGGACATGACCGGCAATCGGATTCATCATAATATGGCATTTAATAACTGGAACGGATTTGCTTACATTCATCTGACTGGTTTGTATGGAGCACAAATATCCGACATGCGCATTGAAAATAATACCATAGTATGCCTGAAGCAGGACAAATCATACGCTCTGGTATTGGGAATCGGGGGAACTGCTTCCGATTCGATGCTTTTTTTCAGGAACAATGTTGTGTATGCTCGAATGAATTTTACCAATAGTTCATCTTTTAATAGATCCCATAACATTTTTTCCATGGTGGAGGGGGCAAGTATCGGAACTTCACTTAAAGAGGGAGAGATCACCTCTGATCCTCTTTTTGCAGATCTTGCCGGAGGGGACCCGCACTTGACATCAGCTAGTCCGGCAATCGATGCAGGAATGGATTGCGGTTACACGTACGATTTTGACGGCAATCCCCCGTCAGGGCAAATAGACATAGGGGCTTTTGAATTCCGGCCAACAGGCACACCTCTACAAAAGCAGAAGGTTAAAGTAGAAGGAATCCGGTCAAAAATCCATAAGGAGTGTTTACTTGTAAGTGGAGTGTCTTTTCTGAGCAAGCTTGATGCAGTTGTCACAGATCTTTCCGGGAAAATTCTCTTCAGAGGCCCTATGATTCAAAGTAATGGCAAATGGATAACACCGCGGTTTCAAACAACGCCAAACACAATACTGCTCTATCGCCTGAGCGGCCCCGACTTTATATCCCATGGTCGGGCTTTCAATGGAAAGAAGTAGTCGAAGAGAGCAATCTTTTTATCCGGAACTCGTAACATTTACACTCTGATGACTATTTTGACTGGTGCATCAAAGCGAGGGCAACTGCTGGTGATAGTCAAGGCGTCCGCGCCGTTAACAAAACTCTTTAGTATACCTCCGGAACAAACTTCTGCTTTTCGATTGACGGACGCCTGTAACCGCTTTTCTTCTCCCGGGGCGGCAGCTTCATCTCTCCGGGGGTAAGGTCTTCATAGGGTATCTTACTGAGCAAGTGATGAATGCAGTTGAGTCGCGCGCGTTTCTTGTCATCCGCCTTGACAACATACCAGGGGGATTTGTCGGTATCGGTATGCTCGAACATTATATCCTTTGCTTTTGAATACTCAACCCACTTGCTTCTCGATTCCATGTCCATGGGACTGAGTTTCCAGCGCTTGGTGGGATCTTCAAGCCGCTTCTGAAATCTGTGTTCCTGCTCCTCATCGCTGACAGAAAACCAGTACTTGATAAGAATTATTCCGGAACGAATGAACATGTACTCCAGATCAGGAGCGGTTCGCAGAAACTCCCAATATTCAGCATCGCTGCAGAAGCCCATAACCCGTTCCACGCCAGCTCTGTTGTACCATGAGCGATCGAAGAGGACCATCTCTCCTGCTGCAGGCAGCTGAGCGATATAGCGCTGAAAATACCACTGAGTGCGCTCCCTTTCAGTGGGAACCCCCAGTGCAACCACTCTGCAGATTCGAGGATTGAGGCTCTCGGTGATACGCTTGATTACCCCGCCTTTCCCTGCTGCATCCCTGCCTTCGAATAGTACCACCACCTTGAGGCCTTTTGCTTTAATCCATTCCTGAAGTTTTACAAGCTCTATCTGCAGCTTCGAAAGCTCCTTCTCATAGAATTTTTTATCCAGCTTTTCCTTTTTCTCTTCCTGAAAGTCTCCCGACTTGGAAATGGCCACATCCTTTTTATATTTCTTTCCTGAACTCATTGTGCTCCCCCTTTACTATACACCTTATTTCCTGATGCAGTCCTCTCAATGGAAAGATCTCTCAGCCGGCGCACCTCAGCCATACGCTCATCAGGATCATCAATAGCCATAAGCGCTCTTTTCGACACGTGATCCACACGAGCCCAGCTGAGCAACACCTTATAAATTGTCAACGGCTTAGATTCAAAGTACACGGACGGCAGTATGCTTGACAGGCGGCCCTTTTGGTTTTCCTCAAGAAGACTTGACCGGACATCACCGGAAACGTCTTTGATATAGAGGTAGGGATAGGAAAAATTGTAACTGTATCCGTATCTGTTTTTATAAATAAATGTGCTTAGGCTCACATCAGCTGAATCTGGCCCCATGTTAAGCACATCATGGTTGATGTAGTTATTTGTCATATATGGGGTCCCCGAAAGTACAACCTGAGGTGATGGTGTTTTAAGCGAATAGAGCTGGCCCTCTACCACAAATTCTATACTATCGATATCGGCCAGACGAGCATCAGTTTTTTTTATGAATGTATAGTAAACTGTCCTGTGTTCCGGGGAGACAAAGGAGGTGGTAAAGAGATCTGAGTAATTTGAAAACCCCGTAACCGTTTCATTATATAAATAAGTGGTATCTCCACACTGTACTGTTCCATTTACGGATTTAAAGTATGCGTATACTCTTAAAAACGCCAGAGATGTATCACCCGTATACTCAATCTCCCCTGAACCATAGAGGTATTCACTGGTTGAACTGGTTCTGGCGATTTTGAAAGTTTTTGGGGCGAAATCTGAAGACAGGGAACTGAGCACCGGTCCCGCCACATAGGAGGAGGTACTGGCATTTGGATGGGAACTGCCCGAAGGTCCTCCACTATTGCTGACCGGATCGCCGCAACTTACAAAAGTCACGATGGCCAGTGGTAATAGCATTATCAACTTAATCATAATCAGCCCTCATTTGATAAGACATCATAATTGTGAATGCTATTTACTTTTCAAAATAATTGGCAGAACGGGTGAGGACAACACTTAAGGCCCTGAAATGCCTTATAGGTCAGGAATTTGCTTTCCAAAATAAAAGTTCCTGTCCGGGAGAAGCATGAACTCATCAGATCGCAACCGACTCAAAGCTGAACATCGTTCAGACGTAATCCGTAACCGCATCCGGAAAAAAGGCAGCTACAGCTATCTTGGTGATGCAGTTTTGGGAGGAATAGACGGCTGTGTCACCACCTTTGCAGTGGCAGCCGGAGCACTGGGTGGAGGGTTTTCTTCGGCAGTGGTAATAGTGCTTGGCTTCGCCAACCTTCTGGCCGATGGATTCAGCATGGCCGTAAGTAACTATCTGCGTGCCAAAAGTGAGCGGGAGGAAGTGGAAGCCGCTCGAAAACGGGAGGAACAGCATATAAAAGAGATCCCCGAAGGGGAAACACTTGAAATAAAGCAGATATTTGAGGAGAAAGGGTTCACGGGAGAAACGCTTAACAAAGTGGTTGAAGGTATTACACACAACCGCAAGCTTTGGGTCGACACCATGCTGACCGAAGAGCTTGGGCTGCAGTTAAATGGTCCTCATCCAAGCAGAGCTGGCCTTACCACTTTCACTGCCTTTCTAATCATCGGATTTATCCCCTTGTTTCCCTTTCTGATCCCCGATTTATCACTGGATACCCAGTTTTTCATAAGTGCTGCGGTCACCGGAATTGCTTTTTTAGCTATAGGGATGGTCAAGGGGCTTATTCTTCATCGCGATGTACTCCGGTCGAGTCTAATTACTTTCGTCACCGGAGGCGGAGCCGCGGCTCTGGCCTTTTTGGTAGGTTATGTGATACGAACTGTTTACAACCTATAATCATTTCCTGCTGAAAACTCATGAATACCACCACAACCAAGTTGGTGGGTCTGGCAAGGATAATACTTAAAGCTTTATAGCCTAAATTCAGCATGCTTTCCAGTCGTTTCCCCGATTTCACAACTTGAACTTTTTCAGAGCCACCCCATTGCTTCTTAGCCTATTTTCACCATGACTTCAGAAGCTGGCTCATGACTATCAATCCCCAGTCGAATCTTGTAATAACCGGATTCCCTAAATTGAAATCCCAGAGACTGACACTCAGCACGCAAATCCAAACCGGACGCGTTCTCTGCAATTTTAAATTCACCCCGAGTTTGCTGACCTATTGGTTTTCCTAATTGATCATACTCCTGAATAGACCAAACATAAACCTCACTGCATCGGTTTTTATCCTTTACGAATATGGGATCTTCTGATTTGAAGCTGTAGAGAGACCCCGTTATACCATTCACGGCAAGCTGAATATGTGGAGTAGCAATGTAAATTCGTTTTGAAGACTGAAGGGTAAGATAGTTTAAAAATCCAATATCAATTTTACCAGATGATACATAAATGGTAATATCATAAAAAGTCTCTGGTATCAGCTTAAGATTGAATTTAAGCCCGAAATCCTGAAGCGTGGTAATTTGCTTTTCTTGCGCATTCCCTTTCTGATAATACCCGAAACGGCTAATCGGTTCCGAACCTTGTCGACTAACCATAATTCCATATTTATCCGATGATCTGTTCTCATCTTTCAAAATTATCGGATTGGTCAGGAATAATTGGTCATAGAATTTGATGGCCTTTATTGAATAACTTTCGATAACCAACTGTGGTATAATCATGTTGTTCCTCCCTGTTGCCTCACAGTAGCTCATCCAGTTATTAATATAGCAGTAAAAATATGGTCCCCCCCGGATCATTCTGGAAAAATGGTTCCCCCGACCAGTATGGAACTCAAGAACAGTAGGGTTTTTCGGCTTACAAGGAATGTTGGGAGGAAGACAGCTTGTTTATCGCAGCCATGAATTCAGATCTTTCAGAAACTCCGCATTTACGATAAATATTGTTGAGGTGGCGGCGCACAGTATGGAAGGAGATGAACAACTTCTGAGCAATTTCATTATTGGACAATCCCTGTACTACAAGTTCAACGACCTCTTTCTCTCTACTGGTTATTCCATGCAAATTGCAGTAACTGGAGACGTCAATATCAACTGGAGCACCAGGTGTTTTCAGCTGTAAGAGTTCAAGGTTGGTTAATTTTTTATTCAGCGCAGACATCTGTACTTTCGATTTTGAATAGAGATGAGTAACCAGATATGTTTGAATTATGATAAAAATCAGAAAACCGAAATGAAGAATGTAGGGGGTTTCCAAAAAGTGATGGTATACCAGAATATCATTTAAAACAGTCAGAAAGAACACAAATATACTTATCATAAAAATAGCCGCATCTTTTTTGTGGATTTCAAGAATTCGCCACATGTTTACCAGTACATAAATCCCAGAAAATGCTGATATCAGATGATGAGGAGTTTGTGTGAGAAGTGCAATATCATAATTAAAAAGAAGTACAATGAGAATAAAAAACAGATGAGAAATCCAGACTACTCTAATGTACCATTTCTTCAAATCTTCCGGAAAAATTGAGCGGCAGTACATATTCATAAATATTACAAAAGTATAAAGGAGTGTCAGTTCCATTTTAAATTTGAGCGGCGAAGGCAAAGAGGGAAAGATATCATTAATGAAGGATTGACCCATGAAAACCGATCTTACAGATAAAGTCAGGCAGGCAACGCCCAGAAAGAACAGAGCCATGTAGGTAGGTTTGATATTGAGATAGGCTAAAGTAAGACACAGGCCAATCACAAAAACGGCCCCGAACGTTATAAGATCCCAGGCGATTATTGAAATTCGTTTTTTAACCAGTGTCCCTTCGATTCCTAACTTCAAAGGGTAGGTGCATGCGCTTTTTTTCCCTCTGAAATTCGATACCTGCATAACGATATCTAAAGTGTCCTTCTCTGAAGAGATTGGGACCACTTGAGGACGAGAATCGTATTCCTCAGTGGAAACAGATGTTCCTACCTTGCCCACAGAAGCAACAGGATTATTATTAATCCAGATATGAAGAGCATTTGACCATCTGCCGATTCGAAGAGCCAATGGTCTGACTATTGTACTATCTTTTACGATTTTCAAGCGCAGAGTCGCATAAGATTCTTTAGGTAATTTTTTATTGTTCAGTACAACTTCATCAAACCGTCCGGGTATCTGCATGTATGTATCCGGTTCAGGCCCATCAGGGGAGCCTAGCTCTAACGGGGAATAAAGTTTATGCCAGTACAGCTCCCATTCTCCCCTCAAATCGATGGCAGAGTCCCTATCGAAAATCTTTTCTGACAAATACAAGATACCATGATTAGCATAAGGTAATTCGGCTTTCTTTCGAGCATAAGAGAAAGTAGAAAGAGTAATGATAATCAATGTGATGGTTAGTATTACATTGAAACATGACTTATGCTGGATGCGTTCTGGCATTAATTATTCCAAGGTTTCAGAACTGATGACCGAAAGAGACACCTGATTCGAGCACATATTGCATTTCCAGCTTCTTGTTCGCTGCATTTCGAAAGAGCTTAACACCGGAACCAAGAGAATATGAAACCCACAGGCTATGCGGAAGAAAAACTTCAGTCTCCAGAGGCAAATGAAGAGAATAGATATAAGCCTGATAGTTTCTGGTTAACTGCAGTGTTCCATTCTCGATTTCCACAGGATCATCAACGAATCGTTTATCCAGTATATTTTGAGAAAGGTATCCCAGAGAAAAATGTAATCCGGCTAAGATCTGGCCATACACAAAACGGTATATCGGCAAACCGGCCGAGTATGAAGCAGAATAACAAAGAAGATTGTTCGCCATAACTGGACTTTCTAATATACATCGGCTGTACCCAAATGAAAATGCCTGTTTGGCGCTGTAGTTTCTAAAAATGTAACTGACATCCCAAGCAGTGCTGGAATGATCAGCTAATTTGAATTGTGATGCAGAAGCTTGAATTCCGTGATAGTTCAGGGACAAATTGGGTAGTCCACCCTTTTTGTAAAGGACAAGATTTGGCTTTCTTGCGAATCCAGAAGGAGAGAGAGAGCAGCTTTTTCCCCATCGCAAGTCAATTTGTCTGATATAAACGTCATTTCCTGACGAATACGAGCAGATATACACATGCGGCGAGAGTATAAACGAAATGGAATCACGATTATCTAAATAGAGCCTGGCTGTAAGCTGCATGTTCATTGCATCATAAATTTCAAAGAAGGGTGCGGTCATCTTATGGAATGTGATATAGGATTGCCCCTGATGCATGTTTGTCAAAGCGATATCAGTCTTTCCAAAAAGTTCAAATTCATAGGATGGATTCTGGTTCAGACATTTTCCGTTATGATTTTCCAGTCGCGTTGAACGTGAGGCATACTCATAAACTTCCATGAGCCCTACATATCCATCTCTATTATAGTCTGCTAGACCTTTAAGTCCGTTCACTAAGTGATGAGTGAAAACTGAGCCCCTGTAATCCTGGGATTCGTGAGATTGCTCTCCGCTTGAACTGGAGCTGATTATCACCGACCCTTTATGAGAAATCCGGTTCACTGCAGTAGGCGGGGCTTCAATCATCTGACCACCTTTAGATGTCAGAAAGCCGCCTGATTCGCATGCATCCACAAATGCTATTGTCAATTCGCAGCCCACAGAATTTAAAAAGTTTAGGATTTCCTCTCGAGGAAACAGTTTGTCTTTTATATGCAGGGCATCTGAGCTACCATGGCCTGAATAATAAAAAAGCAGCATTGAATTTATCTTGGACCTTTTTAGTTCTTTCACTCTTCCGGTTATTTCCCGAAAAGCGGAACGTATTTCATTTGCAGTAGTATTGAGGAGCAGATACGTCCTATCAGGAGCCAATCCTCCGTTCTGCTGCAGTAAACGAGAGATGTTCTCAGCATCCGCTTCAGCATATTTGAGGGGTTTTTCATTTCGGAGACCTACATTATTGCCGATGAAAATGCCAATCCGTTCCATTCCCTCAGCATAAATTTGTAAAGGCAGGATCAGGAGTAAAAAGATGCTAAACTTTTTACTCCTGATTGTTTTCAAAATAGAATGAAAATATCTCAACAGAATCGTCTTTCCTGTTTTTGTTGATATATTTAACTGCTTCTTTCTTTTTCATTTTTTTATAAGCTGCAACTATCCACACGGTTTGCCGCTCCCAATTACCGTCAAGTACAACCCGTTGAGCTGCAATCTCTGGCTCTGATGAACCTGGCCAGACTAAAGCTTTATCATTTTTATTGAATGAACGAATTTCACCTTTATCTTCCTGGTACAATAAAAAGAGATTCAGATCAGATAAACTGCGATAGTTAAAAATAAGCGTATCTTCAGAATGAACTCGAACGACATCTCCCGAATGATATTCCTTTTCATTAAATAAAAGAGTAATTACTGGAGCGGAATTTCCTTTAATGGAAAACTCACCAGTATCAGGATTCAATCTGAAAAGCAAGGTTATGACCGTGAGCAACAGGACCATAACACATGATACAGAAAAGCCGATTCTGAATCGCCCTTTTTCAAAAAAGGAAACCAACCGGTGTCTAATTGCATCAATTACAGATGGTTTTTCCAGTTTTTCCTGAGACTCATATTTTTGACTCTGTATTCTTTGGATATAATCAAGCACAGAGGGTTTATCACAGATTTTCTGTTCCAAACCTACTTTTTCCGTCTGATTTAATTCACCCTGTAAATACAGATCAACTTTATATAAAGAGATTCTTTCCCAGTTTTCATTATCGTTTTCTATTTTCATTTACGTCCTCAATGCCCGTACTGTACCGAATCGGGCTATCAAATGATTAGACGTATTTAGAATCTGGATGTGGACATCCAAAACGAAGAGAAAAAGGTTAAGTAGCTCTGAGTGAAATGCATGTTTTTCTCTGGGCGTCTTTTGAAGAAACCTGTAAACGGTCTTTGCCACTGCTGATTTCGACACGCCAACTACTTCAGCAATCTCATCGTAAGTTAATCCTTCTGCATAATGAAGAAAAAGTATTCTCCGCACAGAAGGCCTCACTGGTTTAAGTATTCTGTTTAGCTCGATTCTTGCCAACGCCTGGTCCTCAACTTGTCCTGTCAAGTTCTCAATTACAACTGGATCTAACAAGCGCTCAATCAAGATGCCCCTACTTTTTTCTCTTCTTACCCAATCAATACAAACACAGATCGCCACTTTATATATCCAGGTACTTATCTTTGATTTTTCCTGAAAGGTGGATAAGGAACGATTGACCTTCAGAAAAACCTCATGAGTAAGATCTTTGGCTTCGTCCGAATCTTTTGTGTACCTGAAGCATATTCGAAATATGAAATCAAAATGTGATTTATAGAGAGATTCAAGATCTTTCATATCTAGTATTCACCTATTGTGTAACCGTCAATTGCGAAGCGGACAGATTTCTTTTTTGTCCCCAAAACTCTTATTTCAAGAAAGTATTGATTGTTTTCAACTAAAAATGGATCCGCTTTAAAAAGGGAGATTCTGGAAGAATAAAGCATCTGTTTTTTCCAATCCCGCAATATCTCCAGATTACTGGAGTCTATTCCACCACGTATCTGGAACAGTACTTCAGATGAATCGTCATCTGTGGACATCTGCAGGTCGCATTCCAACCCGATTATCCTGCCCTGCTGATCATCTATTCGAAACAAAATTCGATCACCGGAAGAATAGAGAGAAACGGAATCAGATTGCGTCGAAGAGTAAAGCTCACAAACTGCGCCATCGCCGCCTTTCACAAATTTTCCATCACTGAGCTTTGTGTATTGCAGATTACTAATTTCAACACTACCGGTGTGCTCATAAAAATGGTGCAGACTATCTGTTGAATCAATGCCTAATTTTTGGAACATATTGGTTGAAGAAAACGTAAAGGACGGAAGAAAAAATGTATTACCGGAACGGGTAAAATGTAATCCGTTTACTTGATTAGTTTCTGAAAATTCAAACCTCAGTTTTATGTCATTTTCTGATGAGCAGAAAACGTTGTCAGATCCTGCATGAAAGATTTGGGATTCCATTTTCGGAATATCAGCCCTAATAAATGATACCCCACCAGTCACTTTTAGGGTGTCATTTCCATATTCAAATAAACCTGAGGGACACTGCATTGATTGATTAGAACCATTACATAAACCCCTGATCTTTGCCTCAAGGATATCAAGTTCCCTGCGGTCTTCAGTAAGCGGTAATAAAACATATCTGCCGCCATTCATATAGAGCAGGAGTTTTTCCAATCTACCGCTGTGAACAATAGCCTTTATCTGAATTTTTTCAGTTGTGGAAAAAAACAGGTCCGAACCGGCGGGCACCAGTTTGACTATTCCAAAATCAGGAATACTTAACCAAACCAGAGAATCATCAACCAGAACCTGAGCATTCATAAATGGCCGATACTCGTAAATTCCCTCCACAACTGCCAACGGCTGAGCAGATGCAGGTTCTGTTATACCGGTAACAGGGTATTTGAGCGGTGTTGGACTATTGTAATATGCTTCTGACTCCCCCAAATCAATTAGAATTGAATCATCCCAGGAGAGAACTCTGCACTCGTACTGATTAGTACAAGTCATGATATTATAGCCGGTGTGAAGGCGTTCCTTGCCCTCTATGTCAAATGAGCTGGCCTTTTCAGCATCCAGAATTTGTTGTAAACTACCTTTGTCAGGAAAATACAGAACATAAAACCAATTGCTTCTTCCTGCAGCCCAGTCCTGACCACTTTCGTTAAAGCCATCAAAAGGATAATCCAGCCATTTGTTTGCTTCAGCCCGATCAAGAGTCATGAGACTGCTATAGCGCAAAAGAGCAAGTGCTTCAACGGTTTTAATATAAAGTGAATCGAAATCTGCCTCTTTTCCTCTCTGAGGAAAAAGCTTTCTTCTGTAATGGTTCACCAGTGAATAACGGTAACCAGGAGTTATGAAATAGGATCGAAACCAGGGATTTACATGTTTTCGAATCGAGAAGAACCGTTCCCACTTGTTCATATCATTAAGAACCTGGGAATGAAGATTGGTCAGGTCTTCCCAAAATTCGGAGAATAGCGGATTTCCGGCAAGAAGCGTATCCGCTTTTCCATTTATCATTTTGCAAATTGAATAATCATATCCTATGTACAGTGTGTCCAACCAATCAGTTCTGCCCCTTGCAGTATCACTTACACTGATAAGCTGAGTACGGAGAGAATTGAACCTGGCACTCAGTGAATCAATCTGTATTTGGGCAATGGACATTTGTGGATGAATCATACGGTCAAACTGGCCGTTTCGATTTACATCTGAATAGAGCACAAAAGTTCCGAGCGCTACTTCAGGACCATTGTACACTATGGCCGGCGGAGGAGTCAGGAGAGAACCGGAAAAATGATAAGGAGGAGAAGTAAGAACAGCCGAACCCTGTACCGCTCCCATATAGCGTTGAAAAGAGAGAAAATGCCACATGAGAGCAATACGGGGATTCTGAAGATTCAGAAGCCTGTCTGCACCCAACGCAGTATCACCTTCGTTGGCGGCCTTTCCCTGAAAAGTCGCCAACGGAGCCAGATTTTGCAAATCGGATGGAGATACAAAACCCTGATCTTCAGTGCAGAATAGAAAAACTAAGAATATTAAAACAAGATGCAATTTCAATTTCATTGAACAACCGACTTGGAATATGAAGGCAATAAGCCGGTTAAAATAGTTGACGCACACATGATTCCAAAGCTGGAAATATTTATTGCTTATGCAGAGGCAGCTGAAAACCTGCAGTACAGCCTTTTTTAAGATTGTGGCTGTTATTCCTGATGGTGATTGAACCGCTATGTGCTAAAATAATCCTTTTAACAATACTTAATCCGAGCCCGTAGTGTCCTCTTTCAGTAGTAAAAAACGGTTCGAATATTCTTTCCACTCCCTCAAGCAAAAGCCCTCTTCCCTGATCAATGATGCGAACGGTAATAGCATTCTGTCCCGGTTCTGTTATATCAAGGACTATGGGAGAAGTCTTTGCACTGTGCTGGGCAGCATTCTCCAGAAGATGGCTTACCGCAGTAATAATGCTCTTCTTGTCTCCAAGAATTATGGCATTTCTCTCGTCGAGGGGTGTTGTAAAGTGAACCACTCTCTCTTTATGAGATGAATTCTGAATCCAGAAGTCAAGAGCTTCCTGACATAAACCCGTGAGTGAATATGGTTGCATCGACTCGGTCGCCACACAGGCCCCCAACTCAAGCAACTCTCTTGTAAGAATGGAAAGACGGGTTGTCTGGGCACGAATATGTTCAAAATACTCTTCAAATTGTCCATTATCATCCAAGTCCAGTCTAAGTGCTTCAGATAATGAAATTATACCGTTCAAAGGATTGCGAACTTCATGAGCCAATCCTGATGTAATTTGAGTAAGTATCAAATCATCCTTCTCTAAAGGCTTCGGACCTGAAGTTCCATTCATCTGCAACCTGTTGGCGAGAACTCCCGCCAACATTTGAAGAACCTGAAGGTTATCACTATCGGTAATGGAAGAATTATCATGAATGGCACAGATTACCGCTAGAATTTCACCATCTCTGCTTATAACGGGCAGCCCCAGCATTCCTGTTAACGTATTATCGGGAACTATTCCCGCTCCAAAGTAATCCTGCAGTCTTTCAGAAATGAGACAACTCTTTTTTCTCCTGTATACATATTCACAAATATCACGAACCCAATCAACTGAGCCATGAGCGTTGCACTCTATAACGCTGAAATGAGATATCCTCTTGGCTGAAACTAATGCCACCACCGACAACTGACAATTAACAATGGAATGAAGGCTTCTGGCCGTCAGCTCGCAACAGGAAGCCGGGGATGCACCATCAATGTCAAGGAGCTTCGGTATCTCCCGAAGCAAACTTGAAAAATTGATTTGATGTTTCATCTTGATTGAGTTCACCTGAAGATCATCTTCTCCAAACACTTCCACATTCAAACCGGCTTTTGTATCATTATCCTGACAAACAGTAAGCAGCCAGTTTCTGTTTATGTTACAATATGGCCTTATCACCACTTTTGATTTCAGGCAATGTCCCTGGGCATGTCGTATTGCCACAATGCCTTCCCAATGAGGACAATCACTCTGAAGGAGATTGGCTATGTTAAGGATACCTTTAGTTTCATTTACGATATCCCAAATCAGCATTTTTTGCAATTCGTCAGACTTATAATTTGTCCATATACTGAATTGATTATTAACAGAAATTATTGTGCCCTCTGGACTTATAATTGCAGACGGGAAGTGCAATCGATGTATTGCTTCGAACTCTTTTCCGAGGTTCACTGCCAGTGAAACACCCTTCTCACTCCTGTGGACATAAGAAAAACCATGTTTGTCCACTGAAATGGATACATCAGCAAGGAACTCATCCAGATTGTTTTCTTTTTTCCTGGACAGCATGACTTTGTTGCAGAACAGAATATCCTGTTTGCCAGTAGAGGCTTTGAGAACCTTTTTTCCCTTTTTCAACATACTGTAATTTCTAGTGAGGAATTTTCTGATAACTGTCTGAATGGAAGCTGCAACAAAGTAGGCTAGACAGTAGTAATAAAGAATCTCAAAATAAATTACGTCTGATGGAAATTCTACTTATAGTTAAAAAAGTTCTAATAGCTTTTCCGGGTAACTCTGCCCACTCCTGAGAACGCAATATTTACCATTTACTTTTTTTCCTTTTCCTGCCGCAAATTGGCTGTAACTAAACCCGCTCGAGACAATACCACCACTTTTGTACGCTGCCCTGGCGTTCAGAGCCTGAAATCCACAAATCGGTATGAACCATTTGACATTTCCCTGCATTTTTTATATTTTAATATTAGAATATTCTAATATACAATTTACATTAATGTAATCAACTCGAAAGCTCATAGTTTCACACAAAAGAAGGGATCAACCATGGCCGTTACCGTAATCAAACAATTCTGCCCCCAGAACCACCCCTGCCCGTCTGTACGCGTCTGCCCTTTTGGCGCTCTGAAACAGAATGGGTACGAAGCCCCGACAGTCGACCTCTCCAAATGCACCAATTGTGGCAAATGCGCGCGCTACTGCCCTATGGGCGCTCTTAGAATGACTGAAGAAAAACTGGCCTGAGGAGGAGCAGAACAATGAAATCCAAGTATCTGATACTGTCCACGATCGCAGCTGTTATTGCCATAACTGCATCGATAGCGATTTCGGGAGATAAACCTTCAGAAAAAGAAACAATCAGCCCCGTTAAGCAGGATTCAAACAAACAACTGCTTTTTTTCCTTAATCCCAACGGAAGACCCTGCCAGATTCAGACCTCGATACTGCAGGGAATGGAAAAAGAGCTTACCCCCCTGGCAGAGGTGAAGTATATCCAAACCACCGATCCCTCTGTCAGGGACCTCTTTTATAAGTATGGTATAAGAGGACTTCCCTCTCTTATCATTGTGGATAAAGATGGTTCGGAGCTTAAAAGGTTCAGCCCCGGTATTCAGGAAAAGAAGGCGATCCTTGATGCCTTGAATATAGGTAAATAGGAGGACAGAAGGATGCTTAACCTGGCTCTTGTGTTTGCCGCCGGAATGGCGAGTGTGCTTTCTCCCTGTGTGCTTCCTGTGGTTCCGATAGTGGTGGCCGGAAAAAGTGACGAACACAGATTGCGCCCGCTACTTACCGTGGCTGGTTTGTCTCTGACATTTGTAATCATGGGCGTTCTCAGTTCCCTTTTCGGATCACTTTTAGGGCCCAGGATGATTTTCATCGAAAAAGTGGCAGGTGTTCTAATACTGCTTATGGGCGCACTTCTGCTTCTGGAGATAAACCTGTTTATACACCTGAGCTTTTTTTCACGTTTTGCCCAGAAATCCAAGGGTAGAGCGGGTGGATTTCTACTGGGAGCGATCCTGGGTATAGTATGGATTCCATGCGTTGGGCCCATGCTTTCGGGGGTGCTTTCACTGGTGGCTGCGCGGGGAACCCTGGTCAGCGGAATCGGATTATTACTCGTATATTCCGCCGGATTTGCCATTCCCATGCTGCTTGCCGGATATGCTTCACAACTTTTTCGCAACAGGTTGACCGTGGTGAAAAAACATCCCCGGTTAACCAATTACATTAGCGGTGCTATTTTGATCGGATTAGGCGTATTCATATTGATCGGCGGCATGACTGGAATCAATTTTTAACTATGTCTGAAAGGATACTATATGACAACAGCATTGATAGTGGGAGCGTTTCTGGTTTTGTACTTTGCTTATAAGGTGTACAGCAACAAAGGCATACGTCAAATTAACGTTTCCACCGCAAAACAGATGATCAAGGATTCAAAAGTGGAACTGCTCGATGTGAGGACACCTCAGGAGTTTACTGGAGGTCATATTAAAGGCGCCAGAAATATCCCGGTTTCAGAACTTGCATCCAGACTTGGGGAACTCAATACCATCAAGGATAAAACCATAATAGTCTATTGTCATGCGGGGAGCCGCAGCGCCGCGGCAAGCCAGGTGCTCCACAAAAATGGATTTACAAAGGTTCACAATCTGGTGGGAGGATACTCATCCTGGGGGCGATGAAAGGTGGGCAGGGTTCTGAACCACTGCCCTTCACGTTTGATTACTGGTAGTGGGGTGTATACTCCCCCAGTTTTCTCTTGTTTTCGATGGCCTCTTCATAGGCATGCACATACTTTTTGGCGCTGGTTTCCCAGGAAAAATCCCGATTCATCCCATCGAGCATCATCTTTTTAATATGAGCGGGCCTATCGTAATAAGTACTTATCGCCCAACCGATCGTGTAGTATAATGCATACCCGGAAGGTTCCCAGAATTTAAAACCATTTCCACTGCCGTCTGCTTCGTTATAATTTTCCACAGTGTCTTCCAGCCCTCCGGTGGCTCTTACAATCGGAAGAGTCCCATAGCGGAGAGAGTACATCTGGTTGAGACCGCAGGGTTCAAATAGAGAGGGCATCAGAAAAAAATCGCAGCCAGCCTCGATAAGGTGAGAGCGTTTATTATCATACCCGATGAATGATCCCGCTCTTCCGCTGTAACGGACAGGAAGATTACCGAAAAAGTCCTGCAGGTCGCTTTCTCCACTGCCAAGAATGACAAACTGCACATGCATATTATCAAGAACGCCTTCGATAACTTCTCGAATGAGGTGAAAACCCTTTTGATGAACAAAGCGACCAACCGCTCCGATCAATGCCACATCAGGATCCTCAGGAAGATCAAACAATTTCTGCAGAGCCAGTTTGCACTCTGACTTTCCCTTGAGGTTTTTAACTGAAAAATGCGCCGGAAGCTGACGATCGGTATGAGGATCCCAGATATCATAATCGATACCATTCAGGATTCCCTTAACACTGTCGCCCTTGGCATTCAGATAAGGTGCCAGTCCAAACCCGCCGTGCGATTCCCGAATCTCTCTGGCGAAAGTGGGGCTGACCGCAGTCACCATGTCTGCAAAGTGAATTCCTCCCTTGAGGAAATTAACTTTATCGTACGACTCAAATATCTCTGCAGTAAAGTTCTGCCATCCAAGCCCGATGTAGTCAAAATGATTTTTAGGATATATTCCCTGATAGGCCACATTGTGTAATGTGAGCAAAGATGCCGCTTGACCAAGCAAAGGATCATTCCAGTGCCACACTTTCAGATATGCACATGCAAGTGCAGTCTGCCAGTCATTTGCATGCACCACGTCAGGCTTCCAGTCAAGATCTTTACAAAGTTGTAATGCAGCCCGCGAAAAAAAGGAGAAACGCAGAGGATTATCATCATAATCGGCCATGGATGCATCATGATAGAGCCCCTGCCGGTCAAAGAAACCGGAATGTTCAACCATGTAAACCGGTACGCCGGAAGAAGAATCGGCCTGGTACACCATGCACCACTCCTCCTTGTTGCCCATCCAGACCCCCATGGGCTGCACTACCGGCCTGGCATCGTACTCTTTGGGATTGATAAAACCGTAGCGGGGGATAACAACCCTGACATCATGCCCAAGCTTCTTTAATGCTGCAGACAGTGAAGCGCTGACATCGCCAAGTCCTCCGACTTTGGCATAGGGATACATCTCGGAGGCAACCAGAAGAATATTGTAGCTCTTTTTCATGTATCTAGACCGGTTTTCCTGAATAAGGTATGAGTAAACTCCTGCCTTCTAAAGCTTTTCTCGCATTTCCGTAATATAAAACGAGCAACAGATGGAAGTTATAAAAGAGAGCAATCAAACGACCGACCGGTGCTTGAACATGTATACCGCAATAACAAACGATACCAGAAAAATCCCTGTTGACCACAGTACTGCAAGCCATCCGTGATCTCCCATGGGTGTCCCTACGGTAAGCGACCGCACTGCCTCGATCACCTGGGTCACCGGCTGATTGTCGGCAAATGCCCTTACCCAGGGCGACATGCCGGATGTAGGCACAAATGCACTGCTGATAAATGTAATGGGGAAAATAAACACGAAAGTAATCCACTGAACCCCTTCGATGGTCTTTGACAACAATCCCATTATGGCCGACGCCCAGGAAAAGGCGAAGGTGAAAAGCATCAGCAGACCAAATACGAGCACCCAGTCCCAAACCGATGCCGTCGGCCTGAAACCCACAAACAATCCTGCAATCACCATGATAATGGCAGATATAGTGTTTCTCACCAGATCAGTAACGGTGTGCCCGACCAGCACTGAGGAACTTGCAATCGGAAGACTTTTAAATCGGTCAATGATTCCCCTGCGTATATCGGTGGTCACACCCAGAGCTGTATAGGTGGATCCGAATGCCACCGTCTGCACAAGAATCCCTGCAAAAAGAAAGTTAACATACGATACACCGGGCACCTCTATGGCACCGCCAAAAACATACCGGAAAAGCAGCAGAAACATTATGGGTTCAACCACCGTCGACAGCGCCTGATCCATATTCCTTATTATATAGACAGTACTTCTCCTGATTAATACTCCATAATCGTTTAACACCCAGTAAAGACGGCTGCGATTCTCAGGGGCGACTCTTTTCACGCCTTCTCCTTTGAGTGATTGGAATCAGACTCTGGCAGCGACAACCCATGACCGGTCAACTTCATGAACACATCATCGAGAGATGGTTTACTGCATGATAACCCCGAAATAGCAACTTCGGACTGCTCGAACTGATCCATAATCTGTTTCAACTCATGTATTCCGCGATCACTTCTTATGGAAATGGACCTCTGTTTAACATCAGAACTGATTATGCCTTGGATGGACAATCCAAGCGCTTTTTTAAAACTGTTTACATTTTCGAAGTAGAAGTGAAGCAGCTGCGTACCCACTGTCTGTTTGAGTTCATCGGATGTGCCGCGGGCAACCACCCGCCCTTCATCGATAACCACTATTTCATCTGCCAACCTGTCTGCCTCATCGAGATGCTGGGTGGTAAGGAAAACCGTGGTCCCCTGCTCCACAAGATCATCAATGATGCTCCACATTTCAAACCGGCTTCGGGGATCGAGCGCGGTCGTGGGTTCATCGAGGAAAATAACCGGAGGCGTGGCGATAAGACTTGCCGCCAGATCAAGGCGCCTGCGCATCCCGCCGGAATAGGTGCGCACAAGCCTGTTTGCCGCAGCTACCAGATCGAATTGAGCAAGAAGTTCTTGGGCGCGCTCGGAAGTGTCTTTACGACTAAGATGATAGAGCCTGCCCATCATGAGAAGATTTTCACGGCCGGTAAGGTATTCATCGACAGCAGCATACTGTCCGGTTAAACCGATAAGCGACCGCACTTTTCTGGATTGCCTGACCACATCATAACCCTCGATACACACTTCCCCCCTGTCTGCCTTGAGCAACGTGCACATGATGCGCACAAGAGTGGTCTTCCCTGCACCGTTTGGCCCGAGCAGGGCCACGGTGGTCCCTCGCTTCACCGAAAGATCTATCCCCTTGAGAACTTCAAGAGTTCCGAAAGATTTGTACACCCCGCGAATCTCAACGGCACACTCAGCCAACTGCTTTTCCATAGAGCACTTCCTTATCAGAGACAGTACATGCAAGGAATGAACCGGCAGTGGGACGGACTATGTTTTTAATTTTATAAGTGCTTAAGTAAAATCGGGAAATCTATTCCTGAAAGAGGCCAGAGTTTTTCGGTTAACGGCCAAGACGCCTCTCAGGTCACCGGGGTGGTTTCCCGCTTGGAGGCTCTATCGAAGATAGTCATCGGAGTCTTTCGGGCCCGAGTTTTCCGGAGAGGACAGGAGGGGACGGACTACTTTTAAACTTTTATATGCGCTTAAATTTGAATCCCGGTAGTCCGTCCCCTGAAAAGCGGTAGTCCGTCCCCTCGAACACAGTTCCTATTCTTCGTCGTGTTGGACAGGCTCTGATGACTATCTTTGATGGTACCGTATGCGAGGAGGGGACGGGTGACCTATAAGGCGTCTTCGACGTTAACAAAAAAGAGAGGAGTTAAGCTTCGGCTCCAGCAGGCCTACGCTTAAATGGCAGACTCAACGCCGAGAGAGTTCTTCCAAATCAGGCGCTCTCCCCCAAACTGGCTTCCGGAATATCGGCCAGCTTCTCGGCACTGACCTTTTCATGCTTCCTCTTAAGCTTTCTCATTTCCAGATAGAACAGCGTCCCGGTCAGCAGGGATGAACCAAGATCGGACACCGGACCGGATGCGAACACTCCATCGAGCCCCATAAAACGAGGCAGAATAATAAGACAAGGGATCAGTAGCAATACCTGTCGGGAAAGACTGAGAATCATCGCCTGATGAGGCTTCCCGATTGCCTGAAAATAGTTGGCAGTCACAATCTGAAAACCCACGATGGGGAACATGACAAGAAAAATTCTCAATGCACGAGTTCCGATTTCAAGCAGATGAGGATCATTTCTGCTGAACATTCCTATTATAAAGGATGGGAAAAGCACGGCCGCAAGAAATCCGCCCACGGTAACCACGGTAGCTGCCAGAGATGCAAGCAGATGCGCTTTTTTAACTCTGTCAAACTGCCGTGCCCCATAGTTGTAACCGATAATGGGCTGAGATCCCTGGTTGATCCCGAAAATGGGCATCATGAACAGCATGGCAACACTGAACACGACCCCCATGGCGGAAATAGCCACATCCCCGCCGTAAGCGCCCAACTGATAATTGAGTAACGTAGTCACCACGCTTGCGGCAATCTGCATGAAAAACGGAGCCGACCCCAGTACCACAATCGACTTGACCACCGGCCAGTGAGGTGTGAGGTACTTGACATGCAGCTTCAGCAGGCTCTTGCCTCCCAGGTAATAGAACAGCACCCAGGAAGCAGACACGGCCATGGAAATCACGGTGGCCAGAGCAGCCCCCTGTATTCCCCAGCCAAACACAAAAATGAAAAGCGGATCGAGCAGAAGATTTAAGAGCCCCCCGATCAGCATGGTGAACATGGCGATTTTGGGGTTACCCTCCCCGCGTATGAAATTATTCATGCCGAAACCGATGGCCTGAAAGACCGATCCCAGAAGAATGATTCTCAAATACCCGGCGGCCATGGGCATCACCGCTTCACTGGCTCCGAAAAGCCTCAGCAGTGGGTTTATGAAGATAATGCCTGAAACAGACAACACCAGAGAGATACCAATGAGCAGAGTTGTGGCGTTTCCCAGTATCTGCTCGGCCTCATCCTTTTTCTTCTGCCCCAGCCGAATAGATATGAGGGAATTGGCCCCCAGCCCGATCAGCATGCCAAAACCCATGAGCACCACCATTATGGGAAAGCACACGGTGATCCCGGCGATGGCCAGCGACCCGGCAGCCTGCCCCACGAAGGCTCTGTCAGCCACATTGTACAGGGCATTGATAAGCATGCCGACGATGGCAGGAAGAGAAAACTTGAGAAGAAGTGACCCGATTCTGCCGGTTCCCAGCTGCTCAGCTCTATTCATATATATAGTCCTGGTTTGGTTTCAGAGGAGATGTAATTCGTTCAGGGGTATAAATTAGTTAAAGGCATGCCCTGATCAAAGCGGAGGCGGGGACGGACAATCTTTATGCTTTTATAAGCGCTTAAGTAGGACGGGTAATCAGTTCCGATTGGAAGAAGAGGTGTGGATTATTTCTGGTTAACGGCGAAGACGCCTCTCAGGTCACCGGGGGTTGTTTTCCCGCTCTGGAGCAGCATCGAAGATAGTTATCGGAGTCTATCGATCCCGAGTTTTCCGGAGGGGATGGGCTACAAAATCGTTTGGCAAATCATCTCTATGTTTTAATACTACATCAGTAGCGATAGATTGAGCCTTTTTTGTTAATTCTAGGTTGTTGAAATAATTTGATGGGACATTATTTTTTGACCGAATAGTAGCTTTCAAAAAATATTCTTTAGCAACAATCCAATTTTTCTGTTTTGCATGCTCGAATCCAATTTTGTGATAAAACTCTGGTTCAGGTAGTTTATTCTTACAATTAAATGTAAGTTGTAAAATTAATATGCTTACAAATAAAGAAATCCTTGATAATTTCGCTTAAGTTCTCCATAGTATAGATTCCCACTCTAAACCCTTTCGTTACCTCCTGTTTTTCCCTATTTATCTCCTGTAATTTATCTTTATTGTCTGGAACGAAAGTGGCAACCTAATTCTTCTTCTCAAAATCCAAGACCAGCTCAAATTTCACACCTTTTACACCCCATTTTTCAACCAATTCCTTACCTTGATCAGTTACGAAAACGCTTGTTACTTTCGGTAGTCCATCCCCCTAAAATCCTGTCTTACGCTAAACTAATCTGAAGTGGCAGATCGCACCATAGACCAGTATACCGGGTATCAAGTTCTGCGCAACATGGTAAAAATCTGTTCATTCACGCCAAATAACAAATCAAACCTCCCCCCCAAAAAAATTAAAACCCGAATCAGGATAATGGGCGTTGATGAAGAACCTTGAAACCGGTGGACAGCCCCCAAAAGCCAATCGGGGACGGATTATCTTTTTACTAACTTAAGCTTTTAAGCAACCAGGGAAAATGAGCCTATCCGAAGAAACCGCTCCAAACTCAATGACGGTAAGGTCGTTATGGGCAGTGAACTTCCAGGCATTGCGCAGCAGGTTTTCCAGTGCCAGATGTATGAGCCGCGGATCGGCATCAGCGTGCACGTTTTCCTGAATGATGAATTCCGCATTGCGTCCGGGATCCGCGCTGCTTGTCTCCTTAAGATAGTCTCGGACGATTGTGCTGAGGTTGACATCCTCCCGCTTTAATCCCTGCCTTCCGATACGCGAAAGGCTGAGCATATCATCGATGATCGCCTGCATTTTTTCCACACCACCAGTGATGCGCCCCAGAAAATCCCTGCCCTCCTCATCGAGACGGTCGGCATAGTCTTCGGAGAGAAACTGGGCAAACCCGCTTATGGTCCGCAAAGGGTTACGCAGATCGTGCGATACGGAATAGGAAAAGGATTCCAGATCGCGGTTGGTGGAAGCCAGTTCTTCGGCATACCGCTGCAGAGCCTGCTCGGCCTGCTTGCGGTCGGTGATGTCTATGCCCGTGGCGATCCAGAATTCAGGTTTTCTGTGTTAGTCAAGCAAAATGGTGTTGCACCACCGTATGAAACACTTTTCGCCGCTTTTAGTCAGCTAATGGTTTCATGCTCAATCAAAGGCTCCCCGGCTATAAGCCGCTCTACAACACTCCGCACTCCCCGGACGCTCTTCGGGCGGAAGAAAGTATATCGGTCAGCACTACCACGGTTCCTGTACGTCCGGCCTGATCATACTTAATGGGAGCAACACATCGGCCGAAAGAATCCGTTCCCCTCCTTTTTCATACCGGACCAGCTTCTATGCACACACCCGGCAGAGATGAGAAAACCCTTTCTCCGCTCAGAATACCCATTGGCTCCGTTTTTGCATGGTCTTCTCTCTCAGTTCCAGAATGTGTATGATCACGCGGTATGAACCGTTACCCCAGTCGTGAGGAGCCGCTCGTGCATGAACGTACCTTAGAACACTTCACAACTTGTGCCTGAAAGATCTCGAGAACTGGATCCATGAAACGTTTTCTCCTGATTGCAGCTGTCGTTTTGGCCGCTCTGATTGTAACACTTCTTGCAGTTATCACCATCGCTGCAAACAGCAGCTCTGTCCATCAGTACGCGGTTTCTCGGGTGAATGAATTCATCCCCGGCACGCTCAAACTGGACAGAATCCATATCTCTCCCCTGGGAATTCAAGTGGAAATTCTCAATTTCACTCTCCTGGACCCCGAAGGGGAGGAGCTTGCATCCTTTGAGCGCTTCTTTGCCGATGTTTCACCATGGGCCCTGATCGGGCGAAAACTGCTTGTCCGTAAAGCCGTGCTTGAGAACCCGCGGGCCCTTGTCCAAACCGACAGCAGCGGAAATCTCACTCTGCTCAGTGCCTTTCCCCAGGGTGACCCCAAACCTGAGGATACACTGCCTGCTCCCCGCAACGGCGCCCTCATTCCCATACAGCTGCGTAGCCTCGATATTGTCGGCGGTACGATATACTTCGTCTCCCGACGGGATAGTCTGGAAGTTCAGACGTTCGGCCTGGCTGTAGCTGCCAGCGCAGAGACCGGATCCATGTCGGCAGACCTGGCAGTGAGTTTCGACTCGCTTGCTCTGAAACAAGCGGCGACAAACCTCCGGCTGTTCGATCTGCAGCTGCTGGCTCGAGTGCGCAACCTTGACATTGATTCACTCCATCTGCAGCTTGGAACGGAGAGATCAACGCTTGCCTTAAGCGGCCGTGCCTCATCTCGGACCGATAATCCTCTGGTCAATCTGAACCTCACGTCTGATCTCTCCCTTTCAGAGCTGAAGGATCTGGCCGCGCTTAAGGAAAATCTAACCGGAACCACCAGAGTTGAGGTGAACGTTTCCGGCCTTGTCTCAAATCCGGATGTCAATCTAAACGTCTCGTATGGTGGCGGCACAATCTGGGGATATCCGGTAAGAGCTGCAGAACTTGGCGCCCTGCTTGAGGACCGCATCCTGCGGCTTTCCCCTCTCAGCATCCGTGCTCCAGCAGGCGCTGTCGATGCAGCCGGCACCATCGATTTCCGCGGGGTATTTCCCGACGGATTGCTTGAACCGATGGGCTCACTGCAGAATCTCAGATACAGTATGGATGTAACCGGAAAGAATATGAGGCTTCAGAGTGTTGCGCCTGAACTGTCCGGTGCTCTGGAAGCAGAACTCAAACTTGAAGGGCATGGTGCAGCCCCCGATTCCCTCTCTGTAAAATCGACTCTTTCGGCAAAAGCAGCTTCTCTGAAGCTCAGCCCGCACACTCTGCCCCTTGATGCCTATGTCAATATTTCGGCAGCTCTGGAGAAGGGGACTGCGCAGATCGCCAACTTTTCCGGACGAATTGGAGACGCCGCTCTTACCCTGACCGGGGGATACTCCCTGTCAACAGGGTCAATGGACGCGGATCTCGACCTTTCCGTTCCCTCTCTGCAGACAATGTTTCTATTTGCTGGACTGAAGGATAGCACTTCAGGAAGTGCGTCACTCTCCGCACAGCTCACCGGGGATCTTAAGGATCCCCAGGGAGAGGTCAATCTCACTGCCCGAAGTCTTGCAATGAGTGGCATGCAGATAGACAGCGTCAAGCTTTCCGGATTACTTGAAAAAGGCGGCATTGCACGGATAAACAGGCTCTCCATTGACAGGTTGAATTCGGCTATCGAAGTAACTGGTTCTGCACGGCTGATGCGCAATGGGACGGTGGTTCCGGTCGAAAGCATGGTAATTGATCTAACGATGCTTTCCGGAAACATCAATGTAGAGGATTTCATAGATTCAATCTTTGGTAAAGTCGCTCTGGATGCGCGGGTTCAGGGTACGATCGGAGACCCTGAGGGATACGCACGTGTTTCTGCTTCAGATCTGTCCTCAGCCGGCCAGAGCATCTCGGGAATCGACCTTTCAGCCAGATTTACAAACAAACGGGCAAATATAGATCAGCTGAAGATTGCTGTCGTTCCCGGACAGGAGCTTGTCATCAGCGGATGGGCCGCACTTGCCGACTCTTTCGATATTACTCTGACAGCTTCCGATCTTGACCTCAACGAACTGGAGCCCCTGACAGGGGTCGGGACCCTGCACGGGGCGCTCTCCCTCGCTTTCCGGGCCGGGGGTACCTACAGTCAACCTCACGCTGATGGGTCAGTCGACATCCGCAGTGTACGTGTCGATTCCCGCACTGTCGATGACATCGCTCTTTTTCTTGAGTTGAGGGACCAGCAGGTGAGTCTCTCCGGCACAGCTGTGGGCGACATCAGGGCCACCTATGATCTGGGATCAAGGAATTTCAGTGCAGATGTTCAAATAGACGATCTGCTGCTCGATCCCTATCTGGCAATCTCGGGCCAGGCTCTTGAAGGGACTGTAACGGCCTCGATAAGGGCATCGGGAAACACAGACTCCATATCTGGAATTTCGGCCACCGCGGATATCTTGAATCTTAACATCGGCTACCGGGGAAAGCGGGTGATCGAGACAGAAGGTTTATTGGTATCTGTACAGAACAACAGGTACTCTGTTCCGGAATTTTCGATAGCATTGGCGGGCGATGGATCGTTTGCAGGCCATGCTCAGGGAAGTCTCGCCGGGCCTCACGATGTTGTTCTGACCGGAACCTTACCCCTGACTATTGTAAACTACTTCACTGAACAGCTGCCGGACAGCAGAGGTAGTGTTGATCTGGATCTGTCTTTTAGAGGCATGCCGGATGCACCTGACCTCAAGGGTGAGGTAAGGCTGAGAGATGTAAGCGTCACACTGCCGGGCCTGTATCAGAGGCTGCACTCCTTTAATGGACGCATCATTGCAGACAACCGGTCTGTGCGGATTGAATCGGTTCGCGGTAACATTGACAACGGATCATTTGCGGTTTCCGGCGAGATGAAGCTTGAAAAGTTCACCCCGACAGATCTCAGCGGCAGGATAGATTTAAGAACATTACCTGTCAGTGTACCCGATATGGTCGACTTGGTTGTTGATGCGCAGATTGATTTTGCAGGAAATGCGGATACATCCCGCGTATTTGGAGATATTGTTCTGCTTGATGGCATTTTCTACCAGGACATCGCAATTAATCCCCTGGCCAACATAGGTCAGGCCAGACGAAGGGAAACAGCTTCTGCACCGCCTCAGATCGAAACTCCCTATCTGAGAAACATGGTCCTGGATATCGGCATACAAGCACGGGCACCATTCCGTGTCAATAACAATCTTGCCGATCTCACAATTGCTCCGGATCTTCAGCTCATGGGTACACTTGCTGCTCCGGCTCTCAACGGAAGAGCAGATGTCCAGCAGGGTACTGTTACCTACCTGAGGAAAGAGTTTGAGGTGAAACGCGGCTTGATAGAGTTTGTAAATCCGTATGCAATAGAGCCGAGAGTGGATATTCAGGGGGTGATCCCTGTTGATGAGAGGGTGCTGGAGCTGGAGATATCGGGAACTCTTGATGATCTGGTTTTCAAGCTGGGGAGCAACGATCCGACCCTTGAGGATCAGGATATACTGTCACTACTGGTTCTGGGCAGAACCATCGGGGAGCTGCAGGACAATTTCCTTCCGGGTGCAAGCGGCAGCGGCGGACAAACTAACCAGCAGCTGCTTGCCTCTCTTATAGCCTCCACTTTCAGCGATGACATTAGGGAAGCGACCGGTCTGGATATTCTTGAGGTTGAAACCGGGGATGAATCGGATGAAGATTCTGACCGGATCGCTGTCACTATGGGAAAACAGTTCACGCGTCAACTTGCAACGCGATACACTGTGGAATCAGAGGATGGGGAAGTGGTGCAGCGGGCAGCAGCGGAGTATCGGGTGCTGCAGAATATTCTGGTGGAGGCTTTTCAGGACACCAGAGGAATATTCGGTGGAGCGCTGAAGCTTTTCTGGGAGAGAAGATAGATGAGAACTGTTCATATGTACAGCCTGGCATTTCTTCTGGCAGCAGTTTGCGCCGCGGCCGCCGATGAAATGGTGAGGAGCGTTTCATACGGACTGACCCGCGAGTCTGCGGACTCTGCTGAGCTTGTCCGGGTTGCAGATCAGCTCATTTCGCTGCGGGAGAACCAGCCGCTTGAATCTCCCGCCATGGCCCAATCCATCGATGCCCTGAAAGCCTGCCGTCTTTTCGAGAGTATTGATGTAGAGATGTCTGACGGGAGCGTGCATTTTTCGCTTACACCCGCCCGCCATGTGAGGGATATACGTATACGCGGTGCGCATCCGCTCTTTGCAGATGAGGTTGAGGCTGCAATGAGTACCTATCCCGGTGACATTTTCAGAGAAGAAATGCTCAGTCAACAGGAATCAATAATCACCGACTTTTATAAAGGTGAGGGTTTTGTCTCTCCCCGGGCCAAAGTGACAAGCAGCGCACATCGATCAGGCGATGGCATAGTGCTTCATGTGGATATTGATGCCGGAGTTTATTACCGGCTTGATGGGATCAAAATAAGCGGCAACAATGTGGTGTCAGGTTTTGGCCTGAGAAGAAGGATGAAGATATGGCGGTCATCACTTTTCCCCGGAAGCGCCGGGAGGTTTCTGGAGAAAGACCTCAGAAGCGACGTCGCTGCACTTGTGGAACTGTACCGATCCAAACGGTTTGCAGATGTTCAGATCCGCGATACGGTCATAATTGATTCCTCAGACAATACGGCAACGGTGGTTCTGGATATTGACGAAGGTGACCGTTACAGGATAGAGTACTCCGGGCGCAAAGAGCGGGGATTCAGCAAACGTGCCTTGAACAGCGAAGTCACCATTTTCAGTATGGGTAACCGCAACAATCTGGGGTTAAGAAGCTCCATGAGAGCAATTGACAAGAAAATGCGTGAATCGGGGTATCTTGACGCACAGATCGACTTCAGCGATACCGCAGTGCGGAAAAGGAACTACACAGAACGTGTCGTCACCTTCGACATCAACCGGGGACCACGCACAACGGTTTCTTCCATCCGTATAGATGGCAGCAGCCGGGTCGGCACTGACCAGATACGGGCGCAGATGCTGCACACCGACAGAGGAAGTGCCTCCAGACGGACCTTCAACCCGGAAGTGCTCCAGGAGGATGTTGTTGCAATTCGGATGCTTTATCTCTCCCGCGGCTTTCTTAATGCACAGGTTTCTTCCAGTGTGAACATAGCCGATCACTCCGCTGCTATCATCATCGAAGTCGACGAGGGAGCACAGACGCGTATAGATGATGTCAGCGTGGATATGGACCGGTTTCCCGATATCGATGCTGACAAGGTGATAAAAGCCAAATCTGGTGACATATTCAGCAGTTCACTGCTCAATCAGAATGCACGCAATTTACAGGAGATTATTGCGGAAAAGGGCTATCCGCACGTTGAAGTCACTCCTGTCACGCGAATGAACAGTGACAGCAGCAGGGCAGACGTGGAGTTCCGTATAGACGAAGGACCACTGGTGCATATGGGCGATGTCCGATATATCGGTGCCTTCCGAACGCAGGAGAGAGTGCTGGACAGGGCACTGAAGGCATCACCCGGAGAACCTCTTTCACTCAGAGACATTGCCGAAACTCAGAACAGAATCAGAGACATGGGACCGTTTGCTTCTTCACGTTTCAGGATCATCGGGTTGCGTGAGAAGCGGGATACTGTGCAGGTGTTTATTGAAGTTACCGAGGCAGAGTCCTACTACGGAATTCTGAGCGCCGGGTATCAGTCCGATGAGGGACCGTTTTTAGATGTCAAGATCGGCGATCGCAACATTATGGGACTCAATAAAAACGGCTGGGTAAGTGCAGAAGTGAGTCAGATCGGCTATCGCGGCGAAGTGAACTTCGTCGATCCCCGCCTTCTGGGCACCAGCTTGCGGGCACTTATCGGGATCTACGGAGAAAGCATTTCTGAACTCAACCTTGACTGGGGGAGGACCGCTTACGGCATATCGAGCGCAATCAGCTCATCAATCGGCAGGCACGCAGTGCTTGGCGTGGGTACTAGCTACGAGCGCCGCCGCTTTGAGGGAACACCTCCGGATTCTCTTGTGCCGTTTTACGATGAAGATTCCTGGCGCGATATTGTGGTGGTGAGTCCGACATTCTCCTATGACCGCAGGGATAATTTCACCCGCCCGCGCAGTGGGGTTTTTCTTGAAGCCACGGTTGAAGTGTCAAACGGCATCGCCAATGCACTGGATGATTTCGCAAAAGTTCAGGCAGAATTCAGAGGGTATTTTTCGCCGCAGTCCAGGCTGACCATAGCGGGAGTTGCCCGGGGGGGCTACATCCTTTCCTACGGCGGAGAGTCGGAGATCTCCATCGATCAACTCTTCTATCTTGGCGGGACCCAGAATATCCGCGGGTTCAGCAGAAACCTTTTCAATCCCGATTCCAGCGGCGGTACTGCGACCATCTCGGCAAGCATCGAGGCACGCATTGACATAGGACTGAATATTGAGCTTGCTCTTTTCTCCGATGCCGGCAGACTGGAAGATGATTTCGATACCTTTTCTGCCGGCCAGTTTCGGTCATCAGCGGGTGCGGGGATTCGGTACATCACTCCTATCGGCCCGGTCGGTCTTCTTTACGGACACAAGCTTAACCGCAGGGAAGGCGAAGGAGCGGGCGCATTTCATTTCTCTTTGGGCTATACATTCTGATTTTCCTGGCGTTTCTGTTTCTTTCGAATCAAACATAGTCAGTTTCCCCCTGAAAGCGTTTCGATAGCGGAGGGTATCACCTCCAATCCCTCAGAATGATCCAATGTTCTCTTAGGCGATGCTGTTTTGAGTCCATTCGATCGGCAGAACCGTGGTCCAGAGTAAGGAGAAAGTCCACGGAACGCAATTTGCAGGTAAAAAAGGTTGTCCCAGAGTGCCACATCAACTGCATTCAAGAGGAAGGTGCTGTCACATGAATATGAGGCCATATACTAGACTTTCCCTGGCCATAACGGCAAATTTTCTGATAATGTGGGCCCTCACCTATGTGGGAGTAAACCAGCTCAGTCATATTTACCTCAACCTCAACCGCTTCTACATGGCCGTGGTAATGGCAGCCCCCATGCTGATCGTCATGCTCACAGCCATGTGGGGAATGTTCCCCGACAAGAGGGTGAATGCTGTCATCTATGCAGGAGCAGCCCTCATATTTCTGACTGCCTTCTGGGCCATCCGGGCTCAGGCATTAATTAACGACGAGCAGCTATCGCGCTCCATGATCCCGCACCACTCCATTGCCATTAAAAACTGCGAACGCGCAAAACTTGATGATCCGGAGAGCATCCGGTTATGCGAGCAGATCATCAGATCGCAGCGGGAGGAGATTGCACAGATGCAGCAGATACTTGAGCGGCTTGAGCAGTGAAACAGCCTGGAAAATCTCGGTCAAAGCTGGAAACGTGGCAGCATCAATAAAGAAAATCGCACTCTTTCTGATCAGTGCCGCTTTGACTGGACTGATCTATATCGCAGTGCTTTACTTTCTGGTAGACGTGTGGAACATAAGATTGTATGTTGCTGTTGCTGTTGCGTACCTTTCAGCAATGTCCTTTTATTTTCTGATCAACAAGCTCCTCGTTTTCAAAAAAACCGTTGTGACACATCGGCTTCTCCCTCAAGTTCTCAAATTCGCAGTCATGCTGGTTGCAAATTACCTCATCACATTCTTTCTGGTTTGGCTTTTCGCAAAGTACACAGGTGAAGTTTACTCCGGCTCCATAGCTGCCGGGATTGTAACCACGCTGGTTGCTTACCTGGTCTTTGATAGGATTTTCAGGTAGCGAGGTGTTGTTCCCGATGGATTCGTGAATGGTCGTCAGGCAGTGAATGCTGTGAACTATATGCATGAAGTCAAATTTCCTCGAGGATGCATGTTCGTGCTGCGGGGTTGCGAGACTTCAGGAGACCAAAATGGCCGAAAACAGAAACGAGCGTTCAGAGATTACCGGCCGCCGCGCCCATATGGCTAATGAGCGCACCTTTCTGGCCTGGGTAAGGACAGCCATAGGGTTCATGGCATTCGGGTTCGCAGTCCAGCGGTTTGCCTTTTTCGGATCTCAGCACACATCCCCGACATCGAGGCTTTCTCAACCTGCGGGGTTGATCCTTGTGGTTTTCGGAGTAGTGATGACTGTACTTGCGTTTGTGAGATTCAGGGCTGTTGAAAAGGCACTTCGGGAAGGGGTGTACAAGCCAAATCTGCTGCTCACGACAATGTTGACTTTTTTTGTGTTGGGGATGGGTGTTTTGCTGCTTGTCTATATGGTAAGAGTCTGAGCTACGTCTTGTAAAAATGTTGTGGCACCCGGCAGGAGAATAAAACCTACTGATTAACTGATGATAAATGCTGCTGACTGGCTTCTCAATCCTGCGCCGTCATCAACACAGAACAGGACCGCTTTTTCCGGATGCCTCCATGAACAGCGCACATGTCCGCCCGGTGAACACTGGATTGCGTTGCGAAGCAGATTGGTCAAAGCCTGCTGCACCCGAATGGGATCCAGCTCTATGAGGTGTGAATCTTCGGGTCCTGCAGCTTCGATCCTTGTCCCGGCATCTCCGGCCTCCTGCTGAACGGACGCGACCGCTGAAGCCATCAGCTGAGCCGGGTCGGTTTCACTGCAGCGCAGGGGGCTGCGGCGGCTGAAATCCAGCAGCTGTCTGATGATGTGTTCCATTCTGCTGACCTCTTCGCGAATGGAAATCAACGTTTCTCTGAACTTTTCCTGCAGATCCCCTCTTCTGAGTGCCCGCTGAGCCTTGCCGCTTATGACGCTCAGAGGCGTGTCCAGCTCATGGGCAGTACCGGCAGCAAGCCTCCCCAGAGCAGCAAGCTTCTGAGTGTGACGGAGCTTCTCCTCAAGCTCATGTTGCTTTCTGCGGTGTTCCTCGAGTGTGCTCTCGGCTTCTTATATACTGTCAAGCATGTGGTTGAGCGTCCCACCGAGAACGGAAATTTCCCGCGGCCCGCTCATTTTGTACCGCTGTTTGCGGTCGCCCTCTGCAATGCTGGACATTACGCAGCTGAGCTTGTCAAGAAATCTTCCAAGCACCAGATGGTGCCCGAACAAAACTGCAAATGATAAAATGACAAGAAGAGCCCCCAGGCTCAGAATTCCCTGCATCCCTATGGAGTGCAGGTGATTCTCAAAATCACTCTTCTTTCTAGTCAGATGCAGCATTCCGGTAACCCTGCCCCCCAGATCGGTAAGGGGAACAAAATAGGAATAGACCTGTCTGCCTGCTATCCGGCCATACTCTCCATATCTCTTCTCTCCTTCGCCCGGAAGCTTCTGTCGCTGGTCATTTTTGGATTCGGGGTGAGGAGGCCCCAGGCGCATGATCTCCTTGCCGCTTTGATCATAGATGTAAGCGCTGTAGACCCTCCCTATGGAGAATACCGACTCAAGAGCCTGGCGCATGCTGCCCATCCGGTCCCTTTCCAGAGCATGACTTACCCGCAGCTGTATCGCCCGCGCCACTAACTCCAGATCCTAATTCGGTTCTGACCCGTATATCAGCCGACAAGGATTTGGCCGAGAGGTTCCACAAGATTTTTGAGAATATGTGATAGACTTCCCGGAAGACGGCAGGCACCACCGGCTGTTGGTATGTGTACTGCTGTCAGGAAAGCCCCTGCCCATGAAGCGGGGCTTTTTTCGTTTTATGTGTGTCGCCGGGCACTTCAATCAGCGGACGGAGCATCTTGAAATCCTGCGGCGTTTACTTGTGAAAAGTGTCCCAAATCTTTTCCAACTGAAAGGTCGGTATGGGCAAAAAACAGGTGAAGGCGGTCATGGGACAGTTGAAGTTGATCGAGGGGGAACCGTTTGTCATCTTTGCAACCGGCCGCTATCTTGGCGAGAGTTTTGATCTTCCGGATCTCGGTGGGCTTTTCCTTATGTTTCCGATCTCGTGAAAGGGATACTGACTCAATACACGGGACGTCTACATCTCGTGCACGAAAGAAAACGGATGTTGTCATATACGATTATGTCGACCGGCATCCTGTGCTTGATTGAATGCATAAAAAGCGTTTGAGAGGCTACGCGGCACTCGGTTATTCAGTGAAGAGAATAACGTTGCGGCTTTGAACGTGGCCCTTCCTCCATCACCACCACTTAGGAAAGATAAAGTTGAACATTTCTTCAGGACAGTACGGGATTGTTTTCTCAGCGAGGGATGCGCCTTCAGATCGCCTGCAGAACTTAACGAGTGTTTTTCCTTTGGCTGCGGAAGGATTACAATCGCAAACCCCATGGAGGACTTGATGGTGCGACACCACTTGACACTTATCTCCTGAAAGCGGAAAACCGCATCCGGCGCCTTGATGCCCATATCGATGCAGCTGAACTGTTCTGCAGAAAGGAGACTCGGCAAGTTGCCCACGATACAACATTCAGAATAAACTATGTGCTGTACGAAACTAAAGATTAAATACCTGCCCTTACGGCAGAGAATTAGTGTTACCTGCCATTTGACGCCGATGAATAAAGAACAGTGTTATGATTTTTTTGCTCACCAGCTTTCAGTGGTAAAGGCTTCTCAGAAAATACTTCTTGTCAATGCAGTGGAAACGGTTGTGTGCGCAAGCAAGGGTGTTCCAAGGCTGATAATTACCATAGCATCCAGAGCGATATCTCACGCAGCGGTTAAAAAGAAGTGTTCGGTAGTAGATCAGGAGACGGTTAGGGTGCTCGATGAGCTTGGGCTTAAGTGATTGTTGCGAATCGGACAGTTATCAGAACAACAAAAAGCAAAGAGAAGAAAAACTTGTAGGTAAAGCCTATCTGGCCAGTAGGCTATTAGGCAGAATACTGACCGGGATTGACTCAGAATTTAGCGAGCAGTTTTACAAATTTGATGAAACAAGAGCTAAAAAGGTGATGACAAGAGCATCAGTAAAATCAAAAGCAAATTCTTTGGAAGGTGCTCCGTGAATTGACTGTGGGGCAATTTTGGTTTCGCGAAATCCCGGTAGTCCGTCCCCTGAAATGCGGTAGTCCGTCCCCTGAAATGCGGTAGTCCGTCCC
>JAEZKC010000024.1 GCA_023436205.1 Fibrobacterota bacterium
CGACTTCACGACTGTATGACTTCACGATTAGGAATCGAGGCCTGATTTGTTATACGATATCGCCACGTTCCGCTCATCCTGAGCGTAGTCTTAGGAGTCGAAGGGTAATCAAAGGAGACGGCCCGACTTCACGACTGTATGACTTCACGATTAGGAATCGAGGCCTGATTTGTTATACGATATCGCCACGTTCCGCTCATCCTGAGCGTAGGTCCTCCGGAGTCGAAGGATAATCTTATTAACGGCGAAGACGCCTCCCAGGTCACCAGCACCCTCTCCCGCATCGAAAATTTATCGAAGAAAGGCATCAGAGTCTAGCGATCACGAGCTTGAGGAGGAGCATTCTCCACTTGTATCCTCAACAATGCACCACTCTATGAGACTACTACTAATCAAGCACAACCAAACTTTTCTTGAAAACATCTTTACCCCCCTTTTGCCGTACGGAAAAGATGTACATCCCTGCAGGAATTCGCGAACAGTAATACCTCCGAGTGCCCGGGGAAAGAAAGCTGCTGTAGACAGTTGAGACTGATTTCCCCTGTGTGTCATAGAGAGTGATTTCGAAATTCCCTTTGAACGGGGAGGTGATGAGAAATGATCCGGTGGAGACATCCGCTGACCATTGCGACTGGCTGTATTCAAGCCTCCTTGCCGATTGAGTCGTCGGGGTGTCTGGAATAGTAACGATCTCATCTGTAATCGAAATGTTATCGATAAAAATATCTGTATAGGGTTTACCGTGCAAAGGACCGTACAGGCCTATTCCCCAGTAGATGTTGCAGCTGTTGTCTAAGGGAAAGCGGTCGAAAAGTGTTTTAATATTTTTGTGATCAGCGACCAGCACACCATCCATCCACAGTTTGGCATATCCGTTTGAAGAATTTGTCCAAAGGATTTCCATAATGAAACTGATCCAGCGGCCAGTGATAAGAGGCTTCTGGTATTCTCTGCAGTCAGGCTCGGCACGCCACCGGAAATCAAAGTTTCCGCTTGTCACGCGCATTTCGTCGAATATGCCGCCGCAGCCGCCGCATATTTCATCGGCATAGTTGGTGCAGACTTCGCAGGGGTAAGTTTTCCATTGTGAAAGGACTCTCCAGTCAAGTTCAGCGGTAATGAAATCTTCGGGTAGATAGTACATCCAGCGGTACACGTATCTTTTATCAATGGTTGGCAGGCGGGGGGAGGAATACTCTGCCCTCTTCCCGCCCTCCAGAACGCGGCAACGCCCGACTTTCGCGCTGTTGTTGATGTCATCCTTTAATGGGTTATCCACTATTTCGATCTGGCCGCCCTGAAGCTCTTTTCTTCCGGGGTCTGTGCTGTCGAAATCTGCAGAATAAAAAACAGTGGCAGACGCGGATTGAAAACCGACGACCAAACCTGCGATGCAGGCAAGAATCGCCCCGATTCTGAATCGTTTGCCGGCGACATCACCCCAAAGGAGATAACCTAGTTTTCCCATCACTCACCCCTTGAAAAATGCGGAAACTTCAGCGCTGACACTGTTCTGCGGATAGAGGATGCACAAAGTATATACTCTGTTTTGGATAAATGCAATTGTGTTCAGGGTGCAGATGGCTTTTTAGAACGGGTACGGGCGGAAAATGCACCGGCGCTTAAAAGCGCCATCGTATATTTTCTCCTGATTTACGATCTTCTATGGGTGATAGGTGGCTGGAAATTCTACTTCTCCCTTTACATCCTTTCAAAAAGGTTTTAAATTGTTTGAAGCTGTGAACATTATGTACAAGTCAGAATTTCTGTGTACGGCGACTTCTGGGGCCCGCTTATTATCAGAATTGCCAGATTGAAAGGTAAGTAATTATGGAACTATCAATAAAGCAGGCCCAATCTTGCCAATTACGGATTTCACTGTTCATGCTGTTTTGTCTCACCAGCATGCCCCTGCCGGCTTTTTCGGGATCAGCCTTGTCAGAACTGATGACCCTGACAGTAAATGATTCCAGTCTGTTCGAAGACATGCAACAGTTGGAATTCTTTAAAAACAGGATAATTTCAGATGGTAATGAGAGTGAATTTCTGAAGTGGGCAAGGCAAACAGCTGAAGCATCCGACAATTTGGAACATTGCGCCAACCTGTACTGGATATCGGGGGATTATTCTCAGGCGGCAAAGTTTGCGGCAAAGCAGATTTTTTTCCTTGATTCATATAAACTGAATCGATGGGTAGCCAGATTTCGTGAAACCGGTACTTTGAATTACCGAATATTTCTTGAAGAAATTCTTGCCCAGGATTCCAGTGATTCACACATCAAACTGATGTTGATTGAAACATATGAGCAATGTGATGCGAGAGCAACTGCACTGATGGAAGCACTGCTCCATCCTCAGGTAAAGCACCCGTTCTATTGGGGAAAGAACGGGTACAAGCGACCTGAAATCGAAAATTTTTACGATCTGGCGTACCGTTTGATGCGATGTTACGAAAGACATGGTGATTCTGCTGCAATGATTTCTCTCGGTCTACGAGTCGCTTCGGGATCCAGGCCCTTTAACTGGCAAATATCAAAATCCGTGAACAGGTCAGATACATATCTGAACGCGGCAATGGGTCTCTTGATAGAGCATGCTGATCAAACGGTTCTGGATTCACTAAAGACTTTATGGGCCAACTGTGAAGACTTTCCAGCTCTTCGGCAGTTAAACCGGAAATATCACAAAACAGTGGCGAGAAAACCTCCCGAAAAAGGCTACAAGTGGCTAAATTCATTATCCAAAGATATAAGTGTTCATGTTTCACTGCAAAACGTCCTTTCCCTCGCTGTGGACAGCACATATATGTATGCGGGTCATCCCTGGGGATTTTCCGTTTACAGTCTAGACGGAAATCTTTCTGGGATCGTTACCCTTGAAACACCTGGTCTATACCTGGCCACAATTGGAGGTTATGTATGGGTTGGAACACCTATAGGTCTTTACCGAGTAACTCCGGGAACCTGGACTATAAGCTACTTGCCTTTAAACCGCGACCTTTCAGAACGGGAGAGACGGCTTAATAGCCGAGATTTCCAGAATGGTGTAACATGTTTAGAAGTAGATGGTAACGACCTGTGGATTGGAACACGAAGGAACATTCAGGTGCTTTCTTTACCCGCACAAATAGTACATGTATTTACTCAGGGAGATCTGAAATTTGATTCTCATGCTTCCTGGCGCGAATTCATTTTCGAGAAGGATTATGTTTGGGCCAATGGAAATGGCCAAGGGCGCCGGTTCGAACGTGCCAAAGGTACATGGGAAGCTGTTAACCATAAATCTCGCCCTATACAGATAATAGCTGCAGACAGCAGCTTTATTCTGGGGAATATGTATGTAGACCATGACAAGCGAAATCGCCCCTGCATTATAGACAGGAAAAAGCTTGATGTGACTCTTATCCCGCTTCCCGGTGACACTGGTACCAGAGCAAAGCTTTATACCAATCAGTTCCGATATTATGGTACAGTGGGAGAATCTGTTATTATTGGAACCAACTCACCAGAATTTACCCTGAACAGTCGAACCAAAACCATTGCAGAATTTGATGAAAGGGGAAAACAGACACTTGCCACTCACCTAGACAAATTACCGTCCACTCTGGATTGCTCTTCTTTACAACGATTCCGGTATATAAGTAAAAGCAAATCTTGGGAAGATGGTGGCAAACCAATACTGTTTTCAACCTATTCGGTAATCAAATTATCTGCGAATTCATTTCTCATAGGTATTCCATCATCCAATAACCCTGAATACAGTTATCCTGATCGGGAGTGGTTTTACCCACATCATTCATTTGGAAGCAATGTTGAATCTGGTGGTTTATTTATAGTTGATGAAAAAGAGTGTCCCAGGCACATTTCCTCCGGGTATGCAACACTTACTGGAAATATGGTTTATTCCCTGGTGAAAGAACAAAATGGAGCCAGGGTCTGGCTATTTACTGATAATGGCCTGACAATTCTTGACAGCAACGCAAATATCACTGGTCTGCTGACATCCGCCGATGGCCTAATGGCTAATGTAGTAAAATCAGGCTGCATTGTGAATAATAAACTGTACACTGTCCTGCAGAGTACTCCCGGCGGTATCGGCATCATTGACACACGGACCTCCCTTGTTACATCAATGTTTCCCAGTGATGGCCTCGCACACGATCGTATTGCCAGTGTAGAGGAGTATGGTCAAAAGGTAAAAATTACATATGATTATGTTCCGAAAAGAATGAGTGACCAATATACGCTTTATACACCTGCGTATCTAGACCCAATTACAAACAATATCACCTCGGATACAAATCAGAAAACAGTTCTAAACAGGAAAGATCTTCCCTCTCCTCGAAGACCTGATACTGTGCAAACGGTTCCATTAATCGGGGGCATCGTTTCAGAAAAACTGATTGTCGGCAACAAAGAGTATATCTGCGGGACACACGGGATGGTAGTTATCAATAAAAATGAAGTGCCCACACTCCTTATCGACACAATTGATCGGCCATTTTCTCTCAGTCAAGATCAACAACAAAAAGCCGAAGCTCTAAAGCGGGCAGTTAATGTGGGGACTCTTCCTCAACTGAGAAAAGCTCTTGACGACCTCAATCCGTACTACAGAATAAAAGTGTTAACAGAATCAAAATTGCAGATACCGGCGGCCGATACTGCAGAATGGATTGATCTTGTTGCCTCTCAACTTGACCATCCAAATCTTCGGCTCCGGTGTACAGCTTTACTTTTGGCAAGGAACTTCCGCAATGATACTACTGTCATTCGCTACCTGAAAAGCTGTCTTAATGATCCTGATCCGTATATTCGTGCCATAGCGACGATCGATCTAATAGAACAAAAAATTATCCCCCCTATTCATCATATCAAGGCCATCCTAGAACAGCCGCAAGGATTTGGAAATTTTCCATATGGTATTAACAGCCAAACAGGGATACAAGCTGAAAAAAAGCGGTTGTACCGTGCGTTATCTCCAATTGCGACAGTTGATCACATGAAACTATTGATTGATTATTCACCATATGTCTACAGCTACGATTTCAATGAATCAGTTTTCCCACTGCTTGGAAAGAGAGTAGCACAGGATAATGCACTAGTGGATATATTATTGGAAGCGCCATGCAGTTATTGTTCTGATTCTCTATGTGAAGGTTTTTCACCAAACGTTTTCCGATTTGCTGGAAAGGATATCCTGCCTAAACTCCATCAAGCAATACGTCACTCCGACAACAAAGTTAGATGTAATGCCATATTGGGTTGCGGTTTTATTAAAGATACCTCTTCTATTTTTTATCTTGTACCTGTACTCGAAAAAGATACCGGTGAAATCCGCCTTGTTGCATTAAAAGCTTTAGTCAGCTTGAAAGCAGTTGCCGCAATCCCTGTACTGATTAATCTTTTCCGATTTTCTTCCCAGGAGGATTCTATTTCAGCTGGGAGGCAAGGAATTCCACAAGATTCAATCAAAATTGGTGATAAATATTATAAAGGGACAATCTACAGCAACTATGGATTTCTAAATAATTCGGATCCAATCATTTCTGATACTCCTGAAAATGAACTGGTCAATGATGGAATATTAGAAGCATTGCGTTCCATAGACCCTAGCTATTGCCAGGAGTTTTACCGCAAACTAATACGGGATGGCGAAAGGGAGGAAAAATATGAATCGGTAAAAATGCTTGCTTATGCAAAGGAAAAAGACATTGAAATCAACAAAAAATTACTGCACGGTTTATTACAAAACGAGGATTTATCCATCAGAATTTTCTCAGCAACATCTTTACTCATTCTGAATGAAAAAAGTGTATACCAACTCATAAAGAGCATGGTAGGCACTTCGCATACTTACTATAATAGCTTACTACTTGAGGACCTGCTGAGAGTTAAACAAGCCAAGAAATTGGCTTTCATACGTCCTGAAATAACGTCCATTCTCAATGACCCCCACGAAAAAGAATCATATCGCCAATTGGCATCCAAGCTACTGGAAAGAATCAATAGCAGGTAAGATTTAGAGATCTGGCAATTCAGCATATCTGCTGACTTTTTCTTTAGCAACCTAGATCATCGTCCACCGCAAATCCTTCTTGATCTACGACCTACGATAAGCGATTTGCGAATCATGAACCTTAAAACCGAAGCACCTATTCTGTTTACCTCCCGCAAGGCATGATTTTCCCCGATGCAGAAAGCGCATTATGCGAAACTCGCCACAACATCACACGACTACCGATATTCAATGGAACAGCTGCAGGCGTACCCGACAGAACCGTTTTGTAAACTGCTTTACCATCGAGGCCGTAGAGGGTGAGAACCGCCCCAGAGGGAACTGTTTTTGCAAAGTGAAGATTTCCATTTTTATATGTTAGAAGATTGCTGTTAACGACAGCCCTATTCTTAAGGGGCTGTTTTACTGCTGCGGTCGTACGGGTCTGAGAAAGAAGCCACTCCAGTACCCCCTCTTCATCATGTACCCGATTCATCGCCGGAACATGATCGTATCCTTCATACTCTGTGTACTGTACCAATGTGCCGCCAGCATCCTTTATGGATTGGAATATAGTCCTGGCATTGTCAACTGGCGACGTTAAATCATCCGAACCGTGGAAAATCCATAAAGGAGTTTTGGCCATCTGTTCAGCACCTTTATCGACCGTGTAACCGGCAGCCACAACTCCCCCGGCGAAGCGTTCCGGAAAATCCATCAATAGACGGTAAACCCCTTCTCCCCCCATCGACTCTCCATAGATATACACACGAGAAGCATCTAGACCATGCACTGTAATCAGGCTGTCAAGCTCATGCAGGGCATTCACCATGGTGGGCCGTATCGCCTGATCATAGGTACCGCCCCAGTCCGCGCAGGAATTCTCCGGTGGGGCTGTGGGGAGAAATACTGCACAGGGCTCTATCTGATTGAGCTTAGGAATTATCCAGAACTCAGGGTAAACGGGGTTACCGGTGCAGTAGTGAAGGTACATTACTACGGGAAGAGGATTGACCTGCGCTTGGGGCAAATAGAACCCCATGTCGGCGTCTTTATATTTCCAGGTGAAAAAACTGGATGATTCATCCAAGGGCAACTGTGAACCCGAAAATTTTGCACCGGAAATCGTTCCTGTCAGCGTCATCAGCATGAACAGGCAAACCATAACATGAATTTGTATACCTTTTGAACTACAGTTCATGATGTCTTCCTTGTGAAATTTACTATTATAAATAAATATTCTGTTTTTATGTCTGGGAAGCGGCCATGCATTAAAAATAATATACCGAAACGTTTACTAATCTGCTATAGTTTGAACAAATATATGTTGAAGTGGAGTTCAACGATATAATCCCCGCTGAATCTCACCGATGGCGCGGAATTTGCATAAAATGCGCTGGGGCCGGCCCTCCTCGCCCTGAGGGGCACAGGGTTCAAAAACGGATCATTCACAGATGTAAGGAGCGGAAACGATGCAGACTGAGTCGCTAAACTGGAAGGAATTTTTCACCGAGGGACAGAACTATTTCAAAAAAAGCAGCCGATGGGCTGCCAATGGAAAGTTCAGCAACGATCTCATTTACAATCTGGTTCTGATGAGCATTGAGAAGCATTTCATGGCCCTGCTCGTAAAAAACGGCCTTTTGCCGGATAATCACACCATAAGCGACCTGATTGAAGCGGTCCGAAAGGTTAAGCCCCTCGATAAGGAGCTTGAAAAAAAGCTTCTGGACATCGAAACCTATCAGATGATCTGCTCCTTCGCTGACTACGGGCGCCGAACAGAGGAGATTAGCGACATCACAAGGGTAGTCTCCGTAGGCGAAGAGGTGAAAAACATGGTGGAGGGGGAGTTACTTTTTTGTAGCGAAAATCAGGAAAACACATTTTAGTTTCATTAGTAGAATTTAGCGCAAAGGAAAACAAGGTATGGCCATGACAGTGCGACCACTGGGAATAGTGAAAGAGGCACTTGACGCCGCAGGGCTTGAGATCACCTACGCCTACGACGATATCGTCTTTGTGGACCATTCATTGATGATCATCAGTTTTCGCGACGATGATCCGGGCAGAATCGATATCTATTTCAACCGTGATTGTGAACCGCAAACACGAAGAGAGCTGTCGGAGAAAGTGCGTTCGGAGGCGGAGAAACGGGAGCTGATCGCTTGTGAAAAAGGTGCATTCCGTTTGGAGGACGATCCGGGCACGGAGCAGCTGAAGATTTCTTTCTTTGATGAGGATCTGGTGTACTGAAAGAGAATGCCGATCGTGCGGTCAAACCGTACATCTTCTACAGAAGAACCGTGTTTATCAAGGGGCTACGCGAGATATTTTTTGAACTGCAAAGACCAATCCGGGATCATTGCGTAACTCATTCAGGTCGCTTTTTTACATCCTTCTTCCAGAAAGCCACACACCGCGGCTTTCTGGTTCTTCATTTCTTCCCTTTCTTCAGTTCTTCATATTTCTTACGAATACTTGGAAGAATGTATCGGAAGTTTTCTACCGTATCTTCTTTCGTATTTACTGCCTTTGGAAACCAGACTTGAAGAACACCGAGTCTATCTTCATCGGGTTCACAGATCAGCCAGGTATTACCGTGTTTAGTTTGAATATCTGAGACAATCGCAGTCATACATGGAAACTAAACCTTCATTCCTGGCAAGTTTTTGCCCCATGCACCCTGACTCACATTTATCATAATCTGGGCATCCATTACATTCTGAACCAATGTGGTATTGATGGTATCTCCTGATTGACTTGAGAACTTTTGAATTCTCCCAGCACTCTTTTAATGGAACCATATTCAGGTCAGAATTATCATCTTCGGGAGAACACAGGTTCTCAAAAGAACCTTTAAAGGCATCGCAAGGTACGATTTTTAGATTTGGTAAAATGGTCAGCCTATCAATACCTGCCATACAAGTAGTTGGTGTGCCCAAACAAAGAAAATTTAGAGGCGAACCTGTGCGCAAAGCGAAACCATTTGACCTTTGCTCCAAAATCATTTCCTTCAAATTGCACCAATCACCTCTTTTAAGAATCTGGTCAAAAAACTTCTCACCTCTCCCTTGAGGAACAAATCTTAATAAACTCAGGCTTTCTCCACCCAACTGTTGAGCAATACCTGCTATTTGGGGAAGTAGCTTATAATTTGAGACGAAAGGAACAAAGTGAAATTCTACACACACTCCCAAAGCCTTTGCTGACAATGCAGCATCTTTCATTGCATTGAAGCTTCCCACGGTTCTTGTGATAGAATCATGCACCATAGCGGATGCACCATGTATGCTAAATACAATTTTAGACAAGCCAGCATTTTTTGCAGCCTTAAGTTTTTCTGAAAAATTTTTTACATATCCAGAGGAATAAACTGAACATTTTATACCGGATTTATTTGTTTGATCGATTGCCAACTCCAGATATTCTGCAAGAAATGGTTCGCCGCCGGAAAAAGTGATTTTTTCGACCCCCATTTCAGAGGCTTCTTTAATAATGCGCTTACATCTAGCATATGAAATATGACAGAGTGTGTCTCTTGCTGCATTGCTCGAACAATGGGCGCATTCCATGAGGCATTCCTGCGTCAGCTCTATCTTCAGGTCTTTCAAATAATAGCCATTCATAGAGCATCCATCTGATTATGTGCATTCCTGAATACACTTGAAGCTTCTTTATTAATCCCCCACGATTCAGGGAAAACAAATTGAATCGGAACACAATTTTGCTTGAACTTTTGCTTTATTCTTGTGCGTCCAGTAATACCAGAAAACTCGGGATGTTTGATTCTTGCGTATTTATCAACTTCGCAGAATATGTTCTGACAGTCAATAAATTGCAGCGGTCGCCCAAAAAGGTATTGAAACTTGATATCCCTCACAGCAAACTCATCTTCTTGATTCTCCGCGACAATTTTTATAACTTCCGCATCAGATATCCCTGCTGTATCTGAAAAACATTTGCGGATACCATCTTTGGCTCCAGGTCCCGGTACAACAAATTCAGACTCTGAGAAGCTGGTTAAATTGCTATAATTGAGATCCGTCACATATTGATAAGCCAAGAAATCTCCAATTGTTGGGTATGAACGAAGGAGATCAAATGCCCCACCCATATGCTTACATTGCTGCAATTTTGAAGGCAATTCATCATTCAGCATTTTCTCAATTAGCTGCAAATGCATCTTATGTTTAGGGGTTATTCCTGCTTTCCCCCCAGAAGGCATTATATATGCGGCCGAGTATATTCGATTGCCCTTTTTCCTCATTGAATTTAGAACCTGACAGAATGTATTGACATCAAAAACTTCAACGCAAATATCTCCGAAATAGTCTTTTAACTTCTGCCATGTTTCAATCCGATTAAATATCTTGAACAATATGATTCTAAAAAAAAGATCATCGGCAGTTTGTGGGGACTTGCCAATAACCTCCGCGATTAAATACTGACTGACACGATCTGTTGCACGGTAGCAGTTTGTAAATTTGTATGTCGACAATATCTGGTCATCAGTCCACGGTGAAGGATTGCCGAATGCTCTTGCGAAAAATATTCTTTGTCTTTCAGCTGCAAAATGCCAATAAGTATTAAAAACTTCTGTTGTTTTAAGAGGAGACTTTTTAATAAATCCACTTGGTGCCCTATTTTGCGTAATCACAGGAGTCGAAACATATTTCAGCACTTTTTGCACAATGGTTTCAATCGCTGTTGATACCGATCCATCGTTTTTTACTTCGCAAACATCCCCCTTTTTTGATTGCTCAGCAAATAGTTTTTTGTATTCCTGAAACAATGAGCACCATTTGTCATCTTTCTTTACTCCTACTGGTTCTTCTCTTGTTATTAAGAAGATTATTTCTGGGGTAGTTTCCTCCCAGTATTCCAATTCAATAGCTATAGCCTTTTTCAGTGTTTCTTCTGACAAGCCATTGCAAACACCGTACACATATGTTGACCACCAAAACCGATCAAGCACAACAGTTGTGCCATTTATAATTTCCCTACGCAAGGTACTGGCAATTGTGTCGATATGAGCTGCGATATGTAAAATTTGCAGACTCAACGGGTGCATTGATTTAACACCGAATTTATTATGGTTGTGATGCAGTGTGTAAATATGGGAACCCAAGGTTCCCTTTTCTCTGCCTGGGAAAGAGTAGTACTTACAGCGCACACCTTCCTTGCACAATTCTCGTACAACGCTTTTCGCGACAGTAGTTTTTCCGCTACCGTCAACGCCCTCTAAAACAAATAGCCTTCCTAGATTATTTCCATTTTTATTCATTTATTGCGCAATTCTTTCCTGTGCTAGCTTATACAAGTGGTTCAGTTTAGATTTGGTTTTATTTCTTTGTGGTCTAGCAATTATACAGTCAAGTCGATTAAACCGTAGACCGAGTTGGCTCGATAGAAATCTTCCAAGATTCAACAGACCAAGGTAATTTCCGTATGCACGCTCAATGATGTATTGTGTTGGATAATAAGCGCTAATTGAAAAGAAACCATCGTGATCATATCCGAGACTTAACTGCTGCAAGCATGGGAAGCCACTCATTACAGCACCGGTGTGATCTTTCAGTGGGTCAAATATCGCTACCTGCAATGCTGAATGTCTTGGGTGATGGTTTTGAGCTTCACGCTGCTTCCATAGGTTACATAGAAATTCTAGCTGATTAATTCGCCCGTCAGAATATGATGATGCACTTTTTTTAGGTATTCCGGTGTAATCTATCATCCGTGCGAAATAAGTATCTTTTATTTTGCGTCTTCTGACCCCCATACGCGCCTGATGCTTTGGAAGATATCTCTCACAATACCACTTCGAAAAATCTTCTATTCCCGGTCGCCCTCTGAGCTGCCAATGTTTGTATGGAAATATCGTTGCTGCTGTTTCCGCAATTGTGGGTGAGTCATTCTCTCTAAGCAACCTATCAAGTTCATCGCGAATATCAGTATCCTCTTCTGGGGCATTGTCACCATCTGCAGTAATTGATACGCATCGAGGTGGGAGAATATGACTACCCGGTGCCATTGATTCACAAAAAAGGGCAGCCCAAGCATGGGATATATTACTACTTAGATAGCCTAGGTTCTTCTCAATCATTATCGTCCTCCATGTGACGGTAAATGGCCCTGCCCACAAATTCTTTTTTACTTACTCGAATGAAAATGGACCAGCCCATACTTTCTGACTGTGCAATCGCGATTCCCGGTATTACACAATTGACAATCGTTCTGTATTCGTCATTGAATGAAACGCTTGCACCCTCCAATTTGCAGTCTCCCGGAACAATCAACTTATCCCCGACCTCCAAGTCTATGGGTAAAACCGGACGAAACACCCTTAAGTCAACAAGATTATCAGAAAATTCAAATCCGAGGAGGGTGCTCTTAATCTTCTTTGGCTGAAAAGCTAGTAAGGAACGCAATTTCGTCGATGTGATAAAATTGAGTGACCAGCACATGTGGTTGAGCAAGGTTGTATAGCCAATACCCATTACTGTACTTAGCGAAAATGCTTGTTCGGCAGTGATATTTTCTGGAGAAATTGACGCACTATTCAGATAGCCTGAAATTGCCTTTTTAGGCATAAGGAGATATGATGCGAACCTGTTCGCCAGCATTTCTTCCTGAGATTCTGAACAATCATGGTCAAATGAGCCATATTCATCAATTCTGTCTCCGTGGCCAAAGTACCAATGCCCTATTTCATGGGCACACGTTGAGGCTCTTCTGCCAATTGGGCGCATGGAGGACAAAATGATTGCATTTTTAGTTATTGAAAACATCCCCTCCAGAGATGGTAATGCTATATACCGGACCTCGATTTTAAGTTTTTCTGCCATTTCAATCGGATTTACCGGCGTGTCAATTGGTTCATCAAGTTGTCTCCGGACTTTTATGCTAGCCTTAAGGGCAGTGCGTGCAATTTCAATTTTGTCTGCCATTACTTGTCCTGACTTTTGTCCTTCAAGCTATTTAGCAGCTTAATGACGCTGTTGAGGTCTTCTTCTTTTAATTTGCTGAGTTGACGTGCTGCCATGAGCACTTTCGGATCTTGTTCTTCCGCTTCTTTATCAATAAGCCAAGAAGCATTCACATCGTAAATATCCGCAAATTTCGCAATCTCTTCAGATGTTACATTCCTTCTCCCAGCTTCAATTTCTGATATAGTTGGCCTATGGATATTCAACATCCGAGCAACCTGTCCTTGCGATAATCCCGCCTGCTCACGGGCAGCTTTAAGCCGTTTAGCAACCAGCAGCTTCATTTCTTGAGAACCACTCATTTATTTGAATGCTCCTTTTGAGTTATTAATGAATTCAAGGCCTCAATGATTTCTGATATTTTTCGTGATTTATGCCTTTGGTCATCAACCAAAGGATTGAATTTCGGGGGAAATTCGGTGCCCAATTTGTCCTCAAGAATACAAATTACGGCAACTCCGTCATGACTATCAAGCCCCAATTCTTCAATTGGATCTGTACTTAAAACGATTTCTTCAGGTTTAACCTCAAGATCAGATAATTCCAAGACACACTGGACAACTATTTCCCGTAATTGTTCTTTTGTGTGCATTTCCACCTCCACGTTACATCATGGTAAGAAAATATTACGAACACACTGGTAAGAATATATTACCATTTGGCGAGAATGTCAACACTTTTTTTTAAAAAAGATCAAAGTTACTGGAACCTTGCTACACCTTCCACAATCGATTCTGGTGAGTAGCATCAAATCTCAAATACTTCACGTCTACCAAAAATGCTCATGGGCGCAAACGGGAAGGGTATTTGACCGCCGCATTTCTTTATTCTTCAGGGGCTGGTCATTTCTCTTTTTTTCTTTCAGCCGCCACTATAAATTCATTGTTTAAATTTATTAACACAAATGGGTTGCGGTAAGCCCGAATTTTTGCAACTACAATACTCTAATCTACTATAAATCAGCTTTGTAAATTTTAGGGCTACCGCTGTTGGTGGATGTAACTTGGTACGGCTCTTATTCCTCGCGCACCTCTTATTTTTTTAAATCTGTTTTTAATTTTAAAATTATATCTGATAAACCGTTTAAATTTTCATTCAATTGGAATATTCGATCTATGTAACAAACGATATCTGTATCGACTAAATCATTACATGGTAAAACGGTTTCATTGATGTAACCAAAAAACAAACGATATAAATTGTGTGTAATATAATTCCTCTGTTCAGCAAGTTCCTTTAAAACAGAAATCAATTGTGGGTCATCAATACTTTTTTCAAGTTCTTTTATTAATTGTCCCATTGTTAATTTGTTATTTTTTTTCTCCGTTTTCGTATCTAAATAATCTTGTATTTCAGCTTCAAGTCGCCCTGCTGCTAAAACGAATTGACCTAATTCCATACAAAACTCATTGTTATTGTAAAGTAAATGATAAAATTCTTTACTTAATATTCTATCACCTGACCACATTTAAACTCCTATTTTTATTCTGTTCCGTGCGCGATCTTTTTCTGCCGTACCAAATTATTTCCACGGTAGCGTAGAACTACCGGTTACCCGGTAGTCCCGCCATAGATCCCGGCGTGCAGAATTCCCGCACCGGGCTCCTCACAATACTCGCTTCCGTAATCAGTCAAGATATGCAATAAGCTAAGCTGAACTACCAGCTTTGCACGGTATCGTTTTTCTTTAAGTCGCTTCTCCAAATCTGCAAGGTTGTTGGATAAGTTCTTTTCGTACTCCCGATAAGTTACTCCATCAACTCCTGTTGCAGCTCCCTTTCTAATTGCTCGGAATGCAACTAAAAAGTTATTCCGGTTTAGCATACTGTAA
>JAEZKC010000033.1 GCA_023436205.1 Fibrobacterota bacterium
AACCCCGACCTCCGTTGTCATTTCATTCCTTAAGGGTAAGGTATCCAGCGCTAAGAAGCGCTGTTTACTATTATAAATCTTTGCCCTTATTTTCCAGGGCCAAAAAAAGGAGGCAAAAAACGCCCTAAGAGCCCCACACTGGCTATCTATTCAAGATTTCCGCCGAGGAGGGGCCGTAATTCGAAGACTCAATGGCCCCGGAAAGAAGATCGGCGAAAATCTTGAATCCGCCAGTGAATCGGGGCGGATCCGTCAATCGCAAGTACTACCGGGGAGCTGACTTCGTTGCGCCCCCTGCGGGCAGGGTTCCTTTGATCCGGGGGTTGAGAAACGGCAGTTTGCATGGAGGGTTATATGGACAGTTATTATGTGAACAACAGAGCTCAGTTAAATGGGGACCACGAGGTCCACACCGGAAGTTGCCGTATTTACCTTCGGATAAAACATATCTCGGGTACCACTATGATTGTAAAAGCGCAGTCGCACAGGCAAAGACTATTTATAGCCAGGCTGATGGATGTGCGTTTTGCTGCCCGGCATGCCACAAAAGCTAGGGGTATTTTGAAGTGTGACAATGCTTTGCTGATTTACACTAACTGAAAAACTTAAACCAGGAGAAAGTAAATGCGCAATCGAAATACATCAAGAAATGGTTCAGCCTTCGATCAGAGCACAATCGATGCTGTTTGGTCAAAAGCTATCATAGTGCCAGGGCAAAATAATTACATTCTGCGTAAGGATAAATGTGGTGCTTGGATCAGAAAAGATCACTATGGTGATACTTCGGAAGGTGGTTATGGTTGGGAGATTGATCATATCGTCCCTGTTGCAAAAGGCGGATCTGATGATCTGGTCAACAACCGCGCGAAATCAGATAATTCTGATGGTCAGTGGTCTTGCGCAATTGTAGCCAGCCCAAAATCTTAATACTATTTTGTTTCCTGAATCGGTGGAGTATACTTTACTCCACCCAGCATATTAGCCCTATTTCCTTCATCTCCTCAATGGCTTTTATAACCTCATCTGGACTATATTTGGGTTTGATGCTGGTGATTGTTTTCACAAGGTACTGCCAGGAACAGCTGCCTTGCTCGTTGTATGCCTCTTTGGCTGCATAGAGGAGAGTTGCGCGGAGCTCAAGCTCCTTGGCAGTCATGTTGCCGAAATTCTTTGCAACCTGTTCAATAGCTTTACTGTTTTCTTCCAGGAACTGCCACCCTTTGTGCCTGATGTCCTCATTTTGCGGGCCGACTGAAATTTCATACCCGCCGATTCCCTTATTTGCGCTTCGTACACTGACCCCATCCAAAAAATCCACCTGATCCAGATCGATCATTATGTCTGTACAGTAGGGTCCATAGGTGTAAAGGGTAAAATTATAACCACATTGAACCTCGTATCCCTCTTGGAGGATATACAGGATCTTTTGAAGGCTGGTTTTACCGAATTGAACCGAAAACTGTGAAAATCTTTTTGAAAGCTCGGCAATCAGAGCATACTGGTTCCACGGTATAATATCAAACATCATTAATCCTTTAGTTTTTTTATTTCATTCTCAATATATTTGCGGTCTTCAACTGGAGCATAAATTCTGTACTGGTTTATTGAACGTAACCCCTTGATTACTGAGGAAACCTCGGAAAGTTTTACTATCTCCTCGGATTGTGAAAGATAAATCGGGATGTCTGCTGATTCAAATTTATAAAAAGAGTTACGAGCCATATCGGTAAATCCGATTTTTTCCTCAAACTTCTCCTGAATAATCTTGATTTGGTCCAGCTCATCGTTGGTCGGTGTTTCACCCGTTTCGTAGATCCGTCTGAAATGTTCTCTTGATCTAAGAATTTCAGCGTGCGGTCCGCCCTTACCAGTGGAAATTTGTCCCAGTACATACCAATCATCCCATTTCAGGTATTCCAAAATACCTTCAGTAGTTTTTGGTTCAGGGAAAACGGATGAGTCAGGACCGTATTTTTCTTCCAGTAAAGTTTTCATAGCGAGGGCAAGGTGTTTATCATAGGCTCTTCTGGTGTGCTGGAAATATACTTGAGTAAACATCATATATCGCGCCAAAATCAGAGCTTCTGCGGCATGCAGTCCGCCATCTTCAATGGCAAGTACAGGTGTACTGCTTTCTTTATCGATAATGAGCCTTAGTGTGGTTACATGGGGATATCTGCATGGTACTGTCCACACCGGGGTGTCCAACTGGTGGAGGAGGTAGGTTAGGCAATGCTGAGGTTTTATGTCAGGGCTGTCATTCCGAAACATTTTCATACGGAATGCCTGGCATATCTCCTCTTGCATTTTCTGAAGAAACAAAGAGATTTGCATTAGCACGGGCAGGGTACAGGTGTGAGTGCATTCGTGTGGGTGGTTGCCACTAAGAGCGATTTGAATGTGCTAACTGTGGGCTGGCGCGATCATTCCGATTCTCTTCAGCCCATACCCAATTCCCCATTTCTTCCGTGTAATTCATACACGGAAGATGCTGCTTTGCTATTTACAACCAACTCTATTGGATATAAAATGTCAATATGGTAATTATAGTATCGCTGAATGCCAACTGATTTTGTGTACATCGAAAATTACTGACATTGTTACAATCGTCTGCGGCGGGAGGTTTCGCGAAAGCTATTAATGGGAGATCGCCTTAGTTCAAAAATGCTATGCAAACATTAACATACTAGATATCACCTTATAATCCACAGCACACCACTACTCAGGTGTCATGTAAAACCTCCTTTCTCTGAACTATTTAACTCTATGAATTGAATTAGGAATAATTCGCTGGTTTTACGGGACCAGAAACAAGATTTCGCACTCACATCCAAACAACGAACCACCACAAATCCCACATCCCAAATCAAAAATTCCCCTCCCACCGTGTATTCCACTACACGAAATCTTTCCCTCCCCCCTTTACTTTTCCTCTCCCTTCATTATAAATTATTATTCAGCCCTCTCCCGCCGATAGAAAGCGGGCGGGTTAAGGGTGCGGAGAGGATAGGAATTGCTGTTCCCCTGGAGCTCTCCGAAAGTATGTGTCTGGTCCATTGTTGGTAAATGTAAGCATTTTTCATCCGTTCAGGCCTTATTGCCTGATTTTTCGCGAAAGTTTCGGAAGTGACTCTCTCTACACTCCTATTTTCGACTGATTTAAGCGCTTCTGCGGCCCGGATCGCGTTTTGGGGGCTGTTGGCAGATAGTAAGGTCTGCGCTGAACCGCTTTTTCCGGGGAACCTTCCTTCTTCATGGCTTGTTTCTTATAATGTCCGGGTGTTCCCATGAAACCTGAACAGCAGATTTTCCATGCTCTTACAGGCGATAACTCCGATTGGATAGCAAGCCTGAATAAATTCCAGAGGGATGCCACGGCGTTTCAGGCCAAGTACAAAGAAAAGACCTGGCCGGGGATGGGTTCGGGGAAGTGGTCAAAGAGTAGTGATGTGGTGCACTACTATCCTCATATCCTCCCGGACAGCGACAAAAACCGCTCATTAGTGCTTTACAGCGGTATTGCCGATGAGGTGATAGACTACTGCGATAAAAACAGTATTGAGATGCACTCCGAGTTTCTCAACCTGAAGAGCTCCCAGGTCTGCTGCTTTATTTTTCTGTATCCCCTGAAGACCAATCCGAAAAGAGCGGTCAAGGCCCTTTCTGCGGTGCTGCCCGGGGTGAAGAGTCTGGAGTGGATCGAGTTTGAGTATGTTGGGGGCGAACATGATAAGGAGCTCGCCGAGTACTTAGGCGAGAGCGGTGGCAAGCGGGGGGCAAACCGCACCAGTATAGACGCCGCCATCTGCTGGAAAGACAGTGAGAATAGAAAGATCCTTTCTCTTATAGAATGGAAATACACCGAAGCCGAGCTGGGCACCTGCGGAGGGTATTCATCATCCGGTAACGATGATGCCGGAAAAGCTTTCTGCCGCACAAACCCGCTTTTGTCCGATGTTACCAGGTGCTACCTGACCCAGAGTAGGAACAATCGCCGCTACTGGGAGCACCTGACTGAAGCAGGCCTGAGTACAGAAAAACTCAAAACTATTCCCGGTTGTCCTTTTCGCGGGCCTTTCTACCAGCTTATGAGGCAGTTTTTGGTAGCTGGCTTTTTGAGAAAAATCTCCGACTACGACAAAGTGGAAGTGGTGCTGGTGGAGTTCAGAGGGAATGATGCTCTGATGAAAACCGGGAAAGAGCTGGCTCCTTTGGGAAAAGATGTGGTTGAGGCCTGGAACCGGGTGATAACGGATGATGTGCTCGGATTGAGAATGGTGGAGGCGGAGGAGTTGGCGGAGGGGATTAGAAAGACGGCGGGGTTGGAGGAGGTTGGGAGGTATTTGGGGGAGAGGTTTGGGGTGTGAAGAGGTTAAGAATATTTTTTCAGTGAATAGAATAACAATCAAATTGAACTGAATGCCATGAAAAAATATTTATCTACATTAAAATACAAGCATTATAATACAAAGCATGCAGAGCAACAGCTATTATCAAAATTACGTTTTAAAAAGCAAAAGCGTCTCGAAAGGAGACAATTCCAAAATATTGCACGTCATTACCCTATTCCATCTATAAAAAAAAATAAGCACAAATATTGGGACTACAACGAAGTTATTGCTCCTTCCGACTTTTCCTTTCTATATAATACTGAAGAAGTTATTAGTTTTGTAAATGAAATCGTGGACTACCATAAAAAGCGGAAAAAAGTATGGGTGCGGTTGCGGGATGTTATTCACATTGATTATGGTGCTATTGTTGTTCTTCTCTCAATAATGGTTCAATTTAAATCACAGGGGATTGATTTTAATGGAGACAAGCCAAGAAATGTAGAAGCTAATCGGTTACTGTATAAGTCCGGTTTCTTATACAATTTGTTTTTTAGGGATGAAGAAAGGTACAGTATAGGATCAGAAAAAAATTTTGATATTCATACACATGCATGGAAGGATGTTGATGCTCAGCTTGGTGAAAAAATCATTACAGAAGCAAGTCAAACAGTTTGGAACGAAAAAAGACGTTGTCAAGGAGTCCAAAGAGCATTTATTGAATTAATGCAGAATACAAATAATCATGCTGTAATTGGTAAAGAAGGGGAGAAGCATTGGTGGCTTTCTGTTCATCATAATAAAGAAGATAAGACAGTTACTTTTTCGTTTGTGGATTTTGGTGTTGGCATATTTACAAACTTGAATAATAAGCCCGAATCAAGCAAATTTCATAATTGGCTTAAAAAGTTAACAGGCCATTTTACTTTCAAAAACAATGCTGAACTACTAAAGCTTATACTAGAAGGTAAACTTCACTTAACAGTAACAGGCAAACACTTTAGAGGAAAGGGTTTGCCTGGTATAGCTGAAGTACAAAAGAGGAATCAAATTTCTAACCTTCACATAGTAACCAATGATGTTAGATATAATGTCTCGCAAGATGAATATAAACTGCTTATGCAAAATTTCAACGGAACGTTTATTTCATGGGAAATAGGAGTACATAATGAAAGTTGTAAATACAATAACAATTAGTGTCGCTAAAGACTTTTCTTCTAGCCCAGGGCCGAGATACAAACGGGAGGGTGACTTTTCAGGAGAGCAGTTTAGAAATTCTATACTCGAAGACAAAGTAAAACAATGTATCTCTACTAATACTAAGCTGTTGATTGATTTAGATGGAACCGCAGGGTACGGTACATCATTTTTAGAAGAGTCGTTTGGTGGGCTTATAAGGGTTTGTAAGTTTGACTATTCAATTATAGTCAAAATACTAACTTTTAAATCTGATGAAGAGCCTTATTTAATAGAGGATATTAACGCATATATGGAGGATGCTTATAATGAACTCAAATAGGATCTGGTTTGGACTATGTGTGTTATCCGGATTAATAGGGTTCATAATTGGAAAGATTGTATTTATTCCAGGAATAAGTGTTCAACATGAAATTAATCCTGTACACCTAATATCAGTCATTTCTCCAATATTTGTTGCAGTTGTAATATCCATAATTTTTGCAAAAGAAAGAGACAATATCAAAGAAATAAAGGGACTTATTTTACAGCGTTCCTGTTCAGTTTTAGATATTTGTGAATCTGTTCATCAGTATATCTTAAACCGGCAAATTGCTTTTTCAACTGCTGTATCACTCTTGAAAAAGTTAAGTATCAATACTAAATGCATATTTGCTACATGTAAGGAAACTAAAATCCAGTTAAGTAAATCCGAATCTGACCTTATTAATCAAATTAAGAATATAAATAACTTAATGACAAATACACCTGTAGGCCCTGAGGATGAATCTGTTCAACCTGTTCGTGTTGAAGAAAACATTATCCATTATGAAAAGAACCGTGTCTCAGAAATCGAACTTGATCTTGACAAATTACAATCCATGGTGCTCTCGCTTCAGGTTGATATAATAAGAAAATGATTTTGTCCTAAGGGGGTTTAAGTGCACATTAGTGATTTGGTGAAAAATCCAGCTTTAATATTTCCTTGTTCAAGGGAAGATTTCAGTGGTGATTTTTTAAAGTATTTGGAAATGCGGAATAATCAATATTTTTCTCTTTTAAAGACTATTAATTTAACTGATGATTTATCTCGGAGTATAAGCAATAAACTACCGGAATGTCAGCAACTTATTAAAGTAATTTCCTCTTGTGTTTCTGAATACTATAAAGGCCGAATAACAGCCTCATATATTTTACTATCTACTGAACTCCAGAAATTGCATTTACACTTAAAAGCTCTTTATAGTATACCTTTAAAGGATGTTTCTACATCTCGATTCTTTAGAATTAGAATAGACAATAAGGATATAACAGAACGTAAAGATCTTTTCCATATCCCAGCTGAGCACCGGCAAAAGGTTAATACACAAAGATTTAGTGTGCCAGGGTTGCCTTGTCTGTACTTTGGTTCTTCTTCATATATAGCTTGGAGCGAAATGGGGCGTCCAGACTTTTCGACAGTAAATATTTCTAGGTTTGAAGCTGCAAGTAGTATTCGCGTGCTGAATTTTGGTTATAATTCAATAGTTATTCAAGATTTCCTTAATGCGGCTTTGGCTTCAAAATCTAATACTCATAGAAAAAAGCTTATTGACTTCATAACTTCATGGTTTATCTTTTGGCCATTAATGAATGCATGTTCAATTAAAAGAAAATCACCTGATTCCCCTTTTGCCCCCGAATACATTATTCCGCAATTTTTACTTCAATTTGTTGCTGAGGATAAAAAAGAGAAAATTGATGGTATCAGATATATATCAACAAAGTATGACAAATACGATGATAAAATTAACTTTTCTGCCTGCTGGGCTTTTCCTGCTAAGGATTTGAAACGAACAGGCCATTGTAGAAGATTAATTAAGCTGTTCCATGTTACAGAGGTCCTACCTTGGAGGATTGCCTTTTCAAGTAATTTGCCGCATGATCCAATAAATTCAGATAAAGTTGGTGGTAAATGCTGTTTTATAAATGGAGTTCCGGTGGACTATTGCACAACAAATTTTGGATTGATCGAGGGTATGCTTGATCTAATGCCAGCTTCTAAATTAACTCGATGATCCATATATATAACATTGGAATTTAATCCCTTAAACACTCGTTTTTTCTACCTTTTCGGCCCGTTTTTATGCATATTACTACTTCCGCCTGCACTCAGCCCACTATCACTTTCAGTCACACTGAAACCGGCTTGCGCAGGCAGTTGCCTACGGGCTTTCTATTTTCAGTTTTTTCCGTGAATTGTGGCTTTGAGATGAGAAAAAAAACGGGTAAATATGAGCTGGGGTTTACCGCTGGGGCACTTCTGCTGAAAGAATCCGTAAGTGTTGCTACCTTATATCTGCAGATTCGGGACTGGGGTCAGGTTAAGGAAAAGACTGTTTCCGAAAACATTCTTCAAGTCCGCACTGTCGCCAGCAGCAAAAGGCTGGCTAAAGAAATCGTAAACAGGCTGGAAAAACTGACCATAGATCAACTGCAACTGTTGGTTGAAGGGTCTCTGGCTGAAAAAAAAGCCATTGCTTGGCTGGCAGTCTGCAAAAAATACCTCTTTATTGCCGAATTTGCTCGGGAAGTGGTCAGGGAAAAGTTCCTCAAGCTTGATTACCACCTTACCCGAGATGACTACAGAATATTCTTCAACGTTAAAGCTGAATGGCATAGCGAGCTTGAATCTCTTACCGAAAAAACAAAAGTTAAAATACAGCAGAGGCTTTTTAGAATGCTCTTGGAGGCGGAGATTATCAGTGCGCAGGATATGATAATCCCAGCCTTACTGCCAAATAGTGTTATAGATGTTATCCGTGAAGAGCAGAGCTCGATGCTGACCATATTTCCGGTTTACGATAATGTAGTAGGGGTGAAAAAGTGATAGAAGATCTTGAAAATGCAACGCTTCAGGAGCGGTTTGAACATCTGCTGGCACTCATCTCCTCAACCCGGTTTCTTCAAAAGCAGGGGTTGGGCAATGAGGTGCCGTTTTTTATATGTCCCTTCAATGTTTCTGAAACCGTTGAGATGCAGAAGATGCAGGTGCGGCTTGAGAATCGCCTGGAGCAGCACGGAGTGCGTGTTCTCAGCTTAAATCTGTATGACATCTGCCTTGGCTTGCTCAAAGAAAATGGTGATTGGGAATGGCTTGTTCAGAATGAGGCAAAGTACCCCAAAGATGAACTGCTCAAAGATATGCAGTCCATGCTTGATGTTGAAACCATTGTTGTTCCCGAGATCGACAAACGCATGTCGCAGAAAAGTTTTGATGTGATGTTTTTTTCCGGCGTGGGAGAAGTGTTTCCCTACATCCGCTCCCATAATGTGCTGAATAACCTTCAAGGCATTGCTGCTGATAAACCGACAGTTCTGTTTTTCCCCGGGGTGTACAATCACTCCCTTGAGTTCGGGGCGTCGCTGAATCTGTTTGGAAGACTTCATGATGATAAATACTACCGCGCATTCAACATATATCACTGCGAGATATGAGGATATTAATGAATCTGACCGACATTTTTGAAAGACCGGTTGACAGACCTTTAGAGGGCGTAATTAAAGCAGACGATAACCGCAGCCTTCTGCAGGAGGTCGAAGAGTACGTACTGACTCATGAGGTCCAAAAGAGGTTAGCGCTTTTTCTGGATGCTTACAATATAGATCCTTTGATATCCAAGCAGGTCGTATATGCAAACGGTGTCTGGATTTCAGGTTTTTTCGGGTCGGGTAAATCCCATCTTCTCAAAATGCTGGCCTTGCTACTGGAGAACCGTACTGTTGATGGACAGTCTGTTTTGGATCAGTTCCTGAAGAAGATCTCCAGAGATGAGATCCTCTCCAATGAGCTGAAAAAAGCCTGCTCCATCCCTTCACAAAGCATTCTGTTCAACATCGACCAGAAAGCAGATGTTATTGCCAAAACACAAGTGGATGCATTGCTTTCCGTGTTTGTGAAGGTCTTTGATGAGCACTGCGGTTATTATGGCAAATTGCCTTTTGTTGCCCAGTTCGAAAGAGAGCTGGATCAAGAGGGAAAGTTAGGTGAGTTTAGTTCAAAGTTTCGCGAATACTCCGGAAAAGAGTGGGATTTCGGGCGAGTCAGGGTGAACCGGTTCTCAAATGAAGTCGATAAGGCGTTTTGCGCTGTTACGGGTCAGAACATCACCGGTATTATTGATAAGTTCCGTAATGATTACCGCCTGTCTATTGAGGATTTCGCCCAGCAGGTCCGGGACTACATCGATCGCAAGGAAAAGGGATTCCGCCTCAATTTTTTCGTCGACGAAGTTGGGCAGTACATTGCAGACAACACTAAGCTCATGACTAATCTGCAGACTGTGGCCGAGAGTCTCGGGACCAAGTGCGATGGCCGTGCCTGGATAATTGTCACTGCCCAGGAAGATATGAACACGGTAATCGGTGAAATGGGGAAACAGCAGAGTAATGATTTTACCAAGATTCAGGCAAGGTTTTCAAACCGGCTGAAACTGACATCGCAGAATGTGGAAGAGGTAATTCAGAAGAGACTTCTTCAAAAGAAGACAGACAGCATAAATCTTTTGTCGGATCTTTACCATGAGCAGAGCGGCAATTTTAAAACACTTTTCGATTTCGCTGATGGTTCACAAACCTTCAAGAATTTTAAAGATAAAGAGCATTTTGTCTACTCATATCCCTTTATACCATATCAGTACCCGCTTTTTCAGGCTGCGATTCAGAGTTTATCAGACCATAACGCTTTTGAAGGAAAGCATAGTTCCGTGGGTGAACGGTCGATGCTCGGGGTGTTCCGTGAAGTTGCTATCAAGCTAGCAGGACAACAGGTGGGTCAAATCGCCACTTTTGATCTTATGTTTGAGGGAATAAGAACTGCTCTCAAATCTAAAACACAGAGTTCTATTCACAGGGCAGAACAGCATCTTCAGCACAGTTTTGCGACCCGGTTATTGAAAGCATTGTTTCTGGTTAAATATGTGAAGGGCTTCAAGTCTACAGTGCGTAATCTCTGCATTCTTATGCAGGAAAGTTTCGGACAGAATCTGGCAGCTTTACGTAAGGACGTGGAAGAAGCGTTGGCTCTTCTTGAGCAGGAAACGTACATACAGAGAAATGGTGATTTGTATGAGTTTCTTACCGATGAGGAAAAAGATATCGAGCAGGAGATTAAAAACACCGATGTCGATGGCAACGATGTATCCTCGGAACTGTTCAAAATCATTTTTGAAAATATAATCAAGGATCGCAAAATCAGGTATGATGAAAACGGCAATGATTATGCTTTCAGCCGTAAGCTTGATGATCAGCTATTCGGGCGTGAATATGAGTTGGCCATACATGTTATAAGCCCTTTTCATGAAAACTGCGGCAATATTGACATACTAAAAAGTAACAGCCTGGGTAAACCTGAAATCACAGTTGTGCTTGAACAGGATGACCGTATTTACCGGGATCTGGTTCTTTTCAAGAAAACTGAAAAGTATGTCCGATTGAATCAGGGGAGTGCACAGCAGGATATCATCCAGAGAATACTCATTGAGAAAGCGCAGCAGAATATCAAACGGGAGCAGGAACTCTTACGGCTTCTTGCGGTTCATACTGGTAAAGCACGCATTCTTGTGAGCGGTGAGGAGATGGAGCTTAACACCACGGATGCTAACACTAAGGTGGTAAAGGCATTTCACGACCTTATTACCCGCGTGTATCCCAATCTACGCATGTTGCGTGGTTCCAATTACCGTGAAGAGGATGTGCTGACATATCTGCAGGAGAGCGGCACAACACTTTTTGGTAATGATGCCATTGCCATGAGTGAGCCTGAACAGGAGATGCTCTCTGTTATTCAAACAAACAACATTACTTCAGCAGTGCGCACATCCTTAAAGGTTCTTGTCGAAAAGTTTGAGAAGAAACCTTACGGCTGGCACCTAGGGGGAATTTTGTGCTCAGCGGCAAAGCTAATTGCCCGGGGTAAGATTGAGGTCCGTAAAGATGCACGAATTTTGGAAGATAAAGAGCTTGCACAAGCGATGCGTAACACTCAGGAACACCCTAATCTCGTTCTTGTGCCACAGATTGAGTATTCACCCGCACAGATCAGAGCGCTCAAGGAGTTTTATGAGGAGTTCTTTGACACGACAAGCAGTTCAAGCGAAGCCAAGCTTTTGGGAAAAGAAGTTGGTGAGGCTTTTGTTAAGAAGGTATCGGAACTGGAAAGATTAGTGGCGGGTTCAAAACAGTTTGTATTCATCTCGAAGTTGACTCCCGTGATTGAAACAATCAAGTCCTATTGTGGAAAACCCTACAGCTTTTATATAACCGATCTGTTGAAGCAGGAGGATCAGCTTTTTGATCTGAAGGAGAAAATTGTAGATCCGATAGTCAGGTTTATAAATGGGCCGGCATGTCAGATATATACTGATGCGCTTGAGTTTCAGAAGGCAAATGAAGCCAATCTTAATTATCTGCAAGAAAGCGATGTAAGGGAGCTGAAGCAGATTCTGAGTGATCCTGATGGGTATAAAAGTGCGCAGGATTTGAAGAGTGTGATGGAATCTTTGCGGGAGCAGCTTAAGCAGAAGATTTCTGAGACAGTCGGGGCAGCAAAGGAGAAAATTCAGAACCTTCAGTATAAAGCTGCACAGATGCCTGAATTCGGGTCGGTGATTCCCGAACGGGAGAAGGAAATTTACGATCAGTTTGTTGCAATCAAAGAAAAACTTGAGCGCCAGACTCTTATACCGGTTATTAACGAAACGGTCCGCCAGTTTGAGGACAATGATTATGTGAGTATACTCGATCGGATTGAACGGTGGGGGCGGCCTGAGGAAAAGAAACCTGAATATGAGATAAAGCAGGATCCGGGTCTTGGAACAGGTAAGGGTAAGAAATGCGAAGAGCCTGTTCACCAGTATGTTCCGGTAAAGAATATCGCAGTTGAATTTGAAAGGCCGTACTTGGCTTCGGAAAATGATGTTGAAGAGTATATCAATACACTGCGCAAAGCAATTATGCAGGAAGTTAAAGCAGGTAAGCGGGTTAGGATATAAAGGTGACTAATGGGTGACAATCAATGGAATTAGCAGAAATTAAACAATACTTTCATAATTTTTTCACCAATACAAATGATGATCAACAGGTCTTATTTGCATCGTTTTTTGCTGCGTTCCCGTATAAGGCACTCTCAAATGTCGCGAGTTTGCAAACCTATTTTAATGAATTCCCATACAATAAGATCTCTAAGCAGTTACATACCGAATCTGATTTTCAAATGTACTATGATGACTTTGAGATATGCGCCCAGGCTAATAAAGAGTCTATCCGAAAATACAATCCAGATTTAAATATCTGGAAAAGTATTGGATTAGGATCTTCTGAATTGAAGCATTGTCAGCTTTTATCATGGCTTTTTGATCCCCGTGGCGAACATGGTCAGCAAGATCTGTTTTTGCGGTGCTTTCTTGAAGTGATAGATTGTTTGAGTATTTATGATGGTAATCAGATGTTTTCGGTAGTACGCGAGGATCATGTTGGTGAATTCGGTCGTTTGGACATATCCATCGGAAACTCTCAATTCTGCATAATTATAGAGGTTAAGATCAATTCAGCAGAACAAATTGATCAAATCCCTCGGTATGCCGAATACCTGAAAAGGCATTCTGCATGGCGTAATATTCCCATTGATAAGTGTAAACTCATTTATTTGACTCCCGATAGACGTTTATCTTTGGGTTGTACATCAGAAGTAATCTGTATAGATTGGAATGCTGTATCGCGTGCTCTGGAGCTGTTTTGCGATAAATGCATCAATCCGGAGGTGGTGTATCTTGTGGACCAATATCGTGAATATCTTAACAAAAAGGATCTTGTATGTCCGTGAATACTTCGTTGTTCATTCTCGATAACATTGAGAAATCATATGAGATTTTCAATGCTATCAATAATATTGATGACTTTTTCTTTCCTCAAGTTGATAAAGTGATGAGGCTATGTTTCGAACAAGCCTTCGGCAGTAACTGGAGTGTTTTCGAAGAGCTTTCGTTAATGAATGAATTTCATGTGTACACGTCACATAAAGAGTTGTGGTTTAAGGATGAGGATGGGAAGGACGATGCACGTATCTGGGTTGATTTTGGGTACGAAGGTGATGATGGGATATGGGATTTTTTTGGCGTCCCAACTGAAAATTCTGGCTTTGTTGGTATGTCGATATCGATGGAGAACATGAAAGGCTTTCCTGATTCCATTAAGAAGATTGAGGAGATTGTTACTCTTATAGACAGTCCACTGCAAAACGCAGGCTTTACCGTTAAAACTAAGAAACAGATACCCCATTACAAGCTTCCCATACAGTTCAGCAATAAAGATGTAGTAAATGCGATAAAGGAAGAAAACTGGGATGAGGTACTTAAACCTGTGATGAATACCGCAAAAGTTATTGCGGAACTTGATTGGGATAAGATCGTAGAAATAGCCAACCGGAAGTAACGTTCGCCTAAGGAAAGTTGAATATATGGATACAGCAAAGCTTAAGCGGTTTGCACAGGATGCCCGCAGGATGCTCATCGAGCAGGTGGAAACGAAACTCAAGACAGTGCTCAGGGAGGATTCTCTGGCCCGCCGTGAATCAAAGGATGCTATCAAATCTCTTGAAGAGCAGATTGCGAAAACCTCACGGGACCGGGTCGTTGAACGGGTGGCGTATCTTTGGTTTAACCGGCTCTGTGCATTCCGATATATGGATGTTAATGGATACACTAAAGCAGGAGTTGTTTCACCGAGGGAGGGGCACACCCAACCGGAGATTCTTGCCGAAGCGAAAGCCGGGCAAATGTCTGATGAGCTTGAGCCCTTTTTGAAAAAAGACCGCCTGTACGGACTTCTTACAGGTACAGTACCCTCCAATGAGCCGCAGCAGGAAGTTTACCGAATGCTCCTGGTTGCAAGCTGTAATCAGTACCACAAGCTCATGCCTTTTTTGTTTGAAAAAATCGAAGATTTTTCGGAGCTTCTGCTTCCCGATGACCTCCTGTCAGATAACTCTATTGTGGCTTTTACCCGTGATGCGCTTTCTGCAGAGAATTGTGAAAACGTGGAGGTGATAGGATGGCTTTACCAATTCTATATCTCTGAGAAGAAAGACAAGGTCTTTGCGGATCTGAAAAAGAATAAAAAGATTACTGCAGAAAACATCCCTGCCGCTACCCAGCTCTTTACTCCGCACTGGATTGTCCGTTATATGGTGGAAAATTCGCTTGGTCGACTGTGGATGCTTAATCGCCCGACATCCAGACTGATTGAAAAAATGGATTATTTCATAAAACCGGAGCAGCAGGAAACCGATTTTCTCAAAATCAGCTCTCCTGAAGAGATTAAGTTTTGCGATCCCGCCTGCGGATCCGGGCATATCCTGGTGTATGCCTTTGAGCTGCTCTATTCTATTTACGAAGAAGAGGGCTATGACGCACCGGAGATCCCTGCACTTATTCTGAAGAATAACCTTTTTGGTATAGAAATAGATGAGCGTGCGGCTGAGCTGGCAGCTCTTGCCCTTGTCATGATGGCTCGTGAAAAGCACCGACGCTTTTTCCGCAATCCGATACAGCCTAACATTTGTGTTATGGAAAGGGTAGAGATCGAAAAGAGCGATCTCGAAGCCTACATGCAGCAGGTAGGAAGAGATCTTTTCACGGCAAATCTTGAACAGACTCTGGAACAGTTCAGAGATGCAGATAATTTCGGGTCTCTTGTCCGTCCGGCGGAAACAGATGTTTCAGGTGTACGAAAGCTGCTTGAAACTAAAGGTGTAGAAGGAAACCTCTTTCTGGCGGGGACTCATGAGAATGTACTGAAAATTCTCACTATGGTGGAGTACTTAAGCCCTCGGTATCAGGTCGTGGTGGCAAATCCTCCTTATATGGGTGGAAAGGGGATGAATGAAGCACTTGGTAAGTTTGCGAAAACTAACTACCCTGACAGTAAGAGCGATCTGTTTGCAATGTTTATTGAACGTAACTTTGATCTGGTGGTAAGAAAAGGTTGTGTAGGAATGATCACCATGCAGAGCTGGATGTTTTTGTCAAGCTATGAGGGGTTGCGTAAAAAGATGCTCGAAAATGATACAATACTCTCGATGGCACACCTTGGCGCGCGGGGTTTTGACAGTATTGGTGGTGAAGTGGTTCAGACTACTGCCTTTGTGATAGAACGGGAACACAGAACTGACCACAAAGGGGATTATCTGCGGCTTATTGTTGGTGGTAGTGAAACTGAGAAACAAAATGATTTCAAAAATAATCGTTTTGGTGGCAAACTGAAATTCACGGCTAGTGCTGAAGATTTCGGGAAGATTCCGGGGAGTCCGATTGCGTATTGGTTATCATATAGTTTTTTACAATCCTACGCACAAGCGACATTGTTAGGTGAGGTCGCAAAACCATGTCAAGGGATGGCTACTGCAGATAATGAGCGGTTTTTAAGAGAATGGTGGGAAGTACAATACCGCACACAATGCTTTGGAGCTAAAAACGCAGAGGAGGCACGAAGTTCAAAGTGCAAATGGTTTCCATACAATAAAGGTGGAACATTCAGAAAATGGTATGGGAATGGAGAGTTTGTTGTTGATTGGGAGAACGATGGTGAACGAATAAAGGATTTTTCTCGTTCTGTTGTGAGGAACGAAGAATATTATTTCCAAGAGGGACTATCTTGGACTGCTGCTGGTGGTGATACTTTTGCCATTCGAAAAACACCAGTTGGCTTTTTGTTCGATGTGAAAGGCTCATCATGTTTTTCAAATACGCTGGACTTAGATTTTCTTTTAGCTTTCCTTTCGACAAAATATGTTTCTGTTTTATTAAATGTGCTAAACCCAACTATCGAATTCCAGAATGGTAACCTCAAAAATATTCCCATTAAATTTGATGCAAATAATCTTGAAACCACTGCTGTTATTGAACAATCTAATCAGGCTGTAGTCATCAGCAAATACGACTGGGACTCATCTGAAACCTCTTGGGATTTCCGATCATCTTCGCTCATAACCGCCAAAGAGAGCAACTCAAATCTGGCCCAAATATACGCCACACTCTACTCACAATGGAAAAAAACCACTTTCGAAATGAAGCGCCTCGAAGAGGATAACAATCGTATTTTCATTGAGGTCTACTGTCTTCAAAACGAACTTACTCCGGATGTTCCACTCAAAGAGATCACCCTCACCTGCAATCCCTACTACCGCTACGGTGATGATAAAACAGAAGAACAGCTCGAAGGCCTCCTCCTTCAGGACACAATGAAGGAATTTATCTCCTACTCAGTAGGTTGCATGTTCGGCCGCTACTCTCTCGACAAACCAGGCCTTATCCTCGCCAACCAGGGTGAAACTCTCGAGGACTATCTCAAGCAGGTGCCGCAGCCGACTTTCATTCCCGATGAGGATAATGTTATTCCGCTCATGGATTCTAATTGGTTTGAGGACGATATAGTCGAGCGGTTCAAGAAATTTCTCAAGGTCACCTTCGGTGAGGAAAATTATGATGAAAACCTGCGCTTCATTGAAGATGCCCTGGGCTATAAAACCACGGGTAAAGGCAAGCCACTTCCAATCAGAGATTATTTCCTTAACTCTTTCTATAATGACCACATCAAAACCTACAAAAAACGCCCTATTTACTGGATGTTTAGCTCTCCTAAAGGCACTTTCAATGCATTCATCTATATGCACCGCTACAGGCCAGATACGGTAAGCCGCGTTCTTACTGACTATCTGCGCGTTTTCCGCAATAAGCTTGCAGCCTACCGTGATAACAAAATGCACGAATCAATCTCTCAAATTGCCAGCGCAGGTCAGAAAACTGCAGCTCTCAAAGAAATTGAAAAGATTAACAAGCAGATTGCGGAGCTGGACGAGTATGAAAGAGATGTTCTTTATCCTCTGGCAAGCGAGAACACCCAGATTGACCTCGATGATGGTGTAAAAAAGAACTATACCAAATTCGGGAAAGCCCTCAAGGCAATTCCGGGGCTGGATAAGGGAGAGGAATAAGTTTATGGCTATCGAATATGAAAAACCGATTTCAATTAAAGAAGCTGTCGAAAAAATCGATAAAAGGGAATTCCTGCTTCCTGCTATTCAAAGGAAGTTTGTTTGGCATCCCCATCAGATCATTGCCCTGTTTGATTCCATGATGCGCGGTTATCCAATCAATACGTTTATGATGTGGGATGTGATTGACTCAAATATAAAGAACCATTATAAGTTCTATTCATTCCTCGATAACTACTGTCAGCGGTTCAACGAAAACAATGCGTCCTTTACAACTATTGGAAGAGAGTGCGATTTTAAGGCGGTTATTGATGGTCAGCAGAGATTAACCTCAATCTACATCGGGCTTCGGGGGACGTATGCCTACAAAGAGCCTCGCCTTTGGTGGCCGGATTACCATGATGTAAATGTATTACCTCCCAGGTATCTTTGTCTTGATCTGCTACGGTCATGTAAAGAACTCGATAGTGATTCTCAATTGGAGTATAATTTCCAGTTTTTAACTGAAAAGCAAATTGATAAAGACAAGAATAACCTGGATGTGCGGTGGTATAGAATGCACGATGCATATAAGCTGCCTAAAGTGGCCCTTTCTCAAATTCCATTCAAAATTGTTCTCCCAGAACTGAAAAAATACGGATTGGAGGATAATTATTTCGCCCAGACCGCACTTACAAAACTGTACACACTTATTAACGAAGAAAAGATCATTCATTATTACACCGAAACAAGCCAGGAAATCGATCTTGTTCTCGATGTCTTTATTAGAACCAATAGCGGCGGTACTCCATTATCTTTTTCAGACCTACTTATGTCAATAGCTATTGCAAACTGGGAAGGGGATGCGCGTAAAGATATCGACCAGTTGATCTGCCAAGTCCAGCAGAGCAGTGAGATGGGCTATTCCATAGGGAGAGATTGGGTTCTTAAAACATGCCTGATGCTAACTGATGCTGACATCCGGTTTATTGTAAAGAATTTTGATGCTGTCCAGGTAAAAAAGATTGAAAGCAACTGGGCAAAGATAAAAGACTGTATAATTGAAACATTCAAACTGATCAAGCTGCTTGGAATTAATGATCAGTCATTCCGAGCCAAGAATGCTGCCATTCCTATCGCATACTACTTATATCAGAAAGAAATAAACGGTAAACCTCTTTATTCCTCAATTAACAATTTAGCAGCGCACAAACCAAACCTGGCAGAGATTAGCAGATGGCTTAATATGGTTTTGCTGAAGGGTACCTTCGGCGGACATGGAGACACACTGCTCAGGAAAATGCGTGAAGTAATAAAGGCAAATCTCAATGAGCAGAATTTTCCCTTGCCACAGATCGTAAATGAATTCCGGGGTAAAAACAAAGACCTCTGCTTCAACGAAGATTATCTACGCAATATATTGAAAATTCAACATGGCGATTCCAGGTGCAGATCTGTTCTCGCACTGCTTTACACCGACCTTAATGAAAGCCACATATACCACATTGATCACCTTCATCCTAAAAGTTCATTTTCAAAAGAATCTCTAAAGAAATGTGATTTCCTTATAAACAACAATGAGCTATATCAGTTTTATGCAAATCCCGATAATTGGAACTCAATCCCAAATCTTCACTTGCTTAATTCGTCATTAAATGTTTCTAAAAATGATGAGTGCCTTTCTAAGTGGATCAACAACAATAAAAACAGTTTTCAAAAACAAGATTTGTTAATTGATGACAATGTCAGTTTAGAGTTCAAGGACTTCAGGGAATTTTACCAGGCTCGATTTGAATCATTGTTAAAACTACTAAAGAGCCGAGTTTTCTTGAGTGGTGTGGCAGAAGTCCAAATAGATAGTCCCAGCGAAGCACCTGTATCTTTCGAGCAGATCGAAGAACTTGTGGTGGAGGAAATTTAATGGATTCCAAAATTTCACAAGCCCTGAAGAAGATGTTTGAGAAACACCGCATTGTCTTCTGGTATGACGACAAGCAGGAGCTGAAGGCCGATTACGAGCAAATTAACCTTGATGGCGTTGAGAAGTTAGAGATTCAGAATAACGAACTGGTTCTGAAACACAGGGTCTTAAGAGATCGGCCCTCTCAAAAGTTTCTCCTCTACAAAGCCGGTCCACAACCCCCTGAACTCTCCAATTGGCTCCTCGATGTTCAGCTTTCCCACGGACAGTTTCGTACCGACCAGACCGCCTTGTGGCTGGGTGAACTTGAACTGGGTCCTGAATTTGTCGACATCGTACAGCAGCACCAGAACTTCTATACATCTTCAAAACGGCGGGAAGCTCTTAAAACCCGATTGACCCAGAACGATACAGCACTTGATATCCATCATAAAATGATGGCTGTCTGCTGCAGCGTTTCGGAAGCACGGCTTGACACCATTCTTGAATCTCTTCTCCAGGAGTGCTCAGAAGAGAGAGAAGATAAATATTCATTATTGCAAAAATGCGCACTCGCTCCGATATTCTGGGAGCAGATGAACCGCATCTACGGTTACAGATCCGATGACCCCTCAATCGAAGATTTCGCAATAGAACTGTTTAAATCCTGCTATGCGCTTGAGCTGCGGGAAACCGCAAAGCTTCGGCCCGAAGCCCTTGTTTTTCTGAACCGCTGGAAAGACAGCATTCGTCAGAAGGATGGGTTCGAAAGATTGTCACAGAAAAGTGCTGCGGTTCTGGGAATAGAGCAGGATCTGTTCCACAGAGGTCTCAAGGAGTTGGGGCAGATCGACTTTTTTGAACTGATTGACCGGAAAATCATTTCGGATCTCGCACGGCAAGTTGGCGAACGCACAATCACACTGGAACAGTGTCAATCTGTGCTGCGTGCACGCCGCAGTAGCCACTGGTATGATTCATTCGCAGATTTTTATGAGGCCATCGACCATGCGTCACAATTCTTTTACCTGCTTAGGGATATCAATTTCGAGATAGAGTCTGTTGAAAGTGGATTCAATAAATATGTGTCCACCTGGTACAGAGTTGATCAATTGTACCGTTCCTTTTTCTATCACTTCCGCAAGTCATCTCAGACGCTGCTCAAGCCTCTCGCAGAACAGATTGAGAATTTCTATTCCAACCTTTTTCTTATGCCGCTTGGGGACACTTGGCAGACAGCATTAGATCGTCAATCCACCTGGGATATCATCGGAGTAGCTCCGCAGAGAACCTTTTTCGAGCGGGAAGTAAAGTCCTTTTTGGATGCAAACAAGAAAGTTGTAGTTATTATATCGGATGCTTTACGCTATGAGATCGGAGAGGAACTCTGCCGAAGAATACGCATGGAAAATCGTTATGAGGCCAAACTAAAGACACTCCAATCCTCGCTGCCAAGCTATACGCAACTGGGTATGGCCTCTCTTCTTCCCAATAAGGAAATCGCTATTTGCGAAAATGATACCGGCACAGTAATGGTAAATGGATTGAACAGCTCTGGTACTGCAAACCGCACTAAAATTCTCTCTTCTGCAGCAACCGGCGGAGCACTTGCCCTGAACGCCGAAGAGTTTCTAAAACTTGATAAAGACAGCGGCAGGGCATTAATGCGAGAAAACGAGCTTATCTACATATATCATAACCGAATCGATTCAATTGGCGATAAAAGAGAATCAGAAGGGCGAGTCTTCGAAGCTGTAGAAGAAACCATGGAAGAGCTGCTTGTACTTTTAAAAAGACTTGCCGCTGTGAACTTTACCAACATGATTATAACTGCCGACCATGGTTTCATTTATCAGAACAATGAACTTGAGGATAGTGACTTTTCAGCTTTGGATATTGCTGATCCGAACGTTCTTTATCGCGACCGTCGCTTCCTTCTGGGCAAAAATTTACAAGAGCACCCATCTCTCATCTCTTTCACAAGTGCTCAAGCAGGATTGGCTGGAAGCATGGAAATCCGCATACCCCGATCAATCAGCCGACTTCGGTTGAAGGGGAGTGGAAGCCGTTTTGTGCATGGCGGAGCATCCCTTCAGGAGATTGTTATTCCTGTAATTGCAGTAAACAAAAAGCGAGGCGATGATATAGAATCGGTTTCAGTTGAAGTCCTGAAAGGTGCAACTTCCACCATAACATCAGGGCAACTCGCCGTTGTGTTTTTCCAGGAGCAGGCGGTAACTGAAAAGCTGCATCCCCGTACTTTACGTGCAGGTATCTACTCCCGTAGCGGCGAACTGATCTCCAGTTCACACGATCTGACCTTTGATTCGCCATCTGACGATCCTCGCGAAAGAGAAACTCCCGTGCGGTTTGTCCTTTCGAGCAAGGCTGACAACTATAACAATCAGGAAGTCATTCTGAAAGCGGAGGAGCGGGAAGGCAGGACCACCCACTACAAGGAATACCGCAGCATCCGGTATCTGCTTCGTCGATCTTTTACATCAGACTTTGACTTCTGAGAGGTATATATATGAACGAATTGGATAAGAAAATCAATGATATCTTCCCCGGCTTGGTAGTTCGCAAGGATCTGGTGAAAACGGTAAAGGGAAATGCCATTGTTCCTTCATACGTTTTGGAGTATCTGCTCGGCCAGTACTGTGCCACATCTGAAGAGGCCAGTATTCAATCCGGTATAGAAACGGTTAAAGAAATTCTCCGAAAGCACTATGTTCATCGAAATGAAGCTAACCTCATCCGTTCAGAAATCGCCCGGCTTGGGCATCTAAAAGTCATAGATAAAGTGACTGTTGATTTTAACAGTGAGAAAGATGTCCATGAAGCCACTTTTTCAAACTTGGGGATCTCTAAGATTTTAGTCGATTCTGATACAGTAAAGAAACACAAAAAGCTGTTGGTTGGCGGTGTATGGTGTATTTCGGATATTGAGTACACTCAGGCAGAGGAGAAAGGGGTATGCCCTTGGATAATGAATTCTCTGAAGCCGATTCAGTTGTCTACATTCGATTTTGATCAGTTCATAAAAGCAAGGGCTCACTTTACCACTGATGAATGGATAGATCTGCTGATTCAAAGCATCGGATTCAATCCTGAAATGCTTTCAAAACGAGCCAAGCTGCTTCAGCTGATAAGGCTTATTCCCTTTTGCGAGCGTAACTATAACCTGATCGAACTCGGTCCCAAGGGCACGGGAAAATCGCACATTTATTCAGAGTTCTCTCCACACGGAATTTTGATTTCCGGCGGTGAAGTAACCGTTCCCAAACTGTTTGTCAGCAATGCAGGAAAGTTTCCTAAGATCGGACTTGTGGGATACTGGGATGTTGTTTCATTCGATGAGTTTGCAGGTCAGGAGAAAAAAGTTGATAAGGCTCTTGTCGACATACTTAAAAATTATTTGGCCAACAAATCCTTTTCCCGAGGGATAGATACGCAGAGTGCGGAAGCATCTATGTCTTTCATCGGAAACACGAAACATAATCTTCCTTACATGCTGAAGCACTCCGACCTCTTTGAAGAACTGCCCTCAAAATACAAGGACTCAGCATTTCTTGACAGGCTTCACTTCTACATTCCCGGATGGGAAATCGATATCTTGAGGGGCGAGCTCTTCTCCGACGGATACGGCTTTGTGATCGATTACCTGGCTGAAATCCTGAAGACATTCCGCAACTATGATTTCTCGAACAGGTATCAGACGTACTTTGAATTGTCCAGCGACATATCGACTCGAGACCGGGATGGTATTCAAAAGACATTCAGCGGGTTGATGAAAATCCTGTTTCCTCATGAAAACGCTACAAAAGATGAAGTTGAACTAATTCTGCGCTTCTCCATGGAAGGCCGCAAGCGGGTAAAAGATCAGCTTATGCGGATAGATTCCACTTACATGAAGGTGCGCTTCTGCTACAAAGATCTGGAAAGTGGAAGTGAAAAGTTTGTAAAGACTTTGGAAGAAGAGCAGTACCCCAGATATTACTACAAAGATGGCAGTGGTGAAGAAACTTCAGAAGAAGAGTCACAGCCGGTTATCGAACCTATACCTGTTTCCTCCGATTCTGCATCTCAAACCGAAGCCAAACCTGAGGAGCCCGAGCCCAAGCACCTGGAATTCAGAGAGAACCAGAAAGGCATCACCTTCGATGCCCTCTTTTCCGATTACCTCCGTGGTGCCAAGCGCATAATGGTTACCGACCCCTATATCCGCCTCTTCTTCCAGATCCGCAATTTCATGGAGTTTGTGGAAACCGTTCTGAGTGTCAAGCCCGAGGACGAAGAAGTACATATTCACCTTGTAACGGTAAAAGATGAATTCAAAGGCGATCTTCAGGAGACATCTTTCCAGCAGATAAAAGACAACTGTGCCGTAGCCGGAATCCAGTTCACTTGGGGCTTCGACGGTTCCAATTCCCTCCACGCCCGTCATATCATAACCGATACGGGCTGGAAGATTTCCCTTGATAGAGGATTGGACATCTACCAGCCTTACGAGATGAACAATGCGTTCGCGTTGTCGAACAGGATGCAGAAGTATAGGAGTATTAAGGGTTTTGAGGTGACGTATTTGAGGGTGTGAGGATTTGTAGTATTTTACAAGGAATATTGTTTTACTATATGGAGAAACGTAAATTAATATCAAGTGGAGCCGTAGCTCAGCAAGGCTAGAGCGCTTAACTTAGTTAAGAGGTCGCAGGTTCGATTCCTGCCGGCTTAAAGGAATTTTAAAAGATTCTTTTAAGCCGGCTAGAAAAGTAAAAAAAATATGCCTGATAAAAGTTCACTGCCCATTTATGAAGCATACGTGGTAAATTCAAATGATCTATTGCGAGCTAGCCAAACCATCAAACGAGCCATTAACCGAGCACTGAAGGAGGGAAAAAAGGATATCGTCCGTGTGCAGACAAAGGTTTATGCACTCATTTACAGCATGTATACAGAAGCTGCTTTTATGAAACTTGTCTTTACCCCATATGGGTTTCATCAAAATGAAATCGCTGTGATCCTAAAGCAGCGAAATTTTGAAGACCAGTGGAAAAAGGCTCTCCAACTCGCATTCAGAAAACAAAAAACACGCAACAAACTCAAACGTGAACAGTATCAAAAAAGTAATGATATCAACAAAATTATAGAACAGTATGTTAATGACCCACGCATAATCCGCAACAAAATTGCTCACGGACAATGGAAAAAAGTTTTAAACCGTGATTTAGACAAAATCAATAATATTTTAACAGAAACAGTTACTGACCTCACCGTTGTTGATGTATTCCGGTGGTTTACAGTTATCAAATATTTGCAATTAATAATGCAAGATTTGATTGATTCACCAGATAAGGGCCATTATAATAATTATTTCAAACATTTACAAGAATTAGAAACATTCCTCGTTACATCCTCAAAATGGACAGTAGAATCCAAACTTCGAACACAAAGTATGCTAAAACCGGTTGCCTCAAACGCCATGATACAGGTTCAACATATTCCTGATTAGGAATCCCCCTTTCAAATAGGGCTACTCTTTGCAAAAAATTCGTTTTCCAAGCCGCACAAACATTATGGTATCCTATGAAGATGGGAAGGTGTATGGAATATTTTGCTATTTAAAACTGGAATCTAAGTTTATGGAACGTTATTCTGAACGTATAAAGGTAATTTAAAAGGAGGAATGTTATGGCAATTTCAGATCCCAAAGAGCTAGGTGAAGCGATTAAGAGGGGAGATGACTCCATTGAGATCGAGGGTGATTTGACAAAAAAAGTGCTAAAAATCAAGGCCACCGGCACTGTTGCATGGGCAGTGGCGATTGGCGCGATAGGAATCGGTGTCGCTGCCATAATAGCAGCACCGGCCACTGGTGGCATAAGCACAACAGCCAGTTTTGTTGCTGCACCCGCTGCTGTCGGCATTTTAGGTGGAGGGGCTACTGTCGCAGCAATCACTATTGCGGTCGCGGCGGGTGGCATCGGAAGTTTAAATTTGCTGAGAAAGTACAAGGTAGAAAAAGTTGACGGAAACAAAGTCATTCTCCGTAAGTAAGATTGTGTGATGAGCAAAGAATCTGTCCGGGAAATGAGTGCGTGTGGAGGTCTCGTAGTAACTCTGCGTGATCTCGAGGAGATTTCATCTAGAATCACTCGCATGCGGGAAAAACGAATCGCTCAGGAAAAGCTAACCAAGAGCCGGTTCAGCGTTTTCACCGTCCTGCTTCCTGAGCATGATGAGGTGCGGCTCCATACGCGTTTTCTTCATTGTTTGCTTAATCCTGCCGGGGTACATGACTGCGGCAATCTCTTTGTAGATGCTTTCTTCGAAATACTAAGTGAAATACCTCCTTTGGATCATAACGGAAATCATGTTCTTTTCGATCGCATTCTTGAAGATCAGCTAAGAAATAATGAATATCTTTCGTGTCAAAGTGAACGCTATGAGAATGGGTTCGGCCAATTTGATCTTTTTATGGAATTCAAGCTTGCGCTGGTTCTCATTGAGAATAAAATCTATGCTGCAGAGGGCTATAGACAGTTGGAACGTTATGGCTCGTATCTGAAATCTCGCAAAGATAAATCTACACTGTTGCTTTACCTTACGCTCGACGGTAAACAGTCCTATACTGCTGCGGATTTTCCCTACGCCCGAATTTCGTATAATAATCATATCAAAAAGTGGCTTCTAAAATGCGCGCACCTTTCCAAAGAGTGGCCGCATATTCACCAAAGCATTCTTCAGTACCAAAAAATCATTAGTTCTCTATGTGGAGATGTCGATATGAATCCAGAAGAAATGAAAGAGGTGAAGGTTTTATTACAGAGTAATCCTGATGTGATTCGCAATCTTGATTCCATCAGGAATGTCGGCGTCGAACTTTTTAAAGATGTGATGGTTGATTTCTTTGATCAGATAAGAGACGAATTATCTAAAGGAGAAAACGGTGAGGTCATTTTGTGCTCAGATCGTCCGGGCATGGTTGCCGGTGGTATTCGCAAAGATCTATTCGGCGGATTAATCCTGCGGCCGACCTCATCTGATTTTCTGCAGGGCTTTGCTTCTGAGCTTTGGCTTGAACGAAATTATGATTGGAAGGCTCTCTATGTAGGGATCGAGTCAAAATGGTATAAGAACACGTCCCCTGAGGAATTAGCCAGGTTGAATATGATCCGAGAAAAACTAAACGCACTTTGTGTTGAGGTAGCGTAGAACTACCGGTTACCCGGTAGTCCCGCCATAGATCCCGGCGTGCAGAATTCCCGCACCGGGCTCCTCACAATACTCGCTTCCGTAATCAGTCAAGATATGGTAATAAGCTAAGCTGAATTCCTTCGTTTGTGATTTTACTCCTGTATGGTAATACTCCGTGAAACTGAAGTATAGCAGTGAACTGATTGTAATTAAAGCTTTTCCTTTGCGATCTTCTGTTAAGAAGTAAATAGAGCGTTTTCCTGTAAAGATAATACATTTCCTTAAGACTCGCTGAGTTTCCAGACACTCCAAAATAATTGTAAAGTCCTCTGAGCTTTGCTTTCACCATGCCCATTATCCACTTTAATCTTCTGCTACTATGTTTCTTCAGCCATGTTCTGAGTTCAAGAATTATGCTGCGCAGTTTCTTACTGGATGTTCGAAGGTGAATGATATCTTTTCCCCTTCGTGATGTCACCCAACGGTATTCAAAACCTAGAAAGTCAAATGCCTTACTGTCTTCTTTACGAAAACGGTTGAACAAGATTTTTCGTGTTTTGTCTTCCGCGAGTTCCAGACCGAATTTTTTCATTCTTATAGGAAGTATTTTCTTGAAGCAAGCTGCATCCTTGTGATATCTAAAAGCTGCCACAAAATCATCAGCATACCTTACCACAGCCGCTGTAGCGTCTGTCTTGCTCTTTACTTCCTGTTCAAACCACACATCAAGAACATAATGCAGGTAGATATTAGCAAGTATTGGACTTACAATTGATCCCTGAGGGGTGCCCCGCTCTGGATGTTCGACTGCTCCGTCAGGCTGTACTATCCCTGCCCGAAGCCATTTCAAGATCAACCCAATCAGCGCCTTGTCGTTAATTCTCCTCTCCAGCATCTTCAACATCCAGTCATGATTTACATTGTCGAAAAAGCCTGAGATGTCTGACTCAACGACCCAGCTGTATTTATTCATCAGCTCGTCCCTCAGTTTTCCAACTGCCATTCGTGCTGAGCGTTTAGGCCGATAGGCATAACTACAATCAAGAAACAACGGTTCAAAAAGCGTTTGAAGTATTTCCCGCACCACATACTGCACTATTTTATCTTCAAGAGCGGGTATTCCAAGCGGTCTCAGTTTACCATTGCTTTTAGGAATAAAAACTCGCTTTACCAGCTTTGCACGGTATCGTTTTTCTTTAAGTCGCTTCTCCAGATCTGCAAGGTTGTTGGATAAGTTCTTTTCGTACTCCCGATAAGTTACTCCATCAACTCCTGTTGCAGCTCCCTTTCTAATTGCTCGGAATGCAACTAAAAAGTTATTCCGGTTTAGCATACTGTAA
>JAEZKC010000043.1 GCA_023436205.1 Fibrobacterota bacterium
CGGCAGGGTGAACGCCGCGGAGGACAGGGTGCCGCCCGGTAGCGGGGCCCCTCAGAACAAACTACCCCGACTGGTCCTGATAGCTGTTCCCTGATTTCAACAATTAGTGAACTGTAAGCATCTCTAATCGAAATCAAGTTGCACAGAAATACCAAAAACGGTATATTTATAACATGGAATATGAAATAAAGCTACTCGACCCGGCAAATGAATTTATCAACAGTCTGCCTGGTAAAATGCAGGCGAAAGTATACCATACGATAGATATGCTCAAGGAGTTCGGCTACCAGCTCAAAGAACCGTGGTCAAAGACACTTCGGAATGCCGAGGGAATAAAAGAGTTACGTGTAAAACTGGCATCGAATATCTGCCGTTTATTCTACTTCCATCATAGGGACAAACTGTATGTGATAACATCGGGATACACGAAAAAACATAACCATACTGATAAGCGGGAAATCGAATTTGCGCTGCGTTTGATGCATGAAGTATTACGGGAGGAATCACAATGATCAAGAGTCACGATTTCAACGAACTTTTGAAGAAAAAAATGGAAGACCCGGAGTTCCGTGAGGCCTGGGAAGAGCAGGAAGAGGAGTTCGAGGTTGCAAAGGAAGTTATCAAGCTGCGCCTTAAGGCCGGAATGACACAAAAAGAGCTTGCAAAAAAGGCACATACCTCACAACCGGCAATCGCCCGACTGGAATCAGGCAGCTACCGGAATGTGAGCATGAGTTTTCTGCGAAAAGTCGGCCACGCACTTGGTGTCGAGCCGCATATCAGCTTCCGACGGGTAAAAGGAGCCCACTAAGACTCTTGTGCGGTCCTTTCTGGTAAACGCTGCAGCCACGAAGAAACGCACGCTGAGGGACCTTTACTGTGTTCTCGGTGGAGGTGAACCTGCGGCATCATGACTGGGCTGGCAAGGGGGGTAAAAAGAGAGACTCGGAAACCAGACCTGTTTGATTAAGAGTGAATTATGAATCTCATCCAATGTCACTTCAGCACTGGTTAGAGGTCAGGACAAATAAAAATCTTTCTGTAATTGCTGATGAACCCGGTGCTTATTCTTTAGGTGAAGCAAAGGGTGGAGAAATAATTAAAGAAACAGTCCAGATTTCTGCAGTCAATGTGTCTTTTGATTCATGTTACCAGCAAAAAATTGGATTTGATGAAGAACCGGCACTGCAAATTGGCGAAATCTTCCCGTGTACCATCCCCAGTCTTGCCCACCCCGCCTCGCTGTCCCCTATCCCGCTCCAGTTCCTCACCGCGTTGTCCATGAATTGAATATAGTTGGTGAATATGCCGCTTGCGGCATCCAGGGAGTCTGCCGGAGGGCTGGCGTGAGAGAGGGAAGAGAACCACAGGATTGACACTTAGCCGTAGCAGTTACTTATTATTCAGCCTTTTCAAAAGGGGAACTCCATCATTGATGGCTCGATGTTCCTTCCCGGGTGACTTCAGTTTTCGATGGGGCGTCGGGCCGGGCGGCTTCGCCTGGGCTCCCAAAACCCTTTCTGCCCTTGCTTCTTCCTTTCCTCATTGAGATACTCCCTGTAATAATATTTTTTTTGAATCTCCTTTGAAGTCATTGCCTTGATTTCGTCAACCCAATTGTATTCGCTATTGTTGTCGCCCTCATACACGATAACGATTACCAAGCACAAGGTGTTTTCATTTATTTGACCGTTTGGTTCAAAAATGTAATATTTGATCGGTTGTATGATTCCCAAAGTATCACCGCATCTATCTACCACTTTTCGTTTTGTCTGCCCAGTTTTTAACCACTTATTCCATCGCCAGCCATTCTCATATAGTATACAATGGACTTCTTTATCTGTTACTCCGAGCTGCAACTTAGTAAGCATTGAATCAATAGGCAACGTCTTAGCACTATCACTGTATTTATTTTGCTTGTTTCCTTCACATGGGACTGTTATGTTCCTTTGGCGCATACGCTCATCATAACCATTCTTTACTGCCTGGACAATACTGTCGTACCCAGGAGGAGATTTTCTAAATTGCTTTACATACCAATCAAATGACAACGCTCCAAGTATTTCAAGTTTGAAATTTACAAGTGTATCATTATTAAATCTTAAAACATAATAGTTCTTATAATCGTTAGGAATAGTTGTTCTAAAAGAACAGTTGTCATTCCAACAATTGCCCCATTTTATCCAATTGTATTCTTCTGCTAACTTCAAAGCTTTATCTTTTGGCATTCCTGGCTTGAAAACAATTTGCAGTCTGCTGATTTCTTCCTTATCCAAACACTGAGAAAAAGAAATAGAATACATTAAGGATAATATTAAAATTATTGAACTATTGATTCTCATCTACACCCCCCTTTATCACTCCTTTAAATGGCCAATCTGGCCACCTAGTTTCCCAGCTTTTATAACCAGCTTTTTTTACAGGATATGTAATTCCATTTTCAAAATAAGTACCTTCATAAAAACCTGGATCGGGGAAAACATTACCATAGTAATTCCACGAATTCTGGTACACATATTCATCAGTACTATAAGCTGCTATCCGATTTCCAACCCAGGGATCCAAATGAATTATGCCTTCTGTCTGGGGTTCATTCCAAGGGCAATAGATATTCTTTATTTTAACTCCTATCCAATTATGAGCAAAAACATTATCTTTTATAATTTCCGGATATCCTTCACAAACAGAATTCCATTGTATTTCATAATATTTGGTAGTAACTTTACTCAAAGCAGCCTGTGTCAAAAACGCCCAATTGAAACAGACCCATCCGCTCCTGAAGTCTTTAGCATTCTGCATATCCCTACGTGTCATCGAGCCATCAGGGTTTTTATAGACTTCAGTTCTCCCTTGTGATTTCGGATGATTTGCAAAGAAATAGTACATTCTGATATAAACCCCTGTTAATAATCTAGCTTCAGTTCTGCAATCTTCACGTTCGTTTTCACCCAGACACTCACAAAGACTGCTGATTTTGTTATTTATTTCTTCGAATTCTATTTCAATTTTTTCACTAAGGTCGAATTCAATCCTTTCCGGAATCTTCAAATCACCATCGGTATACATTATCTCAAGCCACTGTATGGGTTCTTTATCAGGGTATCTGATTTCAAAATGCAAATAATCTTTGGCCATTATATCGTCATAAAAATGATCGCCGGACAACTGTCTGCCATTGCTTAACTTTTTATATTTATTAATATCAAATATTTTCCCCTCTCCATAAAGCGTCTCGTCATCATAAACTTGTATACCACCACTCCATCGTACATCGAATAATCCTTTTCGATAAAAAGCTTCAACAAACCTTTTTTCTGGTCGTTTTTCAATTTCTGCTGAATAGTATAAACCATACAAATACGGTTTCAACAACCGGTTTTCAGCATCACTCATAACAAGTGTTCTTGAAATGCTCTTATCACCGTTAAAAACAACACCTGGAATACCTGAGTCGTAAGCAACCAGACTTAGAAATGCGGTTCCAACCAAGTGTGCTGTATCTCTAAGTGTTGCCCCAAACTCGGTTTTATCTCTAATCAGAAATTTACCGAAGTCTCTTGGATCACTATAGGTTACATTGAAGTTAATCGAATCAGCTTCCGCGAAATATACGCTATCAGCCTCAATACATCTGCTTTCTCAGTGTAAGAATATCTCTGTACCCAGCGTATTCCTTAATGTGTCAAGCCCGCCGTTCTTCTCTCTTGTGAAATGATGTACTCGCAACACGCTTTTCTCAGGCCCCCCCACCAGCACCCCTTCCGGATCCCCTCTCCCACGTTTCTCCGAGGTGATGAAAAAGGGCACTCCTAACGTAATCGGCTGAAGCTTCTTTAACGGCAGACGAACCGCTTCCAAACCGGTGTAGTACTTCTGCTCGCCCAGACTTATATCGATACCCTTCACCCAAAGACCATCCTTGTCAAGCTGCACGAACAGAGAATCGCCAGCCGAAACAATCAGACGGCGGCTTTGCTCCCCACCCGAGAGTAATGGCTCCCCGAACATGTTAAATGTGTCTGCCAGGTTAGCCTGATAAAGCTCGATATTACTGCTGATACGGAACATTACTCCGGCTCCAATGTGCTCTGTTCCTGTATACGCAGGCCGCTCCAGATCCATCATTAACCGGGTATAACCTTCATAAAATGCATAGTTCTTTCTCTTGTTTTCCGGAAGTCCATAATCACTCACCGTCCCCTTGCACTCCACTATCACCGGATCCCTCAACTCCCCCTCATTCCATTCCAGAATCTTCCCGTGCACCCTTCCAAGCCTTGCCCACCCCGGCTCGCTGTCCCCTATCCCGCTCCAGTTCCTCACCGCATTATCCATAAACTGAATATAGTTGGTGAAAATGCCGCTTGCGGCATCCAGGGAGTCTGCCGGGGGGCTGGCGTGAGGGAGGGAGCGGTCGAGAATGGCGGTAATAAGGAGCTTTTGGCTTAATGAGTCGTCAAGAGTGGCCAAAGTGCCCTCAAAATTGATGGGGTCGGTCACGCTTGCAGGGATACGCAAAAGAGTGTAAAACGTGTTGTGAAAATCCATGTACGGCAGGTCTTCCACCCGGCGCAGGAATTTTTTGGTGGTGTCGGCTTCGCCGTTACCCATGCTGAGTTCAAGGCGGATGCTGTCTTTTTCCAGATCTTTAAGGAGCATATATACATTATACAAGTAACTGCTGCCCTCTGTCTTGCGGAAAACTATGTGGTCGGCCTTGTGTGGCATATTGGTGACGGCATCTTTAATATCCGAGAAGTTCAAGGCGGTTTTAAGCTCGATATCAAGACGAGGTGCTCCGCTGCCAACCCAGACATTTGGATGAGTGGAATCAAGCCTGTTTACGGGTATGGAGAAGGAGACATCCAGCACCGCAAGCTTGGGATCATCTTTACTGATTTTGCGGATAGTGCCGAAAAAGGGTTCCTGCAGGGTGTCTTTAATAGTGGTGAAAGTCTGTGGGACATTTTCACTACCTTTCCAGATCTTCCAGCCGGAAGTGACGCTTATGCTGTCCTCTACCTTTCTGGTAAACGCGGCAGCCACGAAGAATCGCCCGCTGAGGTTGTTGTCGCGGGGAATTTTCACTGTGTTCTCGGTGGAGGTGAACCTGCGGCCTTCAGTGACTGGGCTGACCAGGGAGGTAAGAAGGGAGACCTCGGAGACCAGACCGGATGTTCAAGTTTTCACCATCAAAACTAGTGCTTTCTCCTATCATTCAAAAACGTATCAACAGCCCACGGGTAATGCTTATGCATCTCCTCCGTAAAGTCGATAGCTCCATCATCAGCGAACCTTATAAAGGGACGCGGATCCCGGTGAACTATGCAAAAAAGAAATACGGTCCCTTTTGAAATTCCCCGGCATAGATATAGAAATGATTCCCATGTATGCTTTGGGTAATTATGTTTATCATAAAATCCGCCCAGATGGGGCTTCAAGAGCTGTTATTAACTAATGATATATCGGTATTTCCTGACTGGGATCAGTGGATATTCAGAATGCGCGCGCTCTCCACTCATATATTGAAAGGTGGATTGAGAATCTATTATTCCACCAAAACTCCACTGCTTGAAATATAGGGACGAAAATACCGCGTTGCATACACAATGCATTGCATCAACCGAATTCATGATCGGACTAAAAGGGGAATGTTCGATTATGGTTCTTTAGGGGATCTGTTTGCATTGCTAAACGATAACAATTTGAATGAATACGCACAGCTTAGCGATGGTTCACCAGCTTTGAGTATGTACGGACTGGCAGGTCATGAACAGTCGCTGTCATTTCGCATTGTCACCAAAATACTGGGGAACCAGTACTATCCGGATGATACACACTATTATCGGCTTGGTTATTTCCCATACACTGTCATTGATGATTTTGTAGTGTGCAGAACAATCCTTTGCCCCGGCTTCTATAATACCCCAGAATATAAACGGCTTATAAACAGTCCGGAAAATGCCGCTTGGCTCAAGCGGGCAAATGAAAACGAGAGGAATGAGTCCTCTGACACTTTCGATCTTGACCTGATAAGTAAACTTCATGAAATGGGAACGCCGCAGATCAAAATTTTACAAAAGCAGGTCTATACATTCAGATAGCGATATATCAGCATAGGCGAGTAACAGGTTTATTGCATGGAAACAGGCTGATTTTCAAGTTGCGGAAAATAGACAAAGCTAGTAAATGCCCTTGATACTTCAGATCTTCTCCAGCAAACCCGGCGAGACCTTCCACCACCCCATCCCATCTCCGGTATCGATGCTGACCGTTTTCTGATTTATACGAAGAATTATTCCGGTCATCTCCTCCCCGGAGGAAGTTTTAAAGCGCACACGATCACCCGGCGAAAACTGGCCGAGCAACCGGTTGCGATACTGCCGGGAAATCCGGTCAAGTCTGTTCTCGATTAGACGTTTGAGCCTGAACAGATCGTCAAGCTCAAGCTTCTCAATCACTTCCGAAGCAGACTGCAAATCAAACACTTTTACGACTTCACCCTGATTATCCAATTGTCCTTCCATCCCAACCTACCTCAAACTGAATTTTATCTTCTCTTCAAACTCTGCTTCAAAATCTCTCATGATCGCCTTGACAGCATTTTTGGGAAACTTTACCGGCTGGCAAACCACTAAGCCGTCAGAGATGATCCTGCCGTCCAGCTGCATGAGAGCACTTCTTGCCCGGCAGGGAAACACCGGATACATCTCCCTGGGATCACTTGCCAATCCGGTAATCTCATAAATGCGATTATTTTTCCGGTAGTCCACATAATAGACTAGCCCGCCACTTTCCACCACTATGAAATCGGAAAAACGAGCCTGCTTGATTTCTTCAAGCAAGGAGATTTTTTCCTCCTCCACTGGTCCCAGGGCAGAAATCTCTCTTATATAATGATCTACCAGTTCGCGGTGTTCCATAAGGAGGTCTCTTGCAGGGATCTGCAGCTCCGGGCCGGCTTCGAAAAACTCCTCCAGCTCCACATTTTGTATTTCATTGATGGAGAAAAACAGCAATGGCAGATAAACGGAAAAGAAACGGTCAGACTGCTGTTCGGTCAGAAGCATTGGGCATATCCCCTTATTTCTTGCATAATTTGTGATAGTCAAAAGATCACTTCGATCATGACACTGGAATCCGGAAGTGCCCCCGTTTCGACGCCTCCCGCCAGCTCACAAAACAAAGATGAACAATATAGCCTTTTGATGTACGGAGGGGCAATTTGTTATTCGATTTGCCGACGAAGAATAGTAATTTTTGTTAACGGCGAAGACGCCTCACAGCGCACCAGTGTCCTTCACCGCATTGCAATTTCTGGCGTACATAGTCATCAGAGCTCATCGACCACGAAATCTGAAAGCCCCCCCATTTATCCCAGTTATAACGGGATCCAAATTTAATCCATTCTGTTTCAGCAGACAACTCAGACATTTACAACACAACAATTCTCGATACCCGGAATCTGGTAAAACGCCCTTTTCTTTTATTACTCGTGAAAGACAAACTCCGATGACTATCTTCGATGGTGCTTCAATGCGGGAGATGGGGCCGGTGAACTACAAGGCGTCTTCGCCGTTAACATAAAACAGTGCATTGCGAAGAAGAAAAATCGATTACGCGTACGAGCAGCGCTTAGGCTGAGTACGAATTTACCTAATGGGAGTATTCCGGCTTTCCTCTTCCCTCTGTGAACTCTGTGTACTTTGTAAGAGTAAGGCTGTTGAGATTTGGAGAATGGGAGCTCACCCTTCGACCGAAGACTGCTCAGGGCGAGCGGAACCCTTCGAATGCCGACCCAGGGTAAGGAAGATCGAGAACGCGTACGAATACCGCTTGAGCTGAGTACGAGTACTGCAGTGCTGAATACGGGAGAGTCCCAAAATCTCCCCTGCCGCAGATTTCAATTCCTTTTACACTGATCGTAAGTTAATTTCATTGCACGGGCTTACTAAACCATTAAAGAGGTGGACCATGGGGCTATCCAGAGAAGAAATCGTCGATCTGGCTTCCAGATACGTTTCCGCCGAAGAAATTACCGATTTTACCTGCGAAGGGGACGTTTTTTCCCTTCTCATAAGAGAGCTCCCCCAGGACAAAGTACTCTCCGACGAGGAAGGCTGGGGCTTTGGGGGATACGGGTTATGCCTGGGGTATACCGTAGACCATGAGGCCAAGCCTGCGGGAAAATGGCTCTGGATGCATTTTGCGAGCCTGCAGAGTTTCCCCCCTTCGCCACAGGTCATCCGTCTGCAGCCTCCCCACGTGGTCAAAGGAAGATTCCAAAACCCTGAACGTACACAAGAAATACGAATTCTGAAAATCGATTTCTCCAAGGCATCGCTGGAAAGCGCAGCAGCTCAGGAACAACAGATTGCTCCAGAAGAGAAGCCGGCAAAAGAGGAAAACGGGAAAATCGTTAAATTCAGGAAAAAGGGTGCAACCAAGGAATCGTAAGCGTGCAGCCGAACCGAGCTGACTTGTTCCCCAGGTTACAATCAATCTCACTTCGAGATAAATACCCCTAAAAAAAAAGGCTCCCTGTTCGGGAGCCCTATATTTCACTACTGAAAAAATCAGTTGATTACTGGAAATTCTTCTCCGAATAATGCGGACCATCACTGTTCTCATACACGAGTTTCTGGATCGTTCCTGAAACGGTAGGGAAAGTGATCTTCAGCTTTGTTTCTCTCTCCTGGTCAAGCATCTCAGGCTCCATCTTTCCGGAAATCGCCTTGTACTTCTTGCCATCGGTGTCAACCAGCGCGAAATCTGAAGCTCTCAGGCGAAGAGGATTGAAAGAGTAGTTGTAGATATGCACCAGTGAAGCACCACCTTTGGCGCCGATAGCCGGAACAGCCAGAAGGATATCGTACTTGTTAACTTTCTTGAAAACGATAGTGTCTTCATAGGTTTCAATTACACTGACAAATGCAGAGTAGGTTCCCACATTCACCTTGCGGATGTCGCTGCGCAGCTTAAGTGCATCGGCATTTGTTGAATCGAAGTAGAGAGCCACATTCGCATAGTACTCGGCTCTGACCAGCTGATCGGTTTCCTTGCTCTTTTTGCCTTCTTCATACTCGAACTTGGCCATATCGAGGTTTTCTTCAGCCACCTTCTTCACCACTTCGGCGCGCTTGGCCTTGAAAGGAGCAGGGTCACTTGCTTTTTCGATTGCCCGGTCGATGTACTTGAGAGCATCATCAAACTTCATTTTCGCAGCGCTGGTGTCGGAGAGCTGAACCAGAAAAGCCGCATACTGCTGACGAAGTTCTGGGGCCACCTCGGGAGTCAGTGCACCTTCGACATCATCCATGAGAAGAGGGATGGCATCCATCTGGGCGTTACCTTCATCAAGCACCATTTTGGCTCTGACCAGGCACATTTCAAGGAAGCGGTCACGAAGCTTTTTGCTGATCTTGTTGGGGTTGGCCTTCATAGCCCTGCTGTAGTTGATGTAGGCGGTTTTAAGCTGAGTACGCCTCTGGTCGCCCTGGGTCTTTTTTGAAAGGGTGTATGCCCTGTCTCCAGCAGTCTCTTCGTTAGAAGCGCAGGAAACCAGCATCATCAAAACGCTTAAGCCAACAAGAAGCCGTCCAATAACTCTCATGAACTCCTCCACTTTCGGAATGTATATGGTATAGTAACTGAAATTCTACAGACCAGTTCTAAAGATGCATTCTCCCCTAAGGCATTGTCAACTGTTTAGTTTGGGAAATCCGGCATCTATCCTTATAGTGATACTGCACGGGCGCCGGTTCGTCATAAACCATTTTCTGCAGAGAGAAGAATCACTTATATTGAATAGAATCACAAAAATAATCTTTCCCGGAGAACAGATGAAAAGCCTTGACCCTGAAGTTCAACTTCAAGCGGCAATTCATATTGTCAAAAAACTGACTCTTCATGGATATCAGGCCCTTTTTGCAGGTGGATGGGTTCGAGATTATGTAATGAAAAATCAGGCGCAAAGTGATATCGATATCGCCACCAATGCCACCCCCGATGCCATTTCCGGCCTGTTTTCCCAGACAATCGGTGTTGGAGAGCAGTTTGGAGTGGTGATAGTGGTCGAGCACGGAATACCTTTCGAAGTGGCCACGTTTCGCTCCGATGTGGGAATAAAAGATGGAAGACATCCGGAAAAGGTGGTGTTCACCGATGCCAAAACCGATGCATTGCGCAGAGATTTCACCATTAACGGCATGTTTTACGACCCTTTCACCGATAAAGTGATCGACTACACCAATGGCTGCAGGGACATAAAAAACGGAGTAATTCAGGCTATCGGCAACCCCCTGGAGAGGTTCGGTGAGGATTATTTGCGGATGCTGCGGGCGATCCGTTTTGCCGCTCGCTTTAATTTTGTAATCGAACCGGTAACATTTCGCGCCTTGAAGCAGAAGGCCGCATTCATTACTGGTGTCTCCCCCGAGAGGATTTTTGCCGAAGTGGATAAAATGCTTCGGCAGCCCCACCCGGAGTTGGCACTGGAGATGTTACATGAATCCGAACTTCTCAGGCATATTCTCCCGGAGGTGGAGGAGCTGGCGGGTATCGAACAGCCTCCGGAGTTCCATCCTGAGGGTGATGTGCTGGTCCACACTGAAAAAGCACTGGGCTTCATGGCAGAGAACCCTTCATCGGTGCTTGGGTGGTCGGTTCTTCTGCATGATATTGGCAAGCCCCCCACCATGACTATAAGCGACAGGATACGCTTTAACAATCATGCAAATGTGGGGGCCCAGATGAGCGAGCGGATTCTAAAGAGGCTCAGAGCTCCCAACGTCCTGATTGAATCGGTCAAAGAGATGATAGCCAATCACATGAACTTCATGAATGTGACGAAGATGCGGCTTTCGACGCTGAAAAAATTTCTGGCCAGAGCGACCTTTCATGAGGAACTTGAGCTTCACCGGGCCGATTGCCTTGCCAGCCACGGGGATCTTGAGAACTACTATTTTCTGAAAACCAGGTATGGCGAACTTAAGCCTGACCAGATAAAGCCCGCGCCCCTCATTTCCGGCAAAGATCTCATACAGCTTGGGTTCAAGCCCGGCCCGCTTTTCGGAAAGGTACTGGGTAAAGTGTACGATCTGCAGCTGGAGGATAAACTCGGCACCAGGGAGGAGGCGTTGGAACTGGTGAAAAAGCGCTGGAAGCAGACCATAAGCGGCAAATCCTGAGAGCAGCCTGCATGCTTGTTATAATACATTAAATAAGTAGATAACTGGATCGAAATATTCCTTGTTGAAAATAAGCCCATCTATTATTTTTTCATGATTGCAAAGCTTGGCGACTCGACGGGCATAAAAGGCCCGTTTTTGCTATATGCACCTTTTTCTGATAACACAGTGATGGCGGAGTGATGCCCTCGATTGACCAGGTAAAAACACTGATTGAATCGAAAGTCAACGAATTGGGATTCGAGCTTTTCGATGCGCGCTATTTTGGCGCCGGTTCCCGTTCAGTTCTGCGCATCACCATAGACAGCGACTCCGGGGTTTCCATTGGAGACTGTGAGCGGGTCAGTAACGAGATTTCGGTTGCCCTGGATGAGGCAAACTTCGCCGATGGCAAGCCGTATTCTCTTGAAGTGTCCTCTCCCGGCATCGACCGGCCGCTTAAAACCGAGAGGGACTTTCGCCGGATCAAAGGCAGATTCGTGGTGGTGCATCTCACCGAAGGAGTCGCGGGGAAGAAAACGGTGCGGGGCAAGGTAGTCGATTGTCAAGGCAACAAACTTATGGTTGAAATCGAAAACAAAACGGTTGAAATTCCTCTTTCCGACATTTACAGCGGCAAAGAGGAGATCCGATTCAAGTAACGCGGAAGGATTCTGGTCCAGATGAAGAAGAAGAGCAGAAACGAAGCAGTGAAGGCAATGGATATTGTGACTTCACTGGGTGCGGTGACAAAAGAGAAAAGCATCAGCATGGATCTGGTACTTGAGACTTTGAAGGATGCTCTGGCAACCGGGGCCAAAAAGTATTTGGGCCAGCCCACCAATGTGGAAGTTAAAGTTGACAGGGAGAAGGGAACTATCGAAGTGTTCACCCGCCAGATGGTGGTTGAGGTGGTTGAAGATCCCGAAAACCAGATATCCATCGAAGAGGCGCGTGAACTGGATGAGGATCTTGAAATTGGTGATGAGCTGATTCAGGATCTGGACATTGAGCTCTTCGGAAGAACCGCGATTCAGACTGCAAAGCAGGTTATCGTGCAGAGAGTGCGCGAGGCGGAGCGCGACAAGATTTTCGCCGATTACAGCGAAAGACTCGGTGAACTGGTGACCGGTACAGTCCAGCAGATTGAAAAGGGAAACATTCTGGTCAATCTGGGACGTACGGAGGCCCTTCTTCCTTACAAGGAACAGATCCGCAAGGAGCACTATCACCAGGGGCAGAATATCCGCGCCTGTATATCAGAAGTAAAGAACAACACCAAAGGTCCGCAGGTTATCATATCAAGAACAAGCCCAGAATTTCTGGCCCGCCTTTTCGAACTTGAAGTTCCCGAAATCTACGACAAGACCGTGCGTATCGTAAAAGTGGTGCGCGATCCCGGCCACCGCTCAAAAATTGCGGTAACCACTTCCGACAGCAGAGTCGATCCTGTGGGAGCCTGCGTGGGGATGAGAGGAAACCGGGTACAGGCGATTGTACGGGAGCTGTCAAATGAGAGAATCGACATTATCAACTGGACAGAAGAGTTATCCCTTCTGGTCCGGCGTGTTTTCGCTCCTGCGGAAGTAAAGAGAGTCATTCCTGTGGGGATGCATAAAATCGTGGTGGTGATAAGCGAAGATGATCTGGCACAGGCAATCGGGCGTGAGGGACAGAATATCCGTCTGGCATCCAAAATGCTTGATCGGGAGATCGATGTATTTGGTGACGAGGAGTTTGCCTCTCTCAGTGACGAGCAGCGTGCTGCCGCTCTGAGTGAAGAGGTGGCCATCCCCGAACAGAGTACGGCGGAAGGTGAAGCGGAAGGATCTGATCTTCAGGGTGAAAGTGAAGAGGTGGATGTTTCCTACGATGAAGTCTATGATGAGATGAGGGAAGAGGCCAAAGGTGAACGGGGGCCTCAGAACAACAATGAGGAAAATCCTGTTCAGAACGACATTGTAAACAGTGCAGTTGAATCTCTTTCCGAATCGGACGAAGATGCCGACTCGGCGATTGACAATGCTAGTGAAAACAAGGAAGGCAGCGAGGCTGGCTCTTCCATATGAAATCCGCAGACTGCAGCACCTTGCTTCAGAGCGGACTGAGCAACAGCAAGAGAACAAAAATCTCGCTGACGGTTATGTTGATATACTGAAACTGGAATACCTGTGAGAGCTGGTCGGCTCGAAGTCTGGTGTTCTTCAAATATCGGACTCGCCGGCAGTCAAGAATTGAGAGGTAACGAATGGCGAAGGAAAAAGTCTACAAACTTGCGCAGGAATTCAAGGTGTCCAGTGAGGCGCTGGTACAGATGCTTCGCGGCATGGGCATTCCGGTGAAGAGTCACATGAGCACCGTCGATGAAGAGCTGCGCGACGAGATCAAGAAAAAATTCGAGCAGGAACGAGCCGAGATAAAGAAGGAATACGAGCGCAAAAAGCAGATGCTCACCAAAGCCAGAGAAGAAGCTATTGGTGGTGCCGAAGAGCCTGCCGCACAGCCGGTTGCTGCGGAAAAGCCCGCTGAACCTGTTGTAGCTGCACCAGCTCCGGAAACCGCGGCCAGAGTAGTTCCCCAGGAAACAGCAGAGAAACCTGCCGAAACACAGCAGCCGCGTGAAGCTTCTCAACAGCAACAGCAGCAGCAGCAGCAACAGCGTCCAAGACCCATTCGAAAATATCACGAAAGAGAGTCCTGGGCTAAAAGCACCTATACACCTGCGGCTCCGTCTTCAACTCCTGCCCCTAATCCGGCAGCAACCATGCCCACTCCTCCCCCGCCAGCCAAACCCAACACCGAAGGTGAAAGGGCAGCCGGCAAGAAGGATAAGCATAAGAAGAAGGGCGGCAAGGGCCGCAATGAGCGTCCGGAGATTACGGAAGTCGAACTGAAAGCCAATGTTAAAAAGACTTTGGCCAAGATCGGTTCAGGATTTACTAAAAAGAAGTACAAGAAAGAAGCAGATGTCAGGGAAGACGAACTGGACACTGAGAAGAAAATTCTTAACGTCGCGGAGTTTGTCACTGCCAACGAACTCGCCAACATGATGAATGTTGCGCCCAGTGATGTTATCGCCAAATGTCTTGAACTGGGGATGTTTGTCACTATCAACCAGCGCCTAGATTTTGAGACCATCGAACTTCTAGTCGATGAATTCGGCTATATTGCAAAACTTATGGACGAGTATGCTCCGGAAGAGGAGTTTGAGGCGGAAGAGGAAAACGAGGAAGCGCTGGTTCCCAGAGCGCCGGTGGTGACCATCATGGGTCACGTCGACCACGGAAAGACCTCTCTTCTTGACTACATTCGAAAAACCAATGTTATCGCCGGTGAAGCTGGCGGTATCACTCAGCACATTGCGGCCTATGAGGTGAAGACCAAACAGGGTTCCGTGACATTCCTCGATACTCCGGGTCACGAAGCTTTCACCGCCATGCGTGCCAGAGGTTCACAGATCACCGATGTTATTGTGCTTGTGGTCGCTGCCGATTCCGGGGTCATGCCTCAGACAAGAGAGGCGATCGACCATGCTAAGGCTGCGGGAGTTCCCCTGGTAATCGCCATCAACAAAATTGATCTGCCCACGGCCAACGTTGACAGAGTGAAGGGTGAGTTAGCGAACTACAATGTGGTGGTGGAGGATTACGGTGGTCAGACCTCCTCGGTGGAGATTTCCGCCAAGACCGGTAAAGGGGTCGACAAGCTGCTGGAGGTTCTGGCGCTTGAAACGGAAATTCTTGAGCTCAAGGCTAATCCCGAAGGCAAATGCCAAGGTGTGGTCATCGAATCAGAACTTGACAAGGGCAAGGGTCCCATCGCCACCATTCTCGTTCAGAAAGGTACTCTTCGCAAGGGAGACGCTTTCGTGACCGGTATCCATAACGGAAGGGTCAGGGAGCTTTACAATGAGCGCGGCATGATGGTGGAGCAGGCCAAACCAAGCCAACCGGTTCTGGTGCTGGGTCTTTCCGGTACGCCTCAGGCCGGTGATTCCTTCAGAGTTGTCGATGATGAAAAGGAGGCCCGTGAAATCAGCGGTCGCCGTCGTCTTGCTCAGAAAGAGCGGGAAATGCGCAAAATAAATGCGGTTTCTCTCGATCATCTTTATGAGCAGATTCAGGCCGGAAATGTCCAGAACCTCAACCTGATTATCAAGGGTGACGTGGACGGTTCCGTTGAGGCTCTTGCAGCATCACTTGAGAAGCTCAGTACTCCTGAAATCAAGGTCAGAGTCATTCACAAGAGTGTTGGAGCCATAAAAGAAACTGATATCATGCTGGCTGCCGCATCTCAGGCTCTGATTATCGGGTTCCATCTCAGCCCCAACACCAAAATTCGCGATCTTGCCAAGCAGGAAGGTGTTGAAATCAGAAACTACCGTATCATTTACGAAGCAGTGGATGCGGTGCATGCGGCCATGGAAGGCATGCTGAAGCCGGAAATTAAAGAGAACACTATCGCCGAAATTGTGGTTCGTAAAGTTTTCAAGATTTCCAAGATTGGCACCATTGCCGGATGTATGGTTGAATCAGGAACTGTTACCCGCGGTGTCAAAGCCAGAATTATCCGTGACGATGTGGAACTGGCGGAAACCAGAATTTCCAGCCTGAAGCGTCTGCAGGAGGATGTGCGGGAGGTCAATACCGGCTACGAATGCGGTATTATTGTTGATCGTTTCTCAGATTTCCAGGAAGGCGACCGCATTGTCACCTTCGAAGAAGTCGAAATTGCCAGAAAGTTAACCAGGTAAAACCACCTTCGGGTGGTTTACCTTTTAAAAGAGGAATTTATGGCTGCACCGCATTGGCATAACGAGCGGTTGCGTGAAGTACTGCTGAGAGAAATCGGGATCACCATTTCCCAAAAAGTGCGTGATCCCCGTATTCCTTCATTGGTAACCGTAACGGAAGTAAAGCTAGCACAGGATAATAGAAACGCTACAGTGTACGTCAGTATCTTCGGAGATGAATCTGAAAAGCAGGAAGCCATTACGGCTCTCAATAAAGCTGCTCCCTTCATTCAACGTACCATTGCTTCACAAATCACTGTCAAGCACTTCCCTCATCTCTATTTCAAACTGGACACTACAATAGAACAGGGACAGCATCTCAACGAGCTGTTCAAAGAAATTAAAGATGATCTGGAAAGAACTGAATAGCTTAATAGAGGCAAACACGTCGTTTCTCATCTCAAGCCACTTGAGTCTGGATGGGGATTGTGTCGGATCGCAGCTTGCGTTCTACTGGTATCTCAAGAGTCTGGGAAAGCAGGTGGATATGTTCTGCGTCGACCCGGTGCCCGAGAAATTCGTTTTTCTCGAAAACTCAAACCAGATATCTCAGAAACGTCCGGATAGAAAATTTGACGTTCTGATGATCCTTGACTGTTCCAACCCCAAACGCCTTGGATGGGAAGGTCAGGAGCAGGTCGCAGAGAAAATTGTTGATATAGATCACCACCGTGACAACACCAATTTCGGAACGCTGAACTATCTTGACACTTCAGCAGCGGCGACAGGTGAGATAATCTACACTTTCTTTAAAGACAACAACATTGATTTTCCGGAACATGTGGCCAGCTCACTTTACTCGGCCATAATGACTGATACCGGAGGATTCAGATTCTCCAACACCTCCAGCAAAATTTTGCGTATTTGTGCTGATCTTGCTGATAAGGGTGCAAACTGCTCCTACATCTATGAAAAAGTGTACGCATCCCACTCCCCTCGCGCTCTGATGCTTCAGTCCCGGATATGGTCCACTCTCAAGTATCATTTGCAAGGCAAGGTCTGCAGTATGGATATGCCCTTATCGTTACTTGAAGAGCTGGGAGCACAGTACAGCGACTCGGAGGGAATGGCGGACCACACCATAACCGCCACCGGAGTGGAAGTGGGAATTCTCACAAAGCACAATTCCCACGAGACCCATTTCAGCCTGCGCTCCAAAGGCAAAATTGATGTGGGACGAGTTGCTCAGAAGGTTACGGGTGGAGGCGGGCACAGCTGCGCTGCCGGATGCACCATCAAACTTCCCTACGAGCAGGCGATGGAGCAGATGCTCTCGATCCTTGAAAAGGAGCTCAGGTAAGGGTTGAACGGATTTTTGTGCATTGATAAACCCCTTGGGCCCTCCTCTTTCGCGGTTACTTCCGCAGTGAGAAAAAGACTCGGTGTTAAAAAGACGGGACATGTAGGAACTCTGGATCCGCTGGCGTCAGGACTTCTGGTCGTAGCTCTTGGAGACTTTACAAAACTTATTCAGTATCTACCTGCAGAACCCAAAGGATATGAATTCACTATCCGTTTTGGAGCGCAAACGGAAACCTACGACAGCGAAGGAAAAGTGACCGCCACCACTGAATCCTTTCCCGCTAAAGCGGAGATAGAGAAGGTTATTCCGCAGTTCACTGGCCAGCAGCATCAGGTGCCCCCAGCTTATTCTGCAGTGAAGATATCCGGAACTCCCGCATATAAACTCGCAAGAAAAGGCGAAGAGCTGACCTTAAACGCCCGCAAAGTGACCATCCATGCGCTTGAATTAACCGGATTCAATGCCGGGGAGCACACTGCGGATTTCAATATGACCTGTTCCTCGGGAACCTACGTGCGCTCACTCGCCAATGACCTGGCCATCAGTCTCGGTTCTCTGGGCCATGTCTGCAAGTTGCGTCGTACTCGGGTGGGTGTGTTTGGCCTTGAAAATGCTGTGGATTTTGAAAATATTGACAATGCCCGAAAGTATATTATGGCCGTTCGCGATATTTTCGACACAGATTCCATCATAAGACTTGATGACCAGCAGGTAAATCAGTTGTACTTCGGCCGAGACATAACAGTATCCGACTGCAGGCGAAATGGTCCGCTGATTGCGCTTGATAATAAAGATAAACTCACCGCTGTGCTCTGCAAAGTAGAAGATTCCCGGTTTCATCCAGAAAAAGTTTTCATCGGTTCTGAACTATGAAGATAATCGGATTAGAAGACTCACTTCCGGAAAATCGCCGCAGCGTAATCACCGTGGGCAATTTCGATGGAGTTCACCGAGGGCACTCACAGCTGATCAAAAGGGTGGTGGCTCTGGCTAAGGAAAAAGACCTTAACAGCGTGGTGATCACCTTTGAGCCGCATACTCGCAGTATAATTTATCCGGAACTGCCTCAAATGCTCCTGACCACCTTCGAAGAGAAGGCGGCACTGTTGAGTCAACTGGGTGTGGAATACATTTTAAAGGTTCCCTTCACCAGGGAATTTCAGCAGCTCAGTCCGGAGCATTTCACCGAAGAAATTATCCACAAGCGGCTGCATGCGTCCGACTGGATCATGGGCGAAGGACATTCGGTTGGAAAAGACAGGGCTGGAGGAAAGAAATTTTTACACTCGGCCGCAGGCATATACCATATTAACATATTTACCGCGGATCTTGACACAGAGAGTGAAACCGTAATTTCCTCCACACAGATCCGAAAATTGATAATTGAAGGGCGCATCGCTGATGCAGTTGCGATGCTGGGTCACCCTTACCTGATATCGGCGGAGCGCACCACTGGTGTAAAAGTCGGTACAAAGCTGGGATTCCCGACCCTCAATTTCAAAAAGCCGTCTTCGCAGAAAGTCATTCCGCCGGCCGGAGTATATGCGGCAGAGCTGGAATTCGGGAACAGCAGGATCCATGGGGCACTTTACTTTGGAGATTGCCCCACGTATACGAACCGTGACATTCATTTTGAATTTCACGCTTTCAATCTCGAAAACCAGGAACCGCACATTGGCGAAACAGTGCATTTATGGCTGCATCGATTCATCCGACCGGACATTGCATTCACTGAAGAATGCGCGTTGGTGGATCAGATAACACAGGATATTAACGATATCAGGAATTTTTTTTCACAGGAGACTCAGAAATGGCTTTGACCAAGGAGCGTAAGCAGGAAGTTACTAAACAGTACGGTAAAAACGAGAATGATACCGGCAACACCGATGTTCAGGTGGCTCTGCTCACAGAACGCATCAGCTATCTGACCGAACATTCAAAGAAGAATCCTAAAGACAACCATACACGTTACGGACTTCTTAAACTGGTCGGACAGCGCCGCTCACTTCTTGACTACCTCAACCGTACAGATATCGAACGCTACAGAGAGCTGATCAAGAAACTCGGTCTGCGTAAATAATTACCGGAATAAAGCGTATTTTCCGGATGCATTTGCTGTTAAGGGATGGCCGATACCGGATGGCCTCCCTTTGCGCTTTTTACCTAAGACACATTAACCGGAATCAGAGCGGCAGTGAAACGTTCAACAAGCCGTTTCAAAAAATCACTCAAACCGTCTCCAAGCTCCTGCATCATTTCCGCTCTACAACCCGGCCGATAATTGAAAAGTAGAAGATTACATAAATAGGAGAGAACGAATGGCTACATCAACAGTCGAAACCGATATTCTCGGTTTAAAGGTTTCCATTGAAACCGGAAGAATTGCCAAACAGGCTAACGGCTCCGCTATCGTGCGGGTCGGAGATACCATGGTCCTGGCGACCGCTTGCTCAGGTTCAGAATCGGCAGATGCCGACTTTTTTCCACTATCCGTGGAGTACATCGAGAAAACGTACGCTGCCGGAAAGATTCCCGGCGGATTTATCAAACGTGAAGGCCGTCCCAGTGAAAAAGAGATCCTGGCAGCCCGTCTGGTTGACCGCCCGATAAGACCTCTTTTCCCCAAAGGTTATCGGAATGAAGTTCAGGTTGTCTGCACAGTCATTTCAGCTGATGAAACCTATGATGCTGACACTCTGGCTATCACTGCTGCCTCAACAGCTCTTTGCCTTTCAGACATGCCTTTTAAAGAACCTGTGGCCGGTGTACGCGTCGGCATGGTTGACGGCAAGCTCAAGGTGTTCCCCACTCTGGGTGAAACAGAGGGCGGCATGCTGGACATCGTGGTTGCCGGTACCGAAGAATCCATCATGATGGTTGAGGGTGGCGCCATGGAGCTTCCCGAAGAGACCTTCCTTGAAGCGATCCTTATGGCTCACGAAGAGATCAAAAAATTGGTGGCTATCCAGAAGCAGCTCATGAGCACCTGCGGAAAGCAACCGGTGGAGTTCAAAGTTCCCGAGCCTAATCCTGAAATGATAGAAGCGGTCAAAGAACTGGCTGGAACCAGACTTCACGAGGCAAGCTTCTTAGGAGTCAAATCTGAACGTTACGGCACCCTTAAAAAGATTCGCGATGAAATCGTGGTTGCATTGGCGGAACGTTTCCCCGATTCCGAGAAGCAGATCGCTTCCATCTTTACAGATATTGAACGTCAGGATATCAGAAAAACGATTCTTGAAACCTCCAGCCGAATCGGCGGAAGAGGTTTGGACGAAATTCGTCAGATCACCTGTGAACTGGATGTACTCCCCCGCGCACACGGATCAGCACTGTTCACCCGTGGTGAAACGCAGTCACTCACTGCAACCACTCTGGGGACAAAGCTCGATCTCCAGCACATAGACAACATTCAGGGCAACTATGACAAATCATACATGCTGCATTACAATTTCCCACCCTACTCCGTAAACGAGGTGAAAAGGCTGGGATCGGTGAGCAGAAGAGAGATTGGACATGGTCACCTGGCAGAAAGATCCATTGCTCCGGTACTCCCTGATGAAAAGAGTTTTCCTTACACAATAAGAGTTGTTTCTGAGATTATGGAATCCAACGGAAGCTCCTCCATGGCATCGGTGTGCTGTGCTTCACTGTCGCTAATGGCCGCGGGTGTACCTCTTAAAACCCACGTTGCGGGTGTCGCCATGGGTCTTATCAAGGAAGGTGACCAGATCGCCATCCTCACCGATATTCTAGGTACAGAGGACCATGTCGGCGATATGGATTTCAAGGTCGCTGGAACCAGAGATGGCGTGACAGCCATACAGATGGATATCAAACTGGCCGGTCTTACAACCGATATCATGCGACAGGCACTGGAAAAAGCCAAGGTGGCCCGTTTCAAGATTCTCGACATCATGACAGACACCATTCCTGCAAGCCGCAAGGAACTTTCAGAATTTGCTCCGCGCATCAGCACCATCGTGATCGATAAAGAGAAGATCAGAGAGGTGATCGGTCCCAGCGGTAAGGTTGTGCGCGATATTCAGGAAACCACCGGCACCACCATCTTCATCGAGGATGATGGTACAATCCAGATTGCGGCCAATAACCGCGAGCAACGTGATGCGGCACTACGCCGTATCAAGGGGATTGTGGCTGAACCTGAACTTAACGCCATCTACGATGCGACAGTCAAGACAGTGGTTGAATTCGGAGCCTTTGTGGAATTCCTGCCCGGTAAAGAGGGTCTGGTGCACATCTCTGAACTCGACAATACCAGAGTCGCAAAAGTGGAAGACGTGCTCAAGGTTGGCGACAAGCTCAAAGTCAAGCTTATCGGTTTCGACCGCTTCGGCAAAGTCAAACTCAGCCGTAAAGCACTTCTGTAATCATATTTTCCTGGGGCACGGGTAGTGACTATCCGTGCCTCATTTTTATTATGTCAGAATCAATTCAAATATTTGTTCAAAGACTCCCCCACGCTCAGGAACTCACTCTCCCCTGCCGGATGACTCCAGGATCAAGCGGGTGCGATGTATGCGCAGCTGTGCAAGAAAAGCTGGTCATTTCCCCGGGAAAAAGGGCACTGGTTCCCACCGGATTATGTTTTGAAATTCCGGTAGGATATGAGATACAGGTTCGCCCCCGCAGCGGTCTGGCTTATAAACACGGGGTTACCGTACTCAATTCCCCGGGAACCATCGATGCCGATTACAGAGGCGAAGTGAAGGTCTTACTGGTAAATCTTGGTGAAGATCCCTTTGAGATAAACCGGGGAGATCGAATTGCTCAGCTGGTTATCGCCAAAGTCGAGCATGAATCGTTTTTCACGCCCAAAAGCACCGTGTCAGAAACAGTACGGGGAAGCGGCGGGTTCGGGCATACTGGAATTCTCACCGAGCCTGCTTCCTGAAAGCACTGTCCCACGGTCATGCTTTCATCTTTCCAGTCACATTTCAATACTGATATCTGGTTGGTTGCTCTCTTCTGCTCTTTGCTTTTTGCATTCGCATTGACCCTTGGATTTTCCCTTTCGACAAAAATCCGTGACAGAAAACTGCAACATCAATTCAAGCACGGAAAGAGTGCCGAAGAAAAGGCGGCCAAATATTTACAGAAGCACGGATACCACATAATCGACAGGCAAGTAAGATCAGACTCAAGTTTTTTTATCGATGGAAAAGAACGGAGTTTTAAAACCTGGGCTGATTTTATCGCTGAGAAAAGTGGTCGGAAATACCTGGTAGAAGTAAAAACCGGTGATGATGCCAACCCGGTGCATGCCAACACCCGAAGACAGTTATTTGAGTACAGTACTCTTTATGATGTTAATTCGCTTATTCTGTTTGACGCAGACCGGGAGTGTCACTATTTTATCTCCTTTGATAAATCTTCTGCAGCAACGACTCCTAAACCCGTAATAAGATGGATTGCCGTGGCATTAGCGGCAGGAGTGTTGTTGGGAATTGTGATAGGAATATCGGTCCGTTCCTGTTAATGCATTTTTAAAACCTGAACTGAAGCATTGTGCAATGATCAATTTTGACCATATCTCAAAACAGTACGGCGACAAGATTTTATTCGATGATGTGTCTTTTTCAATAAATGAAAAGCATCGAACTGCTCTTATTGGCTCCAACGGATCAGGTAAAACCACACTTTTGAGAGTAATACAGGGAATAGAGCAGCTTGACAAGGGGTCTGTCCTAATCCCCAGTGAGCTCACGATCGGTTACTTGCCTCAAGAGGTGGAACTCCTTGACGAACTTACGCCTTTGGATGTGGTCCTGGAACCTTTTAAACACCTGCTTCAGTATGAAAAGACTCTTGAACTGGTTGCCAGAGACATGGAAAACGGGGTTCAGAACGCTTTCCGCCGGATGGAGGAACTGGAGAACCAGATGAATCTGCACGACGGGTTCTCCCTGCGGGCCAGAGCGGAGATGATTCTTTCAGGGCTTGGAGTTCCTGAAGAGAACTGGACCAAAACGCTTCATCACCTCTCGGGAGGTTACCGAATGAGAGCGGTTCTGGGTCGTCTGCTTCTACAGAGTCCCGATTTCCTGCTGCTTGACGAACCCACCAACCATCTTGATATGGATTCCCTGATATGGCTCGAAAAGTTTCTTTCCAGATATAGTGGCGGCATGCTGATCGTTTCCCATGACAGAGATTTTCTCAACCGGATGACCACCCATACCGCTGATATTAAAAATCAGTCAGTAAAGATTTACACCGGCAACTATGATGCATTTGTCAGAATAAAGGCGGAACAGGAGCTGGCTACCTTAAGCAGGGCGAAAAATCTGGAAGCGAAAATTGCCCAGACAGAACGGTTTGTGGAACGATTTAAGGCAAAAGCCACCAAAGCCACTCAAGCTCAGTCCAGAGCCAAACTGCTTGAAAATCTCAAGGCGGAAATGCCTGTACTGGAATCTGCAGAGAAGACGATCAGCTTTACATTTAAATCAAGCGGAGATTCCGGGGCGATACCGCTGAAAGTGACCCGCTGTACGGCAGGTTACGGAGACAAAGTCGTACTTAACGATCTATCTCTTGAAATCCGTAAAGGTGAAAAGGTGGCGATAATCGGCCCTAATGGTGCCGGCAAGTCCACTCTGCTCAAGGTCATGGCAGGGTTTATCACTCCATCAGAGGGTGAGATGACTGTCGGTTACAATACAGAGGTGCGCTACTTTGGTCAGCATCAGCTGGAACAACTCGATGGAGAACGGACATTGCATGAAACAGTCTCTGCCCAGGCTGTAAGCAGCGATAAAACCTATGCCCGAAACATTCTGGGAGCATTTCTGTTCAGCGGAGATTCAGTTGACAAGAAAGTAAAGGTGCTCTCCGGAGGAGAAAAATCGCGCCTTGTGCTGGCAACCATCCTGGCCAACCCCGGTAACACTCTGTTGCTTGACGAACCAACAAACCACCTTGATGTCTCCTCCATCGAAATGCTTGCAGAATCGATGTCTTCATTTGCAGGCACGATTCTCTTCGTTTCTCATGATGAGTTTTTCATCTCCAAAGTGGCCACTCGCATAATTGAAGTAAGACCGGGAATGGTGCGTGATTTTCCGGGCAATCTTGCCGACTACCGTTATTATCTGGAAACACTTTTCTCCTCCGAAAAGGAAGCGGAGAAAAATGCACCATCGCAAAACCAGATATCCTCTGACAAAGAAAGCAGGATCAGGGAACGGGAACTGCGCAAAAAACTGGAACGGGAAATTGTAAAGGTGGAAAAGGATATTCAATCACAGGAAGAGGAGATTTTAAAACTGGAAAATACTCTCAATGATCCCCAAAATGCCTCCAACTACGAGCTTCTTCAGACCACTGCAGAGAAACTGACTCAGCATAAAGAACAGCTGACTGGACTCATGAGCAAGTGGGAGGAGATAAGTTTAGGGCTTGAAGAGGTCGATGTCTGAAAAAAAACATTCTGAATAACTTCACCTGACCTGAAAATTGTATATTAGGAAGTCTCAACCGTTTGAAGACGCTTGTAATGCGTCTGGACTGCAAGCTGGAAGGATGTAAAATGGCCAAATTTCAAGGAAAAGCTCTTATACCTGCTCGATTCATAACCAATTGGGTTCTGCCGGGAATGCTCCGAGAAACGGGATCCTGGAGTATGGTGAAGCAGCAGGTTCGTAAGTATCTTTACCCCCATGACCCGCTAAAAGATGTTCCGGTGGGGCAGATTTCCCTCAGAGTTAATGAAGTATGCAATCTCAGGTGTTCATCCTGTGGTCAGTGGGGTGAAAACGGACATCTGCGCCTCAAGATGGAGCGCGGTGAAAAACTCGACCAGCTTGACTTTGATGTGGTGAAGAGAGTCATTTTCGAGACCCGCAAAGACAAACCATTCTATTATGTATGGGGTGGAGAACCGACCATGTGGAAGCCTCTGCTTCCTTTCTTCGAAGAACTGGCCAGAAACAATCTGCGCGGGTCTGTAGTGACCAACGCCCAGGACCTTGACCGTATTTTGGAAGATCTCATCGATACCAAGGCTCTCTCAGTGCTTTTTCTCAGTCTCGACGGCTGGGATGCGGAAAGTCAGAACCTCATGCGTTCCCCAGCAAACTCCAAACTTGCCGATAACTTCGAAAAAGTAATGGCAGTGATGGAAAAAGCGGATGAAATCAAGAAGCGCAAAGGGTACCACTTCCCCATGGTGATACCGATCACTGTAATATCAAACCACAATTTCTCCCATTTAACCAAAATTCATAAGCTTGTCCTCGATAAGGCGCAGCTGCACCCCTTCTACTTCGGATGGTTCATCACCGAAGAGCGCGCTGCACTACATGAAAAGGTGTTTGAAGACAGATTCGGCTATGCACCAAAGAATCATCGCGGATACCTCAAGAGCTGCTTTAATGATGTGGACCCCAAGGAAACTGCCGCCCAAATCAGAGAAATCAAAGCTATGTCAAAGGGGAAGGTCTGCATACCACAAATTCTTCCCGATATTGAAACGGAAGAGCAGATCCGCAGGTACTACAGCGACCACTCATGGCACTGCGGTTACCCCAAATGTGAAAGCATATATTACACTGCGGAAATATCCCCCGATGGTCGAGTGACTCCCTGCCGGGATTACCAGGACTATACCGCTGGAAATATCAACGAGCAATCCTTCTACGAAGTCTGGAACGGAGAATCGTTCAAGAAGTTCAGAAGCGAGATGAAGAAGGGTTTGATGCCCGTTTGTACAAGGTGCTGCGGATTGCAGGGATTCTGATTTGTTTAATAAAGGTCCTCAGAAATGGGGACCTTTGATATAAACAAACAGCAGTTGACTCCCGCTGTCCTTTTCAGGACAGGGCAAATGACGGTAATGATCAACCAAAGATCGGCGGGTCTGATGGATCACTCGGGTGTCCGGGATCACCTGGTATCAGTTTTAAAATACCTGAACAGGTCCTCTTCAGTGCCTGGAACCGGTCTCGGCCGGTCTTCCACTTCGATAGTATCGCTTGAAGCCTTCGCCGGAGAAGCATACACTGAGGTCATGCGTATCTCCCCGGAACCGGAGGGACCGAACGCGCTTTTGCTTAAGGTAATTTTGTAAGCTGTGTAAAACTGGAAACTTGGTTTATAGGTTGAATCTGTAACGGGTTAGCTTTTCAGATCGGAATATCTGTAGTAAACAATGTTTTTACAAAGAGAAGATCCGAACGAAAGGATTTCTGCAGTGTCATCCTTATAAACAGCCCCATCTTCCCCGAAAGGCCCCAGACAGGCATAACCGGAAGAGGCCAGACTTGTCTCACTGATCAGATCCATACGACCGTAAAAATGGTGTCTCCCTGCCCGTTTACAGTGACAATTTCCACATGATCGCTCTTATGCAGATCTTTCCAGGTGTGCACTAAAACCGGACGGAAAGAAAAGCGCCCTGTCCTCTTCAGGATAGGGCGAGATGTTGAGGCGGGGCTAGCCAAAAATTGGCGGATCGGAAGGATCACCCGGATCTCCGGGGTCACCGGGATCGCCCGGGTCTCCCGGATTGTTGGGATCCCCCGGAGTGCCCGTAACTGGCGGGACATAGTATCTGAACGGATCTTCAGGACTACCGATTGCTGGCCCTGGCTTCTCCTGTACTTCGATAGTGTCATCGGGAGTTTTGGCCGGTGATGCATGCACAGAAGTCATGCGCACCTCCCCAAAACCACTCTCCCCGAAAGCTTCTCTATTGATTGTAAGACGATACACGGCATAGAACTGATAGTTGGGGTATTCTGAATTTGCCTTGAAAGTGGAGTCAGTGGACGGCGACTTGGTGAAGTCGTTATACCCGTAGAAATTCACATTATCATCCAACGAAGTACCGAATGATACGATGTCCGACACGGAGCCTTTTATGATAGCTCCATCACCGCCGGTCATCCCCAGACAGGCATAACCACTGGGAACCGCACTACTTGCACTGATCAAATCTATTTTTCCAGCCAGAACAGTATCTCCATCCCCATTCATAGCGGCAATCTGCACATGGTCACTGACATGCAAATCTCTCCAGGTATGGGGCCGGTTGGGGTTCCAGCCTATTCCATTGACCCCATAGGTGTTATCGGTAAAACCGGGATTGAAAATGATCACCATGTCCACTACATCTTCGCTTACCGCAGTGGTTATCTTTACAAGCGGGACATCCTTGCCGCCTATATCACCCCAGAAATACTGATCTTTTCCATAAAGTGCTATGCGGTCGGCGGAACCATCTTCCTGAGGAGTGGTGGCTTCACCGGTAGGAATTTTGTCAAGAACAAAGTCCACAGTACCCTGAAGAGCAATGATCACTTTGCTTTGTGAAAAAAAACCAGCTTTGGAAGCACGCATTGTATCGGATGCAGAAAAAACGGAAGCACTCTTCTGAAGAGCATTGACAACGGAACTACTGTGCAGGCTTTCGAGCTTTCCGGTATGCGTCTGCGAGCCAATGGCAGCCCTGACAAGCAGTGCCTGCTTCCCCAGATTTCTATCCAGAGTGATTCTGTGAAAACCAGACGAGAAACGGCGATTGGCTGCCACCTTCACCAGCTTGCCATCAAGCCTGAACAGCTCAATTTTCACGTAAGATTCTTCTTTGAGATTCAGGTTGAATGATCCATTACTGTAAGCGAGGGCATTCTGCACCTTTGAAACACCGCTATAGTTGACAGGTGTAGCCACAAGAGAATAATTACCCTGGGCATCACTGAAAACACCTGCGGAGTTTGAGGGAAGACTCACGTAGGCACCGCTTATGGGATTACCTGCAGTATCTTTTACGGTGCCCTGAATATTAATCTGGGCCACCGACTCCGCAGCCAGCATAAATAATGCTGACACGACTACAACCAGTACTTTCATTCTCCCCTCCTTGCTAATTCCCATATTCTCCTCCAGATGTGTCCTGATCAGAAATTTTTTCCATCTGACGTTTTAGCTTCTCTATTTCTTTATCCAGCTCACGTTCCTTGTTGATCATTTTATCATGGTTTTTCTGCAGATCATTGGATCCGTTCAGCTTCTGAGCCTTGGCCAACGCATACTCCATATCTTCTTTAATGTTACTCAGATTACGAAAGAAAAATCCACTCCTATACTGCCTGTCCATAAAACGATAGTGATTATCCATCTCGCCAAGAAGTCTCTGACTCTCGCTTCTCAAGGCCTCTACCCTGTTCTTATCCGCAGTAATTCCCCTCAGAGCTAAAATCACGACATCACTTGCCAAACCGGAATAGGCATTCCGGTTGGAACGGTATCGATCCTCCTGCGCCCTGATGCTGTCGGGGGATAGTGGTATATATGCATTAATCTTATTGAGAGCCGCAGAGAGAATATTCATTGCCTGAGGATACCTTTTTTCAAGCATGTGACCGTAACTTTCTATAAGCGCACCTTCCGCCTGCAGTGAAAAATAACCCGAAGCGGACAGCTTCTGCCCTGCCTGGATTGCATCCCCCCACTGACGGGCCTTGATTGCGGTCCAGGCTAACCCTAAAAGCGCTTCTTCATAGTAGTAACTTTCAGGCTTTACCATTCTCAGAGCAGTTACCGCCTTGGCTAAAGTCCCCTCTTCATAGAAAGCGTATCCCAGAAGCATACAAGCCCTGTTGAAAGCTTCCTTCTGAGCCGGGGTATTCACCTCTGCATTGATGCAGTTTTCAAGACTGTTTATAACCAGATGCATCCCGGAATTAAGCACTGAATGACAGATAGCAATACTGAGTTGCGCCAGAATGTAATCTGGATGGCCTTCGTTTACCATTGACAGTTCATGCTCCGCTTTACGGAATTCACCAGTGAGAATGTAGGTTTCACCCAGCAGGTAGGAACCATGAGTTCTAAGCGAATCGTTAACGGTTGGCCGGTTGAGTTCCACATACTGATTGCGCACCTGATTGAAATCCTGCTGACGGTAATGAATGCGCATGAGACCAAGATCAGCATTGGGCACAATACTGCTGAGCGGAAACTGTCCTTTGGTTCCCTCGTAAGCGGCAATGGCCTCCTCGCGCATGTCCAGATTCTCCAGACAGGACCCAGAATGATACATCACCAGGTCGTTCTTATAAAAATCAGGATACTCTGTGAGTATGCGAGCGTAAATGAAATAGGCATCCCAGTATTTGCCTTCGTAATACAGCTTCATAGCCTTGTTGTAAAGATCATTGGCGGAAAGGCTCGCATCCCGCCCTACTCTTCTCGCAAAAATCTCCTCCCGGTGTTTTCCGAAGTCGCTCTTGAGGTAAACCGAATGGGTTCCCTGAAGAACGCTGTTCACCTCATCGCGATACTGATAGGTGAAGGACAGATCTTTTCCACGATTAATGTGGGGCAAATTGAAAGAACCCGCAAACCCGAAGGACTCTACAGAACGTCTCTGGTCAATCTCCACATATCCTTTGAGCCCCATGTACTTAAGCACCCAGTAACTTCCGGAAAGCAGCAGATCCCATTCGTACTCTCTTTTACCGGAAAGAAACTCCTGAGGGTCGGCTGTGAAATCCTTAAGATTAAACTGTGCATCAAACTCCACCAAATCCTGCAGAAAACTGGCGTGATAAGATGCCTTGACCAGAGGAGAGTATTCAATGCGGTTGAACTCCCCCACTTGGGGAATGGGAAGATTACGGTACATCAGACCGATTCTGTGATATCCCCAGAACTGATGGTAAAAGAGACGGTAGTAAAGTCCCACATCCATGCCGACATTGTAATCGTTGCCCTCTCCGAAATTGGATTGGCTCATAAGATTTAGATTGAGCCCGGCTACAAGCCCTCTCCAAAGTTGTGTAGAATAGGAAAACATGTACAGAGAGTTTATGTTCTTCCTTTCTTCAGCGTCAACTACAATGGTATCAGAATCGTAAACTCCGTTTGAAACACCTTTGCCGTTTTCACAAATCCAGCTGAGTCCCAAGGTGTTGTAAAGCCCTAAAGGGAAAACAAGCCCCAGTTCCCAAAGTCTGGCCACATCATCGGAAGCAAGCGTGGTCACTCCTCTGAAAGAGGAATAATTATACTCTGAAAGGTTTGCCGGGTTATTGAGGGGCGAAACAGAAGTAAAGAACATCCTCCAGCGTTCCGAAAGCAGATACTCTCCCGGAAGTCCATCGGCGTGCACTCCTGATACCCCGAAGAAAACAGATACCAGAACCGAAAACGAAATAATATTTATTGATTTTTTAAACATCTTTAAACCTGCATATTATTTAATGTATGGCAAACCCTTAACGCCGATTTTCTTCCAGAGAGTTTTAGTGTTTTGGGTAGTTTTACTAGTTGTGCCGGTTCCTTCAGATTCAATTTTTAACATTGTCATATACGCACCGCTGCCTACTGGCCTTCCGAACCTGTTGTTACCGTCCCACACAAATACCACCGCATTTTTATATGATGGATTCCCCATGGCTTTGAACTTTACTACAATATTTCCAGTGGCATCATAAATAACCATGTCTGCAGTAATTTTCATTCCCATGGAGGTGCGCTTGGGAACCGCAACCACCACCAAGCCCTGCTGAGCTGTAATTCCGTATTCGGAGCGCAATTCAGCAGGAATTGCCGGACTGCCGGGCTCATAAGGATTAGCCGAGATGATCATAGTATATCCGGGATCCTTTGCCCGAATCTGAAGAGCTACCTTACGGTTGGGAGCGTTCTGCACATTGCCCTGCAGATCCCGAATACCCGCATCGGGGTCTATGGTGATGGAATCACCGGCCACAGGGAAATCTTTATTGATAATTCTACTTACAGAAAACACATACTGATCTCCCCTCTTCTCGGCAAACACCAGTTCCATATTGTAAGTATCTTTACCGGACGTGAAGATAAAGGGAAATGGAGTGGATGGAATCTCCACAGCTTCGGAAAAGGTGACCACAAGGGTATCGCCATTGGGAACTGCCACATCGGAGGGGATGAATACCGCCTTTGTAATTACAGGAGCCATCTGATCTGTTACTTTCAGCCTTGCCGGTTGAATTCCTTCATCTATGCGGCTTGAGTCCACCACCACCACGTCTCTGGCATCGATACTGGTGAGCGGCTCGCTGTTCTGCTTCACTTTAATGATAAAACCGGAATCGGTGACTATTAGGTCACTGGGTGAATAGGTGAAATCCCTGAACAGGGGAAGCTTGACGGCGGCATTAAAATCTTTGAGTATGGTGGAATCTACGGGACGATCGGTGGTGATGGAGATCATATCCACCTTTCCGTCTCTATTGTTGTCCAGATAGGTGGCCGTGAGTGGCTTGTAGAGCACCTGATAATCAATTACCACTTTGGGGTTGGCCGGATTGTTCTGGACATTCATCAAAGTGTCGGAAATGCTGCCTGCCACATCGATATTGAGTTTATCCCCATCCTGTGCACTCATGCCGGTAGTCTGCATCACCGAAAAAGTGATGGTGGAACCGCTGCTTTTCACAAATTCCAGCCGCGGAGAGTAACTTTCGGTACCCCGGTAAAAGAGCAGCGGATAGGAGCTGTAGATTTGATCGACCGGTTCTGAAAAAGTGACCGTCAGAGTATCACTTACTTCGTTAAAATCCTTGTATACAGCACTCACCGCCACAGGGGCAATACTGTCGATAAGGGGAACTTCGGTTACCGGAATGGTGCCACCAGAATTCAAAGCGACCCTGTTAATAAAAAGCTTTTCACTTGATAAAACTCCGGTATTGGGAGCTGCCGAGGTGGAAGTCTCCTTGAGCTTTGTAAGAAAACCATCAGCGTCGGGGATAATGGAATCAATAGTAAAACGGGTGGTTGAAACGCTGACTGCTTTTACCATGAGAGAGCAGTCTGCGGCAGTGATCTTTTCATCACCCTGGATAACCCTGATAAGATCGGGGTAGCCATTACCGCTTCTGTCTATAAGGTAGGCACGTCTTACCGCGATGTCCCTCTGAGAGGCAATCGGAACCGCAAGCCGCAGAGTGTCAAGCGGAATGGCAGGATTGCGGTAGACAAGAATGAGACTGTCTCCGTTCTCGTTCTGCAGAATATTATCGGCTTTGGGAAGGCCATACTCTCTATCGAAAAGCCCCGACCAGTAACTGCCCTTATTGGTGAGAGAAACCGGAACGGAATCGGTATAGCTTGAATTAGAAGCACCCACCTTAACCTGGCTTACTGTGGCTTCGGGTGGAAAAAATCGGACTTCCAGACGCGACATGTCTTCACTGATCAAATTAACCTGCTGACCGTTATAGTAGAGACCGATACTTCCCTGCTCCCAGCAGTCCAGAGATTGTAGATCGGGACTGTCACTCTGGACTACCGTCACCGAATACCTGACCGAATCCACCTGAACGGTGGGGGTGGTGAATCTCCAAACATAGCTCACATCAAGAATCGTCGTGGGCCCCTGCAAAGCGATAGGCATTTGAAAAACCGCAAACGAATCATTAAAATTGGTAGTAGTGACTCCATTAACAGTGATTCGAAGAGGCGTGCTCTGATGAAGCCCGGAGTTGTTGTTCATTGTGAGATTTAACAAATTCGACAGTAAATCAGATGTGGAGCCGGATTGCTTCCAAATTTTGCTGTTTGCATTCTCGCTGGAATAACCATTCTGTTGAATATTTGTTGTCATCACCTTCAATTCATTGGGGATCAGTTCATTCTGATTGATAAAAAAAGCAGTGTAAGTAGTGGGGATACCTTGCCCCAGTAAATAATCCTTCTGAAAAGCCTTGCGTTCTTCATCAACGTTCTGATCTTCACCGTCGGATAAAAAGATAATGTACTGACGGTGAGTTGGATTAGATGCTGTTTGAAAAGCCTGCCGTGCTGCTTCAAATCCTATGGATACATCTGTTGTGCCGGTATAACCCTGCATTGGTGTATGAGTATTAGTATCCACATAGTGCCGTCCGGTGCTTCCATAATCTGCATTTACAAGCTTCAGATTACCATAAAGAGGGTCGCGTTCAGTTTCACTCAGTGCAATGGACTGTTTCAGTTTTTGCACTGCACTCATTCCGTCAACGGTGGAGCTAAGCTTTGTCAAAGGAATATAAGCATCGGTCCAGCCACTGTCGGGATTCAGCTGAACATAATGAGGATCATCCTGGTAATTGTGCAGAAGCTGGTTTGAAAAGACCGCTAATCCAATCTCCGAAGCGGGTGACTTTGCTGCAATGGAATCGATCATACTTGAAACCACTGTATACCTGACGTTATTGGAATCCCGCACCCGCATACTTCCACTATGATCGATGATAAAAAAAACGGAAACAGTATCTTTCTGACTTCCCCCCGGAGCTTCGATGAACTTGGTGGGGGCACAATGGTCAAATGAACCGGAGAGAATGACCGCATTGCGAGGCACTCTCACCGTATCATCCCCCCAGTTAGTAGGACAGTCAAGCCTGACTTCACAGATCTCTCCCACTACCCCAGACACCAGAACCGAGACCCCAAGTGCCGCAGCTGTAAAAAAATTCCTAATAATACCCTTCATCGCTTAACTCCGATTCTGACGTATTTGGTATCCTTGAAATCCTGATTATCCTTAATGGTAAGTATTGCCTGATATGTTCCGGTTGAAACCAGACGGCCACTGCTGTTGCGTCCGTTCCACACGAAAAACAGTCTCTTGCGAACCTCATCGTAAACTAGCGGTATATCCTGCACGATGGGATTTTTCACCACATCGTATACCGATGCCGTTCCCTGAAGACGGATATGATTTCTGAGCTGGTTTTGTGGTTCCACCATTATCACCAATCCATTCGTTTCAGACACCCCCAGACGGCGGATCGCCTCCGGCACTAAAGAGGTGGCCGGGTTGAAGGGATTATTCACCGCCTTGGCCTGCACCTCATAGGGTAACTGCCGCACCGATATGCTCACCCTGCGGTTGGCCGGATTTCTCTGCAGGTTATTCTTTGCATCAGCCACATCGCTGGCAAAATTTATCCAAACGGAATCGCCGGGGGCAATCTGACGATCATCCTGAACAGAATGCACGGGGAAGGTAAACTTGACATCTGACCCGCGCCCCTCACCCACCAGTACCGCAAACTGAACCGAATCTCTTCTGAAAAGAAACGGCTGCTCTCCTGAAACAGGCAAAACCGGTTCCGAAAAGTTTATTACCAGAGAATCGATAGTAGAACCGTCTATTCGCAGGTAAGCACTCAGAATCACAGGTGCCACTTTGTCTATCACGGGAATGGTGGCTCCCAAAATGATACCGCCATTGGGAAGAACAGCTTCAAGAACCTCTATCTGGTCTTGACTATTGGTACTGGTGCGAGGGTCGGGCGAACCGGTTTCCTTCACCAGAATGGCTACTCCCCCAGGCACAGCCTTCACACTCTGAGCTTTGAACCCCCGGTAATAGGGAAGATTAAGCTGGGAGACAAAATACTCCAGATCCTCCACCGCGACCACGTTGTCGGTGGCGATATAAATACTGTCGATAAAACCATCCGCGTTCTTATCATGATAACTTGCACTCTGCACCTGAATGGACTTGCTCACACTGAAAGGCAGCGCAACTCTGATCGTGTCAAGGGGAAGATCTGGGTTGCGAAACACCACTATGATACTGTCCACAAGGCGGTGCTGAAGCCTTTTGTCGCCAAGCTTGGGAGAGGCCAGAATTTCCCGGAAGAAAGCGCCGCTCCATTCACCTGCAGTTCCTCCTGTAAGCGGGAGCGTTTCCAGGTCAAGCTTCTGCCCGTCGGCATTGGAAACGGTCACCTGGGCAGCTTTGAACACTTCGGAACCACTGTTAAGCACCACTTCCAGCCGGTCCATATTTTCGCGTACCACATTAATGGGAGAGCCTTCGAACTGCACTGAAAGCTGTGGCTTGTCCCAGCAGTTGCTGCCGAATCCTTCAGGCAGAACCGCATTGTCTTCTCTCCGCACATACAGAGTGGATTGAGTAACTGTATCGTAGGTGGTTCCGGTCTTCATATTGGAAACCCTATAGGTGATATCGATGTCAAGAGGGGTAATGCCGGCAAGAAGAGGAAACCGTTTATTGAATGCAAACCCACTGTCATCCACTACCGTGGACACCACCCGGTTGAATGTCATTCTGTTAGGTGTACCGGAAATGAGGGAAAGCAGAGGTCGCACAATTTTATTCATAAGCAGAGACATGAGGGAATTGTAATCAGTCCCGTGAAGAAGCCAGGTATTGCTCAGCTGATTGGTTGTGGAGTAGCCGTTTGTACGAATATTCTGGGTCATCTCGGCAATGCTTGCCGGTACTTCAGTAAGGCTGTCGTGCAGATAAACAGTATAAGTGGTGGGAAGACCAGTTCCGTTTTTAAAATCGAAAGGATCTTTATTTCCATGTGCAGACCAGTTATCCACCGGAAAAGGCTCTCCATCAGAGAGAAAAATGACAAACTGCCGCTCCGGAGGATTGGAGGCGCTGGCAAGAGCCGCCCGAGCAGCATCGAAAGCCACGTTGATATTGGTGTTGCCAACCGTGTTGAAGCCTGGCTCATATACCAGATCAGTATAGGTCACATTTACATTGTACCTGCTGTTACGCCCGCTAACCCTTCGGGTAACCAGCAGATTTTTAACTGCCTGTACACCAAGCACTCCTCCGGCAAGTTTTTGATTCAGAGTAAGTAGAGGGAGGTAGGATTGATTGCCAGAATAAGTGGAGAGATGCTCCAGAAGATTGTTATTGCGGTGGTCAAAGTAGAGTACCTCTCTGAACACCACCAGCCCCACTTCTGCATTGGGGTATTTGGAATAGACCGTATCAATCAGGTCCTTGGTGACTGTAAAGCGAGCCCCGTCAGGGTCGTTCCCTGGGTACTGATACCCCAGTCCGGTCATGCTGTGGGAGTGATCAATGACAAATACGATGGATGGCGGAGAGGAGGTGTCCACCATCTCCTCAATAATTTCCATCAGATCGCAGGCGTTTATTTTGGTGGATATGGCAATAATGTTACTGGGAACGGTAATGGTATCGCTATTGAGATTTTCGGGGCAGTTCTGAAACAGCAATTCACAGTTCTGCTGCTGGGCAAAGGTCAGCACCGACAAAAGAAAAAAGCATGCGAAACCGTTTCTGAGCATCTGATTCATCATTTCCCTCCTGACTACTTGTTACCCCCTAATGGTAACATGGCAGTCCCAAGAATCTCAAGCGTTTAAACCGGCTTTTCAAGGTGAAATATGCAGCTATTTTAATACCAAAAGCTGCCCCCCCGGCCATGAGCATCCCGGGAGGAACAGCTTTGCTAAATGCAGCCGATTGTTCAGCCGACAACCGGCACGGTATCCGGCGGCACAGTTGTGTCGGGGGGGACAGTGTCCGAGGGTACCGTGGTGGTGTCCTGAGGCGGATTGGGATCCGTGGGCTGGACCGGTTTCATGGGTGTGTAGTATCGGAACGGATCGTCCGCACTCCCGGGTACCGGACCAGGCTTATCGGTTACATTTATGGTACTGGTGCTGCTCTTGGCCGGACTGGCATGAACACTTGTCATGTGCACCTCTCCGTAACCGGATGGCTCGAAAGCCTCCGCGGCCAGAGTGATGCGGAAGGTGTAATAGTACTGCCAGTTTGGATACATGGGATTAGGGGTATAAACGCTGTCGGTGGATGGAGAATTCTCAAAAAGATGATACCCGTAATAATTGATGTTATCATCCATGCTGGTGCCAAAGGAGAGCACGTGGTCGGGATTACCTTTGTAGATGGCCCCATCACCTCCAAAGGGGCCAAGAGAAGCATAACCGGATGGCGAAAGGCTGGTGGCGGTGATCAGATCCAGCTTGCCGGAAAAAACGGTATCTCCCGCTTTGTTGGTGACCGCAATCGCCACATGGTCACTTCCCACCAGATCCTTATACCAGTGTCCACGCTTCCCCCAGCCGATGGAACCGGTACCGTAGGTGTTGTCCACAAATCCCGGGTTGAAAGTAACTTCCACATCGGTGCAGGAGCTGGTGACCGCATGAGTGATTTTCACCAGAGGAACGTCTTTGTCATTGAGAGTACCCCAGAAGTACTGAGGTTCCCCGTAGAGAGCAAGACGTGCAGCAGATCCATCCTCAAGCCCAGAACGGCCCACACTGCCAGCAGAATCGGGGACATAGGTCGCAGGCACCCCGTAATCGGGGTCGGATGCCGGATTCGAGGACAGGGGATTTCTCTTCTCGCTGTCGGGGCCGCAGTTATAAACGCTTAAACTGCAGATGGCCAGAAGAATCCAGATTGCGGGTTTCATGGTACTGCCTCCCTGTGAGGATGAGCTGTTTTCTATTATAACGCACTTACTTAAATTTGACCATCAGATTAAAGCAGCAGATGCAACAATCCTTTTAACTCTTTTAAACTGATGCTTTACTATTTAATCAACTGCCGTGCCACTCTGAAATGTGGCTTAAAATGAACTGAAACGGGCTTTTTAGGTACGGGCGCTTTGCAGAAGTGGGGTCATTCAACCCCATGACATTACCTGGTCATTAAGCCTGGGAAATCATATCAGACCTGAATACAACAACTTACAGGTAAAAATGAGGTAGTGGGGTGTATAGACCAGCAGAGAAGAGAGGCTGCCAAGCATGGCAGCCCCGAATTGAGTTTACCGGATTTCAGTAATTCGCTTCACCTTCCCATTTGCATCCAGCTTCAGTATTAACTTGTTTGGTCCCTGCTCTGAAGACATTTTCCTGCCGGACAGGCCGAAATACTGCACTCCCTCACTTACCCCAAACTGACTGCGGATTACTCGGTTGTGCACTGATGAAAGAGGAGAGATTACCCCCAGATAGAGAAAACCATCAGCATAGTCCTGCCAGGTAATGTGGTTACCCCACAAAAATGCCTCTCCCTGATAACCACTCTTTGTAGTTATAGGAAATTCTTCTCCCTTACTCATATCATAAAGATAAAGATCTGCATTCAGGGTATCTGACAGAGCATTTCTGTAATCCTGCCAGACAATATAGTTACCAAAGATTTTCTGCACATTCTGAAATCCGGGAGCTGAACAGATCACCTTTTCCGAACCACTGGTCAGATCCTTGAGGTAAATATCAGCATTTTTCTCATCCCCCCCAGCGTTGCGGTAATCCTGCCATACCACCAGGTTTTCAAAAACCTGCGGCTGGGACTGAAAGGCGGTGTTTGTTGTAACCGTAATTTCTGTCTGGGACTGAAGATCATACAGGTAAATGTCTGCATTATTTGAACCGGGAGCGGCATTGCGGTAATCCTGCCAGACAATTTTATTTCCATAGATATGGGGAAAAGCTTTGTACCCCTTCGCATTGGTGATGCGGGTTTCCTTTTTCTGAGTGAAATCATACAGATAGATTTCAACCGTGGTATCTCCCGGTGTAAAGTGACGATAATCTGTCCACACCACCTTATCTCCATAGGCGGCAATATGCTCTTTATAGGTAGTATCATTTGTCAAGCTTGATTCTGACTTATCGGAGACATTCATGGCCTTAACAAAATATTTAACAAGCGTATCGGCTTGTGCAGGACTACCTGGTTTTGGAGCTCCATACTTAATCTGATAGGTATACTCAATCCAGGATACATGACTGCCGGAAAAAGCCAGCGGATACAGGTATTTTGAATTTTTCCTTATATTCACAACCTGCCTGGATTCGATATCCACTGTTCTAAGATAAATGAAACCCTCAGAGTAGTCCTGGAAAAGGACGGTTTTCTCATACAGATAAGGGATGGCCGTAAGCGTAAGATCGTTCTTCAAAACAGAAACCTGCACAGGCGATTCAGAATAACTTTGAAAGCATAGAAAACTCATCACCGCAGTCACAAGCATGATACGTTTCATTTGACCTCCTTATTTGAAAGCTGATGTGAATAGTCGGGAACATAAGTGAAGTAACTGACGGAAACTGATTCCTTGACTTCAAATAAAACATCCGCACTCTGCCCTAATGACCAGTCTATAGTCCACTTTCCACTGGTTCGATCCGAAGGATTGTCAAAAAACACCACCGCCTTGATCTTCTCGTACTTGCTTGCTATCTGATTGAACATCTCCCTGTACCACACTTCCCTGTTGCCTCCCATGTCGGTACTGCCCACTTCGGCAATCATGAATGGCTTTCTGATCCCCTCTAATTCTGTATACAGGGGAGAAAGCAGCTGATCGAAGGACCACCATCTGCCCTGATCGCCACTTGATATAAGCTCCCCGTAATTGAAAATATCCAGGGCAACCCAATCCACAAACTTGTCGCCCGGATAATACTGAATATCTCCAGATCTATAGGGACTCCAGACCCAGATGACATTTGAAGCACCGAATGAATTAAACAAACTCCAGACATGCCACCATGCCCGGATATAATCCTCCGCCCTGTTTTCATTGAGCGGTGTCCAGGGGTATTGAGGATTGGACATTTCATGAGCAAACCTTAAGAAAAACGGTTTACCCCATTTTACAGCTTCACGAGCCCATTCTTCTATATAGAAATCATAAACACCTTCTGCAACATCTTTCAGATAGCGTTTTTCTCTAAGCGGCATTGGTTTAAGATCCGCTGAGGAAAAGTCAGTAACCCATGGTTCCCATGTCAGGAGCGGAACGCAGCCGTTTTTGTCAATTTCATTCATCAATACAGAGGGGAAGCGGTGCACATCATCTTTTCCCCAGGCCTGATAAACCGAGATAATTGTAAACCTGGTCCCGATCTGCTTTTCGATATTTAATGCTGCCCCGAACGAGTAAGGCAGCTCAGGCCTGTAAACGCCCAGAACACACTTGTCGACAGGAAGCCCCGACACTTTGGAAACCATCCTTCTGGTAATGTTTGTATAATACCACTGCCGGGCTCCCTTTTCAAACCGCCTGATACCGAAGAAGAGCCCGGCTATGACTCCTGCATAAAGAATGACCAATGCTGCAATTACAATTCTTTTTTTCATTTGCCTCTCCTGAAAAGATCGGCATGAGCGATAATCACCGTGGGAAGCATGGTTACTATATTCAGAGAAGCAAAAAAGATCATAACCCAAACTCCGCTTTCAACTCTGGCGTAAGTTAAGAGGCTGTAAGCTATGGCAGCTGCAGACAACACAATTATGACAATATGAGGCATTACAAGTCCGGTAAACACCCCTTTTTCCGCCTGCTTTGGAGTAGGCAGATAGGGAACCCTGGTGCGGGAAAGCCAGTAGAAAAAACCCATAACGTAAATCGCCCACGTGCCCTTGTTCAACACCATGCCTCGCCATAAAAAGCCCTTTTCACTGGGATGCCGGTAGAACCGCTGCATATACCAGCCTATAATGAAAGACATAGCTACGTATGGGGAAACATGCAGGAGGAATTCTGTAAAATCCATTTCAACAGCCCATAATCCGAAGAAAAGAAACAGTATGGGCAGAATACAGGTGATTGCGGTGGCAACTCCCTCCAGATAATAAGTTCCCGAAAAGAAATAATGCAATTTGCGTATGAATGAAAGTTCGAAAAAATGGGAAAAGTATTCTCCGCTGAAGGCCTGAAACATACCAGTGCACCACTTGAGCTGCTGCTTGAAATAAGATGCCAGATCTCCGGGAACAAGACCAAAGGACATGCGGTGGGGAATGTAAACACTTTTCCACCCCTTTGCATGCAGGCGTAAAGAAGTGACAAGATCCTCCGCCAGGTGTACAGCATGGCCATCAATGGATTCCAGCGCCCTGCGCCTGAACGTACAGTTAGCTCCAATGGCCACCGGTGTCCCCAGCCCGTTCATGCCCATCATGGTTGGACCGTAAAAACCGTAAGTCTGTTCAGCGGATGCCCGCGCCACAATACTTTCAGACTGATTATAGTACCCCTGCACCACCTGCACAAATCCCACTTGAGGGTCTTGGAAATGCCCAAGCACCTGGTGGAAAAAATCCGGCTCGGGGATGTGATCGGGATCAATGATCAGTACATACTCTCCATCGGACTGTGACAGTGCATAGTTGACCTTGCCGGCTTTGGCACCTTTGATATTTCTACAATCGAGGTGATTAATTCCCAAACGACTACAAAGATCCTTGAGCTTGGGATCATTTCCGCCATCAAGCAGATATGATTCATGAGGGTACTGGATATTCGCAATCGCGGTGAGAGTCTTTTCAAACATTTCAAAAGGTTCACCCGGCATTGCGGTTGTAAAAACATCAACCTTGAGCCCCTCAGGAGCCGGTTTTTCACTGCTTCCCTTGATAAAGAAAAAGTAGAACCAGTTGACAATAGATCTAAATATCCCCCACCCAATCGCGAATGTAAGAAGGATAAACAGAATGCTGTTTTTCCTGTGCTGCGGCTCAAGCCAAAAAGCTGCAAAGTAAAGGACCGATTCAATTCCCAATGTAATCAGAATTATCAGTGTAATTCGTTCAAAGAGACTAACCTGATCCCTGCAGCCAGAAAGCCGCCTAGCCTTAGTCAAGGATTTTACTGATGTCTTTTCCATTATGGAGATGCTGCTCACCTGCTCAGACCTCCCTGCTGGTCATAACTTTTGTAGTTGGTGACTTTCTTCTGATTCCAGGTCTTTTCATCATACCAGCACTGATAAACATCTCCGTCATCTTCAAAAATGGTGTATATATAATAGGAGGAACCATCAGAAAACTGATGATGATGACCTACTGCGGCCATGGCCTTACGACCACTTCCTACCCCGAGAGCCTCCGGCTTCAATCGCAGCACGATATCAACAGCCACCAGCACAATGAGAATAATAACAGATAAAGCCAGAAAATTACTTTTGATCTGAAAAGGATCTTTGGAATTCTGCATCTCCCCTCCTACTTTACCCACATCAGTTGATTGAGTCTGTTCTTCACCTCTACGCTCTGAGGATCAACAGTCAGAGCTTTTTCGTAATTAGCCCTGGCATCCTTGTACTTGCCCTGCCACTCCAATACAGTACCTATCCCCAAATAAGCTTCAATTGACGTCTGCTCCAGACCAAGAACCGATTTATACTCTGCAATGGATTCACTGAACTTCTTCTGCCATGAATAAACCTCCGCTCTCTGCAACTTCGCATGTATCAGCCATTGCTTTTCCGGTTTTGCTGCGATAAGCTTATCAAGCTCTGCAACTGCCTCTTTGAACTTTTTCTGCCAACTCAGCAGTACCCCAACCTGATATGCTGATTCTGCATCCGCCGGATCTTTTTTTAAAACCGACCTGTAAAGAAAAAGCGCTGCCTCGTATTCCTTGTTCCATCCTAGAGCGCGGGCCAATCCCTTTTGGATTTCAAGATGTTCTGGAAAATCCTTATGCAGAATCCGGTACTTTTCTATGGATTTTTTAAACTCCTTATTGTACCCCAATGCGGAAGCAAGGAGAATTCTTGATTCAAGATCGTCAACATTTGTCTCCACTTGCTTTTCAAGAAATTTCTTCGCCTGCTCCATTTCATACAGTTCATGATACGCCTTGCCCAGCAGGCCCCATGCTTCAGGCTTTTCTTTACAATTGTCTAGAATCAGCACGACTTTCCTGTAATCCCCTTCTTCAGCCAGAGGCCGGGCGTCCGAAATACAATCTGCCAGTATGGAACTTCCCGTGAGTAAAACCGCAGAAACACATATCACCAAAAAATTAGTTCTGACCATAAATCCCCCCTGAAGCTAAAACTCGTAATCGATTTTCATTCTAAATGTATTCAGATAGTAACGCATGGAACTGAAGTAACCCCATGACTCATAAGGAAACGAGAAATAATCATACGAACAGGTTATTCTGGAATTCTCATTCAGGAGTAACTCAGCGCCCACTTCTGCAGACATTGGAGCTGTAAACTTTTCTGTATACTTATATTCGGGACTATATCTTATAGATGGATCAAAGCTGTCCTTGTACTCATCATAATCGATTTTCTGCTGCGAGGAATAGAAAGGGAACACTGTTTTACCAGTTACTTTCAATTTCCCAAGAGAAAAGGGGACAGATACAATCAGGTTGTGAGCATATCGATTTAATGGCACATCCGTTCCAGCATAGGGAAAATTTGAATACTGCATGTGCGGATAGACTGATGGTATCACAACACCCCCCGGACCTCTTGGACCACCGGACTGGATCACATCCTCCTCCCCAGTGATCATGTACTTACTATCAAGAGCATTCTTCCATTCGAATGCATACCCCAGATATAAGGGACTTAATACTCCACTGTATGCGTATGCTGAAAATGTCTGAACAACATTTTTATCGAGCACATTCAGGGAATCAGCCAACCCTCTTGGGCGAGCCTCGAAAAGAGCAGTATCCAGAAGTGAATCCTGAGGCAGAAAGTATTCATGACGATAACTGATGGACATCTCACCTGCAGGTCCCAGTCTCCTCTTGAGCTCTGCAAGAAAACCGGCAGAAGAGATGTTGTTGAGAAGCACTGCTGCCCGGGTGATCCTTCCTGTGTACCACCCCTGAGTTGTCAAGCTTATATCAGGTCCCAATGCAAGCACTGCATTCACATTCCCCAATGGCACCAGTCTTTGATCAATTACCTGATCAACACCACCCCTTACCTCAAGGGTGTGAACCAGTCCCGAAAAGTTGATCTGCAGACCGGCATCTGCTGATATAACGGATGCTTCATGTTCTTTAACCCCTTTGTGAGCGGGCTGAAAATTGAAGAAATACTTGGAATTGATTTTAAGTAAAAGCTTTTCAGAAAAACTGTGCTCGAAAGTTATGGCATTATCCGAAATCTGCGTCGGGAGCATATCAAAGGAATAAGAGCTGCTTACTTCGATCTTTGAACCTGCAGCAGTATAAGAAACAAATAGAAAAACAGAGAGAAACAAATACCGTTTATTGAACATTGTCATTTCACCGCCGATAAAGATGCACGCTCAAAACTCACAACCTTTTTCAGCCCATCCTTCAAGCCGACCTTGGGAGTCCAGCCCGTTTCCTTCACCAGCTTTTCAGGAGATAGGCAATACTGCCATGATTCATTGACTCTATAGGGAAGAGCTCCAATCTGCAGTAATTCTTTGCTTCCGATCACCTCTTCCACCATTCTTGCTGCACTTTTCATCGTGATAGCACTTCCGGTTCCTACATTGAAAGTACCATTCAGATTTGAACGTGCTGCAAGTTCCAGCGCTGAAATAAAATCGTCGATGTAAAGGAAATCTCTAGTCTGCTCACCCTCAGTCATGGGGAATGTTTCCCCAGCAAGAAGTGACTTAACTACTGATGGGATGAACATAGAACCGCCCTGAGATGGACCGTAGAGCACTGCCGCTCTGAATATGGCAAAAGGCAATCCATATCGTCGGGAATAGAGCCGAATCATCTCTTCTGCGGCAAATTTGGAATAACCGTAGAAATCCTCAGGGATGCATGCCATATCTTCTGTAAAAGGACCCTTCTGATTGCCGTAAACAAGCCCGGATGAGGAGAAAATGAACTTGCTCTTGTTTACCTTTGCGGCTTCCAGGACATGCATTGTCCCGTTCACGTTTGCATTGATGAGCAGAGTGCGGGATTGGGCATCATCTGCTTTGGAAAGAAGCCCCGCCAGATGAACAATGATGTCGGGCTTCAAACGACTGATTACATCAATGCAGGAATCATTGCGAATGTCTGCTGAACAAAAGAGATAGCCGTTACTGCCGCTCTCCTGAATATCCACCCCCACGACAGAGAATTCCTTCTGTCTGCTGAGAAGCTGGATGAGGCTGCGTCCCACAAAGCCGTTAGCCCCCGTAATCACTACTGTGCCCATGCAGCGCCTCCGCTTCTGGCATCTTCGACATACGCCGAAAGATCATCTCTGCTCAGAACCTTCCCGTTGCTGTAATATTCCCTGTACCAGTTAATGGTGCAGGCGATAGCAGTACGCGCATTCCACAGTGGCCTCCAGCCCAGATCTCCCCGTGATTTGCAGGTATCAAGTTTGAGGTACCGAGCTTCATGCGGATGCTTTCCGTCGCAATCAATACCATACTCCATCTCAGGCCAGCAGTTCTTTACAACCCTCAACACCTGCTCAACCGTAAGCGCATCATCATCACTTGGCCCGAAGTTCCACCCGTCCGCACACCGCACATCCTCCTTGAGCAGCCTCCAGCCCACCATTAGATAGCCGGAGAGACACTCAAGAACATGCTGCCATGGCCGGATTGACCCGGGAGAACGGATATTCACCTGTTCCCCATTGGCCGATGCTCTCACGATGTCTGGAATGAGTCTGTCCATGGCCCAATCTCCCCCACCGATCACATTTCCTGCACGAACAGTGGAAATGAGCATGGAATGGGTTTTACCGAAATTATCCGGGTGATGAAATGATCTTCTGTAAGAGGAAACCGCTATCTCGGTGCATCCCTTGGATGCGCTGTAAGGATCGTACCCCCCGAAGGGATCGGTTTCCCGGTAGCCCCACACCCATTCTTTATTTTCATAAACCTTATCGGAGGTAATCACTATGCAGGCCTTTACACAACCGGCCTTTCTGCAGGCCTCCAGAACATTAAGCGTGCCGATAACATTGGTGGCAAACGTGGACACCGGTTCTTTATACGACAAACGCACCAGAGGCTGAGCCGCCAGATGAAACACCACCTCCGGTTTCTGAGTCATAAGGAAATTGTCAAGCTTTACAGTATCAAGAATATCCCCGATCTGAAAATCCATATTCACATCGAGAAGTGAAAAATGATCGGGACTGCTGGGTGCAGGAAGAGAATAACCGCTCACCCTTGCCCCCATGTTCGAAAGCCACAACGAAAGCCACGAACCTTTAAACCCTGTATGCCCGGTCACCAGCACTTTTCTGTTGCGGTAAACTCCGCCAAAGAGGCTTTCCATTTTTTCAAACATCACCAGATCCTCCAGGGTGCCTTATCCTCTGCCCACATCTTGTTGAGTGAAGAATAATCCTTATAGGTATCCATGCAGTACCAGGACCCTTCGTGTTTAAACATTCCGATCTGCCCTTCACGCACCAGGCGCTTGAAAGGCTTCTCCTCAAGCACGGTTTCGTCTCCATCGATATAATCGAAAACCTTGTCTGAAAGGACGAAATATCCTCCGTTAATCACCCCCGGGAGCGAAGGTTTTTCCCTGAAGGAGGTGATTGACCCGTCCTCACTATACTCCACAATGCCGAAAGTGGTTGGCAAATGCACTCCGGTAAGCGTAGCCAGTTTTCCACTCTGCTCATGAAAACTCAACAGTTTTCGAATGTCCACATCCGAAACACCATCGCCATAGGTACAGAAGAATTTATCATTATCAATGTATTTAGCAATTCTTTTCAACCTCCCTCCAGTCATGGTGTCTTCACCGGTGATGGCGAAGGTGATCTGCCAGTCGTCCACGTCGGCATCCTCCTTTTTGCAGCCGTCGTAATGAAAGGTCTTATTTTCGCGATCTTTTATAGTCATGGTGAAATCATGAGTTCTGGTGTGATAGTTTTCGAAGTAGTTGACAATCATTTCACCCTTGTAGCCCAGGCAGAGGATAAACCGCTTTACCCCGAAGGAGGAGTAGATTTTCATAATGTGCCACAGGATGGGCTTCCCTCCGATATCAATAAGCGGCTTTGGCCTGTCTTCGGCAACCGAACGGATCCGGGTACCCTGCCCGCCGCACAGAATCACTGCCTGAAAATTAGAAAGATCGGTCATGATGTCACTCCCCTTGAAAAAACAGATTAGTAAGTCTACTATTCGCAACGATTTATGGCAAACATTCGACTATTCGGAGGAGGAGTCTTATCAATAAGCATGCCAATTCCGAAATTGTTGTTTTGGATAGAATTGGGAACTTTTCATAAACGACAGCGAAAGATTGGTGTGGTCAAATAACCACAGCATTAATTGCTAAATGGCCACAAGATACCATTTCTCAATAAAAATCAATGCGTTATAAACAGAAATGACCTGTAGTGAATAAACTACAGTTTAAAAGGAAGTCTGGAGTTTGGGGGAAACGGGGATCCAGGACCATTTGTCAGTGAGTGAATGTTGCTTCTGATCTCTGGCTTCTGGCCTCTATCACTTTCCCTATCTCCTCTGCCAGCTCCTCCCCTATCTCCCTCTGCGCCTCGGCATTAGGATGCCAGTCACAGCCGCACCGTCGGGCGGGTAAACTCTTGAAGGAGAAGAAATGAAGGTTAGCGCGGCCATTTAGCCGCTCCGAGGAAACGATATCGTTTACATAAGTATATAATGGCTCCCTTGAAGAGCTCATGCATACGATCTCAACACCCGGGTACCTGCGTTCGATTTCATTTAGAAAAGCCATATAATAACTCTGAAACATCTCTCTGGAGGGATAGGGCCTTGTGGAGAAATCGTTGACTCCGCAGCTGAACACCACAACATCCGGCTTCCACGCCCTGAAATCCCACTTGGCAGTGGTATCGTTTTTCAGAGTGTTCTTGTAATAGTAGCTCATGGTCCTGATTCCCGAGACGAAGGGTGCAGCCCAATTGCGCACCACTCCCCGTCCCGAAGCACCCAGCAGGTGATAGTCGGCGTTCAGAATTCGAGCTGCAACCGGTCCAAAGGACAGATCTGCGTTGGAATAAACTTCCGGAGTATCGCATCGAAGCTTGCTGGTCTCCACGCCAAACCCCAGTAGATTTGAACCACCGATAAATTCAATTTTTAAACGTGAAACAGACGGCAGTGGTTCCAGAGTTCGCGCTGAATCCAGGAAAAATCCTTTGAGAGTACAAAAGCCGCTCTTCCGCTCAAAGCGCTTACTGATCCGAAGATAGTGCACCGTATCTTTCAGCCCGGAAGCAAGTACATACTCTCTCTCAAGAGAATCGAACTGCAGAACCGTTGTGCGCTCATCCAGTTCGATATTGTAATAACAGCTGTCCCCTTTTACTTTGACCGCGCAGGATGTACCCCTGAATTTAAGCTCTATACTCACTCCAGGCCAGTCAAAACGGGGTTGAGAGGGATTCCTCATGTCGAAGCGGCCGTTGTACCTGATTAGCGGGTTTGACGCGGAGATAAAGGTGCGGGCCTGTGCGAGCATCGGAAAAAACATCAGGAGAAGAGAAATGACTGCAGTTCTGATCGGTCCCTCCCGGCGTACATGGGTTTCAGTATAAATATGGTGTATTCTGAACCGTTAAGACAAGAGTGATTGTTTAAATTTGATTCTTCAGCAGACAGTACTATACAGGTAAGATTCTGCCTGAATACCATGAGATGTATACATTCATGGTTCTGTATAAAAAGAATCTCTCGATCAACAAACTATGAAGCACTGTATTGTAATTAAGGTAATGTTTTCACCAGTTACGACTTGTCATTCCTTTCATAACGCCGACGTTCTCCTTCAGTTTCATCATACCTGCTCTTAATTGATTGATCTATGTCTCTACTTTCACTCTGATTGGAATCCTCCGTTAATCCCTTTTCCACATTTACCTGTTTCAAAGGGGCCTCCATACGGTTGGTGTTCCCCTCAGCAATGCCGTTACGGGAAATTATTCGAAGCATTTCCGGGTGCTTATCGAGTGTCTGCAAAGCACGTGTAAAGATGCTGTTAATCTGCTTTAGTCTCACTTTGAGAATCGCCCGCGCCTTCAAGCCCTTGATGTCAAGATCCAGTTTTTCTATATCAGCGTATGCCCCCACATCTATCCGCACCATATTGGCTAATTGAGCACTCAGCGACACGCGGGCTGTCAGCCCCTCAACTTTAAGCTTGGTCTCGTCAGCCTCAAGCGTGGGTACGTCAAGAAGTACATCCGGAAGAGTTTCGGTGGCCTCTTCCCCCTCCTCCCTCTTCTCGGCCAGCGGTCCGCTTTGACCGAGCTTTTCTGTCTGGGGCTCAGGAGTATTTTCTGCTTCTTTGAGTTTCACACATCCATTGCCACTATTCCTATTCTCAATCTGCTTAAAAATCTCGACCAGTTCCTCCTCGGTTGGTTGGGAATCCCCAGTCAGTTCGAGTGTTTTTCCCGTTTCAGGGTCAGTGATTCTGAATTTCGGCATTATGGCACCTGCTTTACAATAAATCTTCCGATCTTTTTAACCAGGGCATCTTCCTTTTTCTCTTCCTGCTTACTCTCCTCAGAATTGTCTTTACCTTCACCCTGTCCCTGCTCTTGTGATTTATCCTGCTCCTGTGATTTACCCCCCTCCTGAATTTTACCTTCACCAGGTACTTTACCATTTCCCCACCGGTCCACTTTGCCCTTTGACAAAAAAGCCGGCTTGAAAATAAATTTTTGAGCTCCAAGGGCTGCCTCGATCACCATCCCACCATCTGTAATGGCAACTATCTCTATACCCTGATATTTGGTCGTCTTCATGACACCAGCTTTCACCATGGTAGCCGCAGCATTTGCAGCAAAAGATATCTTCCCCTGTTTGAATTTATCGAGGCTGGCCTTGTCGGAAAAGACCAGAATCTCGGTGAATGTCTGGCCCCCCAGCTGCACACCGATAGTTACCTGTATCAGCTGCGCATACCCTGCCACCTTATGCTGCTCAATAATCTCCCCTTTCCCTGCAGCTCCTCCGACCACCAGACTTGCTCCACCGATATTCGGGAAAACCGCATACGCGTAAGCATCCTTGATTCTGGATTCCAGTTTGGGGTTCATTTCGTGAATTAACTGCAGAACCACATCAATCTCACTGTGCAATGATTCACTCACCTTCTGCTCAGCCTGTAGCGCAGAAAGCTGGTTTGCAAACTTGCCGACTATCGACAGTACCCCTTTTTTGTGAGGAAGAACAGGGGAGATGAAACGAAGGGTCGAAACAGCGCTACTGAGAATGGGATGAGACATGAGCTTTTCCAGAACTTTTTTGCCCACCACACCACCGGCAAGGTCTTTTGTATCAATTCCTGCTATAATGGAAGCAGTATCTTCTATTCCTGTTCCCTGAGACTCACTCGGCTTCACTTTTCTTTGTCCGTCGCTTTTTTCAGGGGGAATAAACATGATTTTCGATCCACCCAGTGATGCCTCCAGAAGCATCCCCCCGGAAGAAAAGGAGTGTGCGACAACGTCTGCGAAATTGGTTGTCCCCGAAGCAGCGATCTTTAAAATGACAGCCGATGCATGAGCCGAAAACCCTACACTCCCCAGGCGTTTGAATTTTTCAAAGGCTTCCTTTTTATTGAACAGGACAACCTCTGTAAATGTCTGGCCGCCCACCTGAACCCCGACCGTCATCTGACTCAGAGTAGCAAAACCAACCGGCTGCCCCTGCTCGTACACTTCACCCTGGCCGTAGGCACCGCCTAGGACTACACCTGCTCTTCCAACTGAAGGGAATACTGCATAGGCATACGCTTTTTCGATCTCCTTCTTCAGTTTGGGGTGTTGCTTCTGCAGACGCTTGGCAGCGGATTCAGCTTCTTCGTGTATAAGGGTCTCCAACATAGTTTTTCTCCATGATTAGCGGATCTCGGACCTGTCTATAGTAGTTTTTGCAAATGCAATGCCTGAGCTGCCCCCCTCGGCATAAGAACTGCTTGTATTCAATAAGTAAAGCTTACATGCAAGCGAAGCCTCTTACATAGGAGAAAAACAGATGGCAAATCCATTGGAAGAACGACTTACTCAGCTCAAGTCGCAATATGCCGCAGGCCAGAGAGAACTCGAGCAGCTGCAGAAGCGGGAACACGAACTGCAGACAACAATGCTGAGGGTAAGCGGCGCAGTTCAGGTGCTTGAGGAAGAGATTGAAAAAGCAAAGAAACCTCAGCAGTAGTTTTGGATTTTCGCCCAAAGCATCAAGTCGGCAACAGAACGGTTGCCGACCTCTCTTTTTTTAAATAGTAGCAATTAGCAGATCCACAGGAATTTTACAAATACAAACTGACACTGTATTCAGCCCAGCTCAGACCCCAGAAGACCGCTCTTTTTTTTTTGTGTAACCTCGCCTAGAAAACCTTTATCCCGAACTGGCGCCCCCCCCCGCCATGTCAGACAAATTCCCCAGCTCCTCCCCCAATTCACCGGTAGTATTTCCCAAATCGCTTCCCACTTTGTCTGTCGTTTTCCCGAGCTCATCACCAAGAGCCCCGCTAGTTTTTCCCAAGCCAGTTTCCAGTTCGCCAGCCGTTTTCCCAAAACCCTCTCCAAGAGCACCGGTGGTTTTTCCCAAACCGGTCCCAAGCTTGCCAGCCGTTTTCCCAAGACCCTCTCCGAGAGCACCAGTGGTTTTTTCCAGACCTGAACCCAGCTCACCCACTGTTCCACCCAAACCTTCACCTAGCACTCCTGCAGCTTTATCAAGCCCCGATCCCAATCCCCCGACTGTTTCTCCCAGTCCTTGACCAATGGCCCCGGTCGCCTTGCCCAATCCGGGTCCTAATTC
>JAEZKC010000107.1 GCA_023436205.1 Fibrobacterota bacterium
TCCCTGCCACTTCTGAGGTGACTCCCTGCCACTTCTGAGGTGACTCCCTGCCACTTCTGAGGTGACTCACTGCCACTTCTGAGGTGACTCTCCCCCGAAATGATCATCAACCGTTTATGGTTTAATATCAAACCAGAAGACAGGCAGTGGCGACTCAAATGTCGTATGTCACTACTCTATTGCTGAATTCCATCTTAACTGAAGAGTGAGCGCCTGAGGAGCAGATTACAAAGCGGATTGGTGCGTCACTCATTAACAATATAGATATATATACAAGAGGAGGCAAACATCGAGTAAGCAAATTTAGTAATCGCTTAGGATGGGGAGAGCGATATTGCTTTTATTTAAAAAAAAACACATCTGTCATATCAGTAAATAAGTTCCCCGATCTCCCCTAGATGCAGATTTAGATGCCACAGATACCCTTTCACAACACTGTCAAGTGTCTCCACCGTACCCTCAAAGTCCCTCCAGGAGTTCTTGAGACAGGATGAATTTATATTGGCGATGACATGCACCAGGTGGATGTTGTAGTATTTCCAGAAAGTCACCAGATCGCCCCAGTTCTCATTCTGGAAATTCTGAATCCTGATCCAGGTGTCGTTATCCTGGCGGTAGTCGGGAAAATTGAGATCTTCATTATATTGAAGGCGCACGACCCGGTGATGGTTGTTCACCGCCGAGTCGGTAAGGTGCCCCAGTATCTGCTTAATGGTGCGGTTCTGCTTGTTTCTATGATTGTTGAGCACTGTTTCCGGGATGTCCTGAAGTTTTGGGGCCCACTGAACCACCAGCTCCTGGATTTCGTTCTGAATGTCTTGAAATGTATTTGTCATTCTATCTCGCATTCAAAATTGAAGGTAGCAGGTTCTACTAAAATAGTGCAGGTCAGGGGTGAAAGGGAAGAAATGATAGAGTGGGCTTGCAAACATCTGCCGTTTTAATGTAATGTATAGAAAAACGTACAAAAGGGGTAGCCGCATGCTCAAGCAGATCCTGGAAAAGCTCAAAACTCTGGGAGAGACCTCCCGTTTCGATCCCTCAGCCTTCAATGACACAATCGCCAGCCTCACCGAATGGACTCCCAGAAAAGGAGGCGGCTCCAATTTCAAAACCCACCAGCTCACTAAACTCGACGCAGATAGAATGGAATTCAGAGCTTCCTTAGGTGCCAAGCTCTTCTATCTGATATTCCTGCTGGCCGGACTGGGTATGGTGGTCTTTGTACTATCAAGTGTAGTGTCTAAAGGCAGATTCGCATTGGAGACACAAACGCTCATGCCGATGGGAATGGGAGTGGTATTCGCCATCGTTGGCGGAGTGCTTTTCTATTTCGGAACCGCCCCCATTGTTTTTAACAAGCTGAAAGGATGCTACTGGAAAGGAAGGAAGTGCCCCGATGAGGTAATCCACAAGGAGGAGCTCAAAAATTATACGGGTCTTGACCAGATCCATGCCATTCAGCTCATTTCCGAATACTGCCGGGGGAATAAGAGCTCCTATTACAGTTATGAGTTGAACCTGGTGCTCAATGATGGCAGCCGGCTCAATGTGATCGACCATGGCAACAAAGAAAAAATCAGGGATGATGCAGAAAAGCTTGGGGAATTCCTGGGAGTTCCTGTTTGGGATGCAATAGGTAGATAATCGTCCACTCCCGGAACAATCATTGCAAGTAGAAAGCACATCCGCTCTCGACTTTTGTTAGAAAGGATGTGAATTATTAGGGGCCCTGTTAAAATATTGGGTCAGAATGGGGAAAGTGATTCCTGCTGGAATCACTCAAAAAGCAGACAATTGATTTACCCGACCTGATTGATGAAAGCAGCAATCGCCTGTGCCGCATCCACTACCCTTTCACAATTGACAATACTCAAATTATCCTTCTCAGTATGGGTAATGTTCTGATTGTCTGCATTGTTTACAAACCACTCCGAGGAAACAGCAATTGCCGGTCTGCCATACTGAACAAAAATACTGTGATCCCCCTGAGGCCAAAGAGCCCCTTCCACCAGTTGAGGACTTTCATTCACGACGTTTCTGGCGTGACTCAAAAGTCTTTCCGGAAGACCAAAAAACGACAGCGCGGTTCTACCTACATGAAAGCCGGCGCCATCAATATTGATATTCAGCACTATGTTATCAAATGTATTCTGATTCGCTCTTATAAAATTCATCTGCCCCGGAACGGCATAGTAATCCTCACCGTTGAAAGCCACAATCTCTATCATTCTGCTTCCTCTGTAATCCTTGAGCAGTTCAGCCACCAGCAGGAGTACTGCAACTCCGGTTGCATTGTCAATAGCTCCCGGGGTACCTTTCTTGGCATCTATGTGGGCAGTGATTACGATTCTCTCCTTCTTGCTGCTATTGATTCTTCCTATCACATTGCAGCTTTTTCCCGGAATGCGTTCTGAAGAGGACCGAAGAGAAAGCTCTTTACCAATGTAGGGAATCAGTTTTTGTCCCTCCTCCTCTGTCATATAAACTGAAGGAGTGTCAAAATCCCCGTCTTCTATGAGGGGAAACGGATACACGCCTCCCGCCAGAGCCGAATTTCTGCCTGTGGCCGCAACGATGGCGCAAGCCCCGCTATTTTCCAGAAGTGAGACAATGCGCTGATGTTCGGGTGGATTGTAGAAGACAAAATTTTTGGGCATAAGCTGTTCTTTAGCAAGCTCGCCGTGCACAAAGAGAATTTTATCTTCGAAGTTTCCCGATTCCAGTTCGGACAGATTAGATGCAGCTGCAAGTACAGCCTGACAAATACACCCCTGAGAATAAGGGCTCACTAAAACTTTGAATTCCTCTTCGTCGGCCTTGAGAGTAGCCCCGTTCTCTTTCCAATCAACTGCATTGAACTCAGGCGTTTCCGTCTTCCAGCCAAGAGACGCAAGTACCTTTTCAAAAAAGATAGTGGCCATCCTGTTGCCCTGGCTTCCAACACTTCTTTCCGGGATATCAACGCAAAGCGTTTTCAAATAGGATGAGCACTTCTGGAGCAGTTCTGATTCGGTCATCGATTATCTTCCCCTGTTTGCACGTTTATTTATAAAATATAGTGTCGGCGGGAAACAGGGACAACGTTTACAGCTGAGCCGGCTTAACTTTTCTGCCCGTGTCGGGAGCTGATGAATCCGGGATATATTTCAATACTGAAACTCATTCCGGTATGTTCTTCAAGTTTTCGGATATTTTTCTGTTCATCTTCAGATACAAAGGTAAACGCTGTACCTGTCAATGCAGCTCTTCCAGTCCGCCCTATGCGATGGATATAATCCTCTGCGCAGACCGGGGTATCAAAATTGACCACATGAGATATTCCCGAAACATCTATACCCCGGGCAGCAAGATCAGTGGCCACCAGCACCTTGAATTCCCGTCGTTTGAAACCTTCCATGGCCCGTTTTCTCTGAGACTGAGACCGTTCAGCATGAAGTACCGAAGAGGTAATTCCAGCTCGGTCAAGCTTCTTCTTAATACGATCAGCCCCGTTTCGAGTTCGGGAGAATACCAGCATTGATTCGACATTTTCTGTTCTGAGGATATGCAGAAGCAGTTCAGTTTTTTTCCCCTGGCTCACCTCCAGAAAACGCTGTTCAACAGTTTCCACCGGCTTTTTATCACTTCCGACCTCGACTTCCACAGGATTTTTGAGAACCCCTTTAATCAGAGAACGGATTTGTGGAGACATGGTGGCAGAGAAAAGCAGTGTTTGACGACTGCGTGGGATCTGTCCGACAATTGTCCTCACATCCTTGATAAATCCCATATCATACATTCGGTCTGCTTCGTCAATTACAAGGTACTCTGTTCTGGATAGATTTATACTGCGCCGCTGCAATAAATCGAGAAGACGCCCCGGAGTAGCCACTATAACATCAACTCCCGCCTTCAGGTCCTTGACCTGGTTGCTGACACTTACTCCCCCGTAAATCGCAAGAGAACGGACATCAGTGTAAACTCCATAAGCGACGAAAGACTGGTCAATCTGCTGCGCCAGTTCCCGAGTGGGAGAAAGAACAAGGACTCTGGGGTGATTGACCTTTTTTGCGATCGTCAACTGATGAAGAATCGGAAGCACGAAAGCAGCTGTTTTTCCTGTCCCGGTCGGGGCACAGCCTAAAAGATCCCTGCCTTTCAAAAGATGAGGTATCGCCAGTGCCTGTATATCGGTGGGAGTACAGTAACCAGCGGCATAAACTCCCTGAACAATTTCCTCAGACAAGCCGAAATGCGCAAAACTCATGAAATCCCCTCATTCTAAAGCGGCCAAACCTTAATCAAGCCAGCTAATATACGTATAAGCTCATCCTTAAGAGAAAAATAAATTGCACTCCAGATTATTTCCGGTACAATCAATGTCTACACTATATATTAAGGAGATAAGAAATGTACAAAACAGGGTGATGTACTCTACAAAACAGATAACAGTTTTGCATGGTGGGATTCCTCAAAACAGACAGATGGATTGACGACCACCCGCCCGGTCGTGAAATGCAGGGAGAAAAGGTGGGGCTGGCAGCCCTGGTGACTGCAACCAAAACACCCAAGGAAATAATAGAGTGAGGAGCCTCATTCACACTGCTGATTCTTCTTTTTTTCCAGCATGCGCCCAATTGAGTTGAGCAATTCCTCATCTTCGAATTTGGAAACGATACAGTGAGCTCCTGCATTCAATGAGGCGTTTTTGTACAAACTAATATCATGACCAGTTACTACCAGAATGCAGGTTTTCTGACATTCCGGTTTTAGCTGCCGGATCATCTCTATACCATCCATCCCCGGAAGCGAGATATCCACCAAGACCAAATCCGGAACGTATTGTGGAATTTCTATCAGTGCTTTCTCCGCATTATCACTCTCCCTAACCTCCGTAATTGCGGGAAAATTTTTCTTCAGAAGCCTCTTAAGAATGATACGCATCGAATCATTATCTTCAACTATATAAGCTTTCATGAAAGCTCCTACACCGTTAATGAAATCTCACACTCTGTACCCTTTTCCTGAGCACTTTTCACTTTTAATTCACCTCCGAAAAGTCGTAATCGCTCCCTAATGCTGAATAAACCGAGCCGGGTCTCATCCGCAGTCTCACTCATCACCTTTGTGGTGTCAAAGCCCTTCCCCTGATCACTAATCGTAATTGTAATTCTCCTTTCAGCATATCGGGCCACAACCGAAGCCTGCTTTACCCCGGAGTGCTGAATTACATTGCTAAGCAGTTCCCGTACCATTTGAGTAAGCATTAGCTGATTTTCGTTTTTGATGAGCGCTATTTCGGGGTCCATTTGAAGATCGATTGATAAACCATAGCTCTTCTCTTCGTGATCCACAAGCCATCTGAGGGCAACATCCAGCCCCTGACTCCTGAGAACAGGTGGATTGAGCTCGATTGATAATGTTTTGGTGGTGTGCAGAGCCTTTTCAAGAATCGACAAGCCTTCAGCGACATCATCGTATTCTTCGACACTGGGCAATGCTTTATGCTCTCTGATATGCTGCCCTAAAAGAAGCTTTGCACCAAGTAAAAGCTGTTGAAGGTTTTCGTGTAGGATATAGGAAAACCGTTTACGCTCCCTCTGCTCTGCAAGGGTAAGAGCTTTGGAAAGAGTCCTCACCTGCTCTGTACGCCGAATCACTATATTCTCCAGGTCTTCATTTAGCCTCTTTAGATTTTTCTCACTCTCCTCCAGAGCAATCTGAGCCTTCTTGCTTATATCTATATTGGTGGCGGTCCCGTACCATTTTATCACTTTGCCGGAGTCATCACGGGCGGCAACTGCTCGACTGAGATACCAGTGGAAAGTTCCATCGGCATGTTTCACCCTATGCTCTATCTGATACTCCTCGCCAGTTTTTACTGAGTGCCCCCAGGCTTTTTCGGTTGGCTCACGATCATCATCATAAAGGACTGGCCCCCAGTGCCAAATACCGTCCGGTCCGGGAGAAATCCCTCCGAAATCCTTGTACTTTTGGTTGTAATAATCCACCTTGCCATCAGGACTAGCAGTCCAAACTAGCTGCGGCATGGAATCAGCCAATTCCCTGAGCCTCTCCTCCCGTTCCCTGAGCTGTTCAGACATGACATTCACATCACTTATCAACTGATTCAACTCAGTGAACCTGTTTTTCACCTCGATAGGACGGTAATCACCCCGGGCAACTTTGCGGACCTGATTCTGCACATCACTAAGTGAAATGGCAATACTGTTGACAGTTCTTTTTGCCAGAATCAAAACCAAAGCAGCAATGATAATACTCACCACAAGAATTAAAACGAAAGGAATTACAAATGGCTGAAAAAAAGTGCTCACCTCAACAGCAGATCCGGCCACCCAACCAAGATCATCAATGGGTACTCGAGCCCCTATTCGCTTGTGATTTTCTATGGGAGCGACAAGAATTCCTGTTGCATCTTTACCTCTCAAAGCATCCCTCAGAACCGGGTCATCTCCCACCCACTCCCTCTGTTCATCAGAAAGAGAATCCACTGATTGATTGGTATACACAAGCGTACCCTGACGATCAAAGATAGTAAAATATCTACCCTCCCGTCGGGAAATGCCCAAACTAATTTCCCCTAGTCGATCGGCCTGCACAGAAGCCAGTACTGCGAAATCAAGATTACCGGACTCAGTATAAAACCCCCGCGCCACGATAAAGCCGGGGATTCTCTCTGTCCGTGTTCTTTGGTAATCACTGATTACCAATGAATCTCCAACCTTGAGTTGCTGGAAATATTTTCTGTCAGAAATATTCATACCTATGGCAGGGATATCACTTCCGGCAATAACGATCCCTGTTGAATCCACTATTAGAAAATCCCGTACAGCATAGTAGGCCTCATTCACTTCCATTAAATATTTCTGAAATTCCTCAAAGGTATGAGGTTTAAGAGTTTCCCGGGCCGTCCCAATTGCAAACTCAGTTCTGAAAATATCCCACACGAATGCCCTGAAAGCGAGCCCTATTGCTTGAGCCACTTCCACATTGTTCTGATTCTCCTGGCGATAACGGTTTCTGAACCAGTACACTTCTGTAACAATAAGTAACAGAAAAAAGGTGAGTATAATGGCTGAAATTAAAAATGTCAACCGCGATCGAATGGACACTTTTCTGTTTACTGCCATGAGAATCAATCCTTGTCGCCAAAAGTGAAAAAGAATATGGCACCATTTCCGATCTCCCCACGCGCCCAAACACTGCCGCCATGATGATCCACTACCCTCTTCACTATTGATAAACCGATGCCTGTTCCACCGAACTCGCTCCCGGAGTGCACTCGTTTGAAAGGCTCAAACATTCTCTGAGCTTCCTGCATATCAAAACCCACTCCATTATCTTTTACAAAGAAAACTGTTCTCCCGTTCTGTATTTCAGAACCGAATTCTATCAACGATTCTTCCTTTTTTGAAGTGAACTTCCAGGCATTTCGCAGTAGATTTTCCAGAGCGATATGAACCAAGCGAGGATCAGCAAGCACAACCAGGTTCTCCTTGATAATAAAAGAAACCTTTCTCCCGGGCTCCGACTCCTGCAATTCCTTAAGATACCCCTTAACAGTGGCACTCAAATCGACCTTTTCTCGCTTTACCTCCATCCTGTTTACTCGCGAGAGGGACAAAATGTCTTCGATAAGCTTCTGCATCTTTTTCACATTTGCACATATTCTGGTTAAATAATCCTTCCCCTCATCATCAAGCTGAACTGCGTGATCCTCAAGAAGAATGGTGGAGAAATTCCTAATCACACTCAAAGGCGCTCGAAGGTCATGCGAAACTGAATAAGAAAAAGATTCAAGGTCCCGGTTGGTGTTTTCAAGATCTCGCGCCCTTCGCTGAAGCTGCTTCTGAAGGTAACTGCGGGCATTTATAATGTAGGCAATTATTATGATCACAACAAAGGCTGAAATGCGATTTAACAATGAGACATACACAGGAAGTCCTTTTGGAGAAACCACCATGCCTGCGGTCATGAGTATAGCAATAACGGCGAGAAGCAGATACAACTGTTTTCTTCCATCTCTACCGGCGAAAAGAAGTACTGGAATTATGTATAAAACCCAAAAGCCCACGCCTCTGGGTGTAATTGTATCAAGCATAAAAACTAAAACAGTCACCAAAATGGCAATAATCAACATATTTTTAGCAGAAATCATTAAGCTATCCTCACATCCTCACCCAAGCACAAAATAGAATTGTGCCCCCTTTCCGATCTCTCCACTGGCCCACACTCTTCCGCCATGCCGATCCACAACTCTCTTAACTATAGACAAACCAATTCCCGTTCCGCTGAACTCCTTTTCGGCATGTATTCGCTTGAATGTCTCAAATATCCTGGGCGGCATACTGAACATCAAACCCCGCCCCACCGGCTACTTGACTAATAACTAACTTTTCTTCTCCATGTTCCGAAAGCTGGAACGTTTTCCTGAATGCGGCATTAGCCCCAAGAACTATCAGATCATAATCAAGGACAAGAACAGCCGTTGGAATCGATTCCACAATCTCCAACGCGAAACGGCTGATATCACTGTTTTTCGCTAGCATAAGCCAGTGTTCCGTTTGAATGAAAATCACAATTCAAAATAGAAAGTTGCACCCTTTCCCACCTCGCCCTCAGCCCATACTCTGCCGCCATGAAGAGCGATCACCCGCTGAACAATGGATAAGCCCACTCCTGTTCCGGCAAATTCCTTCTCTGCATGCACCCTTCTGAAAGGTTCGAATATTTTTAAAGCGAACTGCATGTCGAAACCGGCTCCATTGTCCCGGATGAAAAAGACTGTATGTACGTCGGTAGATATGGTACCGAATTCAATTTTTGTGACATCTTTCTTAGAAGTGTATTTCCAGGAATTGCGCAAAAGATTCTCCAATGCCACATGTATAAGCCTGGGATCCACAAATGCATAAACATTTTTTTCTACTGTGATTTCAATTTTTCGCCCGGGTTCGGTCTTTTGCAATTCGCTCAGATACGAACTTACCATTTCACTGATATCAACATTTTCCCGCCTCACCTCCTGCTTACTTATGCGAGACAGGGCCAGGATGTCATCTATGAGACTCTGCATCTTTATCACATTAAGACTAATACGGGAGAGAAAGTCCCTACCCTCTTCATCCAGTCTGTCAGCATATTCCTCGCTTAAAATGGAAGAAAAATTACTTATGACAGCCAACGGGGTACGCAAATCATGTGAAACTGAATAAGAAAAAGACTCCAGTTCCTTTGCCCTGAAATCAAGTTCCTTTTCCATATTCAAGCGATCGGTAATGTCGATTCCGGTGGCCACTATGAACTGAATGACGCCGTTTGCATCGGGCAGCGCAGTGTTACGCCAGCGAATATAATGCATTTTCCCATCTTTACTGATCCAGTTATTTTCGTAACTAAGCAGTTTCCAATCTGAAATAAGTTGACCAAGCGCCTGCTTTAATGCGGGCAGTTCACTTTCGGGGACCAGCTTGAAAAAAGGTTCGTTGAGCATCTCCTCACTACTGAAACCAGACAGGTCTTCACACGCCTTGTTAAATTTTATTACCCTTCCCTGTGGGTCTACGACCAGGATCAAAGCCCCGGATGTCTGTAAAATGGCATCGCTGAAGTTACGTTCTATTGTAAGCTGCTCCTGAAGATAATGTAATTCCGTAAAATCGGAAAACTCCATTACAGCCCCCGTTATCTTACCCTGGGTTCGTATGGGAGATGCACTCATGGAGACCCAGAAATCCCGATCTTTTCTGGAAATTCTGACCACCTTATCCCTCACCGTTTCTCCCTGCAGAGCTCGAAAAGATGGTATACTGCTTAAATTGAGCAGTTGACCGTCAGGAGAGGAAAACCGCAACGGTTTTACCCGCTGCTCCATAGCCTGTGAAATAATTTCCTTAGTATAGCCCAGCACATCACGTGCACGATCATTAATTTGCCTTATGTTCCCATCATTACCGTAGATGATAAAGCCATCAGGAAGTGAATTCAGAATAGCTTCCACTTCCGCCCGCCTCTCCTGAGCTTCACTAAGAGCCCGCTTGCGCTCGGAAATATCCAGCACAAATCCAAATATCCTACTTCCGGTACCAGGTAGTAGCCTTAAAGCAAGAAGCACCCATACCCTGGTCCCGTCTCTTCGAACATACTCTTTTTCATAGGGCGCCGCATTACCTGTACGCTTCACCTCTTCGATCGCCCTGTAATCTGCAGGTAAATGTTCCTCGGGGGTTATGTCCATCCAGCTGATTTTCCTGAATTCGTCTCTGCTGTAGCCGATTAGATCAAGGTAATAGTCGTTGGCATACTGGAAATTCCCATCCGGTTCGGCGATAACCGTTCCTACAATGCTTGAAGACAACACACTCTGGAACTGGTTGGCGGATAACTGTAACTCCTCCTGAATGCGCTTAATTTCAGATATATCGGTATTTGTTGCGAACCAGCGTATAATTGATCCCTTTTCATTACGAATCGGATTTGCTCTGGCAAGAAACCAGCGGTACTCACCATCAGCCATTTTCATAGGAAATGTTAGCTCCCAGCTGGTCCCTTTTTCGAAAGAGTTTTTGAGAGTTGACCTTACAGATTGCAGATGATCAGGGTGCACTGGAAGTTCAAACCCGTATTCTTTCATGCATTCATACGTGGTACCGGTGGCTTCAAACCAGCGCTGATTATACCAGAAAATCTCCCCTGATGGATCAGCCATCCAAACCAACTGAGAAATATTATCGGCCAGGGTGCGGAAATTCTGCTCGCTCTCCCGAAGATGGTCCTCAATCGATTTTCTCCCGCTAATATCAGTGAATATGATAACGAACTCTCCCGGAACCGTTTTGAATGCATACAGGTATATCCATTTTTGCGGTACATCGAAAAAGAATTCAAACTGTACATCTTTATCGTATCTGCCTACATTACAAAGCATATCAACATATTCCCTGTATCGGTTCTCAACACCAGGGAAAATCTGAGTAATGAGCTTCCCCCCGATTTCCTCTTTTGTCAAATTAAGGATATCTGTAAAGGTCTTATTGACTTCTTCCACCAGAAAATCTGAACGGCTCTGGTCGGAAAGAACTCTGCACTGAGCAATACCGAATGTTTTTGCATTGAAAAGTGCTGAATAGCGCTGCTGGCGAGCCTGAAGCAGCTCCTCCATGCGTTTTCTTTCGGTTATTTCAACCCCTACCAGAAGCACCCCCTCCAAAACACCCTCTTCTGACCTCAACGGTGCCGATGAAACACTGGCCCACTGCTCATGCCCGTTTACAACCTTGCGAAACTCCAGCCCCGGACTCACTGTCTCTCCTGACAAAGCACGGCTTACAGGCCAATGTTCCACTGAAACGGGATTACCCTGAACATCAAATGCCTGAAAAGTATCTTGAATTTGGCTATCCACAGAAGGTGCCATTATCCCCGGTACATAGGTATTCATGATTGCATTCTTTAAAGTAAACTTTCCCTGTATATCCAGCACTCCCACCCCCACAGGGAGCTGCTCAAGAATCTGCTTAAGCCTCCGCTCATTTCTCTCCAGCGCCTTCTCCGCCCTTCTCCTCTGAGTAATATCCACCGTGATCCCCAGCACCTGAGTCAGTTTCCCCTCCTCATCAAAAAGCGGCACATAGTCCACAATATTCGTGTAACTTTTCCCCTGAATGGAAAAACTGTATTCGAAATGCTGTTTCTCTCCTTTATTAAACACTTCTCTGAGATATGGTAAGTACTTGCGGTGAACCTCTGCCGGAATGATCTCCTCATCCCTGTGCCCCAACACATCTTCTTCCCTCAGGCCACTCACCTCAAGGCCCATCTTGTTAATAAACTGGATCCGTCTCTCACTATCGTATATGACAAACACCGAAGTGTAGTTGTCAACGGCAGCGCGGAACCTTTTTTCACTTTGACTGAGAGCAGCTTCGATTTTTTTTGATTCAGTCACATCCCTCCAGGCTTCCACAGCCCCCATAATTTTCCCTTCAGGCCCCCTGATAGGCGCAGCATTCACCGAAAGCACCATCGTAGTCCCATCCTGCTTATACTCAAACTCATATTGATAATAACCTTCAACACTTGACATTGCTTTATGCGAAGGCAGCTGGTCCGGCAGCATTGGTCTTCCTCCGGATGATGCAAAATGGAATCCGTTCATCATGACCTCCTCACACCTTCCCACGATCAACTGCATGGGAACGCCCAGCATTTTTGCCATTTCTCTGCTTGCCCGACGGGTATAATTTTGAGCATCGGTAATAACAACTCCTTCAGGTATAAAATCCATAATAGTATCAAGAACCGCAGACTTCTCCTCAAACTCCCTCCTGAGCAGAGCGAATTTCGTGATATCGTTTCCGTCAATCAAAAACTGCTCTATTCTGCCCTCCGGGTCCCTGTCCACGTTCACACTCCAGGAAAACCAGACCCGCTCCCCATCCTTTCGAACACCCTCGCTTTCCTGCATATAAAACTGCTCAGGACTGGACACCATCTGCTCTATCAACCGGGAATTGTCATGGCCACGGGAATCCACACCTGGAATAATGGTCCCCACAAGCTTCTTACCCTCCACCTCATGCCTATCATACTGGAAAATCCTTTCACAAAAGCGATTGAAAAAGGTTATCTCCCCCTCTACATTCACCCCGATGACAATACAGTTCGCCTCTTCGGTAAACATGCGACACATGGATTCTGAACGAAGCAGTGCCCGCCTTTCCCGATACCGGGCAGTAATATCTTCGATAACAAGCAGCACATGCTCCTCACCCTGCTGCAACCGTCTGGCATTAAGAAGCATAACCTTGAGCCCGATAGTGGGGAAATCATGCATCACCTCAAAATCTTCCACTATCTGCTCTTCAGGAATAATGTTTTCAAGCAGTTCACGAAGCCTTTGGATATTCCATTGCCCATCTCCCAGCTCATAAAGCAGACACCCCAGAGTCTGCTCCGGAGTCACTTGGAACAGTTTATAAAAGGAACGATTTGCCAGTACAACCCGGAGTTGCCGGTCTAAAACCAGAATCGATTCTCTGACAGTATCCACGATAGCCTGGGAAAAGAAGCTCTGGTCTGCAATTGCCCATAAATGCCCCGCGCTGGATGTGGATTACTATAAATGTGGAATAGAGGCAAAAAGAATACCGGTAAACTGAAAAGGTGGCCACTATCCAAGCTTGTAAAGAATGAACGAAACCAGAAACCCCAAAACAGCTATAAGACCGGCAAAATCCTGGGCTTCCTGAAACGCTTCGGGGATCACGGTGTCTACTAGCATTGCCAGCATCGCTTCAGCAGCCACGACCGTGGTGACGGCAAACACTTCACTGGTAAAATATTGAAAACCGGCATAGCCTAGAAGCGCACTGATCCCTGACAGCACAGCAATTCCCGCCGATATGCCGAAAATGTAAACAGCTGATCGCCCGGCATTCTTCATCCCCGCAGAACGGCTCAAGCCCTCCGGCACATTGGAAAGAAAAATGGCAATCTCCGCCACATAACTGAATACACCTCCAGACAGAAGACTCAAACCAAGCACCATAAATTCCGGAATGCCGTCCATGAGAGCCCCCAGAGCAATAGCCAGTCCGCTTCCATGCTGCTGATTTCAGATGGTTGCCTGCCCCCCGACCTTTTACGGTGCTTTGCACCATGTCTGGCCAACTCCCGGTTGGCAGTAGTATATACCACTGCTCCCGAAAAAAACCCGATGGCGGTGAAATCGAATCCCCCCGTTTTATATGCCTCATCCATTCAGGTACCACTCTCATTTCCAGCTAATCACAGTAAGTCTGCAATCCTTACCCCGGTTTTAGGAATTTGGTTTAATCTTTGCGGCCGATACATAATGGAAAGCGCTGCAAAACCTTTACAGGAGGAACAGTATGGATTTCGAAGTAGTGGTAATCACCGGAGCTTCTGCCGGGGTAGGAAGAGCAGTTGCTCGCTTATTTGCCGAAAGCAAAGCCAAAATCGGCCTTATAGCCCGCGGAAGAGAAGGGCTTGAAGCCGCCAGGCGGGATGTGATCAGCCGCGGAGGCGATGCCATTACCATCCAGGCCGATGTTTCAAACCCCGACCAGGTGGAACTGGCTGCCCAGAAAGTGATTGACCAGTGGGGACGAATTGACATCTGGATCAACTCTGCCATGCTCACAGTTTATTCCGAATTTACAGATATGAAAATGCAAGATTTCAAAAGAGCAACAGAAGTCACTTATCTTGGCTACGTCTACGGCACCCAGGCTGCTCTCAAAAGAATGCTCCCTGCTAACAAAGGAATCATAGTGCAGGTGGGCTCATCCATCGCCTACCGAGGCATACCCCTGCAATCCGCTTACAGCGGAGCAAAGCACGCCATCCATGGCTTCACAGAAGCAATTCGCTGCGAACTCATGCATCAGAAAAGTAAAGTATGGATAACCATGGTGCAGCTGCCGGCACTCAACACCCCTCAATTCGGCTGGGCTAAAGACAACCTCCAAAAAAAACCGCAACCAATCCCTCCCGTTTACCAACCGGAAGTCGCCGCCGATGCCATCCACTGGGCCGCCCACCATCACCGCCGAGAAGTGACTGTAGGCACCTCTTCCCTCATGGTTATCTGGGGAAACAAGCTCTTCCCGGGAATGCTCGACCTCTACCTTGCCACAAACGCCTACAAGGCTCAGCAGCACGATGGCGCCCCCGATCCCAATCAGCCGGTCAATCTCTGGGAACCGGTAGACACCGATAAAGACTTCGGCGCCCATGGTGAATTCGACGACAACGCGAGAAACTCCAGCCGCCAGCTCAAACTCACCAAACTGCCGGGTTATCCATTCTACACTGCAGCGCTTCTTGTACTTGGAGTGGCGGCAATTCTCAACAAAGTATACAAAAAAGACTGCCAATGCTGACAAATTACCTTGCTGTACAAGCGGGAGTAGTCCTGCCATCCAATTGTTTTTATATTGGGTGCTAAAGGCAGCATCTCTACCACCCCGGGCGGCATTCATATCATTTCGCAAAAGCCTTCAGGGGGGGCAGCCGCTGCCTCATCGCTGGCGCAGCACGAATCGCGATCAATCAAATCACCTGAGCCCACCCGCATCTGATTAAGCCGCTACATGGTATCAGACAGTACCCTGACTGTCAGGTGGGGTACAAATGTCACTATCATCCTTTTTCCCAAAAGCACTCCGTAGCCCAGCGGGAAACGGATTTTTGGCATCTTCATCCTTTAAACATATCCACCACTAAAAAATTACAGTAAATTAGAACCATCAAGGCCAAATCTTACACAGCCCGGGAGGAATCCTATGCTCCGCAGTCGTATCTCTTTAATCCATTTCATCTCGACAGTTTTACTGTTCCTTGCCACAACATCCGGCTCTCAGGATTATTCCTGGGGCAACCTGGCTATGGGAGGAGGGGGATTTGTCTCAGGAATCATCACCTGCCCCACAGAGAGAAATCTTATGTACGCACGCACCGATGTGGGTGGTGCATACCGCTGGGATGAAGCAAACAGCACATGGCTCCCGCTCACAGACTGGGCTTCAGATGAAGAAACCGGTTTGCTTGGATGCGAAGCTCTGGCAATAGACCCGAATGCCACAAACAGAGTCTATATGCTTCTTGGAATCAGCTATTTCAATGGCGGAAAAACGGTCATTGCCCGTTCAGATGACTACGGGAACACATTTTCCATTACCGAGACAACCGGCCAATTTAAGGCCCATGGTAACGGCATGGGAAGAAGCAATGGTGAAAGGCTTGCTGTCGATCCCAACAACGGAAACATTCTTTTGGTGGGCACACGCGCAAACGGCTTATTTAAAAGCACCGATCGAGGAGCCACCTGGAATAGAATTTCATCACTCAATGTAACCACCACGCCTAATGAAAACGGAATCTGTTTCGTCATTTTTGACAAAAGCAAGAAAGCTTCTGACAATTCAACCAGTACAATCTATGTCGGAGTGTCAAGGTACAACGACAATCTTTACATGAGCAATGACGGAGGGAGCAGCTGGACACTTGTTCCGGGAAGACCACTTGACCTGATGCCACAACGGGCAGTGCTCGCTTCAAACGGTTTGATGTACATTACTTATGCAAACGGTGCAGGGCCGCATGGACACTGGGCACTTTCAGATCAACCCATGGATAAAGGTGCGGTATGGAAACTAAATACATCAAACGACACCTGGACCAATGTGACTCCGACCGGTTACACCAGACCATTCGGAGGGATAAGCGTGGACCCTTCAGACCCCGATCGGGTGATCACATCCACTATAAACACCTGGATGTCGCAGGATGGGGCATGGGGAGACAAATTTTTCCTGAGCACAAATGGTGGAACAAACTGGACCGATCTGGTAATCAAAAGGGATAACAACGGTATCTACTGGATCGATGGGCATGCCATCCATTGGGCTGGAAGCATAGAATTCGATCCATTCAACACTTCACAAGCAATTGTAGCTTCTGGAAACGGTATTTTCCTGTGTGAAGATGTAAATGCCTCCACCACCACCTGGAAATTCTTGACACGTGGCTTGGAGGAAACGGTACCCCTTGACATGATCAGTATCCCGGGCGGACCGGTCATAACCGTTATTGGTGATTACGATGGTTCAGTTTACTCAAGTAACAATATCACTTCCTACACCACAAAACACAGCCCCAGCATGGGAACCTCCACCGGAATCGCTTTTGCGGGTAAACTTACCAGCTTCGTAGTCAGAGCCGGAGATAAGCTTTTTTATTCCACCAATTCCGGTTCATCCTGGACTGAAATGAGCAAGTCCGGAATCACTGGAGTTAAAGGTAAAGTAGCAGTTTCTGCAGACGGTTCTGTGATCTTATACACACCAGAAAAATCCACCACCACCTACAGAACAGAGGACAGAGGAGCAAGCTGGAGTACCTCAACCGGTGCCCAGGGGGGCCACCCTGTTGCCGACCCGGTGGATGAAAACAAATTCTACATGTATTCCGGAAGCAATCTGTATGTGAGTACAAACAAGGGAGTCTCATTTACACAGGCCGGAAACTGCGGAAGTGGTGGTTCTTCACGAATTACCCCTGTACCCGACCGTGAGGGTGACATCTGGGTAGCGCTTTACAATGGCGGACTAACCCGTTCTGTAAACTCCGGCAGCAGCTTTTCAAAAATATCATCTGTACAGAGATGCTCGGCTGTGGGCTTTGGAAAAGCCGCGCAGGGAAAAACTTTCCCAACGATTTTCATCTGGGGAAGAGTCAACGATGTCACCGGACTGTTCCGCTCAATTGACGAGGGTGCAACGTGGCAGAGAATCAATGATGACCAGCATGAATTTGGCGGTCCCGGCAATGGACAATTTGTGATAGGAGACCCTAATGTTTACGGACGAGTTTACATGAGTACTGCAGGGAGAGGAACAGTTTTCGGTGAAGTAGCCTTAAATACCGGAAATGCCTTTTCCTTCAAAGCACATGAAACCACCAAAGCACCGGTTTCACTTAACGGTGGCTGTCTCCATATAAACAGAAGATTAGCATCATCTGTTAATGTAAACATTTTCGATCTCAATGGTCGCCTGGCTTACAGTAACAGCTTTACTGAAGCAGCCACTCTTCCTTTAGCGGCAATGCTTCCCAAAGGGATCTATGTTGCGCGAATCAGCGGTTCGGGCTTTGCCCTGACGAATGTAAGATTCCACGTCTTCAGATAACAGATTGCCTTAGAGGGGCCTGGTTCAGATCGCGCGAGATCAGGTCCCCCTACCCTCATTACCAGTGAACCGAGTATGGCCTCTGGCAGTACCCCGACCGTCAGGACAGAGCACGGTATTCACTACTTAATAAACCGTAACACCCCACCGGCTCTTCTCCCGGTATTCCCCGGCCTCCACAATGTAAAACCCAGCCGTCAGGTGACCGATAAACACTCTTCCTGATTTGCCTCCGTTATCAGCCACAAGCTTCCCCCGAAGGTCAAGCACCCTGATCGGAATCTTTTCAGAATAGTCCTGCACGCTGATCCATGATTTACTGATAGAAACCTGTTTCTTCACAGTTGAAATATTTTTGTGAAGAGATACAGAGACTGAGCTATTCATCAGAATTGCAGCTATGCTACCCATAAGAGGAGTTTCCCCATTGGAATGATAATCCTGGGATAATTCCCAGATGATTACTCCGGCATATTCATTATCAGAAAGCCATCGGCTTTTACAAGCTACAGACCGGGCATTTTCAAAGGTAACATAACCTCCAGAAGGAGTAATCGCATAGGGAACCATGGCAATATCATCCCAATGAAAAACCCAGTCATTGTGGCTCATAATATTAGTATAGCTCGTATACTCAACATCTCCGGTAAAGCTTGCACCTGGGCCTGTGCTCTGAGCAAATGCATAACCATAGGTCGGAATTCCGGGAAGCAGCTTTGATTTTGGAACTCCCCTGCCGGTCCAGTAAGTCATAGACTGCTCCCAGGACCAGTCTGTAATACCATTTCGAGGATAGAGCGGGGAGTTGTACCCCGATGTACTTGCCCACGAACCGGTAATATCATAAGTCATTATACCAATCCAGTCCACATCATCCAGAAACCCTTCCACGGAAAACCACTTCCCCCAGTAAGGTGAGCAGGGGAGAGCCATGGTGATCAGGGCTGATGAGCCCAGAGTATCTCGCAATTCATGAACGAGTTTCCTATACCCTGCTGTATCCTGGCTTGAAGGAATGGAGGTATACTCCCAATCGATATCGATTCCATCAATTCCTCGTTCAGTAATGAACGCTTTTACATTATGACAGAAAGTAGCACGAGTCGCATCGTTTGTGGCCATGGGGGCAAAACCATCACAGTTTCCTGCTCCGCCAAGTGAAAGAAGTACCTTCGCTCCGTGAGCATGAGCCTTCGAAATGAGAGAATCCATAGGAATGGAATTATCAGAACTAAGTCCGACCAACTTGCCCGCGGCATCAGGGTACATGAATGCCCAGGCTATATGATTGATCTGAGAAAAATCGACTTGCCTCCATGTATAAGATGGAGTCATCCACTTTCCCCAGGCGGGAAAATAACCGACCACTTTCTTGCTGGTTTGACCCTGAAGGGTAAACACTAAAAGAATAAGAACGACTGTAACTTTTTTCATGAGCCCTCCTGTTTGTGATGCTTGGGAATTATTTTGAATATAGAAAAGGTTCCATTGGAAGTAAATAAGAATTGAGAAACTTTGCCCTCAGCTCGTAAACCTAGTAGCAGATCAGATAATAATTTTTAAGGTCGCAGTGTCGTTGGGGTACTTTGGAAAGTGAATGGTAGTAAAAAGAGGGGTAATTAAGATCCCGGAGTCGGAGAAAACCAAGCTCCAACTCCGGGAAGCCTCCGGGGGGAGGGGGAGTTATTTGCCACTCAAAATGATATTTGTTTTTTGAACTGTATTTCCGCTGCGAACTTCAAAGATGTAGTACCCTCTCGGAAAATCCGCAGTTCTGAAACTGCAGACTTGAGCAGAACCTGGAGCTGCTTTGAAATTTGCGGAGTGGACTACATTACCCTTCAAATCGTACATTGTTACATAGGTGCGGTTCATTTCTGTATTGTGAAGAGTCACACTAAGCAAGGATCCTTGCTGACGAACGCTCATCTGTCTTGGCTTACTATTATGAATCGGGGCTGTAGCTGTGGGAATTGACTGAATTTCAAAAAGAGATACATTGTCCACATTTACTGTTGCTGTATTCAATCCCGCACTGAATTCAACTCTGGCATTTTCATAAGTAGGACTTTCCATGACAAAATCAAGTGTGAAAGTCTGCTTGCTTGTGGTAAGATTGACTTCAGATGCTCCGTTTTTAACATCGGTCAGAAACGTTGTCCAGGGATCAACCGGCATTCCCACATTTATGTTCAACGTCCGGTTAGCGGAAGCATACGCATCATACATCAATCGGTAAGTTTTGCCCTGCTCAAGCCGCATGCCCGGCTGAACGACCTGAATATCATATGAATTTTCACCGATGGCACTGATTGTGAGCCGGTACTCACCGTTAACCACACTGCCAGTACCGCTACCGTTCCAGTTATTGAATGTCCAGGACTCTGTTCCGGCTGAAAATGAACCGTTCAGCACCAAATCCGGCTTGCCGTCAGTGGTGGTGAAATTTGCAGTGATAGTCTTTGCCGCATCCATAGTGACATTTAGGGGATTTTGATTTCCAGTAGCGCTTCCGCTCCATCCGCTGAACACCCAGCCGCTTGAAGGAGTGGCGGTGATTGTCACCTGAGTGCCCTTTTCATAACTGCTTGCATTGGGGCTGCGCGTTACGCTCCCCCGCCCTCTTGTGCTGACTGTTAAGTTATAAGTTGAGCTCCCGCCATTATTGAAATTGGGATAGTCATTTGGAGGGTTAGGGTTGTTTTTTATGAAATCCCTAAGCCAGGTCATGGCCGGGCGGTCTGCCCCATTGTTGATCAGGCCAGTACCGGTCACCCAGGTGGAACCGTAGATATAGCCCCAGATGGTGATACCCACAACTTTTGGGTGATTCCACATCACAGGGATATGTGCCTGATAATTTGTTAGCTGCACCTGGTCGTTAACATCGCCGATGTCGTATTCTGTAATGTACATCGGAAGCTTTATGGAATTCCAGATATCATCAAGTCGCGATTTCAGAACCGAAGCGGACGTACCTTTCAATCCATGCGCCTGGAAACCCACTGCATCGATAGGTGCTCCTGCGGCGATGAGCTTGGGGATAATCTGCTTGATCCAAGTGATCTCATTGCCCCATTCAAGAGTATTATAGTCATTATAAATGAGGATGGCATTGGGCCAGCGGGTTCGAGCCATTTTGAAGGATTCTACGATCCAGTCAAACCCGGTGGAACCAATTCCACCCAAGGCGTCACGGAAAGGAATAGGGGCATGCTTACCGGCATTCCAGTCATTAGGGTTTGACATGTAGGCTTCATTTACCACATCAATCATCTGCACATCTGGGTAACGTGCGGCACAGGCATCAAACCATTCGATTATCTCGGCCCGCTGATCGGCTGTAGAAAGGTTATTCATCCAACTGGGGTACTGGCTTCCCCACACCAGTGTATGAAATTTCCAGGGGATGTTGTTCTGCTTTGCATAATTTGCAATACGGTCGGCACCTGTCCAGTTCATCTGATCTCGGGTGCCTTCCACCGATGACCACTTATGCTCGTTTTCGCCGGTGATCTGGTTCCACATGCTTAAAAAATCTGAACGCACTTGGCCGTTGGTAGTGATGTTTCCAAGGAACTTGTTAGCTCCTTTGGCAAGCTGGGCACTCGATGAAAATGCCCCTAGAAGCACACAAACGAGTACCAGACCGGGTAAGGATGGCAGAAAAGGTTTTGCCCGCATAGAGAAGCCTTTCGCTGATTTTTTATGAAACTCTAAAGGATTTATACGTTCGTTCACGGTTACCTCTCTTACAATAGTATCGATTTTTGAAACTGCAGTTTCGGCCACAATGCGTTGAACCAAATTAGCCACTTTTTTAATATAAGCACAAATTGATTAATATTCCGCCAATTTCATGCACCATTCGGAACAATCTGTTGAACAAAACTTCAACATTTTTTAAAACTGTTCATGAGCGCCACTACCTTTTCAGGTGTATATTGGTGAAAAGAATCGAAAAGCTAACAATCAACACTTCACAATCGCTACTGAAACAGTTCTTGATATGGGAGCCCTTTATGTTGAAAACAAGACTGGTATTTTTTTCCTGCATTGTAATCTTTTTAACAGCAGGTAAGTTTTTTAATGCAAATGCTTTGAATAATGGTCTGGCCCGAACTCCCCCAATGGGGTGGAACAGCTGGAATATTTTCCATGAAAACATCAATGAAGTACAGATAAAGGAAATTGCTGATGCAATAGTCAGCTCCGGCATGAGGGATGCCGGATACATTTATCTGAATCTGGATGACAACTGGATGGCTACATCGCGAGATGCAAACGGAAAGCTTAGAGCGGATCCCGTCCGTTTTCCCAGCGGAATGAAAGCGCTTGGAGATTACATCCACTCTAAAGGACTGAAATTTGGAATTTATGGTGATCGTGGATTGAGAACCTGTCATCACTACTATGCTGGGCCTGTTGGTTCTGGAAGTGGAAGCTATCAGAAAGAGCAGCTTGATGCAAACACATTCGCAGAATGGGGTGTGGACTATCTTAAATATGACAATTGTGATCCGGCTCCCGGTTCAAACATGCAGAGAGACTATGAGCGAATGAGAGATGCACTTGCAAATTGCGGCAGAGATATCGTGTTCAGTGTTTGCGCCTGGGGATACCAGAGCTGGATGCCTGCAACTGGAAATCTATGGCGCACAACCGGCGACATAACTGATAAGTGGGACAATGGAAATGACTGGTTCAAAGGAATAATCAATGCAATTGACGGAAATGCCGGTTATGCAAGTTCAGCGGGTCCCGGAGGCTGGAACGATCCCGATATGCTTGAGATTGGAAATGGTGGTTGTACTACAGAGGAGTACCGCACTCAAATGAGCATGTGGTGTATCATGGCCTCACCTCTTATTGCCGGGCACGATGTCAGAAGAATGTCCCAGACCACCAAAGATATTCTCCTCAATAAGGAAGTGATCGCTGTCAATCAGGACCCCGCAGGTATTCAAGGTACCAGAATAAAAGTCAGCAACGGTCTTGAGATCTGGTGCAAACCTCTAGGCTCTGCGAACGGAACAACGAAAGCAGTCGCCTTACTCAACAGAACTGGTGCTACAGCGAGTATAACTGTAAACTTTGCCGATATTGGCCTAAGCGGGACAGTTACCGTACGAGACTTATGGGCGAAAACTGAGCGGGGCAGTTTTACTGGCTCCTTCACCATGTCGGTTCCCTCTCATGGTACAGGTATGCTGAAGATTTCAAGCGAACCACCTCAACCCAAATCTGCTTTCTCAGAGATCGAAGCAGAAAGCTTCTATACTCAGTCAGGAATCCAGACGGAAAGCTGTTCAGAAGGTGGAGAGGATATTGGCTATATCGAGAATGGAGACTATGCAGTATACCACTTGGTTGATTTCGAAAATGGTGCACTGGGATTTCAGGTGAGGACGGCCAGTGGTGGAAGCGGTGGAGCTATTGAAATCAGGCTTGACAGTTTGAACGGACCTCTTGCAGGAACCTGCCCCATTGACATTACTGGAGGCTGGCAAACCTGGGCAACCACAACCTGCAATATAAACAAGATTACTGGTATACACGATTTGTATCTCAAATTTTCAGGAGATGCCGGTTACTTATTCAACGTAAACTGGTTTCAGTTTACCAGTGGCACTGTAAATACCGATGTGGCCCCCAAAGTGATCATGAGGAACAGAGATTTCAGTTATAATGCCCACATTACAAGTGGCAACTTGATTATATCACCTTCTAATGATTACCAGAAGTATAGTTTGTCTATTCACAAGCTTAATGGACAATTAGTGAGTAAAATGTCTGGTGTTACAGGTTCGGTGACAGTCCCTGTCAGAAGCAAGGGAACCTATATAGTTCACACTAACAGTAACGGTCACCAAAGTAAAAGGATAATCACTTCTCTACAGTAACAGTTAAGATTATAACTGAAACTGAAAGGCGCAACAACATGAGATTCACTAAATGTTCCATTTTCATTTTCCTGCTTTTTGCAATTTCCATGGGCGATAACCCTGTCGTACAGACAGTCTATACAGCTGATCCAGCGCCAATGGTATATGACGGCAAAGTGTACCTTTATACCAGCCACGATGAGGATGTGTTGATCGATGGTTTCTTCACCATGATGGATTGGAGATGCTATTCATCAGAAGATATGGTAAACTGGACAGATCATGGAGCAGTTGCTTCTCTTAAATCGTTCAACTGGACAGGCAGCAATGGTGCCTGGGCTCCGCAGGCTATTTACCGCAACGGAAAGTTCTATCTGTACTGCCCCATACACATGAAAGGTATTGGGGTGCTGGTGTCAGACAGCCCCTTTGGACCATTTTCCGATCCCCTCAAAAAGCCATTGATCAATAACAGCATGGCTGATATTGACCCCACAGTATTCATAGACACTGATGGCCAGGCATACCTGTACTGGGGAAATCCCAACCTTTATTATGTAAAACTGAACGAAGATATGATTTCGTATTCCGGTAGAATAGAGCAGATTCCACTTACAGTTGAAAGTTTCGGAAGGCGTTCCAATACCGAAAGGCCAACATCTTACGAAGAAGGACCATGGTTTTACAAAAGAAACAGTACGTATTATATGGTATTCGCTGGAGGTCCCATATCTGAACATATCGCCTATTCTACAAGCCCCGGTCCTACCGGCCCCTGGACCTACAGAGGCGTTATCATGCCGACTCAAGGTGGAAGCTTTACAAACCACCCAGGCATCATCGATTTCAAGGGCAATTCTTATCTGTTCTATCATAATGCCGCTCTACCGGGAGGTGGTGGCTTCAAACGATCGGTATGCGTTGAACAATTCTCATATAATGCTGACGGTACCATTCCCACCATCAACATGACAAAGAATGGTGCGCCTCAGGTCGGCAGCCTAAACCCTTTCGATACCATACAAGCCGAAACAATCTGCTGGCAGTCCGGTGTGGAAACCGCAGCCTGCAGTGAGGGGGGCATGATGGTTACAGATGTTTCCGCAAATGATTATATAAAAGTAAAGGGAGCAAATTTCGGCGATGGAGCCGAGAAATTCGAGGTTCGCGCGGCTAGTGGATCCTCGGGCGGAACCATCGAACTGCGCTTGGGCAGCCAGACAGGGACCCTGGTCGGCACCTGTACCATCACTGGAACCGGTAGCTGGACCACATGGAAAACGTTTGAATGTGCAATAAGCAACTGTACTGGGATAAAGGATCTGTTTCTGGTCTTCAAGGGATCGGGTGAACCGTTCAGACTCAACTGGTACCGTTTCAGCGGGCCATCCGGGTATCTGTTATCGAGTGAAATTACTGGCCAGGGAACAATCACTCGTTCTCCCAACAGTACAAGTTACGCGGAAGGTACATCAGTTACCCTTACGGCTCAGCCGGAAACCGGATGGGAGTTCATTGAATGGAGCGGCATCGGAGTCAGTGGTAACCAGAATCCTCTCACTATCACTATGAATGCAGATAGAACTATTACTGCACTTTTCGCCCGTAAAACTGTGGACGGCAACTTGGTGCTCAACGGAGATTTTACATCAGGAACTACAAATTGGACTCTCAATGTGTGGGGTGGAGAAGCAACCGGCAGTGTAACTGGCGGAGAGTACCAATTCGCGATCGCAAGCACAGGCACCAACAGTTATGATATCCAACTGGTCCAGCCCGGGCTTTTTCTGCAGAACGGGAAAACGTATCAGGTTACCTTCGATGCCCGTGCTGAATCAGACAGAACTCTGGAAGTGAATATGGAAATGGCAGACAATCCGTGGACAAGCTATTTACCTGAATTGCAACATTTCGACCTTACCACCACGAAACAGACATACTCTTTCATCTTTACTATGGAACAGCCTTCAGATGTCAATGGCCGCTTGGGATTTAATGTAAGCACATCAACGGCAGATGTCTTTATAGACAATGTGGCAGTAAAGCTTCATGATCTGACTTCAGTCTCGCAGTTTAAACAGAAGATATCCTCTAAAATGAAAACATCTTACAGCAACGGCTTATTGAAAGTAGTGTTTTCTGGTGCCGAAAACAACCCTGTTCAAATCCGACTTTACAGTTTAAAGGGAGATGTGGTGCAGTCTGTTTTTCTTCAGAGACAAACCAGTATGATTTACAGTCACAGTTTCAACATGTCGAATAACCCCAGCGGCTTCTATATAGTGGAAGCGTTGAATGGTAACAAAACTATAAGTAGCTCAAGGGTTCTGATAACCAGATAACTATGATCAATCGAGAGATGAGAAGTGCCTCGGTCCGACAGTTCATAATTCGTAAACCGCTCATCGTAGGTCGTAGATCAAAAAGGATTTACGATGGACGATGAGCGAATTTGGAATTACTTCGAAGGTGAAGCAAATAGCGATTTATGTTTGCTATGAAAAAAAGTCAGGAGACGCTACACTTCGACTTCGGCGAACCTACGCTTCCGTTGATAGAAATCGAAGGACAGGCAGTGTGTGTGGAACAGGGGCATGTCTTTTATCCAGAAGTTCCTAATTCACATATCGCCCACGCAGGTCGCAGATCTAACTCTAATCATCAAAACCCGGTCTTTTAAACTCCCAGGCACGAGGGAATTCCCGCTCAACAACCCTACGCAAGGCAATCAACTGGCCAAGAAAATCTGCAATTTCATCCTCTTTGCAAAAAGAGCGTATGATGCTCCAGGCGGCAATGGAACGGTTCAGTGCGATAAGCGCCACCTTTGCCGATCCGTTTTCATCAGAATGTACCAACACTTCTTTCCATTCATCGCGATGAGTGCTTTTCGCTCTTGCAAGTTTTACTGCGATGAAAAAGGCGTACCATCCGACTACCTCAATTGCATCAGCTAACTTAATGGATAGAGGTGTCGAAACGGTATTCTGTTTTGTAAAATCAGTAGCTAAATTGTCTCCACTTTCAAAAACATTTATCCATTTCCGGGCTGCATCTGCATACGATTGAGCTTGCCTGAAAAGCTCACTTTTACTTCCATCTTTACGCTCATTCATCAGATCCTCAAGTTCCTCAGAGAAATCATCCTCCATCTCAGGACTTGAAACATCGTCGTTCTCATCTTCTAAACTTCTACATTCAACAGTTTTCTCCATTATCGAATCAAATGCTTCCCAAAACAGTCTCCTGCTTTCATCAGTTCCGTCCATCTTCTCTTCTTCCAGCCTAATTGCATATGAGCTGCACTTGGATGTAAAAGTACAGCGCTCACACCATCCATCACAGTAATTAAAAATGCCGGATATGTACATGCCCATCCTCTTGTAAATATTGTTAAAGCAACAGTAATTAATGGCTCCAAACATCTCCCATCCTTTTATCTGGTAAGGTTGGAAGTGTCTGAATGGGGCATTATGCTACGAAGGCAAATTTCGAAAGAAATTCGCCTATCGTTCCTTTATCAATATATATAAAGTATCGTGGATTCGAGAAATCAATTACAGAAATCCATCCTATTTGAATACCGTAGTATCTGTAATCAAAGTAGTGTAATTATTCGTGGTGTGGTTTTTTAGGACACTAATGGGATTACAATAGCTACTATTGAAAGTGATTTTCATCAGCCAAGAATATTGAATCATAATGCCAAGCCGAAAGAAGTTTCGCTTTACCTAACCTCGAATTCGAAAATTAATCACGAGAGCATGTCTGAATTCAATTCGGCATAATCATATCGATACGTTGTGCTCGGCCACGATATGGTGGCATTTTAAAACTGCCTACGGTGTTCCCTCCCTGCATAAGTCTCACAATGTAAAGACCTTTTGGAATATCAGACAGATCACAGATTTGTGAGCAAGTAGCATTTGCGCTGCTTCTGATCGCAACAGATTTCATAATTTTCCCGTTCAGGTTTACAAGCTGCAAAACCGCCGATTCACTGGAATAAGATGCGAGATACACAGTCAGAGAAGTTCCTGCTCTATTGAAGATGATGGCAGGTCGAACGGTCCTTCTGAGTTGGTTGGTAACTGGCGTCGGGTCATAAAGCTTAACTGATACATTATCAATTGTAACAGCCGGGATAGCTGTACCTGCATTAAAAACCACACGACCATTAAAATCGTTCGACCCCATCATGGTAAAAGTGAATTTAAATGTCTGTTTTGTGGTAGAAAGGGTGAACTGCTTGAGATCTTCAAGATAGCTTGTCCAGGGACTACCGGCCATTTGCACATTAACATCCAAAGTCCTGGATGCCGATGCATAAGCATCAAATGCGACTTCATAGGTCTTACCGTTCTCAAGATATAACCCTTGCTGAAGCAGCTGGATATCATGTGTTTTATCAGCCACACTCTGAATGGCTATCCTGTATTCACCATTAACAATACTTGCCGATGCAGTACCACTCCATACATTAAAGGCCCATTCTGTAGAGCCGGAGTTGAAATCGCCATTGAGCACTAGATTACCGTTTACAGGCATACGGGAGAACGCTGCTGTGATATTCATATTCGTATCCATAGTAATTGTGAGCGGATTCTGAGAACCACTAACTCCTGAACCACTCCATCCTACAAAAGCCCAGCCGGCCTGCGGTTGGGCAGTGAGACTGACAGATGCGCCCTTCTCATAGTTACTGCTGTTAGGATCGGATGCAACAGTGCCCTGCCCTATAGTATTGATAGAGAGATCAAAATTTGAGAAGTTTGTCCATGAATATTTAAGCCGATCTAATCCTGATTGATTGTTGATGGTTAGTTCAATAGTAGAACCGCTTCCGCTCTTTGTAGTCATACTGTACCAGTCGCCATCTCTAAGGCCGGGCCAGTAGAATGTGCCCATATTCCAGTCATGTGCCTGCTGAGTCATTCCACGGTAGTATGCTACAAAATATGAACCAGCTGGCTGATTATAATCCTGATAATCATAATAGTTTCCATCTCTGGAACCTGGTTTCATTGGTGCACCGAATTCCGTTATGACTGTGCGGTCGGAATAATCTCCTACCTGCCCTCTAAGGTGGCCTGTCCATTGTTGTTCGCTGGTAAAGTAACCGAAAAACGAATAATCATGCACTGCAAGAAGACAATCCTTGAACCTGGTATCACTTCCAATATCGGGTACATTCTGTGCTGCTCCAGTTCCGTCAAGGATTATCCTCCCATGTGGAACCGACGAATACCTTCTAATCCATTCAGCATACAACTCCCTTATTTCCTCTTTGCTATATGCCGCAGGCTCATTGAACACCTCGAAATAGCAGTTTTCGTTACTGCCATACTTATCGACCACTTTCTTCCACATGGCCCAAAATCCATCCATATTCGCTGGCCTTGCACCAAACGTATGGGACCAGTAGCACAGGATTACCTTTCCTTTGGCAAGAGCCACATCGATGGCACCAGTATAAGTATTCCAATAATTGGAGACAGTAGCTTCATTAATTGGCATCCGGACACTATTAGAGCCGATCTTTGATATGAACTGGCTAATAATTCTGTCAGCCACTATCGATGCTGAATTATAGGTATCAGCAGAGGTGAGACCGGAGAGATAAATGACACCTGGCTGGAAGTTATCTCTTTGATCGGCCCAGTTAACACCTCGGAATTCGTTTGTCGCGGCAAATACATGTGACCAATTGACAGATATTGCCATCACAAACAGCATGATTAGCTTAAGATTCACATATCTATACATATGATGACCTCCATTAGTTCACCTTCGCCGGGAAATAAATAATAGCATTCATCAACACAGGATATCCGGCTCACTTGGAGATCAGCACTTCCGAGCTGTGATAGGTGCGCCCGTCTATCTCAAGCTTCACAAGATAAAAACCTTTAGGTACATCTCTTAGATTTATACTGCGGGAATATGTTTCACCCGCTCTTATGCCGAATCGCACATTTTTTATACTGTTACCCTTCAGGTCATACATTTTTAATGCCGCAGCCCCGCCCACCGGCACATTGAAATCTACCCTCAGCATCGATTTATGAATACCAATCGAAACGCCTGAGGTCCGAGGTAAAACTACCGAGGGACTAGCAGAATTCGTAGTTGCAGCTTTCACAGACACATTATCAATAAACAAGGCATCCGTCGACATCCCAGCATTAAAACCAAGGCGGCCGTTTACATCGGTAGGATGATTCATAGTGAACGTAAAGGCATACGTTTTCTTTTCAGTGGTAAGCTCAAATTGCTCAACTTCTGCAAGATAGCTGGTCCATGGACTATTAGCCATCTCAACATTCACTTCCAGCATACGGTTTGCTGCTGCATACGCATCAAATGTCACCTGATAGGTTTTCCCGTTTTCCAGAAAAATGCCAGGTTGCACAAGCTGAATATCGTAATTGTTAGTTCCGATGCTGCCGATTAACAGACCGTAAACCCCATTGTTCACGCTTCCGGTGGCATCGCCATCCCAGATATTTAAAGTCCAATCTGATGTTCCGGAAGAGAAGCCACCGTTAAGCACCAGATTGCCTTCAGCATCCGGGTTACGGAAGAAATATGCAGTAAGAGATTTTTCCATATCCATGACGACAGTGATAGGATTCGTATTACCGCTGCCATCCAAGCCAGTCCAGCGGTAAAAAGACCATCCGGCCTGAGGCTGTGCAGTCAGTGACACCATTGCATTTTCCTCAAAACTCAATGCATCAGGAGAACGGCTCACGGTCCCATCCCCTAAGGTCTGCACTGTAAGCCGATACATGGTGCGGTAATTTCCCACAAATGAAATTACACTTCTCGCCGGCAGTGTATAGGAAAAGCTTGTACCTGCGTTAACTGCCGCTCGAGCGGTCAGTTTGACATTATCAGATGTTTCCCATGGAATGAATGATGAAACTGAAAGGCCATCAAGAACAAAACGTTGCTCTACCGGATTTGCATTTTCATTGATCGCAACAATGGTCATCTGCCCCAATGAATCATTTCGGTAAGCTGTAACAAGCACGCCGGTAGAAGGATTGGAAGTTGCACTTACGCGAAAGGATCCAGGTCTGACAAAACGGCTGTAGTTTCCCATCACATATCCACGCTGAATAACTTTACCACGCATGACAAGCCCATTTGAAGCGGTTCCATTTACGCCATCTGCAGGAATAATCCACCATGTGTGGTAAGCGCTTACCGGGCCATTGACAATCTGCCCATGCATTTGCTTGGCAATTGCAATCCCCGGCACCATCGACTCATCACCTGCAAACTGATCGAATCCGTATTCAGTCTGCCAGAGCTCTTTACCCTTCTCCTTGATTAGATTATATGGGAAATTGGGAGACCGAGGCTCATCTCCGTAAGAATGCGTCGCTATTACATCGCAATACTTCAGTGCAGTTGCATTGTTCAGGATCGCATCGCCGTATGGCTTTAATGAACCCCAGTTAATCACTTCAGGAGCAATTATGCGTGTTTCAAGGCCAGCTTTCTCAAGAGATGGGCCTAAATAATCTGCAATAAAGGTAACAATCTGCTGGGGCGTATATCTGCATGATTCGTAAGTCGCGGTCCAATTGGGCTCATTCTGAACGGAAATCCACTTGAGATTTACACCCTGATTTTTCAGATTTTTCACGTAATTGACAAGTTGATCGGCCCAGTCCTGGTAATGCTCTGGAAGGAGACTTCCACCATTATTGACGTTATTGTTGTCTTTAAATTGAGCAGGAGGTGACCACGGCGATGCCCAGATGGAAGCACCCAAAGCTTGAGCTTTTTTAGCAATGTTAATTTCCCCGGCACCGGTGGTTGCATTGGGAGCTATTCTCATTCTCATGAGAGTCAAACCACATCCATCTGTAGGTGAAAAGAGCCTGTTTATTAAAGAATCCGCAAGTCCTCCAGCCCAGGCGGTAGATCCCCCAAACCCTGTCATTCGCTGCTGAAGATTATCGGTCTCAATGCTGCAATCCCCCGCATAAGAAGTAGATACCTGACCTGCATAAAAAAACAGCCCTAAAGCAATAACAATGGTTTTCACTACTGATCGGGACAACATGATTACTCCCTTGAAGAATCGTTTAACACTATTGTATTCACTATACATCTGACAACCGGATGCACCCGCGGCTTAGTACCTCACAATCATCCTTTTAACCTTCCCGCTACCGTGTTTTATGGAAAGCAAGTAGAAACCTTTAGCACTGAGGGGAATCTTAAGCGTGCGGGATGAACTTGCAACCCTGTCTACCAATTGTCCATTGAGCATGAAAATGGAAACTTCATACTCTGCTTTCTCTCCTGACGCACTGATTACAATGTTTCTGCCCACCGTCCTGGCAGTAAAATTTGTCGTTTGCAATTTATTTTTGTTTGGTGTGACATCAGTCATACCGCTCAAGAACTCAAACCAGTTTACATTAAAAAGGTACCCTTCACCTCCTACAAACGAGAGACAGATATCCTGTTTTCCTGAAACCGGACTGATACTGGTTCTAACGGTGGACCAGGTCTGCCACCCTCCCGTACTTGCGACATCACAGGTTCCCAGCAAGGGACCGTTGACATCACCGACTCTGATCTCAATCTGCCCGCCGCTGCCCCCGCTGGCTACACGCGCTTCCACTACAGAGTAACCTTTGGTGCCAAGATCAATACCTTTATATATGACGTGATCTCCATTACTGATATACCCGATATTCTGCCCTCCATCAGAACAGTTTTCAACTTGAACCCCTGATGACTTGCTGCTGAAATTTTCCGCTTCGATAGTTGATAAAGAGCCGCTGACACGAAGCAGTGCAACCGTTTCACTTGATTTCAAACCATGAGAATCTACAATAAACAATTTGTATGTTCCGTTTCTTGATGGAACGGAAATGGATGTTGCAGTTCCATCTGCTTTAGTCATGGAGGGCCCTTCAGCGAAGATTGTCGTTCCGGCCGGCGCAAACCAGACAGTCGCGGATGTATCACCGCTGCTGCGGATTTTCAAAACAGTTCCAGCTGTTGCTGCACAACTTGCGGGAAACACATAATCTTGTAATGGAATAAGACCGGCAGGTATAATGCTTCTAAATGCATCCTGAACCCCTGAATTCAAACAGGTTGTGTACTGATTGACCGGCCATACGGCATCAGCCACGACAATTGGAGGATCAATGGTGCTGTTGGGTGGATTGATACCCATTTTATTCACAGTAGCATATGTTCTAAGAATTGTCAGATGATGTTTTCCTCCGAAGTCCTCGCAGTTTATGGTGTATTTAACTCCCGGATCGATATCAAGCACATTATCATTCTGGATCACATAAGCAGTACCCTCATCATTATGCAAGCCGTAGGTTGGCCCGGATGTTGCCGCTGGAATACCACGAACATAATTATTATTTATATAGGTGCCGGGATTCTGCCCTATCGTGTAAATTCCACCACTATCGTGTAATCTTCGTAAAGTATTAATAATTCTGTTATTGCTTACTGTATTGTTTTTGGCTGTAGTTGAGTTGAGAAAATTGCACCACCCCCAGCCTAAGTGAATTCCATTGTAGGCTGTATTTTGGACATGGTTATAGGTTATCTCCAAGCCCTCCACAAAGTATGCGGTTATAGCAGCACACCCCCCAAAACCCGGTGCTGTGCTTATATCAAAAAGCACATTGTTGTTGATTTTGTTATTTTTGCAAATTGCTTCAACACTTGGAGGAAACCTCGCATGCGTCCCCCCATCTCCAATATAAACGTGCTGCGGATGACCAACTGTAATACCACTTGAAGTAATATCTGTAATAAAGTTGCCGATAATATTGCAATTGGAAACATCGTTACTCATATTAATACCATCACTGCCACTGTGCTTGAGAGTATTTCCAATAAATTCCAGTGATTTGGCATGGTTTACGGTTACCATACCTGGGTGTACATCAAGAATATCATATTTTGTATCATGCCAGTTATTAGGTCCATAAGCAATGAAAGCATTAGCACCCTGACAGGTTGTTTTTCCGTATGACCCTCCCACATTAACCAGATTATAATCTGTATTGGCAAAGGTAATTCCCTCAAATGTAATGTTCTCAACCCTACTTGTAGGTGATGTTCCCGCAATTTCAATGAGCTTCTCGATTATTGGGGCCTGGACATCGGCAGTGGCCATGTTTTCACCGGGACGAATGTAATAGTAGAGGGTTTTTGCAGATTTATCAAAATAGAACTGCCCAGGAGTATCCAGAAATTCAAATGCATTATAGATGGTATGTGTTCCGGATGTCGAGAAGGCCGCACCCCACCCCGGGGTCTGGGCTATTGCTCCGTATGGCTGCTGCAGCAATAATGCTCGAAAGTTATCGGAAGTAGTGATGACATCTCTTACGCAAACGATATTCTCGTTCCATGTTGTACCATTCACGATCTCAAGATCATCCCTGTTTTTGCCAATCAGCGGAACATCGGAAGTGGAGTATTTTACTCCGTCGCTTTTACTTCCGCTATTCCAGGCCCAGCTTGCCTGTCCTGCACTGACGGAATAGGTCCCCTGCCCTCCTCTGGCAGTCACTCGTTTACTGGTCATCTGAGCTCTTTTGTCATTTACAAAAAGGTATCTTAGCTTTGATGAACGGTTAAGAGTTGCTTTGTAAATATTCCCCTGATGCTGGGTCCATCCAGTAACTTTTATGCCACCGCTTAAAACCGGTGTTTCACCAGGATAAGCGCGGTAATAAATCTTATAACCGTTTTTTCCTGAATCTTGAGGTCTGAAAATTACAGTGCTGGATAAGCTATAGGTACCACCTCTGAGATAAACAATGATATCTCCGGACATACTGCTGTTTATTTTTGCAACTGCATCGCGGGCAGCAACTAGCGATTGAAAAGGTGCACTTTCAGATCCCGAATTATTGTCCGAACCAGCGGGAGAAACATAAAACACAGCTTGCGTGCCGGCTTCAGATGTAAATGACAATAAAAATACTGTAACAAATAGTAGAGCGTTGATTGGTTTCTTCATAATTTGTCCGATCTTTATTATGGTATGTTGGCTGATTTTACTTCCCAATTGAAATCTGTGCAGTATCTACATCCGGATCCAACAAGATACCCCTTTCCAGTCGTTCCAATATCACCTTTAAGCCACCAGTTTAACCAGGCGAGGTTAATTTTGGTAAAATCTCCACCATACGGGCTCCATAAATCTCCCCCGTGTCCGAAATTTTTGTTGCTGAAGAACATTATGGGATGACCAAGGGAGGCAATTCCGTTATAATCTCGAAGTCCATTGTTATAAGCTCCAGTGGCATCTTTATTTCCTTCGAGAATCAGCACTGGTGTGTGCACTGAGTTCCATAAAGACCAGTTATCACCAAACGATCCGCTGCTTGAAAGTCCCCAGGTCGTCATACGAGGGTCATGAGCTGTACCCATGGCTAGCATCCCACCACACGAAAAACCATTGGAAGCAATTTTTGACGTGTCCAAACTTTGGTAATATGGACTACAGGGTTTTCGGTTCTGAGCGATTGCCCATGATATGTATTTCAGAAGTACATCTGAAAGTACCATTGGACGTGATCCAGACCCATTAGGTGTACCGTCCGCGATTACAAAATATCCGTGAGAGGCTATTTCTGCCATGGATGCCGAGTTGCCGGTTCCATCTCTTGAACAGGCTCCATTACCCCAGGTGAAAATGGGATATTTTTTCCCTGGCCCGATATCAGTAGGTCTGTAGATTGTTCCCTCATTAATTCCAGGTTCAGAATTAGTTTCAACTGTAACCCTGTGTGGTCCGCTAACCGATAGATTTATATTGACACTTCGAGAAGGAGTACACGATTCGTTATTTTGGGTTTCGAGGACGATATTTATCGTTTCCTTAAAAGAATTGACGGGTACACTTTTGGTCTTATACCCTAAAGCTGAGACTTGTAAGGAATCCATAACTGCTTGGAGCATTGAGGATGTTGATTTGCTCGGAGAATATATAGAGGAGGTCACAACATTTGTAAATCCATTCGATAAAGATGTCAAGCGAAATGTTTCACATTGTTTATCAATGGCGATCCGAACCAGAAACATATTTGGAGCAGAAGCCACATTACTGACTTTGAACTGATAATCACCTGCTGACAATTTGTTGTCATACATCTTATATAGAAGTTTTCCATTCATATTGAAAAATTCAACAGTTATCTGAGATGATTGCAGTAAATTCAAATGTATGGTATTATTTATGAAACGAATTTCATGTTGAAGTGTATGAACACTCATATTGTTTACAGGGGTAGTTTTAGAAATAAGAGAGTAGGTCCCCGAAGTATCAGTTGTATCTGCGATTTGCTCAGACTTCATTTTTACGATTGCACCAAAGATTGCTTTTCCGTTCTGATCAGTGATTTTTCCATTTATTTCGATATCTTGCGCCTGCAAACTTATGGCGAGTAAAAGGATAAAAGCCCACCTTACCATTTTAAGCCTTCTTTCATTTTAAAGGTATTACTTTTTTAAAAAGAATTTTAGATCTGCAGCTGACATAAACCTGAAATAATTACCTGTAGGTAATTAAAAAGATTATGGTGATAGTGTGCCTTGAACTAGAACTTTGTTTACTACTTTATTACCAAGACCTTTGAAGAATAAATGACAGTTTTCAAATTTCTTATTTTCAACAAATAAAATCCGTTTGCAAGATTTGACAAATTAATATCATTAGAGAAGCTGCCTGCAGCAGTCTGGATGTCAATTAACTTCAGCAGGCCTCCATTCAAATTGAAAACCTCCAGAGAAATTTTTTCCCTGCTGGGCCCAAATGACTTTATTCTCAACAAATTTTTATAAGACTTCACCTCAAGGTTGGGAATTGGTGCAGCATGACCATTTGCTGGTGTTGTTTGGGAGCTGGTTAAGAGTACTGCCGTTGTTGAAAGGGGTGGGACAGAAATGGAGAAAGAATTAAAATCGACTGATATGGTATTTTCCTTCAATGCGTTTTGCTTATGTGAAATGAATGTTTCTGTTGCAGGAAGCGAAGAGAGCTGTAGAGTCTTATGAATGCCATCAACCGCAGAAAATCCCTCGATGCTGACATTTACATTCCGGGCGGAATTTAAATCACGATTCACAATGATAATGGTCATTGAATCAGATTTCTGATTAACAGTAGTATACGCTGAAACTGAATTCTCATTTGAGGAGGCGGCCTCAACACGATATTCTTTGGCATTTCGACTGAACAAATGTAGAGTTTCCCACATTCCGGTAAACCAAGTCCATGGAGAAAAGAAGTCTACCCCATGATCAGCGAAAAGTCCAAGGTGAGATGCATAAATGACCGAGGCAAGATTCGGTTCGGACGGCCCCGGGCTCCATTCACTGAGCCCTAGTGTGATTTCATGACCTGCTCCATAATGTTTATCAAGCCAATCATTAATCCTTTTGAAAATGTATTCCTTATTTTGTGAATTGTCCCAACCGCCATCGATTGACTTGATTCCGTTCGCTCCCGGATATTCATATGTTTGGTCATAATACATACGGTGAAGTTGAAGGGCAGATTCACTAGAGGTATAATAAGGATAATTGTGAATATCTACCACATCCAGCACGCGTATCCCAGACGCCTTCTCCTCATCAGCGCATCGCTTTATGAAATACTCCAGCCAGCAGTAGTATTTCCCATCAACTCTTATGCTTTCACTTCCCCATCTGTACCATTGCCATTCACTTGTGGTTACCGGGCCACAAATTTTTATCTCTGGAAACTTAGCACGAGCTTTTTTGGCCAGATCAATGAAACGGTCCATAAATTCTGATGCTGAAATCAAACCGGATGACATTACATCATCATGGGTACCATCCCAAATGTCAGGCTCGTTATCCATGCTCCAGTAAAGAAACTGATTCCTATTTAATCCAAGACCTCCAGGACCAAACCAATGATCGAGAATGGCAACAGAAGAGTCAGCCGGCCATGGCTGAGTGTAAAGGTCTATATCGCCTGCAACCAGTGCCTTGCCAGATGGATTATCTGTATTGGGTTCTCCCCCGCCAGCCAGATTCTGTCCAGTACCCTCCCACCACTTTGATTGATTGTATTCCCAGTCATTGAAATTGTGATTTGTACTGGAAGCCACTCTGCCGAGAAGCTGAAATGCCCACATTACCTGCATATCAGGATGATCTGAAGCAATTTGCTGAGAAGTTTTATCCCAATCATACTCATAAACATTGTTATACCAGTCGGGGTGGGACGTTATCCTTTTCCGCCAGTTATATTTGGTAGCATTGTTACCACCGTTCATTCGTGCAAACCGCAAACCGACATCTTCGTAGAAAGATGCAGGTTTATCAAAGGTATTATTACGCCCATAAATATTGGGTGAAACAATACGCTTACCTTGAGCTGCATTGACGGTGACAAATACATTCTGAGCAAATGGAGAATTGATCGTACAAAACAGTATAAATATCAGAGCTATGTTGTGAGTATTCATAAACCACCTTGGCACCGTTGACAAATCTCAATTAATCAGACACATCTTTGTCGAAATAATTGTTCTTCCATTATTATCGATTTTCACAGCGTAAAATCCATTGGGGATACCGGTCAGATCCATTATTCCAGAGTATAATCCCCCGGATCGAGTCTCCAGGTGCATCTCCTTTATAATACTTCCGTTCAGATTGTAAATTTTTACAGAAGATAGTCCGCTCCGAGAGGCAGTGAATTCTGTTTTGAGAAAAGTTCTACCTCGGTTAACTCTAATCTCACAAACTGGTGTGGTTCTGAAGCTTTGTGAAGCAAGGGCCGATACAGCCGTTGTTATTTCTACTGATACATTATCTATGAAAACTGTTCCGATCGCTTGACCTACATTAAAACCGAGCCGTCCATTTGCATCGGTAGCTTGTTCCATTCTGAAGACAAATGAATACGTCTGTTTAGTTGGTGTAAGATTAAAATTCTGCAATTGCGGCAGATAGCTGGTCCAGGGACTATTAGCCATTTCCACATTCACTTCGAGCGTTCTGTCTAAAGCCGCGTAGGCATCGAAGGTGACCTGATAGTTTTTCCCGTTCTCCAGATACAGTCCCGACTGGACAAGTTGAATATCGTGAGCGTTCTCTGCATCAGTGCTCACGTTCAACTTGTACTCACCATTTTCTACACTTCCGCTTGCTGCACCTCCCCAAATATTGAGAGTCCAAGCTGAGGAACCTGAACTGAAATCACCATTAACGATCTGTTCACCATCTTTAGGTTTGCTTTGCAATGACTGTGTTTTCAAATAAGCCCATGCTTCTTCACTGCCGTTAACATCAAAGGGTTTTCCATTGTATAAGGGATCTTCATTTGCATTCATTTTTCCTGGAGTTGCCCAATCATGTATCATGCCTTTTACAGAGATCAATGTGATATCACTCTGCTGGCCATTTTTGAAGCACGGTCCCCAGTATTCCTTAAACGACTGGGAGGCCGGATTTGAGGATGGATAAGGTTCTGTCCTCTGGGCAGTTTGCGGACACCCGTATTCAGCAATTTTTGTATTGAGAAATGCATGAAGATTGCTGTATTTGACGAAATCATCAGCCGTTCCGTGAATGTGGAATATGGGTACAGGCCGGGTCTGTTTACATCCGGATTGCCCCCCAAGGGGATATCCACAACCGGGAGCAATTGCAGCAATTTTTTCGGGAATCTTACAGGCAAGGTAATAACTCATCATTCCACCCATGGAAAAACCGGAAGCGTAAACCCGGTTGAGGTCAATATTGAAGCGACTGTGCATCGAATCGATTATAGCCTCAATGAATGCGACATCCTTATTACTGCCGAGGTCCCATCTCAGATCGCTGCCCGGAGCAGCTTCAGGATAGGTGACTATGAATTTGTCACGATCAGCAATTGGCTCGAATTTCATCATTTGCTGGTTCCAGCTTGCAGGAATCCCCATTCCATGCATGGAGATAAGCAGTGGCGGGTTACTGATTCCTGAAGGAACATAGACAATCGATGTTCGAGAAACACCACCGACATTAAAAGTCCATGTACCCTTAACTTGTTGCGAAAACAGACACGCTGGAAGAAAGAGCATGATTAACCAGTGGCGCAGCAAACGATACATATCAACCTCCGATTACTAATGTAAACATATCCTGGATTTTCCAGTCCTCGACACTGTTGAACCAGTTTACACTGTTTTACTCTCATTATAAAGAACAACTCTTGGAAAACCATTGATTTTTTGCTCTATCCCCAACATTCCGTTGAACATTTGTTCAACATTTGAAGCATTCCGTTCGCCTCTGCCTTAAGCAGGCATGTTGAACTTCACATCAACAGTTTTTACATGCTGATACCTTCATACAGCCACTTTTTTCTTTATATTTCAGCCTAAAGCGCACATAATTTCATCATGTTTGCTGAACATCATCAGTGATCAAAATCTGGGGAAACCAGAGGAGAACATGCTATGACAAACCGTACAATTTATCTGCTTATCTTCTTGCACGCTGCTTTACTGTTTTCTTCTGGCATGTGCCCAGTCTGTGCCAAAGGCAATTCATACATAACAGACTTTTGGGAGCAGCAATTTGCAGAGATTGATAAAAACATTAATGAGCACAAATTAGGGAAAACCACTTCAGCTCCTCAAGATAACATATTTGATGAAAACGCACTGATTCTCCCCACAGACAAAGACCCCGCTGATGTGATGCTACGCAGAACAAGGCTATTATTGGAAGATATAAAATGTAAAAGAAGATCTGGAGAAATGCTCGAACTGGAGCACCGATTGGAGAAGCTGATAAATGAAGGCATGACTCCAAATCTTGCCAAAACCACCACAACCGATCCACAGCTGAGAAAAGATCTGTTCATACAAGCCAGTGAACTTAGCCGGGAAATTGCACTTGCCAACCCCTTAATGGATTTCGACACAATTGTCTTCATTGGCTACCTCCATCCCACATCGGGAGAAAGACATATGGTTGATCAGTTCCTTGGGTGGAACGCCAAAGTTGGTGGTGGTCTTTACATGGTGAGAGGATTGAAGTCCGGCACTCCAGTGCTGATCGATGTACTGAAGAACTCACGAGTAGCTAACGGGCGTTTCGCAGGTTCGAACCTTTCCAATGGCGCATTTCTATCTCCTGATCTTCATTTTGACGGAAAAAGAATTGTGTTCTCATGGACAAATCAACAGGATCTGTGTTATCACATATTCAGTGTAAATGTAGACGGAACCGACCTGAGGCAGCTTACCGACGGTAAGACAATCAAGACCAGTGCATTAAACGATGAAAACCAGAACGACTTAGATCCGTGCTGGCTGCCCAACGGACGAATCGCCTTCATTTCCGATCGGCGGGGAGGATGGGGACGCTGCCATACTATTCCCAAACAAACCTACACTCTTTATTCAATGAAAGATGATGGTTCAGATGTTGTGTGCCTGAGTTATCATGAAACAAATGAATGGCACCCCAGTGTGGCCAATGATGGAAAAATCGTGTATACCCGTTGGGATTACGTTGATAGAGATGACTGCATAGCTCACCATATATGGACCTGCTATCCTGATGGACGAGATCCCAGAGCTCCTCATGGCAATTACCCTCTTCCTCTGACTACTATGACAGGCAGCACCTGGAGAGATGGACGATGGGACAGGCCAAATGGTGAATGGAACATCCGTGCTATTCCGGGATCGGACAAATATACAGCAATCGCAGCGGCACACCACGGGCACCTTTTTGGAGAACTTATTATCATTGATCCAGCTATCGAAGACGACGGGAAAGTATCACAAGTGCAAAGAGTGACTACTGCTTGGAATAATTGGCCTGACTTTGCTGAAGGCCCCTACGGAACGCCGTGGCCACTCAGTGAAGACTATTACATTTGCAATAAAAATAACTCCATTATTCTAAGAGACCGTTGGGGCAATGAACAGGTGCTCTATACCCATACTGGTTCACGTCCAGTCGACCCCATCCCTGTCAGACCACGTACTGCCCCCCCTGTGATCGCCACAGGTACTTGGCAGGGAGAGCGCAGCGGGCAGGAGGATCACAAACGAGCCACGATCAGTGTGATGAACGTCTACGAATCTGACATCCCCCTGCCTCCTGGAGTAAAAATCAAATCAATGAGAATAGTTCAGGTCTTCCCTAAAGAAACCCCGGTAATCAATAATCCCAGAAATGCTTACGCCTCTGAGGCGCTTATACGAATGCCACTGGGCACAGTTCCTGTGGAAGAAGATGGAAGTGTATATTGCGAAGCACCGGTGGGCAAAGCAATCTATTTTCAGCTCCTGGATGAAAAAGGGTTGGCCGTTCACTCAATGCGCTCGGCAACCTACGCTCATAATGGTGAACAGCTCTCCTGCATAGGATGCCACGAAAACAAGTGGAAAGCTCCTTCGCCTATGCCTAACAGATTGGCCTTTAAAAGATTGCCATCAAGGCTTAATCCTGATGCCGGGGGTGTGGAGCCAGCTAATTTTCACCGTTTAGTAAAACCGGTATTCGACAGCAAATGCGTCTCCTGTCACACCCAAAGGGCCAGTGGTCCGAATATGAGCTACTCCAGCCTTAAGAATCACGCCTTCTATTTCTGCGGAGATGGAAATCCCTATATCAATGGCGATATCGTTACCAGAATAAAGGGAGGATCACGAACCATCCCCGGTTCTTTCGGGGCAGCATACTCTTCCCTGTTCAAAACACTGGACAGAGGGCATCATGAGGTATCTCTGTCCAAAGATGAATTGAAAAGGATCACGCTATGGCTCGACCTCAATTCCATGGAACTGGGAGCAGAAACCAGGGTTGATGCACAAAGACGCGGAGAGCTGGTGTGGCCACGTCTCGATGTGGATATTGACAATCCTACAGGTGTGGAGAAAAATCGCCCACTTCCAGGTATAACAGATGCGAACCTCATTTACAACAACGATTTCAGTACAGAAACAAATGACTGGATACTTAATGTCTGGGCGGGGAGCGCTAGCGGTATAGTAAATAATGGAGAATACAAGATTACCATCGGTTCAATCGGGACAAATAATTATGATATTCAGCTTGTTCAACCTGGTATTCTCCTCGAAAACGGAAAAACATACCAGGTGACATTCGATGCCTATGCTGCATCCAGCAGATCTCTGGAGGCAAATGTAGAAATGAATGACAGTCCCTGGACAAGCTACCTCAAAGAAACACAGATTTTCGACCTCACCACCAATAATAAAACTTATACATTCTATTTTAAAATGGATCATCCTACAGATGTCAATGGTCGGTTGAGTTTTAATGCCGGAAGTTCGACCAATACAGTTTTTATTGACAATGTAATCCTCAAATCTGTTAATCCGAGCACACCAAATCAAGCAGACAGAATTTCACCATACAAAGCAGTTAAAATTGAGTGCAGGAATTCAATTCTGAAATTAAGAATCAGCGATGCCCTTAATGGGGCGACAACAATAACACTTTATGACCTCAGGGGAAATGTCGTAAAACGTCATGCATTCAGATTCGGTTCAGGAGAAACGTCTGAGAATAGTCTGGACTTACGAGGTTTCACAAATGGTTACTACATCATCGAATTGAAAAACAGCGGCACAGCCATACACAGGTCAAAACTGCTGCTTTACAGGTAAATACAACGAGCTGCTTCAATCTATTCGGATTCTTGCAGGAATGAGGAGCCCATGAAAACCATTGAGAATATTGCTGAAAACACAAAAGTCAGCTTCTTTAAAACGAATTATGGTGCAAGCGAATATTTCCTGACCATAACGAGTAAAGGTGGTATTTCATTCCAAGACAGTCTTGATGCTATTGCCAAAAAATACGAACAGGCATTGGACACTTACCAACTCGACAGAACCACAGTCCAGTTCACCCGTGTCTATTTGAGCGATATCTCCAATGAACAGCCATTGGTGATTAATTCACACCTTTACAATTTAATCAACAATGGTGCAGTCTCTTTCATTCAGCAGCCCCCACTGGATTCAGGTTTCATTTCCATCCTTTCCTACCACATCACAGATTCACAAAGCATAATTTCAAGAAAACAGTTTTTTGATCCATGCAACCCACTGCGTCAGAGGTTGTTAATAACCAGTAAACAGTATTCTCTATTCTGGACAGCTAATTACTGCGCACAACCAGGAGAATGCTCAGAAGCTCAAACTGAAAGGCTTTTTGCTGACTTCTGCTCAGATCTCCATGAACAAGGATTCACCCTTAAAAACGATGTCATGCGAACTTGGATTTACATAAGAGATATAGATAACAACTATAATGGAATGGTGAATGCTCGTCGGGAACTATTTCATAAGATCGGACTTGAAGCAAGTAGCCGTTATATCGCAAGCACCGGAATTGAGGGATGTTCCTTTAATCCGGCCACTTTGGTAACCATGGATGCACTCGCCATCGGCAATCTTAAAGAAGAACAGGTGATCAGAATGACTGCCCCGCAGCATCTCTCAGATACCATACTCTATGGCGTTACTTTCGAGCGTGGCCTGAAGATAAGATTCGGTGACCGGTCCCATTTTTATATTTCCGGTACAGCAAGCATCGACAGCAATGGCCATATACTCTATCCCGGAGATGTAAAAAAACAGACTATAAGAACTTTGGAAAACATTCGTGCCCTCCTTGAGCCACACAGTGCAACGATAAAGGATATGAAGTACCTGATTGTTTATCTGCGAAACCCTAAACATCTCAACGTGATAAAGGATACTCTGACAAGTCAACTACCTCCTGACATTCCAATGCTATTTGTGCAGGGCCCAGTGTGCAGGCCCGGCTGGCTTGTGGAAATTGAAGGTGTCGGGGTAGTTTCGGATAATAACGAATTCGAGCCATTCATTTAGTAGCTTGAGCAACAAATAAAGCCTCTGAAAAAGTAATTCAGGTTGTATAACAAATGCAGCAGATCGGATTTACAATGAAAAATAGTGAGATTTTCAGAATGACTGCTATTTTATATGCAGGAATTGCGGTTATGACACTTATCTCGATAACCAGTGCTCAAACACTTATCGACTACTTTCTTCCCATGCCTATTGTAAAACCATTACGACAGGATAAGTGGGGCTGCGCATTAACCGGAAAAAGGGATATATGCAATGGTCTTGAGGATACAACTAACCGGTCATACAGCTATTGGGACGGTCCAATTATCAAGGGACCCGATGGAAAATATCATATGCTTGCGAGTCGCTGGAATCAATCAGGGGGACATTGGGCCTGGCTCAGTTCGGTGGGGGTTCATGCGGTGAGTGAATCAGTGATGGGACCGTATGTAGACAAAGGATTAACATGGCCAACAAATCAGGCGGGCAAAGGACACAACCTTACAATATTGCAACTAAAGGAAGGAACATACGCTTCATTGGTAAGTGATACCCGGCCTGGAGATTTTTTCACGGCACCTTCGCTTGATGGTCCATGGACGTTTGCCGGAAGTATCAGAATAGAGGCAAACGGATTTACAAAACCCTCTCACCTTGCCAATTTAAGCATGATAATAAGACCGGATGATGGAAGGTATATGATAGTTGATCGGGGAGGTCAGATAATGATCAGCTCCGGAGGCCTCACCGGCCCTTATCTGATTCAGGGAAGATCAGTTTATACGACTGTGAATTTGCCAAATCTTGAAGACCCGGTACTCTGGTACAGTGGTGGGTACTATCATATAGTAGTAAACTCATGGAGTGAAAAGAAGGCTTTCCACTTAAGATCTAAAAATGGAATTTCAAACTGGACAAATGAGGGACTCGCCTTTGATCCCAGATCAAATTTTCTTCGCTATACAGATGGCACTGTGAACAAGTGGACAAAAATCGAGCGTCCCGGTGTTTATCTCGAGAACGGTCATATCACACACTGGACTTTTTCTGTAATAGATTCGGAGAAAGAGCAGGACCTCGGAAATGACGACCACAATAGCAAGGTCATCATAGTTCCTTTTGACGGAGTTGCATTTGATGGCGCTAATGTTCCTGAGAATAGAGATACCATTTACAACGGGAATTTCAACCTCAGAACAGCAGGCTGGACACTTAATGTCTGGGCTGGGAGTGCAACAGGAGAGGTTATTAACGGTGAGTATGCTACTGAGATCTCCAGTTTGGGAAGTCAAAACTATGATATCCAGCTTGTGCAGGCAGGGTTGATTCTTAGGCAAGGGCTCCACTACCAGGTATCCTTTGATGCTTATGCATCCTCCAACAGACCATTAGAAGTTAATGTAGAGATGGCCAATTCACCATGGACCAGCTATCTTCAGGAGGTCCAGACATTTAACCTTACAACCACAAAAACACCATATTCCTTCACCTTCAAGATGGAAGAACCGACCGATTCAAACGGGCGTTTAGGATTCAACTTCGGAGCATCTACAAACACAGTTCTTTTAGACAACATAGTCCTCAAGCAAGTCGAACCGACTGTATCAATCCCTGTACTGTCCAATAACAGGAAGAAAAAATTCAACTTGAAATACGAGCAATCAGTCCTGAAAGTCGAGTTCAATGCTTCTCCCTCAGCAAACCCCATTTTAACTGTTTACAACCTGAAGGGATCAGAATTATTCAGCACAAGAATTATAAATGATCAAGTATTCACGACTACTCTGCCAGATCTACCGAATGGTGTTTACACTGTTTGTCTTAAATCTCGTGGAGCAACAATTTATAAGGATAAATTTCTGAAACAGGACTGAAATGATCTGTAAGGTTTTAATTTTTCGGATACCTCAAAACCAATGTGTCAGAAAAAAAGACCACTGGAATTTAGGTATTGTTTAATCTTTCAAATATCGAAATCAATCACTGCTAGAGGTAAATGGTGTGTAGTCTAAATGTTTTTTCGAAAGCATATCAGAGGTTCAAGCCTACAAAGCGAAAATATTCCCCGGGAAATTCATTTCTATTCCTCTGCATTCTTCACTTTTTTTGTGTGGCAGAATTTCATCGGCTTGACCTGTACGATGCACAGGGAAACCATTTACAATTCGTGACTTTCGAATACGATCAAACAGGAAAATGCATCTCCCGTTCAGTTTTCATGAGCGACAGCACATTTACTCACCGTACTCAGCTCATATATGATCCACAAGGTAAAGTATCCCGGGAAATCTCATTCAATTTCAATGATGACACAGTAATGACCTGTGATCTTTCCTATGGCGACAAGACTACCTTTAACACCAAAGACCAGTTTAAGCTCCTTACCTTCGGCGCACCGCTCTCCGTTAGCGGCAGCTCTCCTGAATACGAAATACTACAGGGGTCAAACACACTCAACAAACTAAGCTACATTCAACAGGATAACATGGTCAGCCGAGTTGACGTAAAAAGCCCTTCCGGCGAACAACTTTTCTTCGGTCAATTCAGATACCCGGAAACTCCGGTAAAGCACAATCCGAACCGAAAAACAATTCAACCTGCAATATCAGGAACCAGCCATAACAGGGTAGAGTACCAGCTTGAGCTCCAGCGCAAGTCTTTTGTAAAATGCGAGCTAATCACGCTTTCCGGCAGACATATTAAGAATCTCCTCAACAGGGAACTACCGAAAGGAACCCACAAGGGTTCAGTGCGGCTTGATCACCCGAATTTCAGAATGGCCGCAGGTATGTACCTGCTCAACCTCACCGTGAACGGTACAAGCGTCGCCCAGAGCAGGTTTCTGCAGCAACGGGGCTACAACTCTTCCAGAACAAATATCACCACACGATATGCACCAGTAAATCAAAATATCAAGGCAGAAAATATCTCTTTTGACCCGTCCACCTCAGCCGCCCCCCCGAGCTTCATATTCGAAGCGCTTGCAATCAACAGAGACCTCTCGACTCCAAATAAACCCAAGTATCTTTCACCAAGCGAGTTGAGTGTCTCACCGGATAAAAAAACACTCTATGTGGCGGAGCAGACAGGCAAGACTATTTCCCTGGTCAACGTTTTAGAAAACAGAGTAATAAAGAGAATATCTTTACCAAACGAGCCAACCGGTATCGTTCTCTCCAGAGAAGGGTCAAAAGCATTGGTAACATGCGCATCTGACCGGTGGCCAGCCGGAATTGTTGCTGTAGTCAACCTGGATGGAGGAAGTGTCGAAAGCCGAATCCCAGTCGGACACGGTGCCAGATCTCCTGTAATCAGCCCTGATGGTTCAACTCTTTATGTATGTAATTTTTTTGACAACGACATATCGGTGATCGACATTGCAGCAGGAAAAGAAACCCGAAGAATCCCTGTTATCAGAGAGCCTTACATTGCCAGATTAACTCCGGATGGCACTGTTTTAGTTGTTGCGAACTCATTGCCCGACCAGAAAGCCACCGACGACCCGCCAGTATCCTGTCAAGTATCACTCATTAGCACCTCTGACAACACAATCAACACATCACTTCACCTTTTTGATGGAAGCCACTCAACCTTCGGTCTGGCAATATCCCCCGATGGCAAATACGCGTTTATCAGCCATCTGGTGGCAAAATATACAATCCCGGCCACCAGGATTGACTTTGGATGGGTACACACCAATAATATTTCTATTGTGGACATTAAGGCTCAAAAAGTGATCAACAGTATTTGTCTTGACCGCAGCAGCAGAGGTTTTGGTAATCCATGGGGATTGGTTTGCAGCGAAGAAGGCAAACATCTCTGTGTAGCCCATGCAGGCAGTAATGAGATATCAATCATAGATCTCCCCTATTTCATTTCCAAAGCACAGGAGCCAAAGGATCATTCAAGCGATTTCAGCGTGCTCATCAATACAACTGCAAACGTCAGACGCAAGGAGATCCCTGTTTCTGTCAAGAATCCCAGGGCACTTGCTGTCGTTGATGATATACTTTACACTGCGGGATATTTCTCAGACTCACTGGAATACTTCAATTTGGACCTGACATCCACATCAAGTCCACTGGGAAAGATAGCGCTTGGTCCTCATCAGCCTATGACTACCGAAAGGATAGGTGAATCGTACTTCTACGATGCTAAAATTTGCCTGCAGAACTGGCAATCATGCCACTCCTGCCATCCGTTTACCCGACCAGATGCCTTGAACTGGGTGCTTGGAGGTGGCAACAATACTCCAAAAAATGCAAAAAGTATGCTCTATTCCTGGTGGACCCCACCTACTCAATGGAGCGGAAGGGTGAGGACCCATGCACAGGAGTCGATACGTGCAGGGATACAGGTCGAACTGTTCCGTCATCCGGAAGAGTGGATTGCTGTTCCACTTGATACTTTCTTCATGAATATGCGCGCTGTGCCCAGCCCCAACTTAGTCAAAGGGCGCCTGAGCGAGGCAGCCCAGAGAGGGAAAAATCTTTATTATCAAGGGAAAATCGATTGCAGATACTGTCACGGGGGGCCGCTCTTCACAGATAATCTCTGGCATAACGCTGGAGTAATCGACCCTTACGATGTCAATAATCAGTGGGTCACTCCGAATCTGATCGAGGCCTGGAGGACAGCTCCCTATGGACATATTGGATCATACGAAAAGATAGAAGACATTATGAAATTACCTAACCACAGCAATGCAGGTGAAGTACTCTCATCGGATGAATTCAACGATTTAGTGCAATATATCCTTTCGCTTTAATAACCTATAAAAGTTTTATCAAAGGTAACATCATGCATTCTGAAGGGCAAACAAGCAAAAACATCACAATGAGAGCCCACCTGATCTGTTCGGCAGTATTGATATTGACAACATTAACAGGTGCAGACTCTCTCCCACAGTTCTCCGGCTGGGCCTGGTTTACCATGGGCCGAGTCGAACACACCTTCACCGATATGGATGATGTGAATTTTGACAAGGAATGGCTTGTCGATTTTCAGGCTGGCCTGAAAATGGAAAAACGATTTGAATTCGCGAAGGCCCGACTGCACTTCGGCCTAACTACGGCATACCAGGTCATAGATGATACTAAACAAGATGTGACTTTCCTCCAACGGCGATTTGCACCATATCTTATAGATGCTGCTATCGAAAACACTTTCCACATCAATGATAATCATTCGCTGCTTGCAGAAGCAGGATATTTACCTGTCAAATATAATCCTCAGGCGAGAAATCTTGGCGAATACCTTTTCAGAAGTGGTACTTACCCACCTTATACAACATCAGGATTCGAACTGGCCGATAAGGAAAAGCTGACCGGCATTCACTTGTCTTATACTTATAAACCTTCATCCAACTGGATACGAGGTGAACTGTTCTTCAATAACGAAATGCGTATATACCCAGTACATACTTTCTCGCTATCCTATATCCTCACCGCCAATCTGAAAGGATTCCTGGAGGCTGGAGCTGGTATTTGTCATGCTCATCTCATCGCGCCCGATGAACAAAAGATAACTCCGGGATTGGATACACTGAATTTTCACCCAATGTATCCCAAGTTCAGAAATGCGGGGTTGATTGACACTGCAGGCAATATTGCAGCACTCTATACATTCAGGGGTACAAAAGCGATGGGAAGAGTAACCATCGATCCGAAAAAACTGTTTTCATCTGAAACATTCGGTAAAGAAGATCTGAAAATCTACGCAGAAGCAGCAGTGCTAGGCCTCAAAGATTATTCAGGCTGGTACGAGGATATAAAGGAACGCATACCTGTAATGGTGGGATTCAACTTACCCACCTTCAAACTGCTCGATGTCCTCGCTCTCGAAGCACAATATTATGACTCCCCCTACTGGAACACTCCTGAGAATGTATGGAAACAGCGCTCACCGGTTCCTTACCATGGAGCTCCGATAAGCAACCTTGAACTGTTCGAACCTGTAACAGATCATAAATTGAAATGGTCGATCTATGCATCCAGAACTTTAATGAAACGGATCAGATTCAGTGGTCAACTTGCAAGTGATAATATTCTGAGGACATCCTATCTTCCTCCTCCACCAACACCATCAAAGCATACGGAGATCTGTCCCCGAACTAAGGACTGGTACTGGATGAGCAGACTGACATTGCTCTTTTAACAGTTATCCGCACCAGAGATAATTACGTAATTACATACAGAACGGATTCAGATGAACAGCCTCATTCGCATCATAACTTCTATGAAGATGACCATCATTGGCATGCTTATGATAGGTGCACTGGTAATTTATGGCACTTTTTTTCAGGTAGCGCATGGAGTATTCAAAGCACAGGTCGAAATCTTCAGTGCCTGGTACTTCACAATCGGAATCATTCCATTGCCAGCAATGAAAAGCCTGCTCCTATTATTATCTATCAACCTGCTTGCCTCCGGATTCAAAAAAACGATTTTAAAGCCATCAAAACTGGGTATTTTTCTGGCACACCTTGGCACAGCAGTTCTCTTTATGGGCGTCGGGTTCACAAGTCACCTTATCACCGAATCTCAACTGGTACTTAAAAAAAGCGAACCGGTATCTGAGGCGCTATGCCATGATTTCCGTGCACTTACTCTCACGGTGGTAGACCTCCAAAAAGGCGACACTTTGTCAAACATCACAAGAACTTTGAAGCACGTCAAGAGTGGTACTTGTGTCGCTTTTCCGGAAGCAAAGACAGACCTAAGAGTTGTGAAGTACTACCAAAACGCTCGAGTTTTCGGTGATGCAACACATGGAATAGATTCGATCGCTTTACAAGAAGATGATCCTGGCACTCAGCAGGATCAACCAGCAATAACAGTACGTCTCTCCCGTTCAAAACCACATCAGACCAAAGACACACTCATCCACATCATATCGACAGAACCGGTATTTGTCATAAGCGGCACGGAGATTCTGTTTTTTTCCATGCACCCGGCCAGAATACCTCTCCCCTTCAAAGTAGAACTGTCAAATTTTGAAATCGAGACCTACCCCGGCACTACAAAAGCAAAGAGCTACCGGAGCACACTGAAAGTCACTCGTGGTGATCAATCCAAAACAGTTAAGATATCGATGAACCGCCCCTTCAGACATGGATCCCTTACATTCTATCAAACCGGGTACGCCGAAAACAGTAACATAATGAGTTCACGGATAACCATTATGGATAATCCATTCCGATCCGTTCCTTACATTGCTTGCATCATTATAATCACAGGCTTACTGTTTCACTTTGGGGCATCATTCTTAAAATCAATGTCAAGGAAAGCACCATGACCAGTCATCTGAATACTGTTTTCAAGACAAATGCAAACATGCTGATTTGGATATTGCTTCTGCTTTCAAGTTCATCACAAATCACTGCAGAAACAGGAATAGATGCCCAATCCTTAAGTAAAGTTATCATTCTTGACAGCGGCAGAAAAATGCCTCTTGAAACTTACGCTAAGAACAAGCTCATGCAGTTTTCCGGAAGGCAGAGCTACAAGGGTGAATCTGCTGCACAGTGGATTGCAAAATTGCTTTTTGACCCTTACAGCACATCTGACCATCAAGTCTTTCTCATTAATGATCCGCAGATCCCTGATGCTCTGGGAATTGAACCCCGTGCCAAAAGACGCTACAGTTATGCTGAGCTGCACAAATCTGCTGTGAAACTGGATGAACTGTATCTGAATGCACTCTATTCTGCGCCCGAAGGCCAAACTCCCTTCGAAAAGGAGATCGTTCGCACTCGTCATAACATTCAGGAATATCTGGTACTTAGTACTGCATTTGGCTTTCTGGAACCAGACCCTGCTTTTCTTATAAGGGATTCTTCATTAGCAGTTTTATTGAAAACTTCAGGTCTTAACCGCCCACTCTCCTACTTTGAAGTTCTGTCAAGATCACATGCGATCTCTTCACAGATCAGCAGAATTGAAAATGCACAACTCGACAGTTTATCTGCAGGAGACAATGCACTTATCAACCTCGCTCGCAGCATGTATCATCAGGGAATCACTATTACCAACTCCCCTCCCCATTTCATTCCCGGTAGAGATTCTACAGGTAAAGAAGAATGGTTCAGTCCATGGGGGTATGTGGGCAATATGCGCTCCGGCGCTGTACACGATACGCTGTTACGACAGATGATTTCAATATATGAAGCATTCAAAAAAGGTGATCAGAAAGGTTTTGATCTATCTGTTGATATTTTTTGCAATACTGTACAAAGAACATATCAGAGTAAATACAATATTCCCGATCCGAAAATCGAGCTCTTTTACGGAAGATTAAATCCCTATCTTTTTTCGAAAATTCTTTACGGAATGGCTGCAATTCTGGCATTCTTTGCCGCTGGTGTATTTGGAAAGAGGGTATATGCAGTTAGTTTACTGCTAACTCTTGCCGGATTTGCCCTGCACTTTACAGGATTGATCCTTCGTACGATTATTGTCCGAAATCCCCCTGTCACCAGTCCTTTCGGGACAGTTGTCTTTGTAGCCTGGGCAGCAGTATTACTCGGTTTGATTATTGAAAGTAAAAACAAACGATCAGCCGGTATTCTTGTTTCTTCAATCACCGGTTTTTTATTCCTGCACATATCAGGCAAATATGCGGCTGAAGGAGACACCATGGGTGTACTTGCCGCAGTGCTGGATACCACTTTCTGGCTTACCACCCACATAATTTCAATTTCTCTGGGTTATGCAGGATTGCTTGGAGCGGCTGTTCTTTCTCATTTGTATTTAATTCGCAGAGCTTTCGGGCACTCGGATTCACTTCAAAGCCAGGAAACAGAAAAAACCATAGCCGGAATCTTTTCCTTCGGATTACTGTTCACCATCATGGGTACGGTACTGGGAGGCATGTGGGCAGACCAGGCCTGGGGTCGATTCTGGGGATGGGACCCCAAGGAAAACGGAGCGTTATTGATAATAATCTGGACACTTTCGGTTCTACATGCCCGATCGGCCGGAATAATCAAAGGTACAGGGTTAGCCATTGGAGCAGTGATGGCTGCTGCGCTGGTCATGTGCACTTGGATTGGAGTAAACCTGCTGGGGATAGGACTTCATTCTTATGGGGCATCATCTTCAGAAGGCCACGCTTTGATTATATACCTATCCCTTGAAGTACTGTTTCTCATCAGTACTGGTTTTGTATTACGCCTAAAAGCGGCAGTTCATCCGAAAAGCTCAAACTGACCACCTGAACTAGCACAAATGAAACGGTCAGTTTTCGTACATGAAAATAGTGAAAATGAGTAGACAAAAAAACCTCTACGTTGAAGTAATGTTCAACGAAAATTCATCCCAACTCATCTCCAAAACTGATTATTGCTGCAGTTTTCTATATATTTAGAGTAGAATATGATAAATTCACGATCATTTCAGATGTTTTATTTCCTATAAGAGGTGAAAACATGATAAATCGCCAAATAATTCTCTGCACACTGTTCTTTTATAGCGGTCTTGCATTCATTTTGCATGGTGCAACAGTAACAAACCCCGTCATCTGGGCTGATGTTCCCGATGTTTCGATAGTTTTGGCAAAAGACAAGTACTACATGAGCAGTACCACCATGCACATGAACCCCGGTGTTCCGATTATGGAATCAGACGACATGGTCCACTGGAAAACGATATCCTATTGCTATTCCACAATAGTCAACAATAACAAAATGAATCTTTCCAATGGTGAGAATGCTTATGGTAATGGATCATGGGCAAGCAGTATCAGGTATAAAGATGGAACATTTTATGTCCTGACATTCTCTTCAACTTCGGGAAGTTCGCATCTTTACACTACTAAGGATCCTAAAAACGGGCCATGGAAGGAAACCAAGCTACCATTCTGGCATGATCCGTCGCTTTTTCTGGATGACGACGGACGTAACTATGTGATCTATGGCGGCGGTGATATCCGAATTGTTGAACTCAATGCCGACCTAACAGGTGTAAAGGCCGGAGGTCTCAACAAAATCCTCCTTACCGATCCCGCATCCGTAGCCGGTTCAGGTGGACTCAGAGCAGAAGGCACTCAGGTATATAAACACAACGGCTATTACTACGTTTTCAATATCTGCTGGCCCAGCGGAAGCATGCGAACCCAGATCTGCTCCAGAGGATCATCTCTGACAGGTGCGTTTGAATCCCGAGTAGTACTTAGAAGCAGCGGAGTTGCACAGGGAAACATACTACAAATGAAAGATGGTTCCTGGATGGGATATCTTTTTCAGGATAACGGGGCGGTCGGGCGCTGCCCATGGCTTGTACCGGTTACCTGGCAGAACAGTTGGCCTGTTTTCAACAACGGTACTGCCCCGACAAGCTTCAATCTGCCCTCAGTTTCACCTTCTGCAGGAACAGGGGTAGTAACATCTGATGACTTTTCAAATGCAAACCTTAAACTGGAATGGCAGATAAATCATAATCCCGACAATGCTAATTGGTCATTGACTCAGCGACCCGGATTCTTGCGAATTAAAACCGGACGAGTGGATCAGTCCTTTGTTAATGCGCGCAATTCCATAACTCAGAGGACATTCGGACCCAAGAGTTCTGCACGAACCAGCCTTGATGTAAGCGGGCTCAAAGATGGTGATTACGCCGGATTGGGTGCCTTACAGAAAAAATATGGATTTGTAGGAGTGAAGCGCTCTGGAACAAGTAACTCCATTGTGATGATAAATGGCTCTTCCGGCTCCCCAGTCGAAGTCGCTTCAGTTCCGCTCAACCAAAACACTGTTTACCTTCGCATCGATATGGATTTCACCAACAGAACCGACAAAGCCACCTTCTTTTACAGCCTCAACGGCACAACCTGGAACTCCATCGGCAATACACTTCAGATGAGCTATGATATCCCCCACTTCATGGGGTATCGCTTTGCACTGTTCAACTATGCGACCAAGAGCACCGGAGGTGTTGCAGATTTTGACTGGTACAGAGTGGGAAGTTCCTACAATGATGTAATCAACATTGAAAACGGTTTTTCTTTGAGTGTTACCACAACTGGACAGGGAAGTGTAAATCGCTCGCCAAACAATTCCGGCTATGCTGAGGGCACAGTAGTTACCCTGACAGCACAACCACAAACCGGTTGGGAATTTATTGGCTGGAGTGGAAGCGGTTTGAACGCAAGTCAGAATCCACTTACCATTACAATGGATGAGGACAAGTCAATCACCGCCCTTTTTGCACGTCAAGCCGTGGACGGTAATCTGGTACTCAATGGGGATTTCAGTTCTGGAACAGAAAACTGGACTCTTAATGTCTGGGACGGCAGTGCAACCGGTAGTGCGGTCAGCGGAGAGTACAATATTGACATTAGCAGTGTAGCCACCAACAACTACAGTATCCAACTTGTTCAGCCCGGACTATTTCTGGAGACTGGTAAAACCTACCAGGTGACCTTTAATGCCTATGCAGCTTCAAACCGTAGCCTTGAAGTGAATGTGGAGATGGCGGATAGCCCCTGGACAAGTTATCTTCCTGAACTGCAGCAATTTGATCTTTCGACCGCAAAGCAAGCGTTTTCATTCACATTTACAATGGAGCACCCGACAGATTTAAACGGTCGGCTGGGGTTCAATGTAGGCACCCAGGCACCTGCGGTTACAATTGATAACGTGATGTTGAAAGTGTATGATCCCACAGCAGTCATTTCTTTATCAGGTGCAGCACAGAAATCATCAGCAGTAAAAGTAAAAAACATCAATTCTGGTTTACGAATCGAATGGTCAGACTCGGAGTCCGAATTTGTTTCTTTGGAGCTTTATGACATGATGGGAAATCTTTTGAAATCTGCAGTCCCTAAGCGAGGCGGTGATGGAGCCTATACTCAGAAGCTGTCTGATCTGCCGAACGGATTTTATCTTGTCAGAATTGCCGGTCGAAACAAAACAATTTATGCATCGAAAGTTCTAATCTCCAGATAAGACAGCAAAATCCCCCTTTGTTTGGCAAGTGGGTCGGAGGTATGGTCACCAAGGTGATCTGCTTCCGGCCTTCCTTTTATTTATCCACACTCACTCAAAAATCTTAATAAAATACAGACCATTTAAACAACATTACAAGATCGCTTGTCCCGCATATTACCAATATTCGAATGAGCATTAATTCTATTCAAATACTCATTTTGAACATTGATCTGGGCACAGTGTATTCCCCAGTTTCTCTTCCGAGACCACAGCTAGGATCAAATCTATACTGGCATTCTGAAGTCGCGAGTTCCTGTTTGCAGCGGTATGGACATTGCATTTGCCCTACGCTTTCACCGGGTGCACCATCAAATTTAACACCACCGTATATTACGACTAGAGGTAAATTTTCCAGCTATTTTATTAATATCAGTGCCTTGCTCACAGAATAGTTACCAGCTTTCAGTGAGAACACATACGTTCCGCTGGTTTTCGGTTGAAAGGTCATTGAGTGCCTGCCGCGGTCAAATGTTTTACCGGATGTCTCAGCAAGTGCTTTTCCCAGCACATCATACACCTTAAATGCTACAAATGAGCTATACGGTATGTCAAAGGAAATGTGGGCAGTTCCATGATGTTGGCGTATGCATAGTGTGGTGTTACTCCATAATTCGGTTGATTGCACAGGTACCACATCTGGAACCAGGAATAGATCCGAATTTATGGATTCGCCTATTGCCTTGTAACCGGCTGCATTGGGGTGCAACCAGTCATTACTGTATTCAGATTTAAGCCTTGACGTATCATTTGGATTACACAACACTTTATCAAAATCGAGAAACCCATCCAGTGATGAATCGGTGCGAATCCACCTGTTTACTTCATTGCGGACTTTCTCATGTTCAACCGAATAATAGCCGCTTCCGTTAAAGGGAGTTATCGTTGCGCCAAATACCTTGATATTTTTATCGTGTGCTGCGGTAACCATTCTCCTTATACCATCTATAATCGAATTTGCCTGGATATTGGCCCCTATATCGTTTACTCCGTAAAAAATGATAACCCACCGAACACCTGACTGTTGAAGAATATCATGATCAAAACGATCAACTCCAGATTGGGCACCGTTTGAGGCCCTGGTCACCAGTGTCGCTCCTATTCCCAGATTAAGAACCCCTACCTGTTCAGTTGCCGGATTCTCAAGCAGCCTTTCAGAAAAAACATCAGTCCATCGGTTCTGCAAACCACCCGATAACCCATAGCCATCAGTGATGGAATTTCCAATCACCGCAACAGCTGCAGCATTCGGAGACCCAAGCACCTCTATTGCACTAATTGTGTACCAACGTTCAACCATCATTGCACCACTGAAATCGACGGAAGTAGATTTATCACCTGACATTATGTATGAAGGTGTGCGCGAACCATAATGGAATGTCATGTCTGCGGATGATTCACAGTTGCCGTAATAAATCGTAATTGCCAGACGCATATTCGGCTTAAGGTCAAAGGCCAAAGGATCAGAATAAATCTCTGAATGTGCATTGATAGTGACTGATGAACTGCCACTGAATTTAAGTTCCTTGATAGTTGATGCTGTGACTCCACTTTGAGTTCCATCTGGCGAAACGGCAATATTTACAGAATTCAGCGAAATTGCTTTACCGAAGGTGTAGTTTGAAAACTTCAAACGAAGGGTATCACCGCCGATCGAGACCCTGACTACCTGACGCAGCGTGTTTCCAGTTAAAGTAATCGGGGGAAGATTGCTGGTTGCCTTGTAGGGTGCACAAGCCCACGTCCCAACCCAGTTTTTTGTGTCAGGGCCGGCAAGTATGGGCACGCACATATGCAACAACAGGACACAGATGGCTGTGAGATTGATGTATCTGCAGTAGTTGTTCTCTCTTATCTTTAACAAGTGCTCTCTGCCATAATTGACAACTGTGAAAATTGCAGAGCTTTTGCTCTCTGAATACATGTAATATTCTCCTCCATTTGTACAGGGAATAGACAGCTTACTTTCCGACTATAGATCGCAGCATACTTATGGAAAAATACAAGAGTTATTCTCATTTTATCACTAAACTTGATTTCCCCTGTATGAGTTCTGTATCCTGCAAAGATACACACTACTGCGTAAAATATTACTTTACATTTCAAGTGGACTTGAAAAATGCAGTACAGCAAACACCACCGTTGGCCGCCAGACAAGGTCTTCACATTGACTTCAAAAATGACACTCTACAAGAACATGGGCAGGAGGTGATACAAGATAAACCGGGAATAAACGCTTTTTTTGGCTTCAATTATCGGCATATCGAACTAGCTGCAGCGATAAACTTCATCTCTTAACAATTCTTCCATTATAAACAGATTTGCCGCTTGAAACCGTAAGAACATACATTCCGGATGGCAATTTCTGCCCAATCTGCTGCATGTCTTTTCCTAGACCGACCTCAAGCAGGACACCATTTACAGAAAAGATACGGTATGAAAAATCCCCTCTAAACCTGATTTTCATCCCGTCAATCTGTAATGCTGCCGGAATGGCCGCCTTTTCAGCGCCAGAGGCAAGTCCGGTCGTCACTTCCCCGAACTCGATATAGTTTATATTCATATAACTTGCATCAAAGGCGAGGCGCATAACATGACGCCCTTCAATTAGACTCACATTATCCACACTGACAGTAGCCCAGGTCTGCCATCCTCCAGTATTGGGGACATCTACCGGTCCGCTCACATCGACTCCATCCATCTCCACATGCAGTTGCTTACCATCTCCATCTGCCGCCATGCGAAGACTAAGAGTATAGATCCCGGTACGGTTGACATCCACCGTATACTCAAGCCATTCTCCCTCAAGTATGTACCCCACGTTGTATGAGCCTGAAACGTCAGAAGTAACTTCTATATCAACCTGATCATTCCTGAAACTTGCTTTTCCTTCATTACCGTTTGCATTTGCTTCATGGTACGCTTGACCCTCTCCACCAAGATCATACTCCTCAGCCTCGATTCGCCCGGGAATCTGATGAGCTGATTCAGAGTAGGGAGCCTGAGCAGCATCAATATTGACCGTAACGGCAGCAGAAGTCCCACTGAGCCCCTGATTGTCAATTGCTCTGGCGGTTATGCTGTGAGCACCGGAACTCATTCCTGACCAGTTTACACTGTAAGGAGCGGTGCTGTCCCTTGCGATCAGAGTAACACCATCATAAAACTCCACCAGAGCAACTGTCCCGTCTGAATCCAAGGCATCGGCACTGATGTTTATGGTTTGTATAGTGGAATAGCTGCTGTTGTTTACAGGGGCAGTGATGTGCGCTTCCGGAGCCGATCCGCTTGGCAGCAGGCTGAGCATTTTCTGAGCATAACGTGCGCCGAACAGCCGGTTACCCTCTGAATTAAAATGGAATTGATCTTTACCGGGAAGTCCCTCTGCAGAAATCACATGAGCATTGGGAATTACCCTGGGAATAGTATCGATAATTCTGTTGTGCCCCCAGCAGACTCCACCCTGGTTCTGGTACAGCAGCTCCCCCACTAGTAAGGGCGTCTGAGATGCCTGAAGCCCCAGGTCTCTCAGCAGATTGTCATATACACCTTTCACTTTCTGTGGCCAGGTTCCTTGACCGTTGTTAGTTTCCCCCTGATGCAGCAGAAACCCTTTGATTACTCCGTCCTTCTGGGCGAGTTTCGCAAGTTCCAGAAGCCAGGCATAGGCACTGCCATTGTATTTCGCAGGAACCTGATTGTACGTATCATATCCCTGATATCCAGTGGTTCCGAACAATGCGATATCGCACCCGGGAACAGCAACCACTACTACACCCACTTTGATATTTGAGGGCAGATTCTGCACCATCGTTCTGCCGAAGTAATCTGCCGGCCCTAACCCTCCATAGCATCCCCACAAGGGAGGCACCGCAGGGTACCATTTCCCACTCGACCGGCCCAGATTCCCGCAGTCCATCGGTTCCATAACCTGAAATCGACTGTCAACCGTCTTGTCCTGAGCCTCTATGGTACCGGCGCCGGCCATATTGGATTGGCCGAAGCAGAGGTAGATGTGAAAATCAGGGTCCTGCGGGAAAGCTGAATTACTGAGCAGGAGTAAAAAACAAAGGACATGCAGCTTTCTTACTCTCATTTGATTACCTCAGGTTAACATTTACGAAAAACAATCCAGGTAGCTGAAAATACTATGGAGCCTTCGGATACCTGGTTTTAATATAACCAAAGTTGGATAAAATCTGGGGTAATGTAAACAGAAATCGTTGAAGCACAGTTCAACGAAATTATCCGGATTGAATATTTTTCAACGCAGAATTTTTGATTATGAGGCTATATTATATGTTGATATGGTTTTGAATCTACTGGCGGCTTATCTAAGGGAGGACCATTGAAAACATATCAACTAAAAATGATGAGTGCGATGTGTACGGCTGTGATGCTACTGTTCGCAACTTCAGGTACGGCCCAGAATGTAACGGTCAACCTGAACAGTGAGCAGCAGTTAATGCGCGGATTTGGGGGAATTAATCACCCTACATGGTATAAGGATCTCAATGCCGCAGAACGGGAACTAGCGTTTGGTAATGGACCGGGCCAACTTGGACTCTCCATACTACGCACATTTGTTTCAGATAATTCCAATGAATGGTCCCTTGGCTTGAGTACAACGAAAAGAGCTGTTGAACTTGGAGCTCTTGTTTTTGCATCACCCTGGAATCCGCCAGCCAGCATGACCATTACTGTGGATAACAAAAAGAGAATCAACCCGAATTCGTATGCAGCGTATGCAAAACACCTTAATGACTATGTAGTGTTAATGAAGAACAATGGTGTCAATCTCTACGCCATTTCCACGCAGAATGAACCTGATTATGCTCACGACTGGACTGAGTGGTCACCACAGGAATCGGTGGATTTCATCAAAGGGTACGGCAATCAGATCTCCTGCCCTTTAATGACCCCGGAATCTTTTCAGTACAGAAAAAACATATACGATCCCATTTTAAATGACCCGCAGGCACTGGCAAACGTCAAGGTATTCGGAACGCATCTGTATGGAACACTTGTCAGGGATTTCCCCTACCCTCTTTTCCAGCAAAAAGGAACGGGAAAAGAGCTATGGATGACAGAGGTGTATACCGACAGTAAAAATGACGCAAACATCTGGAATCTGGCATTGGATATGGGTGTCCATATTCATAACGCCATGGTTGAAGGACGGTTCCAGGCCTATGTGTGGTGGCCGCTTCGCCGCTATTATGCATTGATCCATGATGGTGAAGGCGGGCATGGAAGCAGCACCGTGGCTGCGGCTGGAACCGCCACCAAACGGGGTTATGTCATGGCCCAGTTTTCCAAATACATTCGAAACGGTTATGTGAGAGTCGATGCCACTAAGAGCCCGGCCACTAATGTCTATGCTTCGGCATACAAAGGTAAGGACAGTGTCGTTGTTGTATTGGTTAACACGAATTCCTCTCCGACGACAATCAATCTTTCGATTCCAAATACAACCGTGAAAAACTTTTCAAAGATCACCACCTCCGGCAGCAAAAGCCTGAGTAATGATGGAACGGTGAATGTCAGCAATGGTTCATGCAGTGTAACTTTGGATGCCCAAAGTGTTACCACCCTGGCCGGATCGGGCGCAACAGTGCCCCCTGAGCCACAAACACCCTACAACGGAACACCTCACCAGATCCCTGGCCGCATTGAAGCGGAAGAATACGATCGTGGCGGTGAGGGTCAGGCGTACCATGAGGCTGATGCCAGTGGCAACCAGGGAGCCGCGACGATCAGAAACGACCAGGTGGATATCGAAACCACCAGTGATGAAACCGGGGAGTACAATATCTGCTACATTCGTCAAAATGAATGGCTGGAATACACTGTAAACGTTCAAACGGCAGGAACTTATATGCTCGATCTGCGCCTGGCTGCAAGCGGCGATGGAAAACTGCTGCATGTGGAAATTGACAGTGTCGATATAAGCGGACCTGTACAGGTACCAAACACAGGCGATTGGCAAAGTTGGGCAACTGTCACTGTAAATGGTATTAACCTCACCCCGGGTGAACATGTGGTAAGAATCGCCTTTGACTCAGACTATATGAACCTGAATTACATGGAGTTCAAAGATCAATTATCCACCGATGCCAAAAGGAATGGTGGTCAAAAATTCCTCTCCACTCTTTTCTCCGCTGACGGATTCAGAATCAGACTGAAGGGGGATTTTGATTATCGCATAGTAGACATGAAAGGTGCAGTCATCGAAACCGGCAGGGGGAAAGATGAGCTGAAAGTGGGAGCCTTTCTTGCACCCGGGACCTATCTGATTTCAGTGAAAGACAGCCGGAGCACATTTACTCGCAGGGTACTGAAAAGATAGCACTGGATCGAATCACCATGGCCGAGTTTTGTAATAGACAATCTCGGCCATCTGTTTTAATCTGCCCTGGTTTTTAATTCCAATTATCTGCCCAGCCCGCCAGCATCCTTCAAGGCACAAAAATTGCACTCCGAGATTAACTTCAATAGTCTAAACCGCGACTTGAATGGAGATTACCATGCAGAAAATTATTCCCCATCTGTGGTTCGACAAAGAAGCCAGGGAAGCAGCCGAATTTTATACCTCCATCTTAAAAGACTCAAAAGTTACCTATGTATCCACTCTTAAAGGCACCCCCTCCGGCGATACCGATATCGTTTCCTTCATTTTGGCGGGGCAGGAGTTCCAGGCTATCAGCGCAGGACCTTATTTCAAATTCAATCCGTCAATCTCTTTTTTCGTAAGTTGCGCCACTTTTCAAGAAGTAGATACACTATGGGATGTGCTGGCAAAAAACGGCAAAGTGCTCATGGAACTGGGGGAATACCCCTTCAATCAGCGGTACGGATGGGTGCAAGACCGTTATGGCCTATCCTGGCAGCTAGGATACTCCGAGGGTGAAATCCAACAGAAAATCACCCCGACCCTCATGTTCACCGGTGAGGTATGTGGCAAAGCGGAAGAGGCGATACGGTTCTATAAATCAGTGTTCCACGATACCAACTTTGATACTGTAGCCCGCTACGAGTCCGGCATGGAACCCGACAAAGAGGGAACTATAATGTATGCCTCATTTCAGCTCGAGAGCCAGTTGTTTGCTGCCATGGACAGTGCGCGCGTCCATGATGCACCTTTCAACGAAGCGATTTCATTCCTTGTGGAATGCAAAACTCAGGAAGAAATCGACTACTACTGGGATAAACTTTCCGCGGTACCTCAGGCGGAACAGTGCGGATGGCTGAAAGACAAATATGGCGTGTCGTGGCAGATTGTCCCTGAGATGATGTCAGAGATGATGAAAAGTAAAGATCCGGAAAAAGTGGCCAGAGTGACAGAAGCTTTTCTGAAAATGAAGAAATTCAACATTGCAGAACTGGAGCGCGCCTATACAGGTAAATAGATGGCGATTCGCAAACTCAAGAGCATACCATCAGGAGATAATACAAGAAAAAAATCACCACTTCATTTGTAATGCTGGACGGTGTACTTCAGGCTCCGGGCGGCCCCTATGAGGACCAAAAGCGGTGATATCAATTAGGGCGGAATTCCGAAGGCCTTTGATATAGAATCACTTGCGACAGGAATGGGACGGCTATCTTCCCTCGTTGCCACCAGGAAGATGCAGGTAAGTATTCAAAAAGTACAGAGCCAATTACCAAAAAAAACCTACAAGTAAATATCCCGTTTAAAAACTACGACCCCTGAACTTTACAACGACACTTCCGCGTTTCTGACTTTCGTAGCACAGCTTAATCCATTCCGCAGATCTGGCCTGCTTCTCAATGCGAACCTCGTCAAGCGTGCCCTTGAAGAATTCATTCACCCTGCCGCCAAACAGAAGCTGCTCGGTATTTGAGGAAGGCATTCCCTCCAGAGTTTCGGTGGAATCCACCTGCTGCCCATTGACAAACATGCGGATCTTATCTCCGTCGAAAGTGCCTGCAAAGTGATACCAGGTTCCGGTATTCAACTGAACTGGAACAGAGTCAGGAACATTCTGGTAAATACCGACCCAGTAACCGTAAGGAGGTATAAAATGCTCGACTCGCAATCCGCCCCAGTCCCTATCGTACCATAGAGTATAGGAACCCTCTTTAAGAATGAATCTCAAGTTGGTCGACCACCACTGTTCCATATTAACCCAGCAGCTCAAGGTATAACTGCCGGTTACGTTCAGCGCACCGGCCTCAATGGAGTCGCTGACCCCGTTGAACCACAAACCATTGCCGATCATGGCGGGCTTGACATTTTCAGCAGTCATGCTGCTTGAAGCTGTTCCATTGAACCTGTTGACAGTGCGGTCTTTTATGGCCCCTGCTCCGGACGCCGGGTTTTCGTTTAAATGCCAAACACCGGCAAACCCCAGGGCCGTATCGAAAACCGCAGATCCGCTGGAAATCCTGCTGGCGCTGCTTGAGCCCCATTTCATGATTATGCTCTGATCAGCACTGCCGCTGTAAACTGTGTCGATTCTCACCCAGACAGATGCATTTCCGGCAACTGGATCCCATTGCTCAATTTCAAAAGGAAGTGCAGAACCGTCCATTTTGACAAACCGAACATCGTTCCCTTGCGGATCAGCCTGACTGAAATCAAAAGTTGCAGAATCGAGTCTGACAAGCAGAGGAAAACTTTTTACACTGGAAGAAAGTGTACTGCCTGCATTGAAATAGATATATCTGGAATAGGAAACACTGTTCGGAAAGTTTACAGTGACCGTCTCCTCTGAAGTCATTTTGACATTCAGAACTTCCTTGGCATAATTGGCCGTATCGGCATCGATAATGATCACATCAAAGTAGCCTTCAGGAAGATCATCGAAGGTAAATACCCCGTTGGTATCCACCTGCACCAGACGCTCCAGACCCTTCACCTGCGCGAACAGCCGCCGTCCCTTTATGCCTGCAGTGTCCACAGTTCCTGATAAAGTTGCAAACGGGCGCAGCGAATCGACTCCCAAATCGAGGGTGTCATCGGCACCGATTGTAAAAGTAAAAAGTGCCGCACCGCTGCGCTCATAATCGGCGGAAATGTCCAGCACCTCGAGGCTGTACGACCCTGGCTCCAGGCGGGTGATCATGAACTGACCGTAAGGATCGGTAATGACATCCTTGCTGCTTACAACCCTTTTGGCAAATGTTGCAGGATTGCTGACGTAATCTGCCGAACGCAGACGGACAATACTCCCCACGGCCGGTGTCCCGTCGGCGTGCCGGACACTTGCCATGATGCCGTTGGTGGTTTCTGAACCGCCCTTGCTCCCGGCGATCTGTTCTGAACAGGCTGCAAAAAGCAACAAAATTATCAGCCAGAAGTGTTTCACTGCTCGCCCCCCAGCTGCTGTGTCAAGGGAATAACCTGAATGTTGATCTGAAAAACCGTATCGGGAGCATTATCATTCTCCAATGAGAGGATAGACTGCCTCAATTGACGAATACGATCTCTGATTTCTGGAAGATCCTTCATGGAAAGCGCAACGGTAACGGTTGAAACATCCCGATGCTCCTTGGGATGCAGTTCCAGAGCCTGTGCGGAAAGACTGATGGTCTCTTTCTGAAAATCGCGGATGGCCACGGAATTCCACTTCTCTCCGCTGGTGATGAATGCATTACTGGGACGGTAGACGCCATCCTCATCACGATTGACCATGCCGATATTCATTAAAAGCCGAATCGACTCCTCGGCCTGTCTGGCGGTAATGGAGGGGGTCAGTATTGAAGCGAGCTTTTTGTAGCTCCCCCGGAATTCGTAAATAGAAAGCAGTGCATGAATTGCGCTGTGATACCATTTCTGGTAGAAGGCGTACTGAGATTCCTCCACCGGCCTGGCCCCCGGCTCCCGCAGTGTCATAAGTTTTTCAAAGTAAAGTTTAATATCGGAGGAGGTCTTAGCCTTGTTGTAGGAGACAAGCACTTCAAAATAACGCGATTCCTGCTCCGAGAACTTGAAGTACTTACATACCGGGACAATGGATCTTTTAGCCAGATGGTGCTTTCCCTGGATAACCTTCAGAAGGAACCCCGGGTCAATGTCCATGTGATTGCCCAGGAACCTAAAGGATATATAGGGGTTGTCCCGCTTTTTCTCCTCATAGAAGTCCCGCAGGAATTTCTGGTAGTCAAAGTAGTCGAATATCTTCTTCATATATATGTATAATACACAAAAAACGGTCCGATGAATAGGAAAATGTGGTGAAAATGTTGAAGTTCAGTTCAACGCAGGCGGGGATTTCGGCGAAAAAAGGGCAATTTTGGGGAAATTTGTGAGGTTTAGAGTCTGAAAATTTTCAACGGAGCAACATTTCAGAACAACTATGGGCGATCCTCCCCCGCTCACCCAAAGCGGTGAATTGTTATTCGGTACTGCCTCATCCGCTCACCTTAAGTGTAGGTCCGCCGGAGTCGAAAGGTAGTCTTAGGAGACAGCCCGACTTCACGACTGCGTGACTGCGTGATGCTGAATCGGGACTTGATTTGTTACACGAAGCAGCCCCACTCCGTTCACCCTGAGCAGCCCTCGGTCGAAGGGTCATAAGAGAATTGTTGATTTTTGATTGATGATTGTTGATTTGCAGAGTAACACGATGCCGCCCCGCTCCCCCGCTCACCCAGAGCGTAGTCTTCGGAGTCGAAGGGTCACCCAGAGTGTAGTCTTCGGAGTCGAAGGGTCACCCAGAGTGTAGGTCCGCCGGAGTCGAAAGGTAGTCTAAGAGACGGCCCGACTTCACGACTGCGTGACGCATGATTATGAAATCGGGACTTGATTTGCTTTACGGTGCCGCCCCACTCCGCGCGCCCTGAGCAGTCCTCGGTCGAAGGGTGGGCTCTTTTCTGTAATCTAAACCCAACCTCTTTGTTAACGGCGAAGACGCCTTACAGGTCACAAGCCTCCTGCCTCGCATGGTGGTTTCATCAAAGATAGGCATCAGAGTTTTGTCTTCACGAATTTGAACGCCAGGGGCGCCATACATGACGCCACTGAAGAAGGTAAACCGGGTCACGCCAGGAAGTAACACATACAAAAGATAAAGCTATCCCCTCTCCGCAACGCCTTTCAATTTTTTCAGCGCCTCGGGCCAGGTGGTTGTAAACATCTCCTCATAGCTTTCATCTGAATCCAACTCAACTTCGAATTTCGTTTTCCCGTCACTCTTTTTAAAAGTATAGTTCTCATAGGCGGGCACCCATTTCCTGACCTCTTCACTTGTGGTATCCACCTTGCCTTCCTTTATCATCCCCAGATGCTTAATGGAGATAAAGGAGTATTTCCGGGATTCAGCAATTTCCGAAACCATGCCGCCATCCATATTCTCAGCCATAAACCGTATGGAGTCGCCCTTTTCCCATCCGCCTTCAAAATAGGAACCCTCCTGAAAAGCGCTGGTCCATTCCCTATACTTCCGATCATCAACTACCGCATCCCACACCTTTTCAGGTGAAGCGTTGATATCGATTTCAAAGTGCAGTTTTTTCATCTTGACCTCCTTATTCTAAAATGATTACGAAGACGAGAGAGTAGGTATTGAAGACCCGCAGACGAAACCAGATGGTCAGCTCGAAGCGGTAGACAGATGTGGGGGCATACTATTTGCCCCTCTCTAAAGGAGATTTCTCTTCTCATTCCATACACCAGAGCCGAAACGGCAGATTACTTAACAGCCGGAGCCTTATTACCATGAATACCGCGCTGATTTTCAAACTCCTTGCCCAAAGGAAAAAGCTTTTATCCCGCCACACATGGTCCCGCCAGAAGATAAAAAGGTACCAGAGGTCAAGGCTTCATGAATTACGCAAGTTTGTCTATGCCCATTCCGACTTCTACAAAGAGTTCCACAGGGGTTTTTACGATAAAGAGCTGGAAGAACTCCCGGTTTTAACCAAGTCAATGGTGATGGAACACTTTGATTCGCTTGTGACTGACAAAAATATCAGATTGCAGGAGCTGCAAAAATGTATCTCTGCGCAGGATACCGATCTGTACAGGAAGAAGTACAGGGTTACTGTCACGTCAGGCACATCGGGCACCGCGGGAATATTCCTTGCAGACGAAGATGAGTGGGTACACATACTTGCATCTTACGCGCGGAGCACTGCACTGGGGGGTATAGGACCAGTCATGTTCAAAAAGACCAAAATGGGGATGGTAAGCACTGCGTTCCCCAGGCATCAGTCCTACCTGGTGGGCAGCAGCACACAGAGCCCGATGTTTGATACCTTACGGATCGATATTGCCGATCCGCTCGACGAGATCGTAGAGAAACTTAACAGATATCAGCCCGACGCCCTGGTGTCCTACTCCTCCATGGTGGCCCTTCTTGCAGACAGGCAATCAGGCGGCGATCTGAAAATTAACCCCAAGGCAGTATTCACTACGGCAGAAATATTGACCCCCGATATGAGAAACCGGATAAAGGAGGCATGGGGCAGGGAGCCTTTCAACCAGTATACGGCCACCGAAACAGGGGGGCTGGGAGCAGAGTGCAGTCATCACCATGGAATGCATCTGTTCGATGACCAGGTTATAATCGAAGTCGTTGATGAACACGACAAGCCTGTCCCGCCGGGAGTAACGGGCGCCGCCCTGCTTGTCACTCCCCTGTTCAGCCGCACACAGCCTCTTATCCGCTACAAGCTTGACGACAGTATCAGAATTTCAGAGAAACCTTGCTCCTGCGGCATTAATTTCCCCTTAATTGATGAGATACAGGGGCGAACCGAGCAGATCGTGTACCTGACATCCAGGCAAGGGAAGCGGGTGGCAGTTCATCCGGTTCTGTTCTATGATGTCATGGATCGCGCCGGTGTCAAGCACTGGCAGGTCAGGATCATCAAAGGGGAGTTTATTTTCTCCATCACCGAAGATAAAAAAGAAGATATCGAGCGGGCGGTGGTCCAAATGATGCAAGCAGCTTTGTTGAGAATGGATGTAGAGCCTCCTGCCATTACTGTCAGGCACGTGGATGAGCTTGCCAGGAGTTCACATAAGCTTATGCTCATTAGTATCGATATCTGACATGTGCATGAAAACACGCCTTCCGCCCGGTTCACCTCCCGCTCCCGACTAGAGAATCGGCAGGGCAACCTTCTTTGACTGAATATTCCGTCCATAGACATCGGTCAAATTGAAAATAAGCTCGTCGGTACTGTTTTTCTTCACCAGCTCGTGAAGTGTTCGCACATCTTTATCGGCCAGATCTCCGGAATTGACCAGAAACAGATAGGTGGCCATCGACTTCTTCTCCACCTTGGCAGAGGTTACCGAAAGAGAAGTACTGGAAGGAGCATCTTCTGAGTAAGGAGAAATGGCAATTTCCACCTTCGAACTATTTTTAACCACAACCAGTTCGCCGGTTGATTTTACCAGCCCGTCGGTGTTTCCCGTATTGAGCAGCGTTATATACATTCTGATTTTACCAGTGCGCGTGAATGGAAACTTTTCAAGTTTGGCGATAAATTGGCCTGTCTTACCCCTGATAGTCTGGGCATTGCTTTTTTCCTGTGCAAGGCAGTTTTTCACATGGTAATACACATCCTGATATATGGCGGGATTTTCTGCCACCCCCGATGATATAAGGCGAACAAGAATATCGCCGCTCGTTTTCTTTGTCAAAATATTCTGAAGAGAATCCATCTCCTTTTCATGCTGCAGAAGAAAGCGTTCAAATCTCCTGAGACGGCCTCTTATTTCATCAGCACTGCCCTTAGTAATCGTGCTATACTGATCAGACAATCCTTGCGTTGTTCGGTTGCCAAATGCGAACTGGCGGTAAAGATCGGAATTGAATATCGCCGGTCCCGTTCCGGATGAATCGGCGAAGGTGGCCACTTCGGGAACAAGCTCAACATTGGCAATACTGAGTTTCTCCCGGGAAAGATAATCGTTGAGGATATAGCCCATATACGCGGCTAACGGGCTGAAGACAAGTCCGATAAGTGCCCCGATGAAAAGTTCTTTTGTACGAAATCGAAGATGGTTTTCTGATGTGTTCATTTTCTATTCCCATATCATAGATGAAAATTGGCCCACTCTTCGACTCCCCATACAGGACTCAGTGAGCGAAAAGCCCTGCAGCAAGCAACTAAAAAGAAGCTCCATTTTCAGCAACTGTCGCCTCTCCTCTTCCCACCCGATAAAGCTCCTCTGCCAGATTCCGGGCGGCTTTCTCCTCCCCGTGATTGACAAACCACCGAATCTTTTCCCCCGGGACCGCTCTCGCCCAGTTCAAAAGCCCCTCCCGATCGGCGTGGGCGGAAAAACCGCCCATGGTGGCAATGGATGCCCTTACCGGAACACTATGGCCGTTAATGGTAACCAGATCTGCTCCGTTTACAAGCTCCCGCCCCAGCGTTCCCCGCCCCTGGTAGCCCACGATCATTACCGTAGTAGTGTCATGTGGAAGAAATGTTTTCAGATGACCGAGAATTCTCCCTCCGCTGCACATTCCCGATCCGGCAATGATGATAAATGGGGGGCGCATCGACATGGCCGATTCGCACAGTCCGGCGCTTTGGGTGATATTCAGCCCTTTGAACACAAGCGGGTTGTCACCTGTTACAAACTTTCCGGATGCTTCCTCATCGTAATACTCACGGTATCGCCGGTAAATGGCGGTGATATCGCCTGCCATGGGAGAATCCACAAACACCGGAATTGCAGGGATCTCCCCGGATTCCACAAGGGTATTGAGATGATACAGCATCTCCTGCGTTCTCCCCACTGCAAAGGCCGGCACCAGAAGCACTCCGCGATTCTTAACTGTTCGCTTAACTATAGATACAAATTCTTTCACCGTTTCACTGCGATCTTTATGAAGCCGGTCACCGTAGGTGGATTCTATCACTACCGCGTCGAACGGTTCCTGCCATCGGGAAAAAGGGTCGCGGATAATGGGAGTATTTAGCGGACCGATATCACCTGAAAAGAGAATGCGCTTTCCTTTCGATTCTGCGGCGATATGGCTTGACCCCATGATATGGCCGGCATCGTAGAGGGTGAAAGTGATATCACCTATTTGGAAAGGAACTTTGTACCCGTAGCCCTCTGTTGAAGAACCGGCATTTCCGTTCCGCTCGCCCAGAGCGTAGGTCTGCCGGAGTCGAGGGGTCTCCTCAGATACCTTGTCGTTTGAAAAGCCATTATCCCCGTTCCGCTCACCCTGAGCGTAGGTCCGCCGGAGTCGAAGGGTTTCCTCAGATACCCTATCGTTTGCAAATTCCGCACCCCCCGTCCGCTCACCCTGAGCGCAGGTCTGCCGGAGTCGAAGGGTTTCCTCAGATATCCTATCGTTTGCAAATTCCGCACCCCCCGTCCGCTCACCCTGAGCGTAGGTCTGCCGGAGTCGAAGGGTTTCCGGCTGGTAAACTGATGCATCGTGCGCTCCCCCCTGAGAAAGAGAACTGGAGTCCTCCCAGATGCGCCGCGCAATATCGCAAGTCGCATACTGCCCGTACACTTTCCCCCTGAACCCCTTTTCAAAAAGCTCAGGAACTCTCCCGGTGTGATCGAGATGCCCATGGGTCAACACCACCGCATCGATACTCGCCGGATCGAAGGGAAAATCTCTCTGCTGTGCATCTCCCTGTACCGTTCCGCAATCAATGAGGACGCGGGTGGTGGCGCTTTCGAGTAGTGTGCAGGACCCGGTGACGGAGTGGGTGGGGGCGAAAAATGTGATGTTCATCAGTACCTTCTCTGACTGGTTTTGCTGAGATTACGTTTTGAAGCATACTCTCCTGTCATCTACCGCCGGTACTATAAAACAGGGGAAATACAGGGGGTGTTTTTATACGTGTGATCTCAATTGCAGTTTGTGAAAAGAAAAGAGAGGGCAGCGCAATGTGCCCTCTTAAAATTCATTCTGCAGGAGCATCATCATCTGTTTTCTTTTTTCTGTTATATTTCGGAGGATTTTTAAAAACCAGGTGTTCGCAGGCGTTCTTGTCACTGCGCAGGATAAAGCGGGCCTGTCTGAGAGCTCCGTCAACTCCGTTTTTAAGTATTGTCAAAGCTTTGTTACGCTGCAATGTAAGTTCAGGAGACTGGCTTTTATCAATAGTGGCCTCGGCAAGTAAAATACCGAGCTCTTTGGACATTTCACCGGCATGTACAAAGTTCTGGTAATCATATCCGACAGCCTCGATCAAATCACGGTTTTCTCTTCCCAGAACCGATGCATCATTAAGATCTTTGATAAAATCGGCATTGGAGGAGCCTTCACGAATAAAGCTCAGTTTTGAAAGCAGCTCAGGGTAGCCATGAAACGCATACTCCATTGCCATCATGAGATCAAACAGCAGCATCTCTCCCTCTTCTTTAAGTGCTTGCCATCTGCGTTGATGGCTGTCTTTGGGAAAGGAGACCATGGATGTCTGGCTATATAATTCAAAACAGGCTTCTCTCATTATCATAAGATAATCCAGAACCCTGAAATCCATCTTTTCACTCTCCAGTTTTTCCCTGTTGCGGAAAAGCCGAAGCAAAAGGATTTGAACCTGCTGCAAAAACCACAAGATCGGTAATGACAATTTGATTATATCAGAATCTTTAACATTCTGAATGTCACCTCTGACTGCCTCGAGATCTTCCAACCTTCCCATAACGCCAACTCCTTTAAAAAGTAATAGGATAAAACAGGCACTTCTCCAAAGGGAGTAGTCCTGAAATGGTCAAATGAGAATAGCTATTTTTAATATGCAAAGCGGGCAAAATCAAAGGTGTTGTATGAGTAAAATAAATATGTTGCTTACTGTCCACAAGCAACTTTATATTTTTTATATCATATTTTCAAATTGGAAGGACGGCAATTGACCAATAAGCTTCGTGTTAAAATCAATGTCTGTGAATTGGCTTTCCGGGGAGCCAAACTGGTATCTGCCTGCCGTCGAGACAGAGAGGAACTGGAAGCACTCGGCCGGCTAGCTTGGGAACAGGTGATGCACCTTTCAGAATTGGTAGACAGGTGTATGAAGCTGGATGCTGAGTACAATATTAACAAAGGCGATTTGGCAATAGCCACTTTGAAACTGAAAGCATTTGCCCTTGAATGCCTTTCGGTCAGAAATCACATTACCGATGAACTGCGCAGAGCGGCGCGACTTTTCTCCGGTTCTGTTTCAGTTCCCAGTTTTGAACACAAGCCTCTCCGTCATATCCTGGTATTTGAACTTTATTTCCTTTACGTTTTGTGCAGAGACTACGAACATGAACTGAGACGCACCGGTTTTAACCTTCAGCTTGGCTCAAGAGCCTACGAATATTCCAGCCGGCTCTCACTGGATTTGGCCAACAGTGCAATCGATAAAGATGAGTCTTCCGCTAAACTTATCAACCGTAACATAAATGCGCTTGAGCTATATAATAGTATAAAGGAAATTTGTTCCTTGGGAAGACTGGTATTCAGAAAAGACCCCCGCAAGAAAGATTATTTTAGCGGTCGACCGAAAAAGGGTAGTTCCACCCGGACATAAGCTCAGAAACAAAAACTCGTTTTTTCAATCCAAAGGAGCCTGGAAAAAGTAGCGCACATCCGTTTCCATATGGAAATGAAAGTGCGCTACGTAGCGCACATCTGTTTCCATGTGGTAATGAGAATGCGCTACGTAGCGCACACCTGTTTCCATATGGTAATGAGAATGCGCTACTTTTAAAAGTGTGGCAGGGAGTTTGCGGCTGTGGTAGTTGGGGAATTTCTTTCGGTTCATTCCCGTGCATACGGGGAACATTCCTAGTGTTAACGCTGGCTATTTTGCTCCATCGGTTCATCCCCGTGCATACTGGGAACATAAAACAGTTTGCCGGTGATCCGAGCTGGGGAACGGTTCATCCCCGTGCATACGGGGAACATTTGAAAGATTGTGTAGCATCCGAATCACTATCCGGTTCATCCCCGTGCATACGGGGAACATCTGTCCATGAATTGCCTGATATCTCTCAGCAGCGGTTCATCCCCGTGCATACGGGGAACATTCTATCTCCTCAGCGTTTAGATATGGCATGCGCGGTTCATCCCCGTGCATACGGGGAACATCAAGTATTTCCGCCTCTGGTAGCGCCGAGAATCGGTTCATCCCCGTGCATACGGGGAACATCACAGTATACGCATAACGATTGTCTGCAACCTCGGTTCATCCCCGTGCATACGGGGAACATGTTAGCATGGCAGATAATGGTATCCAGCTTGCCGGTTCATCCCCGTGCATACGGGGAACATTCGTCCGGCGTATCATAGGCAAAGAAAAACTGCGGTTCATCCCCGTGCATACGGGGAACATGCGCCGATAGTTGTTTTGTAACCGTTAAGAAACGGTTCATCCCCGTGCATACGGGGAACATTTTTGCCTCCACCCAATAGACATACCAAAACACGGTTCATCCCCGTGCATACGGGGAACATGATTTGTTCGGTAAAAATTTCTATTTTTTTCGCGGTTCATCCCCGTGCATACGGGGAACATAAAAGGACTGTTGTGATATGGGATTTACAAACCGGTTCATCCCCGTGCATACGGGGAACATGCTTTTGAGGAGTTTATCCCAACGTGCCGGACCCGGTTCATCCCCGTGCATACGGGGAACATGATTGTCTCTATCGTGGGCAGGTTTTTGAGGCCGGTTCATCCCCGTGCATACGGGGAACATATAATTTTGATTCAAATTCTTGGCGTCCAATCCGGTTCATCCCCGTGCATACGGGGAACATAAGCTACTGTATCACCGAGAACAGAACGATTACGGTTCATCCCCGTGCATACGGGGAACATGAGTCCATTTAATCTGCAATTTGATCAAAATTCGGTTCATCCCCGTGCATACGGGGAACATCAGTGGTTAATTCGACGCCCTTAGAGTAATATCGGTTCATCCCCGTGCATACGGGGAACATGCCGGATACCGTTTTGTTACTGTCCGGGCCGACGGTTCATCCCCGTGCATACGGGGAACATAATCGGTGCCAGCTACCGCAGCACTAACCTTGCGGTTCATCCCCGTGCATACGGGGAACATACACTATCCGCGAGGCTATGAAATACAACCAGCGGTTCATCCCCGTGCATACGGGGAACATAATAAGATAGCTACTTTGGCCCACCCCGGCAGCGGTTCATCCCCGTGCATACGGGGAACATGAGATATCCAACCGCAGCCGAACGGCCGCGACCGGTTCATCCCCGTGCATACGGGGAACATGGCCGTCAAGGTCGGAAACGATACCCGGGTGTCGGTTCATCCCCGTGCATACGGGGAACATACCCACTTCATTTTCGAGCCTCCTCTATTCGCCGGTTCATCCCCGTGCATACGGGGAACATCCCCGGGTAACCTCCGCCCGGCCTGTTTCGTCCGGTTCATCCCCGTGCATACGGGGAACATTTTTAACTATTTTTGCTCTGACTGTGATTTTCGGTTCATCCCCGTGCATACGGGGAACATATGCCAAGGCCCGCAAGCTATAAACGGGACGCCGGTTCATCCCCGTGCATACGGGGAACATTGGAACGTACAATCATTAACACAGCCGCAGACCGGTTCATCCCCGTGCATACGGGGAACATTCAGTTTCCTATTGAAGAATTTCAAGAATGGGCGGTTCATCCCCGTGCATACGGGGAACATGACCCTATACAAATGATAGTTGCTATGGGTTACGGTTCATCCCCGTGCATACGGGGAACATTATCATGGAGCAAGCTACCGAACAAGCAGAACCGGTTCATCCCCGTGCATACGGGGAACATCCCATAGGTATTTCAAAAATCACAATTGGGGACGGTTCATCCCCGTGCATACGGGGAACATTTTCGCTCTTCAGCGGATTAATACGAGTACAGCGGTTCATCCCCGTGCATACGGGGAACATATAGGCTTTCATTTTGTCACCCATAAATACTCCGGTTCATCCCCGTGCATACGGGGAACATCCAAGTGCAGCATCATAAATACCAGTAGTAGACGGTTCATCCCCGTGCATACGGGGAACATACTGGGCTAACGAGTGGATTATCAGGGTTTTTCGGTTCATCCCCGTGCATACGGGGAACATGGTTTTCTTGGAATATCTGTGCATCAAAGCGACGGTTCATCCCCGTGCATACGGGGAACATCTTGATAGCTGCCTCTCTGTCCTCTTCATAAACGGTTCATCCCCGTGCATACGGGGAACATGATCCTGCACAGGTTCGCGCTCGTGGCTCTTACGGTTCATCCCCGTGCATACGGGGAACATATTTCCGCTTCCTCTGCATAGCGGTAAACACCCGGTTCATCCCCGTGCATACGGGGAACATGTTCATCCCTGTATTGCCCTCGATTTTTCAAACGGTTCATCCCCGTGCATACGGGGAACATTATACATCCGTCATATATTTTTCAAGCCAAGGCGGTTCATCCCCGTGCATACGGGGAACATACTTCCTCGGCATCAGTTATACCGCTCCATAACGGTTCATCCCCGTGCATACGGGGAACATCGGTAATCGTGTTTTATCCGGTGAAACCCTACCGGTTCATCCCCGTGCATACGGGGAACATATGAGGATTTTTACCATGAACTTTGACTAAAACGGTT
>JAEZKC010000112.1 GCA_023436205.1 Fibrobacterota bacterium
TTCTGGCCTCTGACTTCTGGCCTCTGGCTTCTGGCTTCTGACTTCTGGCCTCTGGCTTCTGGCTTCTGGCTTCTGACTTCAGTCATAGACCTGGTTTTTTCTTTCCAGAAGGTCGCGGGTGAGAAGAACTCCCCATTCCACCAGGGTAAAACCTGCTCTCGTAAACTGTACCGGTTCCGGTTGCGGGAGTGGGAGGGGGAACTGTAGCGGTCGGATCAGCCATAGCTCCCGCAATACACTTTGCGGCTGAGGGGTCACGTGGTGTTCGATAAGATCTTCCACCCGTTGAGGATACACAGCAAAGTAGGGGGCTGCTCCTTCAAGTACAGGCATCCAGTACTGAATGAAGTCGGTGATTTCTCTGCCGGTGAAACCGCGAGCCTGCATGAGAGACGTGAATTCATCGGCAAGGTGCTCTTCACTGATGATCCAACCTTTATCAGATGAGAATGGCCCGTTGAGCTTTGCTTCGTAGAAAAGATAAGGGATAGTGTCGTCGATCATTCCCGAAGGATCCGCAGTAACGGTCCACCCCTCTCCGTAGTCGGGTTCTGAAACGATCACTTTTCCCCCGGTGGGGAAAGAGACTGAAAGCGAAACCTGCTGAGTGGTTTGCGGGTAGAGATACACATTTGGAGCTTCCGCCTGCATCGGTTCTTCAAAGATGAAATCAGAGTAAACACCTGTAGAAACAGTGAAGGTTTGATCAAGAAACATATAAGAGAAGTCTACGTGGTAGTCGCCATCAGGAATGCCGGTAAACAGATATCTTCCATTCATGTCGGTAGTATCGCTGATGCCCAGTTCCCGTATTGTGAGCACCACATTACGGGCATAACAGGAACCGAAAAAGTGTTGATGCCCCATAAGAACTCCAGTTATCACTCCACTTCCTTTGGGCACTGTATCCAGATCAAGAAACACTACTTCATTTTCCTTAATAAAACGATACAGCTCTGTATAGTAGCCATTTGAAGATGCTGAGAGGGTATATCCCATCTGTTTACTACTGTCAGGGAGATAAAGGAATGCGCCTTCCCTCAGCCCGGAATCGGTGTAGACCTCCGAACCCATATAGTGATCATGAATGGAAATATGGATATCTGTTGCTGCTCCTCCGGTTGAATCTGTCATTATGATAGTGTCGAATGTATTCTGTCCTCCGTAGGGAACAGCCAGCCGGGGGTAGTCGGGGTGGGTTACTATAAGGGAGTCGGTTATCTGCAGAGCTGCGGTTTGATGCTTTTCAGACGGCGCAGAGGAAACAGCATGCGCTTTGATACCGTAGGGAGTAAGTTTGTAGCTTGAACTCGTCTTGCCAGTGCTTACCTTCAGCATTAGATTCTGATTGGGGGTTTTGCTCACGGGAAATTCAAATTTATGCAGTCCCGCTCCCAGAACCTTGTTGACTAGAGTGAAGAGTTTTCTTCCTTGGAAATTGAAGGCCTCAATTGTAACTTTTTCACTCTGAGAAAGGGAAAATAGAAAATTCTTATTCTGAAAACGGATGTTTTGGTTTAGTTTCGCACTCTTTTCGGATCGGGCATTAAGTATTACATCTATGAAAAATTCACCGTTGTTATCTGTTTGGGTAGAGACAATCCCGTTGAGAAACGTGACGTTCGCCCCTTTGAGAGGTTGGAGTTCGGGGGTGACCACTTTACCGGTCAAGGCCAGAATGTTGCTTGAGAAAAGAAGCGCTGCGATGAGGGAAAGGAGATGATTTTTAGACATGGATATATCCTTTTAATAGGGGAAGCTGTATGGCTGTAAGCAAAGTATAAATAATCGTAGAGGATGGCGACAAGGAGGAATTGGGAAAGTGTATTCTGGCGTTTTGAAATCGTGATCGAAAAACTCCGATGACTATTCAGCTGAATGCTTCAATGCGGGACGTGGGGCTTGTGACCTACAAGGCGTCTTCGCCGTCAACCAGAAAAATTCTACACTTTCGCCGCAGAAGCATTGCAGTAAAATTCGTGGTCCACCCCCCGTTTAAACGTAATCTATTAAGGACCGGAGGGTTTTGCATCTTCGCACCGGGAAAGTGAGTCGAATTGTGGAACGTGTAAGCGGTGGGAGGATATTATGAAAGTGCTGTACATAAAAGCGGACCCCAAGCCGCAGGGTCAGTCGCGAACCTTGAGGATTGCCGATGAATTCATAGAAACCTACAAGGAGTTTCATCCCGATGATGAAATGGTCACTCTCGATTTGTATAAAGAAGATATCGGCTTTCTGACCGCGCAGGATCTGGAGACGGCATTTGGTCCCAAGACGGAGGACACTATGCGACACCGTGTCCTCAAATATGCCTATCAGTTTGCCGAAGCTGACAAGTACGTCATTGCGGAACCAATGTGGAATCTGAACATCCCGGCCATTCTCAAGGCATATATCGACTATATATCAATTCCGGGGATCACGTTTAAGTATTCGGAGCATGGCGCCATTGGTTTATTGGAGGGGAAAAAGGCGGTGAATATAATCTCCCGGGGAGGGGATTACTGTACGGAGCCCTATTGCGCTTTGGAAATGGGGGATCGATATGTGAGGATGATCCTCAAATTTTTTGGAATAAAGGATATCCACACTATTGTTGCTGATAAGCTGGATATTGTCGGTGAAGATGCGGAGGGGATACTGGAGAAGACTAAGAATAGGGCAAAGAAGGTGGCTGTGGAGTTTTAAAGAATTACAGTTTTAGCTGCAGACCGAAATGGCCACTGAAGGCAGATGTCATTTCAGGTAGTACACAAGAGACTTTTTGCTGCCTGTACAGCTCGGAAAAAGTAGCGCACTTCTGTTTCCACGTGGAAATGGAAGTGCGCTACGTAGCGCAAACCTGTTTCCACGTGGTAATGAAAGTGCGCTACGTAGCGCAAACCTGTTTCCATATGGAAATGGAAGTGCGCTACGTAGCGCAAAGTTGATTCCATATGGTAATGAGAGTGCGCTACTGTTTGGAAGCATGTTTCGACCTCGGACTGCTCCGGTGAGGGAAGAAGACTGCTCATGTTTCGACCGCGGACTGCTCAACATGAGCGGAGAAGAGGCGCTTCGGTGAGGGGAGAAGATTGCTCATGTTTCGACCGAAGACTGCTCAACATGAGCGGATTTAGGATTGTTTAAATATGAGTGGGAGAGAGAGCTGCCGGCTTGTGCCGGCAGCTTTTTAATTAAGCATTCTGAGGGTTCAGTATGGCATTGAGGTCTTCCTGGGCGGTACTGATGGGTTTGAGGTCAAACTGCTTGACAAGAAAATCCACTACCGCAGGGGAGAGGAATGCCGGGAGGCTGGGCCCGATCCGGATACCCTTCATGCCAAGCGACAGAAGCGAAAGGAGAATCACCACTGCTTTTTGCTCGTACCAGGACAGTATCAGAGATAGTGGCAGATCGTTAATCCCCACATTGAAGGCACCTGCCAGAGCCTGGGCGATCTTCACCGCGGAGTAGGCGTCGTTACACTGACCGACGTCAAGCAGTCTCGGGATTCCGCCAATCGTGCCGAAGTCAAGATCATTGAAACGGAACTTGCCGCAGGCCAGCGTGAGGATCACACAGTCCTCGGGAACCGACTGGGCCAGCTCGGTGTAGTAGTTGCGTCCAGGTTTCGATCCATCGCATCCGCCAACCAGGAAGAAATGCTTGATAGCTCCTGTTTTTACGGCATCGATCACCTTGTCGGCCACTCCCAGAACCGCATTGCGGGCGAAACCGGTCATCAAGTTCTTGCCTTCCTTCTCTTCAAGACCCTTGAGCGAAAGTGCCTTTTCAATCACTGCCGAAAAGTCTCTTCCCTTTACGTGAGCGATACCGGGCCATCCAACCAGACCGCAGGTGAACACCTTGTCTTTATAGCTTTCAAGCGGCTTCTGGATGCAGTTTGTGGTGAACAGAAATACCGCTTCCACACCGTTGAACTCTTTCTGCTGGTTCTGCCAGGCTGTACCGAAGTGCCCCACCAGGTGCTTGTACTTCTTGAGCTCCGGGTAACCATGCGCAGGAAGCATCTCGCCATGTGTGTAGATATTGATCCCCTTACCCTCAGTCTGCTTGAGCAGCTCTTCGAGGTCAAGCAGATCGTGACCGGTGACCACGATTGCCGGGCCCTTTTTGAAGGCTGTTGACACAGGTGTGGGCTGAGGATGACCGAAATGAGAAGTGTTTGCCTCGTCAAGGATCTCCATGGTGCGGATATTCACTGTACCGCATTTCATATTAAGCCCTACAAGCTCCTCAAGCGTGATATCGTCTCTATTGATTTCCGCAAGTGCTTCGTGCATGTAGGCATAGATCTCCTCATCCTGCTTTCCGAGGATATAGGCGTGATCTGCATAGGCGGCCATACCCTTGAGCCCGTAGGTGAGAAGCTGTTTGAGTGAACGGATGTTTTCATCGGGACCATCAGCCAGAACGCCCACCTTCTCCGCCTGTTTGACCAGATCAACTGTGGACTGGGCCGGGGTGAACTTTACACTTGATGGCCAGGTTGCGGCATCCACCTTCTGACCGGCTCTTGCTGCGGCATCCACGTACATCTGAGCGGCTTTCCTCTTAATGCTTTCGCCCGTGCGGACCCACTGCTCAAGACGTGCTGAATCAAAATTGACATTGGTAACTGTGGTAAACAGGGCCTCAATGGTAAACCTGTTCACTTCTTCATCGGTTACACCCAGTTTACGGGCATTATGTGCCAGATAGCCTATACCTCTTAGCTGATGAATTATAAGATCCTGAAGACCAGCGGTGTCAGGTTGCTTTCCGCATACACCTGCAACATCACAACCGGTTCCCTTTGCTGCCTGCTCGCACTGATAACAAAACATACCCATTTTTAAACCCCTTCTGTTAGATGAAAATTATTTACTTGTAAATTTATAAGTCTGTCATTATTAATATTAGACAACCTCGTTACACTTTTCTCTTCCGTCCGGCTCCCCCCTGTCCGCTCACCCTGAGCAGTCCGCGGTCGAAGGGTGAGCTCCTTCTGCCCTGCTTATCTCATGCTTCGACTAGGAGCTCAGCATGAGCGTGCGGTGGGCTCCTTTAGAATCAAACCCAATCCTCACTCAAAATTTCTCCCTGAAGCCCCACCACAATTGCCTTCACTGGCACTTTTCGCGTTGCCCTGGAAACCGCTTCCTTAGCCAATCTGAGAAGCCCTCCACAGCAGGGAACCTGCATGATCATAACCGTTAAGGTATTTATCTTTGCCTCGTCGATCATGGCCACCAATTTTTCAACGTATACTTCCTGACCGTCATCCAGCTTGGGACAGGCAATGGCCAGTGCTTTACCCTTGAGATGATCCTTGTGAAAATCACCCATGGAGTAGGCAACGCAGTCCGCCGCCAGAAGAACATCCGCACCTCTGTAGTGAGCGGCCATGGGGGAGGCCAGGTGCAGCTGAACCGGCCAGTGGGTCAGTTGCGAAGCTCTTGTACCTTCTTCATCGGCGGCAGTTGCGGCCGCAAATTTCATAGCCTGCGATCCCGGGCATCCTTCGAAAGCGTTTCCGTGCATGGCAGCATCCTTTTTTTCTGTTGTTTCAAAATCAGTTTCGATATTCTGTTCTTTCAGGTACTCAAGGGCCTCATTGAGGTAGACCATCTCGTTATGATCCTTCATGTGCTGCAGGTGCGCTTTAATGACATTGGGGCCCTGTTTCACAACATGTTCCATCACCTTGCGTTCATCGTAGGGTTCAGCTTCCCGCTCCTCGATGGCGATGGCGCCTAAAGGGCAGTGCCCCAGACAGGCCCCCAGCCCGTCACAGAAGAGATCCCCCAGAAGCCGGGCCTTTCCGTCGATGATTCTTATGGCGCCTTCTGCGCAGTTGGGTACACACAGACCGCATCCATTACATTTGTCGTGATCGATATTGATGATTTTCCTTTTCATATCTGCTCCTGTCGGTTTCTCTTGCTGTTCTACACTTAATATGCGAGTTTGCGGGGGAAAAAAAATTGACCCTCATCAAGAAAAGTTTATTTTATTGGTGGACATTGGAATTATTTCACAAAAAAGAGGCTTTTCCAGGCACTATTTGTCTTAAATCAGGGTAAGTTTCAGGGTAAAACAATTTAAATATTAAGGTACAGAGAGGTCGGTATTGTTCTCTGGGGTAATTATATTATAGAATAAAAGGAGAATAGATTGGATATTGTCGCCTTTTTGGAGCGATCGGAGTTTTTCCAGGGTATCAGCGGAAAAAGTAGAGAGATGCTCGCCGATATTTGCATCCCTAAGCAGGTTTCCAAGAAGGAGATACTGTTTCACGAGGGAGACCGGGGGTTTGCTTTTTACCTGTGTGCCAGCGGCGCAGTGGGCCTCTCCAAGGGAACTCCCGATGGCAGGGAGGTCATTATTAAGGTGATAGGGCCCGGGGAGCCGTTTGCGGAAGTGATTCTTTTTGAGCAGGACAGCTATCCGGTGACTGCGGTTGCTCTCAAACCGGGGACTTTATTTGTCATACCGAAGCATCAGTTTTACTGTCTTCTCGATAAGCAGGACTTCAGAAACGACTTTATGGCTATGCTGATGCGCAAGCAGCGCTATCTGGCCGACCGGATTCGCTTTTTGACGATGCATGATGTGGAAGATCGCTTTTTTCTGTATATAAGGGATCATTACGGTGCTCGGGAGAAGGTCGTGCCCACGCTTTCCAAGAAGGATCTTGCGGCGGCTATCGGGGCCACTCCTGAGACTTACTCCAGACTAATCGCAAGGCTTTCTCAGGAGGGTAAGTTGACAGTAGAGGGGAAGACGATCCGTTTGGAAGAAGGGTTCTGGGAGAGTTTTGAGAAGGAGAAAGAGCTTTGAGCAGTTTTAAATATGGAAAATTCAATAATAATATGTCCTTTCTAAGGAGGTCTGCTTTGAGAAGAGGAAGTGTGGCCGCGGGGTTAATCGTTTCAGCCGCAGTGGGACTGGGTCTGGTCTACTGTATAAATCCGGTGGAGGAGAAACCGCTGAAGTGGGCTTCTGCCATTGAGGTCCCCATCAATCATAAGCTCATGCTCGGCGAAGAGTTCGGTAACCTCTTCTCCCTTGACAGCAGTATGAAAATTCTTAATGTGGACAGTACCTATGTGGGAAACAGCACCGATCTCTCCAGGGATACCGTTACGGGGAACACGGTTATTTTCAGTGTGGCTCAGAGTGATTCGATAGATCTGGAGGTGAGCGAAGAGAATTTCGAGGACAAGGTGATTACACATACTTTGGGGATTATTCCACTATCTGGAATTCCTGATGTAACTCAGAGCGTGCCACTCGCCGGAAATTTCCCTTCCGGTACAACTCTGCCTGCTGTTCAGCAGGACATTTCCATACCTGATGTTTACAGCATACAATTTGCCGATCCAAGTGATCCTCTCACAATCTCCATCACCAATAATTCCAATGTCGCACTGAGCAATGTGATCATCGACGTAGCCGGAGTTGGAAATGCAGCCGCAGCTTCAATACCTGCAAACGGGACTTCTGAAATCACCATCGATGCTTCCGGAAATACGCTTACTGTTCCGGTGACAGTGAGTGTTACTGCCACAACAGCTTCCGCTGGTCCGTTTAACGGGGGAAGCGATCTGCAGTTTTCCATATCACTTGACGGAATGAGTGCCAGTTCTGTTGATATCGCAAATACGCTTCTTGCCAGTATGAACAAGACTTTTCTGGTGACCTACGAGCTGAGTGATACTGTGGAGATGAAGTATATCGATTTGAGAAAAGGAGCTTTCTTTTATCTGATTGATAATTACACTAACCTCGACTTTGAGATCATCGGTTATCATCACCACATGTGGTCCACTCAGTACAGTATGCAAAACAATATCAGAAGTAGAAGTCAACTGACAGCTTTTGGCAGTCTGGATTCCAGCTTTTTCAGAGGACGTATGCCGGCCAGTAGCCTTGCAAAGATGAATGTCAAAGCTAAAACGCTCAATGAATACCAGAACGCGGTCGGATCATATCGCCTTTTTACAGAATGGAGTGATCCGCTTTCAAAGTCAGTCAGTAATGTTGAATATTTTGTGGCTCCGGATGTGAGTACCAAGAAACGCGTTACCATTTCATCAACTGATTCGATTGTCTTTACCATCAGTTCGAGAGATTTCCAGTTCAGTGAATTCTATGGTATTGTTAGAAAGGAAATCGTCAGAGACGCAGATACTCAATATGTGCCGATAGATTTTCCATGGCCGGAAGAAAACAAGCCACTAATGCGAGACAAGTTCGTCTTTGAGAAAGTGGAAGCCCGCATGAACATAAAGCCGGTTCTTTATCAGCACACAAAGATCGACACGTTCGTGACCGAGATAAAGATGTTTGATCCCACAGATCCCAGCGTGGCAGCAGTGGCCACTCCCAAGTTCTGTAACGTAAAGAATGATACCTCATATAACTACCTGATAGACATAACCGATGTCACTAATCGTTTTCCGGATTCCATTACAATTGTAAGCCGTTCCCTGCTGCCTGTTGGAACTCCGCTTCTGGTGGTGAACGACTTGGAAACGACAGATCCAGAGTATTTCACCCATATCGGGCGGACTACGATCAGAGTAAATGCCAAGTATATCATGAACGCTGATCTTGACTGGGCGATTGTGGATTCCTTCCCCATGGATCTGGGCACAGATACTTTCGCCATGTTCGACCAGGCGCGGCTTGTGCAGAAATTCGAGCAGCGAAGGGCCGTCTACAATATGATTCTTTACAATAATTCAAACCTCAATTTGCGCCTTTTCGCGCTGATCGCACCTAAAGCAAAGATGGCAGACCTGGAGGCGCTTTCGATTCTCGAAACACATGCTCTCGTTTCTCAGGAGGGTGCCGCTGATGCCGCCGGTTATGTTAATCTTCTGGGATCGGAGGGCTTCTTTGTACCGAAGCGGTCCACTACCGATTCGGTTTTTAACCAGATCATACTGGAAGATGCTCAGATTGCAAAGCTTATCAGCTCGGACACCTGTTCCTGGAGATGGCAGATCCGGTTTCTCGAAAAGACACCTCACGAGGCGCTCTCCGATACCGACTATGTGGACATGAAGTCCTGGCTGAGAGTTGAGGGTGTCAATAACAGCGATTCATTACTGATCTGGTGATCCTGGGAGGAAAATACAAATGAAAAGATATACAATTTCAGTTCTGCTCTGTTTTCTGGCCGTGGGTGTAATGGCCGGTCCTGATAATAACCCCGTTTCTGCCGGAATGACTCAGGCAAGGAATGCGGGGGGAACATCACTGGATGCCGCTTTCGGTAATCCCGCTCTGCTTGGAGTTGAAAGAGTGCCCAGAGGGGGCTACTATGTGCTGCCAACCTCAGTCGCTTATTGGAGCGACAAACTGGCGCTTTCGCCTTTTTACCAGTATTGGAACATAACCGATCTCTCCAAAACTTCTGGTTTTATAACCAAGCTTTTTAATGAGAGCTTCAGGCTTGATGGATTGAGCACCACTGAGGTTTCAAAGAAGCTTACTCAGGAACTCAAGGGTGGAATCAGTCTCTATGCCGGGATGCGCACATCGCTTATGAGCGGCGCCACTCACGGTTTTGCACTTAATGTGCAGACCTCCATCGATCAGGAACTCAGGATACCTGAAGGTATGCTGCTTCCCATCTTCTCTGAAACTGACGGACTACTGAGAGGAAACACCCTGGACTTTTCTGACCTGTACGTTAATGCCCTCTGGGCCACGGAGATCTCTGTCAAGCTGGGTCTTCCGGTTACCATTCCTGCTCTTCACGATCTTTTCAAACTCGACAGGGGAGCTGGCGGTATCGGTCTGAAGCTTATCATGGGGCATTCAATTCTGCGGGCCGAAGCGGAAGAAAACAGCCATCTCACATTTAATGAAAATACAAACAGCCTGGATGCAAGCGGAAAAGTCCATATTATGACCGCCGGTACGGGTTTCAGCGGAGAGTGGCGCTTTGATGACAACTTCGCCAGCAGTTTGCCACCGGTAAACGGTCAGGGTATCGGCTTTGACATTGGAGGTATTCTCTACAACGACAACCACTCGGTCTCCATTGATGTGGAAAACCTAGGACTTATTTTCTGGGGTGGTCAGGCATACGAGGTCGATTATAGAATCGAAAAGCGCGACTTCGATATCATGACCTTGTTTGAGGATCTCGATTCCGCTTTCGATCGCAATCAGAACGAGTATTTGTCCGATGAACGCGACACTCTCAAACCAGTGAATTATTTCTTCACCTTTCTGCCGTTGTCGTTCAACATCGGTTATTCTTATCTGTATGATATGTCTACCAAAGAGGAATGGGCTTATCTGGCTAAATACGTGAGCGGTGGTGTCAATTACGAACAGCAACTGGTGAAAGGCCCCGGACGCACCTCCTACATTCCCAGGTTTACTCTGGGAGGTGAGGCGGGAGTGCTCAACGGATTTATGCCGGTCAGGCTGGGATTAATCTTTGGAGGATCTGAGACGGTGGCATCAGCTCTGGGGGGAAGCTTCAATTTTAAATATTTTTCTCTAGACGGATCATACAAGGCTTTGGGCAGCCCCATTTTTATTCCCCGCAGAGGTGCTGAGCTGGCCGCCGGGCTCTCCATTCGCTGGGGTATGTCTACCGATAAAGACAAGGATGGAATTCTTGACAAGGTTGACCAGTGCCCTGAAATACCTGAGGATTTCGACGGGTTTGAGGATGAGGACGGTTGCCCTGACTATGATAACGACAAGGATGAAATCCCCGATACACTCGATAAGTGTCCCATGGAGCCGGAAGACAAGGACAGCTTCCAGGATGAGGATGGCTGCCCCGATCTTGACAACGACGGCGATGGCATGCTTGATACAGTTGATCAGTGTCCTAATGAAGCTGAAGATTTCGACAGTTTCCAGGACGAGGATGGCTGCCCGGATTATGACAACGACAGTGACAGTGTGGCAGATACTGTTGACAAGTGTCCTCTTGAGCCTGAAGACAGGGACGGTTTTGAGGATGAGGACGGTTGTCCTGACTTCGATAACGATAAAGACAATATTCCCGATTCTGTGGATCAGTGCCCCAATTCACCGGAGGATTTCAATGGTGTTGAGGACGAGGATGGCTGCCCTGAGCTGGATGCCGATAAGGACGGCATTCACGACGGCATAGATCTGTGTCCCGATGAACCGGAGGATATGGACAATTTCGAAGACGGAGATGGCTGTCCTGATCCGGATAATGATGGCGATAAAATCCTTGACAATGATGATGCCTGTCCCAATGTGGCCGAGGATTACGATGGCTTCGAGGATGAAAACGGCTGTCCTGATCCTGATAACGACAAGGATGGTGTCTGTGAAGCTTGGGTGACCGAGCAGGGACTTGGTGACAAGTTTGCCGCCATTTGCAAGGGATCGGATCAGTGTCCGACCGAACCTGAAACCATGAACGGTTACAAGGATGAGGATGGATGTCCCGATACACTGCTCAAGCCTTCCGAAAAGGAAACCAAGGAGCTCAATACCTCGCTTCGGGCTATCAATTTTAAGACCGGCAGCGCGGAACTGATGGATGTTTCCTATGCAGCGCTTGACTATGTTGTCAATTTTTTGAGGCAGTATCCTCACCTCAGGTACGAGATTCAGGGCCACACCGATTCTCAGGGTGCAGATGATTACAACCTGCTTCTTTCCGCTGCCAGAGCATCATCGGTGCGCGATTATCTGGTCGGTAAAGGAGTACCCGAAAGCAGTATTATTGCTATCGGGTACGGAGAGTCAGTTCCCATCGAGGACAACACCACGGCAGCCGGGCGTGCTTCCAACAGACGCGTGGAGTTTGTGGTGATCGAAAGCGAAGATCAGTACAACAGCCTCAAGGCTCTGCAGGCGGAGCTCAAGGTGAAGATCGGAAAGGCCAAGATCAAAGGATCAAGGTAATTGTTGATTTTTGATTGATGATTGTTGATTATTCAGAGCCCCGACCGTAAGGAAGGGGTTTCTCTCATTTCAGAGCCCCGACCGTAAGGAAGGGGTTTCTCTCTTTTCGCATGTGTCATTTGAGTGCAAGATCCGGTGATGGCGTCAGACTATACCTCGACTGTCTGAGATGGTGGGAAACGGTTCCCCCGTTCCGCTCACCCAGAGCGTAGGTCCGCCGGAGCCGAAAGAGAATTGTTGATTGGCGGGATTATGCCGCTTGCACTCATGAGATAGTGTTGGTTTTAAAATGGTACCCCCGTTCCGCTCATACTGCCTGTCCTTCGATTCCTATCGTAGGAGCGTAGGTCCGCCGAAGTCGAGTATAATCCTTTCTACTGGGTACCAACGCGAAAGATCGGTTTATCAGGCAGTACCCCGACCGTCAGGGAGGGCACAGGTGTCACGATACAGACTCCTATTCGCCCATGCTTACGCATAGGGCTACTGCCAGAGTCGCCTCACGTGACTACAGATGATAACGGGATCAGGCAGTACCCCGACTGTTAAGGAGGGCACAGCTGCCGCGATATGTCAGCGACCCAACTTCATATCGAAAGTCCCCCGATCAGAAAACAACGATGGTACTATCCAGGCCGGCTCGAACTGCTTTCTGTTTTTATCATACCCGATGTGATATTTACCGACTTTACAATACCATTCGCTTGTAAGTACTTTATGAAATTGTATTCTCTGCTCTTGCAGCACATTGAGCTTTGCAACCGCATCGCTTAAAATCCGGGGGTCTTCATCTTCAGGAAATTCATATTGAGAACTCAGAAATTCGGATAAAATTTTCATCTCATGCCCCGCAGTGGGGATCCTCTTCATCACTGAAGTATCAAACAACAGATCCAGATTATAACGAATATTCGCAAACACGGTATCTCCGTTCAACGGTTCCGGTTGGTTGCGCCACAGATAATTGAACAGCTTCGCATTTTGTTTATAGCCATAGGTAACAAGGGAACTGAGTGGCAAAGATATCTTCTTACCATGTTTTTTTTTATAGGCAGATAAGATGTCCTTTGCGATTACTGTATCCTGAATCTTTCCACCGTCGGAGCGGAACAACATACTCTGTAAAAGCTTGCGAACACCATTACCACCTGTCGAAGCGAGCTGAGGATCAACGCCGCTTGCCAACAGTACTTTGACTACGTTGGCATACCCCTTTTCTACAGAGGTCATCAATGCGTTCTCCTTTTCCTCTTCTGTAAATTGCAGTTGAAGAAGGAATTTTACTATCTGCGCATCTCCGGCATCGGCAGCAAGGAACAGCGGCCCCTTTCCCTTAAATGTCAAAGAGAGAAAGAACTTCTCACCCATCTTTTTAAGAAACTTTTCAACATTGGACAGATTTCTGGTGGTGATCGCGATGTAAAGCTCATCGCGATCGGAAAGTTCAGGTTTGATCTTTTGTGGATCATGCCACAGGAAAAAAGCGATGCATTGCCAGTTGAAAGCTGCTAATTCCACTTGGTTACAACCTGTACCTCTGCGGATATCCAGCGGAGTTGAAAGATCCTGCCTTTTGCCGCCTTGACATCCTCCTCCGGTCGATCCCAATGGATCGGCTCCAAGTGCCAGAAGAGAATCGATGCTTTTCCTTGATTTGGCTCTATATGCCAGGCTTTTATTCAGTTCCATCTGCTTCTGAGCATTATTCAAGCGAGGCGGGATCTTTTTGCGAATTGTTGTATCACCAAGTGAGGATGCCAGTTTTTCAAGGAACAGATAATCATCCCACTCTGATGGCTCTATACCCGTATTGAGCAGCTTATGAGCAATCGAGAGCTTTGTTTTCTGATCATAGGTGTCATTGTAATGAAGAGACTGGAAAATATCCTTGCTGTAGGATGGGGGAGGGAGATTTGATAATAGAAAATCGACTATTTCCAGAGATGATCCTATGTAAATAGCATATGAAAGTGGTGATTTACGCTGCGCAGTACTTGACCAACTCCATGTTGTAACAAAACGATTGTGTTTCTTGGCCCATTTCAGAACCGGAAGCGAATTGGTTGACACTGCCAGTATTATCAAATGGTTATCATCTATTCCGGCACCATTGCTTAAAAGCAGGAATGTCAGAGAATCATTTCCCGATGCTGCGGCGATTGAGAGCGGACTCATCCCTGATTCGGTTTCCCAGGTAAGACTCATGCCGGATTCAATAGCGGATTTCACTTTCTGGTAATCACCGCGATACACCGCATTCAGAAAATCGGAGAAGAGGTCTGGTGATCCACCCTGTTCGCCTGAAAATTGTCCGGAGCAGATTGAAACAGAAATAAACAGGAATACTAGAGCTGTTCTCAAGGCGTCGCCTCGAAAATCATGATAATCCGGTTTTCTTCCAGTGCTTTCTTAAGAGTCGGATTATCTCGTCCACCGTTTTTATACAAATTTCTCATCTTCTGTTTTGTGAACGAAGCGTCGTAGCAGTAAACATGCTCTGCATTCCAGGCTGCATCTTCTTCCAAAACAATTGTATCGACAAACACCGGTTTGTTTTCCAGAACAACTTTCCCCTGAGCCTCACTTAACCGCCTTGAGGTCCAGATTCCGATGGGATTGAGCGAATCAGAGGAGATATCCTCGACAACACTGACGTTGGCATAGCCGATTTTCTTATCAATGAGAACTTGGAAAGAGTCCGGCATCATATACAGTTTTTCGCTTATGATCAGAGAATCCTGCCCGCTTAGTTTGTTGACGAAAATAACTTTCTTGCCTGGAATGGGATGTTTGGGGTCTGAATATTCGGGGTTGTAAAACTGAGCATTTTCAGGTGTTTCGAGCCATACCTGTTTCACTGTTTGGTCATTGAAGTAGACTTTTACTGGCAATATCCACATATACACTTCGACATCAGCAAATAGAGTGCAGGATATTATTAAAATACAGAACAATTGCCGCATGGGACCTCCTTATCGGAAACAGTGAAGGATGAGAACGGTACTCATAAGTTGCTTATGATTCTGTCGTAACAAACGCAGACCCTTAATATAATTCTGAAACGTGGCAATAGACAGTAGTCCGACCGTCAGGGAAGGCACAGGTGCCACAATACATGCTTAGATTCGCCCATGCTTACGCATAGGGCTACTGCCAGAGCCGCCCCTCGTGACTACAGATGATACCGATAGGGTATCAGGCAGTACCCCGACGGTCAGGGAGGCACGGATGCCACGATTAGGGTAGAGAGCGCCCATGCTTACGCATAGGGCTACTGCCAGAGCTGCCCCTCGTGACTACAGGTGATAACGATAGGGTATCAGGCAGTACCCCGACTGTTAAGGAGGGCACAGGTGTCCCGATGCAGACCCATATTCGCCCATGCTTACGCATAGGGCTACTGCCAGAGCTGCCCCTCGTGACTACAGATGATAACGGTAGGGTATCAGGCAGTACCCCGACTGTTAAGGAGGGCACAGGTGTCCCGATGCAGACTCATATTCGCCCATGCTTATGCTATGGCTACTGTCGGAAGCGTCCTCTCGCGGCCAATTCAGGGTTTGAAAACTTTCAATTTCAAATCCTTGATTGGTTTGAAATGCTTGATGTTAGATGAGCATAGGGGGAGATTGTTTTCTGTTGCGGTTGCCGTAATCAGAGCATCTGTACAGGATACCCCGTGCGATAAGGCATATTCTTCGACATAAATTGATGCGCGATGACCGATGTTTGCAGTCAGGGTGAGGAACTGCGTGAGGAAATCTTTGGTAAATGCATGCTGCTGCTTGCTTGTGGATCTCTGCAGAAGTTCCATGTAGGACACTATGGAAAGGTACTCTCTGGTGCACTTTCAGTAAGAGATGCGACCTTGTGATTTCCTCTCTGAACCCAAATGAACATGTCCGTATCAAAGAGCATCGTAGCGCCCTTTGCGGGATCTTCCATATTATCGCTAACAGGCTTTTTCTCCTCTTTTTTCATGCCGAAAAAGGGATGCTCGCTGACCTTCATTCCTCCGGACGCTCCACTGGGGATATTTTAGGATCATTTTATTTACTCTATGTCTCTTTTATTGAGAGTGAGTTGAAGCTTTTCTTTTACAGTCTAGAAGGTTTTCTGAGGGGGTTCCTTGTTTTGTTTCTTAGACTGGAAATCACCTCTCAAGGTATAAGGGGGCTGCATGAACTATCAATATTTGGTAAAACAATTTTTCGTAAGGAGTATTTTCAGTATCGATGGGAAAATACAATCATTTTCAAATATTTTGGCTGGCCCATTTGGGGTATAGTTGTTAAATATAGAAATTATTTCGCATCAATAGGTTTGGTTAATAGTTTGTATCTCAATGATTTTAGGACAGCAAACAGAGCTATTTACGTTTTTGCAAAGGATAAGGCCTATTATATTGAGGATGAAACAGCTTCGTATTTAAAAAGACTACCGCCATTACCAAACGAAGAAAATATCAATGAAACTATTTTTAATGTAAGCGTGGATGTGCCGAATGTTACACTCAATCACGAAGTTTAATTGAAATTGAGAGTTTGGAAGGAATTTACATTTTTATATAGACTATTCAGCTATCCAAGAGACCATAGATGGTTTTCGTCTAGAATTTGTTTCAAAGAGTAAAGATGTAAATGCCAATTTGATGTTGGATGATAATTCAATTTGTGGGCCTGTTACAAAATAAGGATAACTATGACCAGCTGCGTTCCGATAAGCCGGCAAATTGAAGGTTCTTGTTAAAAGATGTGCATAACTTTACACATTATAGCCAAAACCCTCCCAGTGCCTGCTTAATCGCTTCCGACGAACTGATAAACCGTAACCCCCACTCCTGCGGCAGTAAAGAACGGTAAGGATAGCGGGTGAAACGCTGATCGATTAAAAGCAGCACGCCTCTGTCAGTTTCCGTTCGAATCACCCGCCCCGCAGCCTGCAGCACCTTGTTCATGCCGGGAAACGTGTAGGCGAAATCAAAACCGGTGCCCCTTGTCTTCTGATAGTAATCTTTGATAAGCTCCCGCTCATCGCATATCTGGGGAAGACCTACTCCCACAATGACTGCACCCACCAGCTTGTCACCAACTAAATCGATCCCCTCTCCAAAAACGCCTCCCATAACCGCAAACCCTAGAAGCGTATTGCAGTTGTCACTGTCAAACCGGCCCAGAAATTCGGCTCTATCCTCTTCTGTCATATTCCTGCCCTGAATGATAACTTCGGCATCATGGGCAAGGCTTGCGAAATGGTCTTTGACCTGGTTAAGGTACTCATACGATGGAAAAAAGGCCAGGTAATTGCCTTTTTGATGATAAATGAGCTCTGCTATCATGGACGCCACCACTGGAGCAGTGACCGTTCTTTCCTTGTAAACGGTGGAAACAGTGTTCCCCACAAGAACGCGAAGGTTTTCTTCCGGAAAAGGGGAACCTATGCGTATGAGTTTTGCATCCTGACGAGCGCCAAACACATCTCTGAAGTAATCGAGAGGGGAGAGGGTGGCGGAGAAAAAAACTGCCGCTTTCGTTCTTTTCAACGCTTTCCCGAGCAGGAAGGACGGGTCGATGCAGAACTGCTTTATTGTAAAGCCGTTTTTGTCACGAGTGAGCGTGGTGGTGTAGCGCTCATCGTAATTTTCCTGAATGCGCATGAAAGAGAGTGTTTCAAAGTAAACCTCAAGAAGTTGCTCGCGCGCGGGGTGAGGATCATTCTGCCCCAGCCTCTTTTGAGCAAGTTTCAGAAATGCGTGTAGGTGTAAAAGCAGGGAGGGGGGGGGATCCACTTCAGTGGCAAAGCTCTTTTCCCCCATGGATTCTTCAATTTCCTTGAGAATCTTAATGATCTTTGTAAGTGAACGCTTTACCTCCGGCATCCCCTTGCCCATTTTCTTTTTTAATGCCGAGTACATGTAGTCACCGCATTCAGCAGAAAACATTTCCCTTGCTCTGTCAACAAGGTTATGTGCTTCGTCAATGAGGAAAACATAATTTCCCTCATCTTCATCATCGAAAAATCTCCTCAGGTAGACACTGGGATCGAATGCATAGTTGTAATCACATATAATGCAGTCACTCCAAAGCGATATATCCAGGCACAATTCAAAAGGGCATAAAGTATGGTCCTGAGCGATGTGTTCTATTTCTTGTCTGTCCATACGCTCCAGAGAGAGTGCCTGCATGAGTGCCGGGCCGAGGCGGTCGTAGTAGCCTTTACAATAGCGGCACTCTTCAGGGTTGCAGGAGGCTTTCGGCAGAAAACAGATCTTTTCTTTAGCAGTGATGGTGACCGATTTCAGTTTAAGCCCCTGCGTGCGCATGTGCTCTATGGCTCGCTCGGCAAGGGAGGCAGTGACCCCCTTTGCTGTAAGATAGAAAATCTTTTCGGCGGCATTCTCTCCCAGGGCTTTTATGGATGGAAAGAGGGTTGCCATGGTCTTGCCGGTTCCGGTGGGAGCCTGCGCCAGCACATGCCCCTTGGCTTTTACTGCTCTGTAAACTGCTGCCGCGAAATTACGCTGCCCGGGCCTGAACGCCCCGAAAGGGAAGGACAGCTCTGCAATCGAACCGTTCCGTTTTTTCCTGAACTCCTCCGACATTCGCGCAAGAAGACAGTAGCGGTTTACGGCCGCATAGAAGAAAGACCTCAGTTCATCGATGGTCTCAGTCTGCTCGAAAGACCTGCCTTCCAAAGTGTCAAGCTGAACATAGGTGAGGCGGAGCGTTATCTGGTCATGATTATTCTGAGAAGCGTAGATAAATGCATAGCATCGTGCCTGCGCCCAGTGCATGGGGTTATCAGATTCGTTTATTGATGCAAGCTCGGTGATTACGGTTTTTATTTCCTCTACCACCGGAGGAACGGATTTTAGTACCCCGTCGATTCTTCCGCTTACCTGCAGAATGAGCGGTTCTTCGGAAACGTTTTCCTCTGCGACTTCCATTGAAACGGATACTTCCGCCTCATACTCTTCGCCGTACGATTTTTGTATTTTCTGATGGGCTCTTATGGCTCTGACAGTTCTGTCGGGCGGGGAAAACAGCCCTGCAGTGAGGTCTCCTGATGCACAGGTTATTCCAACCAGCTTAAGAACGGAGATTTTTATTGGTGCAGGTGACATCACTTAAAAATACATCCTGCGGGCGTTTTGCTCAGCTTAAAAAGAGTGTACGAATAAGCCATGGGGTATATTAGTGCTCCACTGAATTTATGAGGGGAACAGATGAGACGAAAAGATCGGGAAATAACAGATAGTGCTGTATTGAAGCCAATTCTTGATGCTGCGGATGTGTGCAGGATCGCTTTCGCCGGTGAGGAACCTTATATGGTAGCCATGAATTTCGGGTATGTATGGAATGAAAAACTGCTGCTTTACTTTCACTGCGCAAAGCAGGGACGAAAGCTTGAATTGATAAGGAATAATGGCCGGGTCTGTTTTCAGCTGGATACAGATCACAAACTTATGCAGGGTGAGACTGCCTGCCATTGGGGGATGGGGTACAAAAGCATCGTGGGATATGGAACTATTAGCATCGTTGAAGCAATCCAGGAGAAGCGGATTGGCCTCGATGCTATAATGAGGCATTACTGTTTCGAGGGGGAGCCCAGCTATGAGAAATCGATATTCGATGAGACGGCGGTTTTGAGGCTGGAGGTGAGTGAGATGACGGGGAAGGCGAAGGGTTGAGAGAGGGAAAAGAATAAAACGCAGAGCACGCAGAGAGCGCAGAGGGGGAGGTAGACAAGAGTGAAGGTAATGCCTCGATTTCAATTCGTACCGCTCCTGCAACCAGGCAGGACAGGTCGTTCCGCTCATACTGAGCGTAGGTCCGCCGGAGTCGAAGTGTAATCCACTCTTTCCTGTCAATGGCGAAGACGCCTCGCAGGTCACCAGCCTTCTCCTTGCTTTGGAGTACTGTCGAAAATAGTCATCAGAGTATATCAATCACAGAAAGGCAGAGGTCGCTCCGCTCATACTGAGCGTAGGTCCGCCGGAGTCGAAGTATAATTCACTCTTTCCTGTCAACGGTGAAGATGCCTGCCCCGATTCCCTTTCGTATTCAGCGCAGCGGTACTCGTACTCGTACGCGATCCCGGAAGCGATCCCGAAACCGATCCCGATCCCGATCCCGATACCGATACCGATACCGATACCGATACCGATACCGATACCGATACCGATCTTCTCGCAATATCCTCTTCAGATCTGCATTGGCGGCATTCAAAATTGAATGCCGCCGGATAACTAGAGTGATTCAATTTCCTCTTTCAGGACCTTGAGCCCCTCGTTCATATCGGTTTCCGTGGCCTGGGTGAAATTGAGGCGAAGGAAGTTTCTCTCCTTATTATTGGCAAAGAAAGACGCTCCGTCCGCAAAAGCAACTCCTCTCTGTATCGTTCTGTTAAGAAGTGCTTCCGCGCTTTTGCCGGAATTGAGCTTTGCCCAGAAAAACATTCCGCCTTCCGGTTTTGACCACTGCAGATGATCCCCTAAAAAGGAGGTCATCATGGCATTCATGCGATCCCTCTGTCCGGTATAGAAAGACCGGTTTTTTGCAAGGTGTTCCTCCATATTGAGACTGCTCAGCAGTTCGCTTAAAAGCAGCTGCTGAAATCTTCCGGTACAGAGGTCGGCAGCCTGCTTTACAGTCACCAGATGCCTGAGAACCTCCGTGTTTGACCAGACCCACCCCAGACGAAAACCGGGTGCCACCATCTTGGAAAAGGTTCCAAGGAATATGGCTTTGTTTACCCCCAGAGAACTTATCGGGGGAGGAGTGGGCGTGTCGTAATATAGCTGACTGTAAGGATCATCCTCGATAAGCAAACAATCGTTATCATTGATTGTCTCAGCTAATTCGAAACGCCTTTCCACTGAACAGCAGGTTCCCGATGGGTTCTGAAAAGAGGGAATGGTATAGAAAAATCGTGGGTCCGCCGTTTTCAGTTTGTCATCAAGATCTGCGCTCACCGGCCCCTTTTCGTCCATGGACACTTCGTGATATCGCGGATCATAAGCGCTGAAAGCCTGTAACGCGGCTAGGTAGGTGGGACGCTCCACAAGAACTGGTGAGCCCGGATCGATAAGCACTTTACCCAGAAGATCAAGCGCCTGCTGGGAACCATTGACAATGAGCACCTGCTCGGGATTGCTTTTTATTCCCAGTTTGCACAGCCAGTCGGAAACCTGCTGACGCAATTCCGGCTCGCCTTCGGAGCTGCCGTATCGAAATGCCTGCGTTCCGTATCGGGACATGACTTTTTCGAAGGCGCTTTCCACCTGTATAAGCGGTATGCAGGAATCATGGGGAACTCCGCCGCCAAAGGAGATTAGTTTCTTTCCCGGTGCGTTGGAAAGAAGTTCTCTTATGCCGGAACGGGGTATATTGTGAACTCGTGAAGCGGGCTTAAAGAGTGATGGTGCACAATTAAAAGGTTCCATGTTCTAGTCGCCTCGGCTTTTGTGGTTTACGGTTGAATTTTAAATTTTGTGACAAAATGACGATACCTGCTGCAAATGCTGGAACTGCTGCGATAATGGCGTTCATAGAACCTCCTGTTTTGAATAAAAAGAAAAAGGGCCCTCCGGGTTTTTCCCGGAGAGCCCTGTTGTATTCGTTTTTGTTCGAGCTTAGTCCGGGAGAACACCAATGGCATATACGGCAGCTGCGGCAATTGCGGCTGCTACCGGAATGTTCACGATAATGGTATTCTTGTGGACTGTAAGCATAATGAGAATATATACAAAAAAATAGAGTGCTGCAAGTCAAAGACTCAGATTTGTTTCAGAAGCTGATCAACTGCATCTTGTACAAACGATTTTTCGTAGTAGTCGTTGTTTACAATTTCACCATCCCAGACTACAATATCCAGATCAATTGTTCTCGGTCCGTTTTTGTTTTCAGTTCGAATTCTTCCCATTCTGATTTCCGTTTTTTTCAGATATTCAGAAAACTCAGCTTGAGAAAGGGATGTTTTCACAGTGATGCATCCGTTAATAAAATCGGGCTGCTGAGTGAAACCGATCGGCTTTGTTTTTACAAAAGGTGATCGGGCGATGACCTCATATTCATTTTCCAGAATGGAGCAGGCTTGCCTGATATTTTCATCAGGATTGATATTGGACCCCAGTGAAACAATCACCTCACTCATGCTTTTCCCCTGAAAGTTCGATCGAGACGCTTTTGGCGAATCGCAGAGCGTTGGGTTTTTGCACCCGCACGCTGGCCCAGATGACCTTAGGATCTGAGAGAACCATGCCAAGGATATGGCTGGTGAGTCTCTCAAGCAGGTAAAAAGCGGAAGCGTTTACTTCCTGAAGAATTCTTTTTTTAAGTGCCCGGTAATCCACCGTATTCTCAAGTCTGTCTGAAGCAATTGCCATCGATATGTCAGCCTTGAATACGATATCGATAATTACCTCCTGGGGTTTGTGTCGTTCCCATTCATTGCACCCAATGATGGCCTGGGTGGTAAGGGAATCAATTCTGAAGGTGGCAATAGAGTTATCAATATGCATAGGGTCTCCCCGTAGTCCTTTAATTATCAATTTTCTACTGGTAATATAATTGGAAATCGGGTGAAGGGGGGCTGGTAACTGGTTGTGTATTCAATGGTTGGAAATGATGGACAGAAGTGTCTTGAAATTGTGTGGCGGGAATGGATAGTTGGACAGATGCCATAGGCCAGAGGACAGAAGCCAGAGATCAAAGATATCGGTTCCGTTCACATTGAGCGTAGGTCCTCCGGAGTCGAAATGTAATCCTTCTCTTCTTGTTAACGGCGAAGACGCCTCGCAGGTCACCGGCATATTTCCCTGCTTTGGAATACTGTTTAAAATAGTCATCAGAGTATATCGATCACAAAAAGACAGAAGTCGGAAGGTTAATCGCAAATGGCGCTAATGAACGCGAAGGGAAAAACCCAACAGGTGGAGAATCTTACAGCCCGGTTCACTGGGCTTAGCATTCTTTCAGGGACGGGATTTATCCCTTCCCTGACTAGTGCTTTGAAACGTTTTACTTCTTTGGCACGGTCTTTGCGGTTTTTCCCCGCTCGTCAGAATTTTCGTGTAAACTGCAATTTTTAACAACTCTCAGGAGGATTTATGGTACTGGTTGGAAGAAAAGCTCCGGACTTTACAGCTACAGCGGTGAAGGAAAACGAAATAGTGGATAAGTTTACCCTCTCAGATCTCAAGGGTAAATATATCGTCCTTTACTTTTATCCGCTTGACTTTACATTTGTCTGCCCCACTGAACTCCATGCCTTCAACGAGCGCCTGGAGGATTTCCGCAACCGTAATGTTGAACTGGTGGCAGTGAGCGTCGATTCTCATTACAGTCACTACGCGTGGCTCACTACCCCTAAATCCAAGGGTGGAATAGAGGGAGTTAAGTATCCTATCGTGTCAGATTTGACAAAGGAAATAAGCTCTTCATATGATGTTCTGGTTGAAGGCCAGGGGATAGCTTACCGTGGTCTGTTTCTGATCGACAAGGATTTCGTGGTTCGTCATCAGCTGGTCAACGATCTTCCGCTGGGCCGCAGTGTGGATGAGGTGCTTCGTACCGTTGATGCTCTTCAGTTTTATGAGGAACGGGGCGAAGTATGCCCGGCCAACTGGCGCAAGGGAGAAAAATCCATGGTGCCGGATCAGAGCGGGCTACAGAACTACTTTGCCACAGTCGGTTGATCTTTTTATATTAGGTTAAGGGTCCCAGAGCGGGACCCGCTTTCAAATTTCTAACGTGCACTGGAAGGAGTTTTATAATGGTAAAGAAGAAGAGTGTTTACAAGTGTGTCGGCTGCGGGACAGTGGTTGAGGCTCTCTGGAATGGAGATGAAAAGCTTTCCTGCTGCGGCAAGGAGATGGTGGAGCTTGTCCCTAATACAACTGATGCAGCTGTGGAGAAGCATGTTCCCGTAATCCAGCGTGAGGGCAAAAAGGTGACTGTCAAGGTGGGTTCCAATGCTCACCCCATGACCCCCGAACATTATATCCTTTTTGTGGAACTTGTTGCCGGAGACACTGTGCTCAGACATGATTTCAAAGAGGGTGACACCGCCGCTGAAGCGGTCTTTTACGTTGATGAAGATGTTCCGCTCAGCGCAAGAGAGTACTGCAACCTCCACGGCTTCTGGAGCACCAAGTAAGATTCGGGGGCGCATTGCCCCCTTCCACTCATAATTTTCTGATCCTTCTCTTTTCTTCCACTTCAATATTCAAGATTCGATATTCATCATTCTCTCTTTTGCATTTCTTTATTCTCTTTATATTCCCCATTCACTACCAGGGCCAAAGCCATATTTCGACCAGTTTTCTGCCGGCTGTTTTCTGTAACAAGTAGTCCTTCCGCTTCAAACTGTATCTGCGGGGACCTGGAGCGTACATCGGATGTGTCGCAATACATGTTGATGACGTTTTCATAGGCACTTTTGGGCTGTACGCCGGTAAGAGCATGTACTGCTTTGCGGTTGCGGATAAAGACCACGAAGGGAATACCGGACGCCTCGAAGAATTCGGAGAGCTGGGGAAAGTTGTCGAGGTTGATTTTATAAAAGGTTACCTTTTCGGAGTTTTCTTCCGCCACATCTCTGAGAATGGGTTCAAGTACTCGGCTTGGAAGGCTCCAGTCGGTATAGAGATTGAAGGCAACCAACCCCGGCCCCGCTCCCTCCACAATGGCTTTAAACTGCTCCGAAGAGCTGATTTCGTTGATTTTTACATCGTCCTTACCGCTAAGCCATAAGTATCCTGTGAAAAGTAGTATGACAGTTAATAAGAAATATGTCCTGGATTTGTTAAACATAATACTCTCCATGGAATTGGCTGATTTTAATCGGCCTATCCATCATTGATTAGGCGCAAAAGGCAGACCACAAGGAGAGTACAGTTTGGCATGCAATTTGATATTATCTGCCGGTCCTGGTATTTAAAAGTTTATAAAAGGGAGTGTGCATGAAAAACATTAACTGTAACATTCAAAAGACTCTTGATTTAGCCAAACAGCTTCTATTCCTCGCCGACGTGGGAGACTTACAGAGAGAAGATGCCGGCTGCGGGGTTTTATTCGGTGTGGTAAGGGACTGTGCCTACAAAATTCAGGCTCAGGCAAGCAGGGAACGAGAGATGCACAAGGCCAGGGGAATCTGGGATTCAGAAGAAGAGTAAGCAAATTTTATTTATGCTTTTTCATACCGGGATTCATAACTATATTTACATATAAATTTATCTTTGAACTACTTTAAAGCTGGTTGTAGAGGAGGATGTATGCTGAGCAAGAAAATGGAATCGGCTCTCAATGAGCAGATTAACAAAGAGATGTTTTCAGGTTATCTGTATATGTCTATGTCCAATCAGACTGCGATGATGGGTTTGAAAGGAATAAGCAGCTGGTTCATGGTTCAGTACCATGAAGAGATGGTGCATGCCATGAAGATTTACGAATACATTGGCCGTCACGGCGGAAGTGTTCGACTGGAGGCTATCGCCAAGCCGGATTCGGAATTCAAATCGGTACTGGACATGTTCGAGAAGACCCTTGAGCATGAGCGTTTTGTGACTAAGAGTATAAATGAACTGATGGATATTGCCATAGCTGAGAAGGATCATGCCACCCAGGCTTTTCTGGCCTGGTATGTAACTGAACAGGTTGAGGAGGAGGAGGCACCCACCGATATCATACAGAAACTCAAACTGATCGGTAATAACACGGGAGCTCTTTACGTTCTTGATAGTGAGCTTGGGGCCAGAACGGTAAATGTTCCCACAGATTTTTCTAAAGGCGTTGAAGCGGCAATGGGGGCTGCGTGATTAGGGTTACGATGGAATAAGTACTTTTTAACATAATAGAAGGAGGTTTTAGTGAAGCGCTATATCTGTAATGCTTGTGGTTATGTGTATGATCCTGCAGTTGGTGATCCTGATAGTGGAATCGCTGCCGGAACTGCTTTTGAAGATCTACCCGATGACTGGGTTTGCCCTCAGTGCGGTGTCAGCAAGGATGAATTCTCACCGGAATAATCCCAAAATTCGATAACTGATTCAGACCGGTGGTGTACTGCCGGTCTGATTGTTTTTCAGGAGACGGCCAACTTTGACAGTATGCAACTGTGCCATAGTGATTCTGGGTGCATCCGGCGATTTGACCCGCCGTAAACTGATGCCTGCCCTCAATGCTCTATATCTTCAGGGTAGAATTGACAATTCTAACATAATCGTGGGCAGTGGACGAACCCATTTTTCAGATGAGCAGTTCCGTGGTCGTTTCGATGTCAGTCCCGCATTCGCCTCTCAGCTCTATTATCATCAGTATACATCCGGACTAAAAGATTTCATCCATTCCAAGGGTACTTTTGACAAGGTGGTGGTTTTTCTGTCTCAGCCGCCTTCAGCTTACGCGCCTACCGCCCGCGAACTTCTGGCAGAGGGGTTCGGGCAGGAGACGTCACTGGTGCTTGAGAAGCCCTTTGGTTATGATTATAATTCTGCCCTTGAGCTTAACAGGGAGTTGAACGCCTGCTTTAGCGAGCAGCAGATCTTTCGCATCGACCACTATCTGGCTAAAGAAGCCGTTCAGAATATTCTCGTGTTTCGCTTTGCCAATTCGCTCTTCTATCCGGTGTGGAACAGCCGGTATATCGAATCTATTCAGATAAACGCACTGGAGAGTGAGGGAATCGTAGAGCGAGGCGGTTATTTTGATAAAGCAGGAATCCTGAGAGACATGGTACAAAACCACCTGCTTCAGCTTCTATGCCTCCTCACTATGGAAGCTCCCGTCAGTCTTGATGCTGAGGATATACGTGCTCAGAAAATAGCAATGCTGCGCACCATGGAAGTGGTTTCCTGCAACCGATTCCAATACGCAGGCTACCGTTCGGAAAAAGGAGTTAGCCCCGATTCTACTACGGAAACCTATGCGGAACTTAAGTTGCAGATAAACAATTTTCGCTGGATCGGGATGCCGGTTTACATTCGTACCGGTAAGGCGATGCACCGCAAGGGAACTGAAATTGGAATTCGTTTCAGAAGTCTTCCCAAGCTGCTTTTCAATGAAGATGGCAAACTCAGTCAGAACACCATCGTGTTCAAGATTCAGCCTGCCGAGGGGATAATACTTGACCTTTCCACAAAAATGCCCGGCAGTGATGATCTTATTGCAGGTACCCACATGAATTTCTGCTACAAAGACTCCTTTGGCTCACAAACGCCCGAAGCCTATCAGAAGCTTCTCTACGATGTACTTAATGGTGACCACACTCTGTTTGTAAGCGCACAGGAAACCGAGGCGGCCTGGAAACTGTTCGATACAATACTTGACAAAGGAACGCTGGGCTACTACTCTCCGGGATCGTTTCCGCCGGATAGTTTCGGGGTCAGGTGGATTGATTTTGATGCCTATGCGCCACTGTGCGGATAGTGGGGAAGAGGCCGGAGGCCAGAAGCCAGAGGTCAGAGGTCAGAGGTCAGAGGTCAGAGGTCAGAAGCCAGAGGTCAGAAGCCAGAGGTCAGAAGCCAGAGGTCAGAAGCCAGATTCCCGGTAGTCCGGTTTACCGGACTTAGCATTCCTTCAGGGACGGGATTTATCCCGTTCCTGGACAGAGAACGAGAATCAGTATCAAGGTGGTATATAAGAAATATACTCGACTCCGGCGGACCTACGCTCAGAATGAGCGGAGCGTGGCGTCTTCACATGATGGGCTGATTCTTATCAATCAACAGTCATCAATCAACAATTCCCTTTCGACTTCGGTGGACCTACGATAGGAATTGAAGGACTGGCAGAATGTGCGGAACGACCACTGACCTCTGATCTCTGTTCTCTCCAGTCTCTTCCCATTTTCCCATTCGCGTTCATTGGCGCCATTAGCGGTTAACCATTCCCGTTTCCGCCATTTGTGATTGATAGGTTCTGATGACTATTTTCGACAGAATTTCAAAGCGGGAAAAGGGGCTGGTGGCCTGAGAGGCGTCTTCGCCGTTAACAGGAGGAGAGGATTATGTTTCGACTCCGGCGGACCTACGCTCAACATGAGCGGAACGGGGCAGTGCCAAGAAAGAACGTGGCTGCATCTCGTAAAACTCACAAACCACAAAGCCCGAAATGAGCCAACGCAGGATCCTGCCAATCAACAATCATCAATCAAAAATCAACAATTTCCTTTTACATTTCCTCAATTGTTTCTATGCCGAGCAGATCGAGGCACTTTTTCAGAACGGAGCGGAATGAGGCCACAAGGTGCAGCCTGAAATTCTGCTGCTCGCTTCCGATTACCTGACAGGCATGGTAGAATTCATTGAACACCTGCGCAAGATCAAAGGCGTAGTTGGCAATGACGGAAGGGGAGAGCCGTTCATAAGCAAAGTTTACAGCTGAGGGAAAGAAGTCGATCTTCTTAACAAGTTTGATTTCCCCCGGTTCCAGTTCAGGGACTTGTGCCGGTTCCAAATTGGGGGCTTTACGCAGAATCGATGACGCCCTGGCATAACTGTAAAGCAGATAAGGACCTGTATCGCCTTCAAAACTTATGGCTTTCTTGGGATCGAACACCATTGTTTTAGTGATATCCACTTTAAGCAGTTGGTATTTGATAGCAGCAAGGGCAATTTTTAGGCTCCTCTGCTCAGTTTCCTCATCGGAAAGCTGATAACGTTCTTTTACTTCCTGAGCGGCAAGGAGCTGAGTTTCCTTTATAAGGTCATCGCCGTCAACTACAGTACCCTCTCTGGATTTCATCTTCCCTTCTGGAAGTTCCACCATACCATAAGAGAGGTGCTTCATCTTTTCGGCCACATCGTAGCCAAGCTTTTTAAAGATGGCGATGAGCACCGCGAAATGATAATCCTGTTCATTGCCCACCACATAGATGGAGCGGTCATAGTGGTGTTCACGGTCCTTGAGCAAGGCCAGGAAAAGGTCCTGTACTATGTAAACGCTTGTACCATCAGGGCGAAGCAGTACCTTGTCGCCCAGCTTTTCCTGTTCAAGATCGACAAAAACCGCATTGTCTTCACGACGCTGAAAAATATTTCTGTCAAGCCCTTCCTGGACTATCTCTTTTCCGTTTTTATAAATGTTACTTTCATAATATTCTTTATCAAAATGGATTCCGAACAGCTTATATGTCTCTCTGAAGCCGTCGAGGGCCCAGGAATTCATAAGTTTCCACAATTTGAGTGTCTCTTCATCGCCGGATTCCCATTTTCTGAGCATCTCCTGGGCATCCTCATTCCATGACGGGTTTTCGGTGGCCTTTTTGTTGAAGAGGACATAGTAATCGCCTACAAAGTGATCTGATTTGATGCTGGTGTTCTCGGGCGTTTTGTCATCGCCAAGCCGCTTGTAGGCAAGCATCGATTTGCAGATGTGAACCCCGCGATCGTTATTGATACTGGTCTTGACCACATTGCAGCCGCAGAAATCTAAAATTCTGGACACGCTGTCACCGATGGACATGTTTCGCAGATGTCCAAGGTGCAGAGGTTTGTTGGTATTGGGGGAGGCAAACTCTATTACCACCCGCAGTTTTCTATCCTCTTGACCGTAAAGAGGGTCTGAGGCTTTTTTAAGGACAGAATCAGCTAGCTGTTTTTTGTCTATAAAGAAATTAAGGTATCCGGAAATCGCTTCGACTCTAATACCCTGCAGTTTTATCTGAATCTTGTCTTTGAGATCTGCCGCGATTTGGGCTGGATTTCTTTTTAACATCTTGGCCAGGCTAAAGCAGGGGAAGGCATAGTCACCGAGATTGTCTGAGGGGGGGATTTCCACCAGGTTGTCTATTTGTTCAACACTCAGTTTGCCTTCAAATTCTGAGGCAAGGGACTGCACGATATTCTCTTTCATCTATCGATCCTTCCTGTTATTATCCGAAGCTTAAGAGGCAATAAAGTAATAAGCGGTCAGGCTAGTTGGAAAGATAATTGTAGGACTGGACTACAGTTATTTCCAGCATCTCGTAAGATTCCTTATCCAGGTATTTCTGAAGTGGCCCCTTGTCTTTCTGGAATCGCTTGTAGGCTTCTTTGATCTGATTTCGCTCCAGAAGCGTGTAGATTTGATCCATTCGGTCTTTAGCTATTTTGCGATTCTTATCATCCTTTTCAGGTGCGGCTGGAACTGAAACAGTTGCAACCGGTTCTTCAGAACTGTAGGACACCGACATATCCAACATTTCAAATGCGTCTTTGAACAGATATGCTGAGAGAAACTGCTTTTCTTTTGAGAAAAGATTTTTAGCTTCTTTGACCTTGCCTTTTTCGAGCATGCTGTAAATATTCATGCTGATTTGAGCCGCTCTGTCTTGTTGTATTCTCAGGCGCATCTGCCTTTTTTTATCTTCTTCCCGCTTTAGACTGTCGGCGCGGGCTTCGGCCAGATACTGGGCTTCCTGGGCTGCGGCTATACTGTCAGCTTTTTCCTGGGCTTTTTTTCTGGCGATTGCTCGCACATCATTGAGCATTTCCGATTTCTCGGAATCGTCTTCCTGATACTCTTCAACTATCTGTTCCTGCGGGTCTTCTTCGGGAACTGTAGCATTGAGAATAGCCTGGTCCAGATAGGAGCATTTTTCTCTTGATAGTCCCAGTTTCTGAAGATCATTCTGGAGATAATGTCCGGCAGCTTCCGTTCCCTTCTGATCCAGAATGCGCAGGGCAACCTTCACCAGAGAATCTTCCCTGCTGTCCAGAAATCTTATGTTTTTGTCCGCTTTGGCCGAAAGAGAGGAGTACTCTTTTTGCGGCAAACTGCCCCTGAGCTCTGTAATTCTGTCCTTGGCCATGGAAAGACTGGTTCGGCTTTCCGACAGTCTGAATTCTTTGGCAGCTGTTTCTCCCCTGGAGAGTTCTCCCTCTATTTTGGGAATTTCATTGAGGGCGCTTTGCAGGTTATCACAGCGATCCTTCATTTTGGTGAATCTGGAGACGTTTATCATGAGGAAAAACTTGTTCTTTTCAAGGTAATCGAGCTCTTTTTTGGCTAGATCAATATCACCGGACATGAGGGCTTTTTCAAGAGAGTAGAGGGCCTCCCGGGATATTTGGCGGTAGCGCTTGTTATAGGAATCGGCCAGGTTATTAGCCTGCTTCTGATCGACTTCCGACATTCGCCTGAAAGTGGCCCGAAGCTTACCGAAATCGGGCCGAAACTTTCCAACCTCACTGTTGTAATCCAGAACAAGCTTGTTTGAGGTCAGCAGGTTTTTTTCCGCCTCGATGCGCCGCAGGTCCTCCTCCTCGAGGGAGATTTGTGCCTCCAGTTCGCTGGCTTTCCAGAGTATGTAGCTTTCGTTGGGGTCGCCTTTGGCTTTTTGTTTGAGGTTAACCAGGATTCCTCGTGCTTTATCCACCGCTTCCTTGTGCCTGTAGCCAACTCCGGCGAAGGTTGCGGATTCATTTATGATGTACATGGCCCGCATGATGGTGGTGTCGATATAGTCCTGGGAGAGAAAGGTTTTCTGCGCCTGGGCAGAGCTGGTCGGAAACAGGAGAAAAAGGCAGGAAACCAGAAGTGCCTTGAGTAGTATGGAACTGGTTTTTTTCGGCATTACAGCTCCGGCTGCAGGATCAGAGTTGTTTAAGTATTGAATTAATATAATGAATGGTAAATTGGATTAAAATCGGGAATCTATTCCAGAAGTGATAAGTTGGGAGGATGCTGGCTGTATGGGGAGAGGAGAACCCTTTTTATTAGTGGGTTCTCCTTCAGTATCTTTTTACTGGGGTGCAGAGGTGATTAGATTGTTAATGTCTTTTGAGCGTTTGGTGAGCACAAATCGGCTATGGGAGAAGCTGCTTGTGGGCCAACCTGTCCAGGCAACGTAATCTCCATATTTGTCTTTCTTATTGTATACGGCGGAAGTGCTGTCGTCGAATTCCCAGGTCATAGTGGTGTCGTTCCAGGGTTCAAAAGTGACTTTTACATCTCTGAATTTATGATAGATGGTTATGTCCAAGTAGGCGTTTCCTATTCCCAGCAAGCTGAGCAGGTCGGTGAGGGCTTTCTGGCCGGGAAGCCCTTCAAGTTTCATCTCCAGAGTGAATCTATCGACCGGGCCCCCATCAATGAACCACTCTCCGCCAGTGAGATCCAGTCCGGCGTAGTTGAAGGTCTGATCGATTTTTGAAGCGATGTCTGTATATTTGCTGGTTCCATAGACTGTGTGCATGATCATGGGACCGGCGGTGGAGATCACAGTGTTGTCGCTTGAGAAGTGGAATGCGGTGATGGGGAAGCATATCTGGCTCAGAATGTCATTTCCATTCTGGTCGTAGGCTTCGGTGACCTGCCATACTCCCTCCATTTTATCTTTGGTGGGGGTCTCATCCTCAATGAGCTGGTCGAGAAGGGAGCAGTTCATGAATACCAGAAGAGAGAGAATTCCTGGTACCAGCATTTTCCTTATAATCATTGCATCCTCCGGGTCAGTGATGTGTGGGCTTGTTTAAGTGATATATCCTATAGACGCTTCTTACATTATAAAATAGCTCCGGTCCCGAAGAAAAGGAGATTCTGGAGATCTTTATCGGCAGCCGTACTTCGTAAGAAGATCATTTACTCTGGTGAAGCATCTGTTGCAAAATCTGAATCCCGACTGGTCCAGAGATTTTATCGTTCCTTTGTAATCAGTCATCACACAATTGGGCCAGCTGCAGTGGTCAAGTCCGAATGTATGTCCGATTTCATGGACAGCCACCTTTTTCAGACGTTGCAGCAGTTCCTCTTTACTGACGTTTTTCTGCATCCTGAAGGTGGATACAACACAGGAGAAGCCGTAAAATCTTCCCAGGCCGAAGATGCCCCAGTCGTAATGCTCACCCTTTGTGGTGGAAATGTCCTTTTGGAGTAACCCAATGACTCTCTGATATTTCATTGATGTGGTTGAATCGAGGTAGTCAAGGATCAGTTCGGCTCTGTAGCGGTTTCTCGGTTTATAAAAGGTGCAGGCTGGGATCTCCTTCGGAGGCAGCACTTCAATACTGACACCTTTGAATCTGGTTTCCAGATGAGGTATTAGAGAATCTATCAGTTTCTGGTCGAAAAAACCGAACGGCTGAATTGCAATTGTGAATCCAGCACATGCTGACATGCAGAAAAATAGTATAGCGAGCAGGAGTTTCTTCATAATTGGGAGTCGTTTTGGATCAAAATAAATTATTCGGTGGCAAGTGGCAAAGACCGTGGGGGTTGTCCCTTTGATAGTGAGTCGTACTGTACTCGTCAGGTGTACTCAAAAAACATGCGGTTAATCCATCAGAATCCTCATTACGGTGTGGAAAGGGCTGGTTTTGTACTCAAGACAGGTACACTTTGATTGATGGGGCCGTTGCGGCTATGGGAATTTTTATGTAACTTATAGACATGAAGCGAATAGAACATTACGACAATTATCGGGAATTTCTGAAGGACTTCTTTGAAGAGAAGAAGAAGAATTGTTCCTATTTTTCCAATCGATATTTCTGCCGTAAAGCCGGGATCACATCACCATCTCTCTATCAGGAGGTGGCGGAGGGACGGCGCAATCTTACGGAAAAGACCGTGCCGGCTTTTATCAAGGGGCTTGGCCTCACTGATAGAGATGCGGCATTTTTTACTTCACTAGTGCATTACAATCAGAGTAAGACTCCTCAGGAAAGCGAACTTTACCTCAATCAGCTCCGTCTGCTTCGTCAGAAGGTGAAAGCGCAGGTGGTTCCGGTGGATCAGCACGAGTATTATTCCAAGTGGTACAACCCGGCGGTCAGGGAGCTTGCCTGTCTGATTGACTGGGGAAATGATTATGAGAAGCTGGGGGCAAGTTTAAGCCCTCCCATTACAAAGCGGGAAGCTCGTGACAGTATGGAGCTTCTTCTGCGGCTGGGATTCCTTGTAAAGAAGGATGGAAAGTACGTTCAGAGCAGCCCTGCCATCACAACCGGCCCGACAGCCATGTCAACATGTATCAAAAATATAAATCGTCAATTTTGTGAGTTAGGGATGCGGGCGCTTGATGAGTTTGAGAGGGACGAGCGCTTCATTTCCAGTATGACTGTGGGAGTTTCCAAAAACGCCTATCTCCAGATTCTTCAGGAGGTGAAGGAGTTCAAGGATAGAATCCGAGGGATTGTCAATGATGACAAGGATAGTGACACAGTCTACAATGTAAATATACAGGTGTTTCCGCTGAGCAAACCAGGAGAGGACGACAGGTAAATGCGGTTACTAGTTGCTGGTGCGTTGTTGTGGGCTGCTTTGGTCTTTACCGGCTGTGGCGGCTCCAGCGATCATGACAATGCGAGGGTTATGGGAATCGTTTCCGACTGCGACGGAAATCCGGTATCGGATGTCATATTGACGCTCCTGCCTGATGATTATAATCCGGTAAGGGACACTGCTCTGGTAATAGAGAAAAAGGCGGTTACCAATTCTTCTGGCAGTTATGAGTTCGACGGGATACCTGAAGGACGTTATACCCTGACACTAATTGACCAGTTTAACAGCAGAGGCCTCATAAAAAAAGGAGTTCAGGTTGTAGGTGAGCGGATATGTCTGGATACTTTGCATGTCAAGAATTACGGAATTGTAGCCTTTAACCCGGATGCATTTAATTTGAAAAAAGGTGCTGCAGTTTACATTCCGGGAACATCCTTTTTTCACCTTATTGATAGTGCTGAAGTTTTCTTTCAGGTGCCACCGGGTATTGTGGTTCTATCCGCTTTCGATGTTGAAGAGGGAACCGATATTGTGTTTCTGGAAGATTATCAGAGGGTTGAAATCGTTTCGACCCGAGTCCTTAACATCGGGTACAACGATCCGGCTCCTCTATATTTAGATAGTCTGGGCCAGGGATATAATGAGTTTACAGGAAAAACGGGAGTGGCTTATAAGTTTACAGCCGAATACCCTGTTGTGGTGGATTACTATTCATCATACCGGTTTTCCTGGGGAGATGATCCAAATGAGAATGGACAGTGGATGGATTACTGTGTCCAGGAGCATGTATGGTCAAAACCTGGTGTTTACAGGGTGCAGTATCAGAAAATGTATAAGGGAAGTCTTCACTCATGGTCTTCAACGCTGGTTGTGACCATACTTGAATAGTGAATAAAACTGGGTGGATGATCCGGACATCTCCCGTGTTATATAAACAACATAATTGCTGGAGGATAGTATGAATAGGAAACGCGTGGTGTCTGTACTGCTTGTGGCAGCATTAGGAGCTGTTCCGGCTTGGTCGGCGGTGATTACGGTGGCTAAGAGCGGAGGAATGTTCAATAGTATTCAGGCTGCGGTGGATGCATCCAGACCGGGTGACGAGATCGTGATCAATGATCTGGGGGTTTATGAGGAGCAGGTCACTATTGACAGTACTAAAAAAGATCTGATTCTGAGGTCAAAGAGTCCTTTGTCAATTAATAAGCCGGTTATAAAGTGGCTCGATGAGGAAAATGTGGGCCCGAAAACCTGTGCAGAAGCTGCTGATCTCTCAAAAATCACTTATATGAAGAATGGGGCATTGCGGCTGATCAGAGCAAATGGTGTTACTATCGATGGGATTGCGATTGATGGGAGTAGCCCGAACCCCTTTGCTTATACAGGAATCTGGAATTGTAAAGATGAGCTGTTCCATGGCAATACAGCACTTCTACTGCATACTTCCGGTTCAGTAAAGGTGAGGAACTGCGAGGTGCGAAATGCTTTTTATGGAATACATCTGACTGACTTGACCGGTAATATCTCAAGTGTTTCCGGTTCGGGACTTCTGAATGTGGGTACAGGCAACCACATAATTGAGCATAACCGCATTCACGACAACTCCTGGGGAATGTATGCACAAAGCGTTCATGGGCTGGGATCCACAGTAAGGTATAATTTGATATACAGCAACTTTCACACTGTGGCCACTTTATCTAAATTGAGCTCACTTCCGGGAAAGGATCATCAACCCGGGGGAGCATTCATTTTCATGGATGTTTCGCTCACGCCTATGGCGTTTCACAACAATACCTTCTGGGATAACTATCTCATTTTCTCCGGTCACTGGAAACCGGGTGGTCAGCATCTGGTATTCAACAATATAAATGGAAAACCTAAGTACTATTGGGGTACAGGGTATCCAAGTGGTCCAAAATATACTGATCCCTGGCATGCCATGGATGCAAAGTGTTTCATTCAGAGGACGAAGCATTGCCTTTACACTGCACAGAAGAGTGCACCGCAGACCAGATCCCAGGCATATTACATTATGTGTACGAATGATCAGGTAGACATATCTGGTGTAGCACAGGTAACCATATCCAACGATATTCAGGATGCCAGTGTTGCTAAAGAAGGAAAATCTGTAGATATTGCCTGTCCTGATGGTTCCGTAACCGTGCAGTTTGTGAACTGGATCAAAAATCCGGGGGCGCTTATTTCCAGTGCCACTGGACCATTTCCTGCAACTGCTGAAGTTCGCTGGCTTGAGACTACCTTTTTGTCTACCGATCCTGACAGCCCGGACTTCCTTAAGCCGGACTGGAGCAGTTCTGAAGCTCAAAGCTTTATCAAAAACAAGGGGTGGGAATCTTCCGGTATTGTCAATGCCGACGGGCTGACTGCAGACATTGGAGCAGTACCCTCAGGAGAGTTCAGTGATGGAAAAGTGATTATTAACCCTGTTGGAATGGTCAAATATGCAAACAACAGTGCAGAGCTTAACTTTTCATTGGAGAATGAAACGGTTGTTTCGGATCTGAAAGTGGCATACCTCAATCTGGTTAACAATATCCCGGTTCAGTCAAATGGAGCCTTTGCAGCCACAATGGTTCCCGTATCCGCATCCAATATTCACAACCTGGCAAAACCATCGACAAATCTGCTGCCGGGTGAAAACAAACTCCAGGTGTCTTTGCCAGACACATTGGGGGAGTATGCGTTTATAGAGATGATCGTGACAGGTAAGAATTCCGAAGGGAAATCGGTAATTTCCAATGTGGGTTTTTTCCCTTATCGTAAGAATTTTTATGAGTTTTCAATAGAGCTTACTAATGTTTCCACTAGCTTGCCGACAAATAGAATTACAGCAGGAGAGCCGCTTGTGGTGAAGGTTACCCCCAAATTCGGAGGGGAGGATTATCTTCAGACAGTAAAATCAGTAAGGCTTTCCCTGAGTACAGGTGAATCATGGAGTTTTGATTCCCTAAAGGGTGTTTTGCTTGATACGGTGGTTTTTACAAAATCAGGAGAGCAATCGGTAATCGCCAGTGGTCAGATTCTGGATGATTCACTTAAGCAGATTCCTTTCTTCGGAACAACTCCGGTATATGTGGAATGGGCAGAGGCTTCAAACCTGATTTTTACTGATCCCGCTTCTGTAAAAAGGGGAGGAGCACCTTCTGTTTTTGAACCTGAATCGAAAGCCAAATTTAACCTCGTTATTACTGACCGATTCGAAAATGTCATTCCCATTGATTATCTCAAGATTAATCTGGAAAGTCTTAATCCGGAGATAGCTGATATAGATGGTGAGACTGAGCTTTTTGGATGGGGGCGGGATACACTTTACTTCTATGTAAACGTAAAGACAACCGAGCTGGGTGTGCCGTTCTCGATAGTGGCCACCTGTGATTCCCTGCAAACTTCTGATACGGTTGTGTGCGTTACCGGGGGAGATATTTCGCCCGTGGTCAATGGAAAGATGGCTGGCCGATCGGAACTGGTCAGGGTGGAATTGATTGACCTGAAAGGGCGCATGGTGGATAAGTACACCGGTCATATGGAGGAGTATGCCGGCCATTTGCGTTCATTGCAGCGACCAGTGCAGACCAGGGGAATTTATCTGATGAGGGTAACCGAGCTTAAGAGTGGCAGAAGGTACACAAAAAGGCTTTCAGGGCTGTCAGGGCTAAACAGGATAGACAGAAACTGGAAGTAAAGCTGGGGTATTGAGCTGGTGTTTGGCTAGTGCGCCCATTAGGGCGCACTTTTTGTCAGATTTCTCAAGTTAATAAAATCATTCCGCTGAGCCAACCAGGAGAGGACGACAAGTAAATGCGGTTACTAGTTGCTGGGGCACTGTTGTGGGCTGCTATGGTTTTCACCGGCTGTGGCGGCTCCAGCGATCATGAAAATGCAAGAGTCATGGGGGTAGTTTCCGACTGTGACGGAAATCCGGTATCGGATGTCATATTGACACTCTATCCTGATGATTATAATCCTCTGCGGGATGAGGGAGTTATCTCACAGAAATCGGTTTCAAATTGCCTTGGTACATTTGATTTTGAATCGATTCCCCACGGGTTGTATACCATTACCGCTGTGGATCAGTTCAACAGTCGGGGATTGATCAGAAAAGGAGTAGAGATCACTGGTGAGAGCATCAGCTTAGATACTATCACGGTGAACAGCTACGGAGTCCTCAGGTTTCACCCGGATTCCCTTGATCTTAAAAAGGGTACGGCTGTTTTCATTCCCGGCACAGAGTTCGTTCAGATGATTGACACCACAGAGATTTCTCTGTACGTTCCTCCCGGAATAGTGATTTTATCTGCTTACGATTCAGAAAAGGGTCTTGAATTCACGCTGCTGAAAAATTATCAGAAAGTTGAGATAGTACCGGAGCGTTACCTGCACATCGGCTTTTTTTATCCATCACCGCTTTATATGGACAGCACAGGAGAAGTTCATAACGAGTTGACAGGCAAAGTGGGGCAGGTGTACAAGTTTACAGCGGAATTTCCGGTGAGAACCGATATCTACTCATCGTACCGGTTTTCCTGGGGAGATGATCTGAATGCGGTAGGGGATTGGGTTGATAACTGTTTGCAGGCACATAGCTGGAGTGAACCCGGGGTGTATGATATTCAGTATCAGGTCATGTACAAGGGCAGCTTGCACTCGTGGTCTTCGGTGCTGACGATTAGGATAGAGAGGTAGGGCGGGGCGTAGTTGTCTTTGCGGATGCGGCACTTAAGGCTGGGTTATCTACATGCCGCGCCAAAAACAACCCAAAACGGTCCAATGTTCAGAAGACCAGACTCTCTTCGTTTTTCACCTGAATTCTACATTGATGGCCCTTTAGCATCATTTTCTACCAATTGATTTCTCAACTCGTGATTGACAGACTCTGATGACTATCTTTGATGATGCTGCATAGCGTGAGATGGCACTGGTGACCTGCAAGGCGTCTTCGCCGTTAACCAAAATTACTCTCAAAATGGCTTCTTCACACATTATTAATGAATAGTAATCGCACGCTGGGAGAATCGGCTGGTGAATACTATTTTCATACCACATTTCCCACCACAACACAGGAGTTCAGATGGCACGCCGAAAAGGTTTCAGCGCTGGCGAGGATGAGGATTTACCACTGGAGCATTTGCATCGGGACAGAACATTTACCCAGGGGGGCGCGGCTGCGGAGGCATTCACGGTCGGGCAGCGGTGGATAAGCGAGATGGAGCCGGAACTGGGGATAGGCACGGTGACTGAGCAGAATGCCCGTCAAGTGGTGATTTCTTTTCTTGGTGGAGCGGAAACCAGACGGTATTCAAAAGAGACTGCTCCTCTTGCACGAGTACGAATGCAGCCAGGAGCAGTCCTTACTCTTCGAAACGGCCAGAGGACAGAGGTACTGGAGATAATCGAGGAAAACGGGCTTATCACCTACAAGACCGTTAAGGGACTTCTGAATGAATCGGAGCTTGCCGAAACAATGAAAACGACAGGTCCACTTGACAGGTTAAGTGCTGGTGATACCGATGAAATGGCTCTGTTTACTTTTCGTAACCGGGTACAGAATCTTCGATCTCATATAGAAAAATCGCCCTCTCGGGGATTTACTGGACCCAGAGTTCAACTGATTCCTCATCAGATGTACATTGCTCATGAGACCTCTTCCCGTTATGTGAGAAGAGTGCTTCTGGCTGATGAGGTGGGGCTTGGTAAAACCATAGAGGCGTGTCTTATTCTTCACCGGTTGCTCATTAGCGGCAGGGTATCACGGGTTTTGATCGTGGTGCCGGAAACGCTGGTGCATGTGTGGTTTGTGGAGCTTTTACGCAAGTTCAATCAGAATTTCCGCATTTTTGATCAGGAACAGTGGGATAGTGTGTATGACGAGGGAGAAAATCCCTTTACGGATGAACCGCTTGTTCTCTGCAGCAGTGCATTCCTTCTATCCTCAAAAAAAGTTTCCTCTCTGGCTGTGGAAGCCGGGTGGGATTTTCTTATCGTTGATGAGGCTCATCATGCAAAAGAGGGGTCACCTTTTTTTAAGGTACTGTCCCTGCTTTCTTCAAAGTCCAGAGATGCCGTTTTTCTCTCTGCGACTCCGGAGCAGTACGGAAGTCGCAATCTGTTTGCACTGCTTAATCTTCTGGATCCGGCCCGATACAGTAATTTTGATCTTTTTGTGGAGGAGTCCCGGCGCCACGCTCTTATTGCTCAAATTACCGGTCGCCTGCTGGATGGCAAGTCGCTGGAAGAATCTGATCTGCAAAAGTTAAGAGAACTTCTTGGTGATTTACCCGCTGAGTTTACAGAAGAGGCAGCCAGGGCTGCGGTATTGGGTGAGGAGGTTCGCCGCGGTGTTGCCGCCAAGCTGCTCGACCGGTTCGGAATCGGAAGATCCATGTTTCGAAATACCCGGGGAGTGATCGGGGGGTTTCCATTCAGGGAGGTAAACCTGTACCCTCTTCAGGCTAAAGAGGAGATCGAGAAGCAGGTTGCCTGGGACTTTCAACGCAAAGGGCAGCGAGAGTATCAGGAGCAGATAAAGGAGGGAGACCCCAGAATCGATGTGCTGGCAGATCTTCTGAGGCGCCATAAGGGAGAGAAATTCGTTCTTATCTGTCGCACAAAGGAGAAGGTGCTTGCAATTGAAAAGCATCTTCGGGAGAAGGTAAATATCAGTATCGCTCTGTTCCATGAAGATCTCAGCCTGATTCAGCGCGACCGGAATGCCGCATATTTTGCAGAGGAAGAGGGGGCCAGGCTGCTTCTGTGCTCGGAGATAGGGAGCGAGGGGCGTAATTTCCAGTTTGCTCATCATCTGGTGCTCTTTGATCTGCCTCTTGATCCATCAATCATAGAGCAGCGTATCGGGCGGTTGGATCGAATCGGGCAGAGCGGTCCGATTGTGATTCATGTTCCCTATATCAGAAACAGTGCTCAGGAGGTGGCTGCCCGCTGGTATCAGGAAGGCTTGGGGATCTTTGAGAATCCGATCAGTGGTTCCACCGACGTTTTTACTGAAGTTGAGGATAGATTGTGGGAGATTATACTGCTTACAATGCAGAAGGGCTCCGACTGGAATGAGAGGCTGGAATCACTGATAGAGAAAACAAAGGAGATACGTTCAGCGATTGCGGTTCGGTTTGAGGAGAGTCGGGACAGGCTTCTTGAGCAGCACTCCTTTCGTCCTGATGAAGCAACGCGCCAGATCTCTCTTATCAAACAAGATCAGGACAGACCGGAACTTCAGGAGGTGATTTTTGGTCTTCTCAGGCAGCAGGGAGTGCATGTGGAGGAGATGGAGAACAGGACCGCGAAGCTTTGGTCGGAAGCTATCGGAGAACTTCCCGGAATGCGTGAGGCTCGTCCCATGATTACCTTTGACAGACAAACTGCTCTTCACAGAGAAGATTACGAATTTTTCACAGAGGATCATCCTGCAGTGGCAGGGTTGATCGATATGTTTGCAGGATCCAGCAAAGGAAACTGTACACTCGCTAAATATTCCAAGGCAAAAGGGCCTGTTGTCATCCTTGAAACAGTGTTTCTGCTTGAGTGCAGTGCTCCATCTTCGCTTCATGCTTCCCGTTTCCTGCCTCCTGCCCAGCTGAAAGTAGCAGTTGATATGAGAAATAGTGATCAGAGCGCTCTTGTCAATGAGGCTTCGTATGAAAGTGATCTGGAGCCTCTGGGTAGTCATCCGATTGTGGGTAAGGAGCAGTTTAGAGTCGGTTTATTGCCTTCGATGTACAGAAAGGCTGAGGAGATTGCCCGAAAGAAGGGTGCTTTCATTGTGGAAAAAGCTGCAAAAGACATGCAACTTACTCTGGGTGGAGAGCTTGAAAGGCTTCAAAATTTGAAGGCAACCTACAGATCGGTATCCGAGGAGGAGATTGAGCTTCTGAAGGGGGAAATGGTGCAGCTTGAGGCGGCGTTCATGGAGTCGGTGCCCAGGTTGGATGCTGTGCGGCTGATTGTGGGAGGATAATGCGAATAATTGGAAGTACCGGGTAGTAATCAGATCCTTATGTTTGGAAAAAGAGGCTCTAAAAGGTATTTTTCAATAAATTAACCAGTTTATTCAGCTCTGGGGGTTTCGTGAGACGTATTTATGGTCTTTGGATAGTGCTTTTATTATTGCTTGCAAATATTCCGCTGTATGCGCAGGAAACTGTGCTTTCCAAAGACAGCTTGTCTCCAAGTCAGGTTAAAAGTGTTCTGGTTCTGCTTGAAGATTCGGTGAAGCGAGAGGAGTTCGCCTCTCAGCTTAGGGCCATTGTGCAGGTAAAGGAGGCGCTTCAGGATACGGCTGCTGGTCAGACATCTTTGAATGTGCTTTCGTTTAATGTGTTTGACCGTTTTGCCGAGATGCGGGATCGTATTATCGGATCGATAAAACAGATTGGCAAAGAACTTTCGGGCCTTTCATTGAGTTACGAACGTGTCAAGCAGGAGATGGATGTCCAGGAGTATCAGGAACGGTTCGTTTCATTTATCCTGGTTTTGGCTGGTACTGTTATCGGAGCTGTTATTGTTCTTGTCTTTCTGCTATACGCAGCAAGGTTGCTGAAGAAGAGGTCAAATAGCAAGCTGTACAGAGCTTTTTCAGAGTTCCTGAGTGGTAATGCGTTTTGGGCTGCAGCGGCCAGTTGGGGACTGATGTTTACAGGTGCATTCAGTTTCTCCACTAGCCTTGAAGTGTTCATTTTCAGAATTACAATGGCCACACTGGCTTTTTCTGTTGTCAAGACTTTGATCTTCTCGGTTTTAAGCCCTGCGGATGCGTCCATGCGGTTTATCCAGATTGATGATTACAAGGCGAGATATGCTGTGTTGTGGGGCGGTCGAGTGCTTCGCTTTGCGCTTTTCATGTATTTGCTTTTCCAGACAGCTCATTTCTTAAACTGGCCTGCCATAAAGGGTGTTATTGAAGCGGTTGCAAAAATCGGAATTGCGGCGATGCTTGCCATCGTGGCTTTTCAGAAACGTAATGCGCTTGATGTTTCAAATCTGTTTCGCCCGGTTGAAAATGATTCTCCCTGGAAGAATTCTCTAAAGCGGGCCGGGCGTTTTCTTTTGTCCAGGTTATATCTGCTGATAATCCTGTATCTAGGCTTTATGTCCCTGATAAGTCTTTTGGGCTTCAGGGGAACATTCCGCTATTTTGTTGCCGCGACATTGCAGTCAGCTATTCTATTGCTGGTGCTGCTTTTCATAATGGCTATGTGGCGTTTGGTTGTAAAGCGGGCCGGTTCCGGAAATGCTGCACTGATGAGAACTTTTCCGGAGTTTCATGACCAGATTCAAAAGAACATCTCAGTTGTTGAGCGGTTGGGTTATGGCGTGTTCTGTCTTTCAGCTCTGCCTCTGTTTTTTGAATTCTGGGGAATTGGACTTTTTAACCTGTTAAGGACCTGGTACCCCGCTCTCAAGGTGGTTATAAATGTTGCAATTATAGTCGTTATGGGTTTTGTCCTGTATCAGCTTGCCTCTTTCATCATCAACCAGTTCCAGAAACGTGCAGCCCGGAGGATGCTTGAAAGCAGAACCGGTCATGACATGGAGGTTGAGAAGAGGGTAGCCACGCTGAGGAAAGTGCTCAAGAAAATTGCCGTGAGCACGATACTTTCTATTGCTTTTCTGATGGTCCTTGACGAACTTGGGATTAATATCAAAGCGTTGCTGGCCGGTGTGGGAATTGTGGGTCTTGCAGTTGGATTTGGTGCACAAAGTTTAGTAAGGGATGTGATCAGCGGACTGTTCATGATAGTTGAGAATCGGGTCCGGGTGGGGGATGTGGCAATAATAAACGGTACCGGTGGTCTAGTGGAGCAGGTGAATCTGCGTACAACGGTGCTTCGCAGCCAGGATGGAACAATTCATGTATTTCCTAATGGAACTATAAATACTCTTTCCAACATGACTCACGAGTTTTCCTATTATGTATTTGATGTGAGGGTGGCCTATAAAGAAGACACCGATAATGTATCTGCGGTTCTCAAGGAGATCGGGGATCAGATAATGACAGAACCCGAGTATAAAGATGCTATCCTTGAGCCACTGGAGGTTCTGGGAGTTGACAAGTTTGCCGATTCTGCGGTGATAGTCAAGGCCAGGATCAAGACTCTTCCGATAAAGCAGTGGATGGTGGGCCGGGAAATGAACCGTCGTATTAAGAAACGTTTTGACGAGCTTGGAATCGAGATCCCGTTTCCGCATAGAAGTATTTACTTCGGAGAGGCTTCCAAGCCGATGGCTTTCAGGATGGAAAGGGAAGAGGGGAGTCAGAGGCCGGAGGCCAGAGGTCAGAAATCAGAGGCCAGAAGCCAGAGGCCTGAGGATAAAAACGAGAGAGCTGAGGCTAGGGGATAGAGCCAGAGGCCAAGATTACAGGAAAATATCACCTTTTTATACCCCGGTTCACCGACGTTTACCGGGGTTTTCCTTTTCAGGGCGTCATTTATGGGCGCCCTTGAATTTTATGGGGTTTTCTCCTCAATTTGTGAACGAGTCTATTTTAGTTGAGACCACCTTGCGGGAGATGGCACCGGTGACCAGTAAAGCGTCTTCGCCGTTGACCAGAATGCTCTTTTTCTAAAAAATGCTTTCCATTGCCAACTCACCTTTCCTGATTGTATTCTAAAAATACACGACACTATCGGAGGTCTTTATGAGATCCGTTTTTAGAATGTCTATGGGTGTGATTTTTCTCCTTAGCAGTCTTCTTTTTTCAGAGACGTATCTGGTGGGGCCGCAGAGGGCATACAAGACGCTTCAGTCGGTGGCCAATCTGCTTTTTCCGGGAGACAGCGTGCTGGTGGACGGTAATGCTACCTATGCCGGCGGGGTGAGCTTCACCAGGGCTGGATTATCAGAGCAGAAGATAGTGCTCAAAGGTGTTTCGGTTGCAGGAAAGCGGCCCATCATATCAGGTGGAGTGAACACTGTGGCTTTCATCTCGCCAGAACCGTATACACACGGGGCAGATCACTACGTGTTTGAAGGATTTGAAGTCACCGGCGGGTCATCACGGGGAATTTATCATCAAGCGCATGATCTGACTATCCGTGATGTAGTGGTTCATGATTGTCCCGCTCAGGGAATCCTGGGTGCGGACAGAGGATCAGGTTCTTTACTGATTGAGTCCTGTGAGGTGTATCGCTGCGGAAGCGGTGACCGTAATCATCAGTTGTACTTGTCAACAGATCAGGTGAATCGCCCCGGCAGCGTTGTGAGAGTGCAATACTGTTACATTCATGATGCCAACGGTGGCAACAATATAAAATCAAGAGCAGAGCGCAACGAGATATATTTCAACTGGATCGAAGGGGCGTATTACCATGAGCTGGAACTAATCGGGCCAGATCCGGATGGTGTCGATGACGAATGGTATCCCAGGCTCAAGCGGGAGGACTCTGATGTTGTGGGGAACGTACTGCGAAAGGTAAGTACAGCTGCGGGTAACGATCGGAATTTTTCAGTGGCCAGAATCGGTGGTGATGCCACCGGGGAGTCACATGGAAGGTATCGTTTTGTAAACAATACCATAATCAGCGGAACCGGGGCGGTGTTTCGGATGTTTGACAGCCTCGAGAGTGTTGAGATGCATAATAATGTGCTGTATAATCCGACCGGAGTGGTGAATGTCATGCGCACTGTCGAGGCACAATGGACTCAAGGCAGTATTACGATTGCCGGATCCTGCAACTGGGTTAAAGTGGGGGCGCTCAATGTGCCTCAGGGCTGGACGCAGAATGGAAGCGGAACAGATCCCCGGTTTGCAGATGAGGAGGGTGCTGATTTTCGTCCCGCGGAGGGCAGTCCCTTGATTAATGCAGGTGGAAGCAGTTCCACGTTTGCAGAATATCCATTTCCCGATCCGCTCACGCTTATTTCAGGCGAGCCCTCCAGAAGTGCAGGTTTTGTAAACGAACGTACTGCTCAGGGAATATTGGATATTGGAGCATTTGAATCCCTTTCGGGAACAACTGTGGTTTTGCAGTCAGTCGCCCCAAAAAGAGCGGATGCCTGCTGGTCCGTTCAGGGCAGAAAGTTAAAGGTCAGTGGTGTTGATCAGACGGCATCAGTGCGGGTATTTCTATTGAATGGAAAACAGTTCAGACCATTTTCGGTCAATAGAGACGCAGGAGAGATGCTCGTTGATTTCACTGGCGCAAAAGTAAATGGTCTGTTTTTGGTTCGAGTAGGACAGCATACGTTTAAAATTATAAACTAGGTGATGTGTAGGGAGATACGGGTACTGCGGTTAGTCGGGCGGCCAATTGGCAAGAGTGAAGATCAGAGTATACAGTTTTCTTCGCGGGATCCTTGTCAGACATTCGTGATCCATAAACTCTGATGCCTATTTTCGATAATGCCAGATTGCGGGATCTGGTGCCTGTGGCCTAAAAGGCGTCTTCGCCTAAGAAGAAAATTGCCTGGAGGATTCGGAGCTCAACCTTCGACCGAAAACTGCTCAGGCTAAGCGAAAAAGAGTTTTCTAGTGCATCTAACCCTTGTTAGCAGGTTCTGCAAGGTTCATCAGTTCACGTGCTTTTTGAACGAATGCTTTGCCGATATCTTTGGAAACCACTTTACATGCACCGGCTTTCAGTGCCTCTTCCAGTACGCTTTCCTGGCTGTTTCCGGTAGCCACTATTATCATGCAGGTGGAAGAGTGCTGCCGTACTTTTCTGGTAAAATCAATTCCATTCATCCCGGGCAGCAGCAGATCAACTATAATCAGTTCCGGGTTGAAATCCTGTAGTATCGTCAGTCCTTCTTCGGCGGTGTCGACAACGGTGAGTTCAATATCCGGTTCATCACGAAACAGCCTTTTATACATGAACTGCATATACTCGCTGTCTTCAATTATCAACAGTCTGTGCATATAACTCCTGAGGACAACATAATGTTATGTGTCGTTTTTTACTTTATTGTAAGTGATTACTGTCAAATCGTCAAGTAATACCTTTGCCGAAAAGTATATTAAAATTCCATACAGGAGGTGTATTATCAACAGTACTACTATAATAATAGGGGCTCTGGCCATTGCTTACGGAATTTTTACGGCGGTGATGAGGGTGGTGAAGCCCACTCTGTTTAAAAAGCTTGAACCTATGAAACAGAGATGGGGAGAGAAGATGGGCAATGTCATCCATTTTACCGGGTATGTGGTTATTCCGGTGGTGGCGGGAGTAGCTCTTATACTGGCTGGAACTAAAGGGGCTAGTTTGTTTAAAGCTTTTTAGCTCGGTTTGTATCCATTGACACTCTTCTTCAATGCTGGTACAATTAAACCCGAAAAAAAACCTCATAGTCGAGAAAAGCTTATTATGTCCACCAATGCTCCAGATACACCTTTGTCAGATGCTCAATATCTTCTTAAGTTGGCTCGCACCGCCATGCCTTTCGGCAAATACAAGGGAGTTTTGCTTATCGATTTACCCGAGCCGTATGTAGTCTGGTTTTCTCAGAAGGGTTTCCCAAAGGGGCAGTTGGGAGATATGCTCAGGAGTGTTTACGAGATAAAAGTGAACGGGCTTGAGTATCTGTTTGAACCACTGAAGAAAAAATGAATCTAAAAAAATCTTTGGTTTTATTGTTTCTTCTACTTTCCTGTTCGGTTCCCTTTTTCGACAGGAGCAATCCTGCCTTGACGTCTCATGAGCTAGTGATGCTTGCGCTTGCGAATACCTCATCGGCCCCTTCCTATCTTCTTGTCAAAGTGGCAGGTCCTTCGGACAGTCAGTTTACACCAGTTTGTATGGTGTCGATTGAGTTTCAGCATTTGATTGCTGATGAACTGGGAATTGATCGTGAGCTTCACGAGTCACAACAGAAGATATTTAATTATGTTTTTGAGAATCCTGAGCTGAAATTCCGGTTCAGCCGAAAGGTCAGGCCAGACTACAGTGACACGCTTTTGCAGATTGCCGCTTCTGAGCTCGATGGCCTCAGCCGCGAAAAGCTGATCGAGCTTGTCTGTTCCTCAGAAATCTATAATGTGTTTGAAAATAACGAGCGGCTTGCTCCCATTCTTCAGTACAATTCATGGCTGAGGATAGAAACCGCCATTGCCCACGTTTACTTTGAAAAGGGTATTATGCTTGATAGAAGCTGTGTTGATGGGGGGGTGTATCTGGGCGGCGGCGTTTCTCATACAGAAATAAAGAAATGTGAAGGGATAATGGCTGAGTCGGGGGAGGGAGGCGGTAAATAAAACTAGTCATTAAACATTGCACCACTTTGATTTTCGAACAATTTGTCAGCTATCAAATTATCCCATTCTCCCGTTATAGATGACCCCTCCGAGTTTGATATACTCTCTAAGAACGCTGATCGCATCTTCTCTGCAGATGTCAACAATGACCTTGATTCCCCGTTTTTCCAGTTCCATATTCCAGTTCGCCGGTTTGGCACCTTCGTCAAAACCAACGGCTCGGGCGTCTTCATCACGTGCTCCACAGACAAGTGAGCGCACTCCCGACCAGGGTATTGCACCCAGGCACATTGCACAGGGAGCAGTAGAGCTCACGAGCTCACAAACCGGTAAACCGTTTGCCCCCAGATCATAGTTTTTCAGCTGCACCTGAGCCTGCATAACAGCCATTATTTCCGCATGGGCAGTGGAAAAGCCTGATGAGGTGACCAGGTTAACCCCGGGGGCAATTAGCTTTCCATTCGAGTGATCAAAAATGGCAGCTGCAAACGGTCCGCCAGTTTTATTTTCAATATTGAGTTTTGCCAGTTTTAGTACAAACCGCATTCTATCTTCGATGGCGGGGAACGTTAAAGAGTTATTCTCCAGCAACTCCTTCATCCAGTTTGGAAACTGGATGATCATCGTTTTCAATTCCATGGCTTATCCTTGTGCATAATCATTGACATCTTTAAATCGTTTTGCAAGAGCATCTATCTGGTAATGGGCATTAAGTCCGCTGGGATTGGGCAGTATCCACAGTTTGGCATTGGCCAGCAATTCATCCTGTTTTCCCACGTTTGCCTTTGAGCGGTTGAATGCTGCCCTGTATGCTTCTACTCCCAGAATGGCCACAACTTTAGGTTTGTAACGTGCTGCTTTTTTCTCAAGTTCTATAGCCCCTACCTTAAACTCATCTTTTTGGATTTCTGAAGCGGCGGCAGTGGCGCGTTTCACAAGATTGGTGATGCCAAACCCTAATGGCAGGAGTTTTTCCTCTTCAAAAGGTGAGAAGAGCCGAGGGGTCAATCCCGCTTTAAAGAGTGATGGCCAAAATCGGTTTCCCGGCCTGGCGAAATGATGACCGACGGCTGCAGTGTAGAGACCGGGATTGATCCCGCAGAAGAGTATCTTCAGGTTGGGGGCAATAATGTCCGGTACCGTTTTGTTTACGGCTGCACGAATCTGGTCGGGTGTGGGCTTGAAAAAAACGGAACTCATTTGAGCTAATCCTCAAACAGCGGTTTTTTTCGAGTTTTTTTCTTTTCACCCTGAGCAGTTTTACTTTGAAGTCTTTTCTTTACTGCTGAATTGGGAATTCTGGTGGGTATTCGCTCCGGCTCACGTTCGTTAAGTTTCTGGAGCTTGAGGCGTAGTCTTTTCAGGCAGTCTTTACGGTTAAGATACTGGCTGCGCTCCTTGCGACTCAGTACGACCATTCCGGTGGGGCGGTGAAAGAGCCTCACGCCAGATTCTGTTTTATTGACATGCTGCCCCCCTTTTCCTCCGGAGCGGAAGGTGGTTACGTCACAATCGGCAAGAAGATCTTCGTCGTTTTCAGGAATGGGTACTGGCGGGCGCTGATCCATGGTCACCAACCGTTCTGGTGGATCTTACTCTGATCAAGATCTTCAAAGGGAATCGGCGCCAGTTTTTCCGCTGGGAAACCGATGGAGATAATCGAATGAATTCCCATGTTTTGCGGTATGCATAGTAATTTACGAATGTACTCTTCTGAAGTGGTTTCATTATCATGCATCCGGTTTCTTATCTGTATCCAGCAGCTCCCCAAACCTCTATCGTGAACTTCCAGTTGCAGGAGAATGGCTGCTATAGAGCAGTCTTCAACCCAGACATCGCTCTGGATTGTATCTGCACAGATAACTACTCCCAGTGCTGCTTTGTCAAGAAAAGAAGAACCGTGCATTTTGCTTTTGGCAAGCGCTTCCAGTGTGTTCCTGTTTTCCACGAATATGAATTCCCAGGGATTTATCCCCCTTGAAGAGGGGGAGCGCAAAAGCACTTCCCTGAATGCCTGCACCACCTCAGGTTCAAGTTTCTGTCCAGTGTAGGCACGAATGCTGCGCCTGGTTCTTAGTTGTTCCAACATACTGTCACCTTTCACACATATCTTTCGGTATGTCTTTTTTGCAGAAGCCAAACTGCTGAAATAAGCTGATCCTCCAGTTCAGAGCAGGCTTTTTCCTGGCTTTTGATGAATTCGTCAAAAACATGTGCCTCTTTAGGATAGATTTTTTTCAGCTGTTCAGCCCTGAAATGAATCCTTTCACTATTGAATCGATTGGTTTCACGTACCATCTCTGGAGAAGTTCGAGCCTCTTCAATTACGGAAAGTCCGCTCTTTTCATAAGCCTGCACGAGTTCATTTTCTGTCTGGTAAACCTTTTGAGACAGAGCATCGGGGCAGAAGGAATCATCTATGACTAAAAAACCTCCCGGTCGCACAAATCCGCTCACTTTTGAGATGGTTTCTTCTGTTGACCCGAAGATCGGACCGACAGCTCCGTAAATAACAAGATCATAGAGGGATACATCGGTAATAGTGCGAATGTCAGCAGTTTGGAAAACACAAAGCTCCGTAACTCCCTCCTCCTCAGCGTAAGTAATGGCCTCTTTTACAAATGCATCGAGGGCATCTATCCCTCTCACCTTACATTTGAACTCCTTTGCCAGAGCTATCGAAATAGCCCCCTTGCCACAGCCAAGATCTATTGCGGACATATCTGAAGAGGTAATATTGTTTCTCCGCAGAATCCCTATGATTTCATTGACGCTGGATCCAATTTCGCGGAGGTCCTGTACCAGGTAGGGGAGATGACGCAGAAGAAGCCTGTTCTGGGCATCCATAGAGAGAAGAATGCTGTCATCAGTGTCTTTCACAGCTGAGCTCCCGGTTTCAGTTTGAGGTGTGATTTTTTATAATATAAATAGGCCGGGGCGTCACCGGTATCGGAATCGACAAAGCCCTTAGCCAAATCAATAACCAAAAAGTAACTGGGTTATCCAAAATTCATTGACGTTAACAGCTGAAAGGAGAAAAGAACCGATGCAGATACAGATTCTGTGCAGGGAATCGGGTGGGGGCGCTGCTAGAATTCCGTCAGAGTATTTTGGAATTTCTGACTCATGTACTCAAGCTTGATCCATGAGGAACTTCTCGGAATACTTGAGACCCGAACTTCGTCGATTCTGCCTTTCCAGAAGCTATAGGCAATATCTGCTTGTCTGCCAATAAAGAAATCGTGGCCAGTGTCCAGACGATAAGGATCGGGTACTGTCAGGACCTCTTCACTCGCGAGAACTCCATTGATGAAGAGTTGTAATGCGGGACCTCGTTTGACCCCTGAAACCAGAGTCCATTCTTTTTCCACAGCCTGAGCTCTAACCTTTTTCCAGCCCGTACCGTCTTCAAAGTAAAAGAATTCAAAGTACCCGCTACTGTCCAGGTGCAGTCCGTATTGATGATTTCCCTTGGAAAGAATGTGGTGATATTCACCATCAATGGAATCAAAATAGACCCAGGCGCTCACTGAAAAGGAGTCGGTCTCAGAGAAATCCAGAATGCCATCTGATGATTCCGGAACTGAGAGATAGGTGGTCTCTCCATTGAAATATTTAGCTTCTGCAATTATTCCTTCTACCTGGAATGTATCTCGAGTGTTTTCTGCTTTGGTTTCAAAGTTGTTAGGACTTGATTCTGGAATTAAAATTGGATCATTTCCGGAGAGATGCCATACAGCCTCAAAGGAGAACGCAGAGTCGAATACCAGTGATCCTTTTGATGCAGTTTTTAAGCTGCTGTTCCCCCATGCAATTACTACAGACTGATTGCTGCTGTTTCCGTAGATGGTATCCAGTTTTACCCAAATTGCGGCGTTTTTTGCGGAAAAATCCCATCTTTCTATTTCGTAAGGGAGAGGCTTATTGTTCTGGAAAAATCGTATATCACCTCCATCGGCATTGGCCTTGGAGAAATCGAAGTTGGATTCGTTCAGACGCACGAGAACCGGGAAATTGATGACATCTTCTGTAATGTCAGCTCCAGTACTGGTAGTGTTCAGGTTTATTATGGAGGAATAGGTATAAGAGTTCTGTGACCGCATGTCCATTATTCCGGCGTTAGCTGGAGCATCGGAGAGGACCTTTATTTCCGATAAGCGAGAGAAGAGGGAATCCAAGGCAATTGCGGCGATTCTCAGGTCGTAAACACCTGCGGGTATTCCGGAAACTGTGTAGCCATCATTTTCCGGGTTGATCTCAAAGAGACGTTCAAGCCCGTAAATCTGGATGTAGAGTTTACCATTGAATCCTTCTGGAAGGATGCACAGGCCGCTTATTGAGGATGTGGGCTTCAGAGTATCAGCAGGAAGGATCAGGTCATTTTCTGTATTGACAAGACAAGTGAGTCGTGCTGCTTTTGAAGAATTGTTGTTAATTTCAATCACGTAATCGCCTGCTTTAATGGAATCGATTCGGAACTGGCCTGAGTTGTCGGTAGTGGTCTGGATCTTTAGATCTGCACTTTTTTGACCGGGTAAGGACGCAAGATAGTCGCTTCTTCGTAGAACGACATCACAACCAGCAGCTTTGCTTCCATCTTGATAGAACGCCTGACCTGCCACTGCAACTGTTTCAGAGCCGGGGCCCCGTGCAACATTTTCATTGCATGCTGATAGCAGGGCAAGTAGAAGGATCACAATCAGGAAAATAGTTTTCATGATTCTTTCTTTACCTGTTTTGTGATAGGGAACAGTTGCATGTTGAGCTGATAAACACGATCTTCAGTGCAATCTTCCTCTCCGATGGCAAGCAGTCGGTGACGGAAATCCTGCAGTTCCAGTAAGAATTTTCTATAGCCGGCAGGTGAGAGACTCAGGGTCAGAGTTGAGAACTGTCTCGATTCTTTGGGAAAATTATCTATGGCCTGTTGAGCAAGATTGAGAACAGCCTGCTGGTAGTTGTTTATATAAAAAGATTGGGCATCAAGGCCGGTGGAGATACTTTTTTTATCAGAGCGCACATAACAGCCTTTCTGATCTTTACAGATTAGCCCCCAGCTTTCAAGTCGTGAAATGGCCCGACGCGCCTGTTGAGGGCTGATGGATGGTTCGAGTAACCTGGCCAGTTCCTTATAATCCTCGCCATTGAAAGGAAAAAGGTAAAGCAGTTCTCTGATGGCACTATAATACCATTTGTCGTAGAATTCAAAATACTTGGAATCTATTTGTTTGATGCGTGACTGTTTGAAGGTAGTCAGTTTTTCGAAGTGGCTCTTTTTTTCATCATGGGTTTTAGATTGATTATAAAGAATCAGTGTTTCAAAATAGTCACTCTGATTTTTATTAAGATTCATAAAAGAGCTGAATTTGCGGGCCAGCTCAAGCGATATATTGCTGCGGCCGTTCACAAGTTGGCTGAAGAAACTGGCAGATTTGAAACCGACCTGTTCCGCAATGTATCTGACTGTAAAATGGCGATTACGGGACTTGTTATCCAGATAGTAGTCGTTTAAAAATTTGCGGTAGTCAGTATAGCTGAATATGTCCATTTGTGCCAACTTAAGGTCCGTTTCGGGTTTTCACTACACAAGGCCCCGAGGTTCACCTATAAATTACCATAAAAACGGACCGGAAGCCACTAATTCTATCTGTTCACGATTCTGGGGTTCGGAATACCACTGTACAAAAACAGTGAAATTTCATTGTGTGGTGGTGTTGTGTTCAGTTTAGATGCAGAATAACGCTAACTAATAGCCGTAATCTATATTCAGTGCTGCGCAATCCATTCTGTAGTGGGTATTGATGAAAAAGAGTTTGCTTTTAATATCAGTTCTGGTAATAAGTATTTTCTGTGTTGGTTTTATCTTGACCAGTCAAGCTGTCCGTAATGTTTCAAGTGAAACGGATTTCAACCCCGGTAAAGCTCCGCTCATAATATCTAAACAGGTTTCAGAAGCTTCATTTTTCCTTGCAGCGAGAAGTGAAGTCCGTTCTTTTCAGTGTCGTAAGAGTTCCGATTTCTGCCACTTTCATTCATTTCCCAAGTTATCTTTTTCCGTTACAGCTATTCTGAAATCCTCTATTTGTGATTCTGATTTCCTTGTCAGTTCGCCTCTGGGATTCCCTCTTCGAGTGTAGACCTGGTACTTTCTTCTTTTTGACTCTACATTTATAACTCGAATCCATAACACTCAAGAGGTGAAATATGCGCCAATTGTTTACTGATACTACTGCATCCTGTTCTGCATCTAAAATCGGTGATCTTCGGCTTGAACGAAACGGGTCGTTTGTGACATTCGCAGGTGAACTGGCTTCAAAGGTTTTGGCATTTCAGAAAAAAGGCAATGCCTTCGATCTGCAGCAGGAAATTTTTCTCATTGAAAATTGCCCTGAACAGGTTAACTTAACAGTGAAAGAAGTACTGAAAAGATCTGTTCTGGACTGGAATATTCTTTCTTTTAACGGTTCCCAAACCAAATCTCATTTGGAATTACTTGAAAAGCTAGGCTCGGGTTCTGTTCTGACGAGTGCAGAAAAGGCTGGACTTGTAAAGCCCGGGTTGCTAAAGACAAAAATGGGTATTTCTTTACTTTTTCTGTTTTCTCTACTATTTGCAGGAGCAGTTAGCCTATGGGGTTTCGGAATTGGCTCGATAGGTATGCTCCTTACTAATTTCGTTTTCTGGTGTACAACCGGCGGAATTTTTCTTGGCTTGTTTTTAACGTGGAAGTACTTACGCAGGTCTGTTCTCTCCCGAAGCGAGAAAATTCGCCAAAGTATTGCAAAGTGTGCCAGTTCGTTTGTGTCGCAAAATGGTGAGAACAAGCTGATCTCAAGTATAAAGGATGAGTTTCTTAACCTAAGAATGCCGATGGCAGTTGTGGTGAACAACTTTGATGCACTTGATCTGTTTTCTCAAGAGGTGTTTTCCAGAATCATTCTGGATCAGAAAATTGCCCAGACTGGTCTAATAATGTGGATTTTTACGACTGAGAAAAGCAAAGTGGATGGAAAGCTCTCTGAACTTTTGCTCAAGCAGAAAAAAAGTGATGGTTTTCGATCCTACAGGTTTGAAGGACACTCTTAGCCTGCTACTGCGGGGGGCAATACTCTCACGCTTATGCTCTTTTGCCCAACGATGAATCGAGGTTGGTCCTTATTTCATTGTTGGGACCTTTAATCTTGATGAGTGCTTTGCTGCTACCGTTAGCTGCTTATTGTTTCCTGCTTGATTGCCGGTACCGGTGTCCCCACAGTTTGCTGTTTTGCCGCTTTCGCGGCCCGACGTTTGTTGCGGAAGCTGTAGACATACAGGTAGCTACCTCCATAGAGGATGATCATGAATACCAGAATGTTCCAGGGGTTATGAAGGAATTTGCGGTAACCAAATCCTTTCTCACAGATCATCGTGATAATCGAGATCAGCGGGATATGAATAAGATAGGGGTAAAATGAAGTGCGTCCAGCCATTCTAAAAACTGGAAATGACAGAATACGAACGAACAAACCCTTTTCTAAAGCCAGGGTGTAAAGCGCTGTCAGGTAGAGGGGAACCATGAATACATGGTAGGAAAACCAGGTGAGTACAGGGTGCTCCTTGCTTTGGAAATGCAAGTTCTTAAAAATGAGGATAAGAAGGATCACCAGTGCGATATCGCTTCTGAATGACATGAAGCGAAATTGCGGCCGTTCCCGGCCCAGGACAAAAAAACGAGCCAGCAGAACTCCCAGCACAAACTCACAAAACCGAACAGGGGCAAAGATATGGAAAAAATTATAGAGATTATCTGGAGTTCCCAGAGCTCCATAGAGTGCACCCCAGAGAACAAGTGGTAAAAAGAACGCTGCCATATACAGTGAAATCACTCTTCTTGAATTAAGAGTGAGAGACCATTTTAGAACTGGCCCTAACAGAAGATAACAGAGGAAAAAAGCAGATAGCGCCCATGATGGGGTATTGAGGTTAAGGCTTCCAAAGGGAATGAACGACCAGAGAAAAGAGAGGTGCATGAAAATGGAGTAGAAAAGCTTTGGTAGTTCCAGATTGCCGGACCCTGCTCTGTGAAGAATAAAGAGAGCAGCCATCAATAACGTGGTGATGAGATGGAGGGGGTAGAGTTCTTGCAGCCGTTTTTTAATGAATGAGCCGGTTTTGAACTGTGCAATTTTCGGAGCGAATTTCAAGGCGAAAATAAAACCGCCAAGTATGAAAAAGATGCTGGCATGGAAAGCTGGACCTTTAAGAATTCTGAAAAACCATGGCGGGTTTCCCCCCATGTTGTAGAAGCCGCCAATGCCTTCTAGGTGAAAAAGTACAATGTTAATGGAAGCAAGAAGTCTGAGTCCGTCAATGGCTTTGAAGTAAAAGCCTTTTTTCTCTACAATTTGAGCCATCTTGTGCGGCAGATCTCCTCTGAAAGTGTAAAACAGAGAAAGTACATCATGCGCCCCTGCAGGAAACCACCTTGGGGAAAAATTTCGTAAACAGAGCTGCGATTATTGTACAGCTTTGAGAAATCCAGGTGATATAAGGAACTCAAGGCTGCCCTTACCTTTGTCAATATTTTTAGGAAAGGAGATCCAGCAGACACCAGACTTGCGCAGGTGCAGATTGAATCCGGGGCCTGCATTACAGAGCTGTGCCGCAAGTTTGGCAAGTGAAGGAATATGGCCTACAAGCAATACGGAAGATACTTGGATTTCAGCTAGACGGCTCAGGGCATTTTCAAGTCTGGAGGAGGGTTTAAGGTAGTTCACTTTTGAAATCGGAGTTCCCGGTGCAAGCTCCTCAGCTGCTATTTCTGCAGTTTCAACTGCTCGTACAAGGGGGCTGGAAAGAATGATATCAGGTTTACATCCAAAATTAGCGAGCATTTTGCAGATCTGTTCAGTACGGTGCTTGCCTTTTTCGGTAAGGAAACGGGTACTGTCGTTGTGCACTTCGCTTTCGCCTATGTTGACGGCCTGGCCATGTCTCAATATATAAAGATCCAAAATATACCTCTTTTTCAGGATTGTGGCTTGTAGGGTTCAAAGATGGTTCTGCGATAACGCTTCGCTTTTTCATTGAGATTGGCAGCCTGCTTGTAGAACACCTCCTGACATCGCACGGTTTTCCTTTTTCCCGCTTTTATTCTTTCATAGGTTCCGTTTGCGTTGAGTTTCCAGGCGTTGCTGTTGTCTCTCAGACAGGTACTCACTATCTCAATCAGCTTTTCCTTGGAAGGTGCATCTTCGATCGGCACCAGGAGTTCCACTCGCTTATCCAGATTTCGTGGCATCCAGTCGGCAGTGGAGATGAAAACTTTGTCTTCCCCGCCGTGGTGAAAATGCAGAATACGGCTGTGCTCTAGAAATCTGTCAACAATGCTCACCACTGATATTTTTTCGCTTGTTCCGCTGATTCCAGGCTGAAGGCAGCAGATACTTCGAACATTGAGTTCCACATTCACACCTGCTTGAGCCGCTCTGTAGAGAGCGGAAACCAGTTCCGGGTCAGCAATTGCGTTCAATTTGAGCCTGATAAATGCTTTTTGGCCCTGACGTTTACTTTCGATTTCGTTTTCAATCAGCTCAAGAAGCTTTTCCCGCAAGCTTATCGGTGATGCTTCGATTTTGCGGTAGTTTTGAGGTTGGGAATAGCCGGTGATCGCATTGAAAAAAGCTGAAATGTCAGCGCCCAAATCTTCATCGGCTGTAAAGTATGACACATCACTGTAAAGTTGTGCGGTGATTTCGTTGTAGTTTCCGGTGCCAAAATGCATAAGCCTCACCACCCCGCGACTGTTGCGTTTGATCACGAGACAAACCTTTGCGTGGGTTTTGAGTCCCTTTACACCGTAGATAACCTGTACTCCGGCATCCTCAAGTTCTCTGGCCCATTCAATATTTCGTTCTTCGTCAAAACGTGCTTTCAGCTCTACGATTGCAGTGACATATTTACCTTTCTCTGCCGCTCTGATAAGTGCGGAAACGATAGGGCTCTTTCTGCTGGTGCGGTAAAGGATCTGCTTTATAGTGATAACATCGGGGTCATCTGCGGCTTCTTCGATGAAACGTACAACGGGCTCAAAACTCTGATATGGGTGAAGCAGCAGGATGTTTTTGCCTTTATCAATTTGATCGAGAATGCTTGTCTGCTGCTCAATGAGCGGTGAGGGTCTGGGAGGCCAAGTTTGAATTTTAAGATCCTGAAAACCTTGCAATTCAGTCAACTTCATGAGAGATGAAAGCTCTAGAGGTCCGGCGATCATGTAGAGATCGCGCTCGGATACTTTGAGTGTTTTCTGGAGAAAACTGACCAGAATTTTAGTTGCATGCGCCGAAATTTCAAGTCTTACACAGTCACTTCTTTTTCGTGCATCAAGAATAGCTTCCATTTCGGACATAAGATCAAAAGCCAAATCTTCCCTTATGCCAAGATCAGCATTTCTGGTTATCCTGAACGGTACGCATTCAATAACCTGCTCCCCCGGAAAAAAACGCTCGGAATACCTGATAATGGCTTCCTCCATAAGTACAAATTGAAAACCATCATCTGAGGGCAGGGAAATCAAACGATTGAAGTTTTTCCCCAGCGGTATAATGGCGAAGCGCGGTTTTTCAGGTTCTTTTACATCACCCTTCAGACGCACCGCCATGTTTAACCCACGATTGGCAAGGAGTGGAAATGAGATCGGGGGAGTTACCGCAATAGGGGAGAGTGGTGGAAAAATCTCATTCTCAAAAAGAGTAGTGAGGTGTCGCAGCTGGGTTTGATTCAGTTCATCATATTTAAGATGAACTATCCCCGACTCTCTTAAGAGTTCCTGTACCTCTTCGTAGGTGCTGTATTGTATAGCAATCATTTCGTGAACTCTTACACTTATTGCCTCCAGCTGCTGAAGAGGAGTCATTCCGGACGGGTCTGGTTTATTTACATTTTCAGCTGCAAGGATCTGCAGACCACCGACTCTGACCATGAAAAATTCATCAAGATTAGACCCCACAATCGAGAGAAATTTTACTCTTTCCAACAGGGGCAATTCCTTGTCTCTGGCAAGCTCGAGAATTCTCTGATTGAAGGTAAGCCAGCTCAGTTCGCGATTTGTAAACGGAAATCCAGATTTCTTCTTCATGCGTTCTCCGGAGCGGTTAGGCTGTTCTGAATTACTACGCTCATTCCGTAAATTTCCTCAAACATGTTTTCCTTGCTTTGTATACCCATCTGCTCGAGAGTAAAATCGTCCGCTTCTGGTACATTTATTATAAGCACATCCTTATCCCGGGAACAGGTGAATGTACGGATTCGCCTCTTATCTGATCTGTCGAGTGCGTCTGCAATTCTTAGAATCGCTGCCAGTTTCGAGACGATCAGTCGAGTGTTTCTGTCAAGCGATGAGTAGATTTCATGCGTTACTTTTGGCGGGGAACGCCTGTGATAGCGTGCTGTGAGCGCTGCAATGAGGATGTCTCGCCGGCTGAGGCCGAAAAGCTCGCTGTTTTCGATAAGATACATGGAATGTTTGTGATGATTTCTTGTACTGATGTAAAGTCCGATGTCATGGAGCAGTGCCGCCACTCTGAGCAGCACCTCAAACCATGGTTCAAGGCGGTGTTCATTCTGCAGTTCCTTAAACAGCAGACTTGCCAGATAGGCGACGTGGTTACAGTGGACACTGTTGAAATTATATTTGCGTCCCACTCCGTTTGCCGACCGTATAACTTGCCTTGTAAAATCCTCACTCCATTTCCCGTCAAGGGACATTTCAACCAGAAGGCCATGGCGGACAGAAATATCGGTTACCAGTATCGATTTCAGATTCAGTTTTTTTGCCAGTTCGGTATAGAAAAGAAGTGATGGTCCCAGTGTTTCCGCATCGGCATACGAGATATGATATGTATGAACG
>JAEZKC010000014.1 GCA_023436205.1 Fibrobacterota bacterium
GAGATATGATATGTATGAACGAGTTCATCGGCATTGAGGGAAAGAATCGATTCTGTAAATCGGGAGAGAGCCGAAAGCTGAATTTTTACCGGATCGCTGAGATTCCATTCGGGGATCAGTCTAAGAGCAGCAAGTCGGGCATCGTTCCCCTGGATTAAAAGAGAAACCGGTAGATCCTTTGGTATCCCATCTGAGATCTGTTGAACGGTTCTGATAATATCACTGGTCATGATCTCCCGTTTTCGTGGCATTGCTGTCCTGAAGAGCTCAAGAGCTTCACGCAGGCGTAAAGCTCCCAGTCTGTAGGTACGGGAGAAGATTACATCCATGTCCTGCAAAAAGAGGATTTCCGTGCTGCCGCCACTTATTTCGGCCACCATTACACCTGGGGTACGCTGGATTTTTTTACCGTCGAGACAGGATCTTACGCTCAAATAGTTGATTCTTGATAAATCTGCATCGTCAATTACTTCCACTTTCATGTTGTTGGCAATCAGAATACGATCCAGGAACATATCTCGATTCAGTGCTTCTCTCACTGCCGTTGTGGCTACAATTCTGATTTGCTCCGGATTGCTGATGCCGTATTCATCCAGTGTCTGTTTGAAACTCTTCAGTGCCTTTACACACTCCTCGATGCTCGATCTGTGCAGGTATCCCATGGTGAAGGTGTCTCGGCCCAGAGAAATTCCCTGCTGGAGCGTTTCAAGGATGGTGATTTTTTCAGGACCATTGATCTGGGCTATTGTCATTCGCAAAGCGGTGCTGCCGATATCTATAACAGCCACGACCCGCTTGTGCAGCCCGTTTTCTCTATCATGCCTCTTTTTCATTGTTTTTTCCCGAAGTTACCATAGACGTGCTGAGCCCATGCTGCCGCTCCCAGAGCTGTGGCATCATCTCCCAGCTTGGCTGTTACAACCGAAAAGCTCTTTTCGTAACTGGGCATGACCGATTTTTTCGCAATCTGCTCCACTTCTTCCCTAAAAAGGTTGGGCATAGATTCCACCATTCCGCCTCCAAGTACGATAAGATCCGGTGACAGCAAATTAACTACTGCTCCGGCGGCTCTACCTATCCATTGGGCAGCATTTCGTACAATGCTTTCAATAGTTTTGTCACCGGATTCAATTGATTTGGCAAGTGCACCACTTCGTATGTTGGATAGATCAGTACCAGCAATTTTCGACAGTGCAGGTGCTTCACCTCTGAACACTGCTGCGGCTGCTGCTGACGAAATCGCAAGCCTGCTTGCCAGCGCTTCCAGACAACCGCGTCTGCCGCAACCGCACAACGGTCCGTCCACGATCATTTGCATATGGCCTATTTCCATGCAGGAACTGACACGACCTCTCACTATCTCGCCTTTATAAATGCACCCTCCACCGATTCCGGTACCGGGAAAAATACCGACTACGCAGCGGGCATCTTTGGCGGCGCCGCGGAAGTATTCCCCGTAAATCCCGGCATCCACATCGTTGACCACTTGAACCGGACAGGATAATTCTTTCTGGAGGAGGTCTTTTAAGGGTAAATTCTTCCATCCCAGATTGGGTGCTTCAAGAATAACACCGTTATCAATATCCAGAGTGCCGGGAACTCCAATACCCAAACCGGCTATCTTCTTAGGATTGTTGCCTGATTTTTCCAAAACTATCCTGATTGTTTTTACTATCCGTTCGATACCCGAGCCGCCCTCTTCAATCAGCTTGGTTTTCTTTTTCTCTCTTTCGATGATGGTAAATTTTTCATCCAGAACCATAGCCAGCATTTTCGTACCGCCCAGATCAAATCCAACCCATGGTGCCTTTTTGGAATCTGTGGCCATTGTTTCTCCCTGTAAGAGCGTGGTGTGAAAAATATCAGGAATAACACCTACTCTTGTAATTTAAGATTTGCCAGAAAATACAGTATGCTCTGGCTTGATTTTGTTAAACTTATATTAGGAAAAGCCGTTTTAGAGTACGTCAGAGTACTCTGATAATTGCTCTTAAGTGCTGAGAGCTATAGGTTTTACTTGATTTTTGCGTTTCAGTCAAGAGGAGCTTTAAAGCAGTTCTGCATATGATCATTGACCATACCTACAGCCTGCATGAATGAGTAGCAGATGGTGCTTCCCACAAATTTGAAACCTCTTTTTCTGAGATCCTTGCTCATTGCATCCGATTCTGCGGTTGTCACCGGAATTTCATTAATCGTTCGGGGAATATTTTCTGGGACTTTAGTTTTAAAGTCGGTGAATTTCCAGATATAATTGTCAAAACTTCCGAATTCAAGGCGAACTTGTTCGAAAAGACGGGCATTCTCAACTGCGCCTTCAATTTTGCGACGGTTTCTTACGATACCATGATCATTCATTAATCTTTCGATATCATCTCTGCTGAACTGTGCCACTTTGCACCAGTCCCAGTTGGCAAAGGCGACCCGGAAAGCTTGTCGTTTTTTGAGGATAGTAATCCAGGAAAGGCCAGCTTGGAAGCCCTCGAGGATGAGCATTTCGAAAAGCTTTTTATCATCATGCACAGCGACTCCCCACTCATTGTCGTGGTAATCGCAGTAGATCGGGTCCTTACCGGCCCAGGAGCATCTCTGGATCTCTCTCAAGCAGTGCCTCCGCAATCAGAAGGTCGGATGGAGTGGTGATTTTGAAGTTCAGTGGATCTCCCCACGAGAAACCAACAGTGATTCCTTCCATCTCTATGAGTGCGGCTTCGTCTGTGGGCGGAGGAACCATCTGTGAAGCTTTAACAAATGCATTCATCAGGAGTTCTCGTCGGAACAGCTGAGGCGTTCCCACCCGTAAAAGAGTGGTTCGGTCAACTGTTTTGCCGGTTTTGTCTCCTTGAAAAGTGCGGATGGTGTCCACTTCCGGCGTTGCAGTGATTACACTCTGAAACTGAGTTCTCTTTTCAAGAACTGAGTTGATTATGGCTTGGCTTACAAACGGTCTGGCAGCATCGTGAACCATAACCCATTCGGCGCTGGATACTGCCACACCGTTTCTTACCGACTTCCAGCGTTCATCGCCACCGGCTGTTACCGTTGTCTTAGTCCCGAGTTGGGGAAAATGATTTAGAAAGGTCTCAGTCTGATCTTTCATTGTGGAAGGAACCACCAGAATAACTGAGGAAACCAGAGGACTGGAAACAAAGGCACTTACTGAATAGTAAAGGATAGGCTTTCCCGCTAGCCTTACAAAAGCTTTTGGGGTGGTATGACCAAGCCTTGTTCCTGAACCGGCACCTACAATGATTACGTCTGTTTTTTCCTGCATTGATTCCCGCTGGCAAGGATAGGGGAGGACCCGCTGGTTGGCAGGTCCGAGAGTCTCACGTTATTTCTTTCTTTCCACCATGCCGGCAACCTTCATCGGAAGTCCGAAGATTTTGATAAAGCCGGTGGCGTCTTTCTGATCGTAAAGTTCGGTGTCGGTAAAGGATGCAAGGTCCTCCAGGTAGAGAGACTTTTCAGCCTTTGTACCTGCTGCAACAATGTTGCCTTTGTAAAGTTTGAGGCGAACAGTTCCGCTTACATTCCTTTGTGTCACTTCTACAAAAGCATCGAGTGATTCTCTTAATGTCGAGAACCACTGACCATTGTAGACTAGTTCAGCATAGCGGATTGCAAGCATTTCCTTAAAATGGCTGGTATCCCGATCGAGTACCAGATTTTCAAGATTACGGTGTGCAGCGTAAAGAATAGTGCCACCCGGAGTTTCGTAAACGCCTCTGGACTTGATTCCCACAAGACGGTTCTCCACAAGATCCACATGTCCGATTCCGTGTTTTGCGCCGATTCGGTTAAGTTCGCTCAGCAGATCGACGGGATTGAGTTTTTTACCATTAACTGATACGGGGGTTCCTTTTTCGAAAGCAATTTCGACATACTCTGGAGTATCCGGTGCCTTTTCAATGGTGTTTGTCAGAGTGTAAACATCATCGGGTGGTTCAACTCCCGGACTCTCGAGCACTCCGCCTTCATGGCTGATGTGCCAGATGTTACGATCTTCAGAGTAGATGCGCTTTTTGGATTGAGATATGGGAACATTATGCTTTTCAGCGTAGGCTATACACTCCTCCCTGGAATGCATGTCCCACTTGGGATCTTTCCATGGGGAGATAATTTTTAGACTGGGATCAAGAGCCATTACTGTAAGCTCAAACCGGACCTGATCATTGCCCTTTCCTGTTGCTCCATGGGCTACTGCAGTGGCGCCCTCTTTGTGGGCAATTTCCACGGCTCTTTTGGCGATAAGCGGACGTGCAAAGCTTGTACCAAGCAGGTATGTGCCCTCGTAAACAGCTCCAGCCTTTAGCGTTGGATAAATATAGTCGGTGATGAACTCTTCAGTGAGTGTTTCAATGTAGAGTTTGGACGCACCGGTCTTGAGAGCCTTTTCTTCCAGACCGCTCAGCTCCTCTGCCTGACCAAGGTCTGCACACATGGCTATAACTTCACAGTTATAATTCTCCTTGAGCCATGGAATCATGATGGAGGTGTCAAGCCCGCCGGAATACAGAAGCACTACTTTTTCCATTTTACAAGTCCTTTATGGCAAGTTAAAGATTTTCTGATTACTTTTTCATGACTTTTAATACATTTGTAAAAGTCTGCACAGCACTGTCAATGTGATCCATACCCACAATAAGAGGAGGCATGAAGCGCACGGTGTTCAGGTTTGCTTTTACAAGTAAAAGGCCTTCGTTTTTGCAAAGATCGACAATCGGTCCCGGATCATCTTTGAAACGTACACCCAGAAGAAGGCCTTCACCCCGTATTCCCTGAATAGAGGAAAACTCTGACATCAGATTCAGTAGACTGGTTTTAAGATATTGACCGCTGGCCTTAACCCGCTTGAGGAAAACCGGATCGCTTACGATGTCAATTATCTGTGAACCCAGTGCGCAGGCCAGTGGGTTACCGCCAAATGTGGTTCCGTGATCTCCGGGAGAAATAGCCCCGGCGATCTCGCTTTTGCACACTACCGCCCCCAGAGGCAGACCGCCTCCGATGGGTTTAGCCAGAGACATCATATCTGGAATGATTTCGTGCTGCTCATAGTTCCACAGTGTTCCGGTTCGACCTGTACCGCACTGAATTTCATCAAAGATTAAAGCAATTGAGTGCTTTGTAGCGTACTCTCTCAGGAAAGTGAGGAATTCAGGGGTTGCGGAGTTGATTCCACCTTCGCCCTGAACCGGTTCGACAATAATTGCAGCAAATTGGTTTTTGTCAAGAATTTCTCTTGCCTGATCAATGTCGTTGAATGGAGAGTAGTGAAAGCCTTCGGGCAGGGGGCCGAAACCCTCATGGAACTTTTTTTGAGCAGTGGCGCTCAGGCTCCCGTACGTTCTGCCATGAAATCCTTCGGAAAATGAAAGTACATGAAATTTTTCTGGAGATATCTTTGTGGCCCACTTTCTGGCAAATTTGATAGCACCCTCATTTGCTTCGGTTCCACTGTTGCACAGAAAAACTTTATCTCCGAAGCTGTGCTTTATCAGTCGTGAAGCGAATTCGATCTGAGCTTGAGTAAAATAAAGATTAGATGCATGAATCAGCTTTGATGCCTGATTATAAAGTGTTTCAAGAAGCAGTGGGTGGGAATGCCCAAGAGCATTAACTGCCACTCCCGACCCGAAATCGAGGTACTGCTTGTCATCTTTATCGTAGAGAAACATTCCGGCCCCGCGTACCATGGGAGCACCACTGCGCTTGTAAGTGGGGACGAACAGCGAATCTGTTTCCATTGCCATCATTTCGGTTGTTCCTTCATTTTACGAGTGTATAACAGTACCTTGAGATCTGCCTTTTGTAAGTTCGTTGCGCAGAGTGGCACTGTCGGTCCATCCGCAAATGTGCACTCTTTTAACTCCCTTATGGACAGCTTCCGCAGCCGAACGCAGTTTGGGAACCATTCCGCCAGTGATATGTCCGGCTGAAATGAGGTTTTCGATTTCGTTTGTGCGGATCTCATGGCGAACCGCATCATCAATAAGCACACCTGAAACATCTGAAACAAAAACCAAATCATCCGCTTTCAATGCCATAGCCAGCTCACCGGCTGCGAGGTCAGCATTTACATTGTAAATGGCGCCATCAATACCTCTGGAAATAGGGGAGATTACCGGTACCAACCCGGCATCTTTGCAGAAATCAATAACTGACTGATTCACCATGTCAATTTTGCCCACAAAGCCAATGTCTTGGCCTTTGACCATCATCTTGGAAGCGGTAAAGAGTCCTCCATCAACTCCGCTGAACCCGAATGCCTGCACTCCCTCTTTTTGAAGAGCGTTTACGATGCGCTTGTTAACATCTCCTGAAAGTACCATCTGCACGATATTCACCATCTCCGCATCAGTAACCCGCATTCCTTCTACAAAGGTGAATTCCTTGTTCAGCTTGTCAAGCTGTCTGGCAATGTCCTTTCCACCCCCGTGGACAACAACCGGGAAATCGTCTTTGGAAAGCATGGCGATGCTCTGCCCTAACTCCCTGAGTAGACCCTCAGCGTCAACTGTGGAGCCGCCAATTTTGATTACTACTGTTCTCATGATGGTTCCTATCTCAAAAGTCCGGCAGTTTCCGGAAGTCCGTACATTATATTGAGGTTCTGGAGTGCCTGACCGCTGGCACCCTTAACCAGATTATCAAGAGCTGATACTGCAATCACCGGAAGACCCTCTTTTCCTCCAGTAAATGCAATGTCACAGTAGTTTGTGTGAGCTACACCTGCTACAGATGGCAGATCTCCAGCCTCTCTGATCCGTACAAATGGTTCGTTCTGGTATGATTCCCTGACAATTTCCTGACACTCGGCAGGGCTCATTGTAGTCTTCAGATAAATAGTGGAAAGAATTCCCCGATTTACAGGCAGCAAGTGAGGAGAGAATGTAAGCTTTATCTCTTTCCCGGCCGCAACCGAAAGCTCCTGCTCCATCTCAGGCGTGTGTCTGTGTAAATGTCCTACGGAATAGGCCGTGAAATTTTCGTTTGCTTCTACAAAGTGAGTATTAAGTTTTAATGTGCGTCCGGCACCACTCACTCCTGATTTGGAATCTGCAATGATCCATTCGATGTCATTCCCAGCTTTTTTCAGAAGCGGGATAAGCGGAAGCAGAACACTTGTCACGTAACAGCCCGGATTTGCAATTATGGAGGCTGATGCGATCTGTGACCTGTAGTGCTCAGGGAGCCCATAAACTGCTTTCTTGAGGTACTCAGGAGACGGGTGTTCTGTCTTGTACCATTTTTTGTAAACCTCTGTATCCCTGAGCCGGAAATCGGCACTCAGGTCTATTACCTTAATGTTCTTTTCAATGAAAGGGATCAGAAGTCCAGCTGATACCGCATGGGGAAGACATGAGAAAATGCAGTCGGCATCTTTGGTCTGAGCTTCTTCAGGAGAGATCAGTACATCATCATTTATCCCCTTGAGTGCTGGAAAAATCGTGGAGAGTCGTTCGGAGGCATGGCTCTGGGATGAAACAAACGCAATCGATACTGATGGATGCCAAGCAAGCATCCTCACCAACTCCACACCGGTATACGATGTGGCCCCCAGGATTCCAACCCGCACTTTGGACATTTTTCTACCCCTGTTAAACTGAGTTCTTAAGTGCAAAAACAAAACTTTTTAAAATAATACATAAATGTATGGGTGAGTTATGAGAAAGATTGAAAAATTGGGGAGAGAGATCTAAAAGGTGGAAGAAGGAACTCTCCCCGGAGTGCAGGGAGAGTTCTGGGGGGAATTTATTCTGAAACTCCGATTTTTACCGTTTCCCGTATAGAGCGACCATCGATATCTGTTACTCGGACCACGCACAGGTAAGACCCCGGGCTGACGCGTCGTCCACGGTTTGTGTGCAGATTCCAGAAAAGTCCGTAATCTTGAAATCCTGCTGCCATTTTGATTGGGAGATCGGAGACTATGCAGTTCCCTACCGCATCGAAAATCTTTGCTGAACCGAACCGCTCTTTGTACTCCTTGAGCGGCTTTCTTGCCCGGATTGCAACCAGTACACCGCGAGGTGATGGTATCCCATTCAGCACGTTTGCATAGAAAGTCCGGGTTAGTGGCGACAGCTCTGTACCGCCAGAGAAAGGATTGGGGGAGGCTGCTATCAGCAGATTGTTGGAACCACCCAGTTCAATGGTAACCCTTCGTGCTATTTTTAAAGGAGCGTTACCAGCCGCATCTGTGCTTCCTTTCACGAATTGAAGACTATCTTCATGCACCTTGATCACTTCATCCGGATTGTTTGCATTGCTGCGCACGATAATCAATTCCTGTGTGTACGCGCCACTTTCAGGCAGCAGTAAAACTGCATCCCCGATTACACTTTGACTGGTCTGAGAATCCCCTGCTCTGTAAAAATTGAACAGCTCTGAGGGGTTAACTCCGATAAGAATATCCCTGAGCACAGGCTCACTCAGTTTGATTCTCAAAGTATCGCTGTTTGCATCCAGCATGGGAGGGAAATAGGTTACCTTTTGGATTACCGGACCTGCTCCGTCTGAAATCATCGTTCCTGGGAGTTGGACGTAATTGACTGTGCCGTTGATCAGCACTGGAATTCGGCCACTCATCACCGGTGTCCAGCCTGTCTGAAGACCTAAATTGGTTACTTCCTCCAACTCTACCTGCCAGAGCGTGTCCTGGGCTGATGAGTGCGGGTGAATTCCAACCACTCGCAGATTTTTACCTGAACCTTGCATAAAGCTGATAAGTTGTGCGATCTCCTGAGTATCTACTGCTACAGCTTTGGTGAAGTACAGATCAATTCGGTCGAGGTAACCATTTCCATTGGTATCTCTGGTAATGGCATCTCTCAATAAAGATATATCCTCACAATTGACGGTGGCATTTGCAGGGATAAGTGTTCCTTCGCGCACCTGAACCTCGGTAGTTCCCGGGCCTGAACGGATCACCAGGCCTATCCAGGAACTGTCTGCTTTGCCTTCCACAATGGCAGCTGATCTGTTGGAGGTGCTCCACTGGACCGTTTCGGTATTGGCAAATCTGATGTAATTGTCAAATCTGTCTCTCACAACCGCATACAGCTGGGTGGATGCCGCATTGTCTCCCAGCTTGATTTCGATTGGTGGTGTGTTCTGATTCAGCATGGTTCCGCTTACTTCCGGCTGCTGCTGAAGATTCAGGTGGTGCGGGTCTGAAGGCATAACTACCACAGTGGCAGTTGTGCACAGGGTTGCCTGCGTTTCTGGATCGGTAACGCACGCGCTCACAAGCATCTCTCTCCAGGCTTTGGTCCCTGTAACAGTTGTAGTGGCACCGGAGGACTGAGAGATGGAATCTCCTGGCTGAGCATCAAGGATCTGCCACTGCACCAGAGGGAGAAGATCATTCAACAGGCTGTCTTTCTGATCAAAAAGCCGGGCCTGCATGGTGATCTTTTCCCCTGCTTTGAGAGTATCGCTGTTTACAATGATTTCGATGCGGTTGGCAACTGAAAGAGTATGTGTAAGGGATGCATACATAACGGCATCGTAAATGATCTGTTGTGCTGCTGCATCGTTTCTTAAGAACTGGGGCTGAAAAGAGAGGGCAACAGCCCTTCGCACTATTTTGTTGGTAGTGGTATCCTGGATCGCCACTAGAGTATTTAGCTGGTCATTGTTTGCCGGCTGTGTTCTGCTATTCCAGTAGCCCTGCTGAAATCCCAGCATGGTGATCCACTGGGGATAGAGTATCGTGTATTTATCGGCATCCGCCTGACATCTTCCATCTCCTACCGGATTGAACATCATAGTGCTGCCCTTGAGAATCGAATCTACTGCATTGGAAATAATTCCATTTACGCCGGGATAGGCAAGTTGGCCATCACTTTTATAGAGCTTTACCTGTTCATCATTCTGTCTTAATAAGCCCAGCCATAAAGAATCAATCTGAGTGGCATCTCTCATTGGATCTGGTACATTATTTACTCCATCAAAACCAAAAACTTCACTGGCAAGATTACCCGCATCGTCACCAACTGAAACAATACCGATACGTCTTTCCACCGATTCCCGGAAGATGTTCTCCAGTTCCGGCCCGTTCCAGCCAGTGGACCATCCGGCATTTGCGTGGATAATTGTATGCGGAATGGTGTCTCCACCCCAAAGGTTTTTAACCTGTCGCCAGGTAACGTGGTTTGATGTTGTGTTTTTTAGTGTTTTCACATTGGGTAACTGAAGAGTATCCAGCGCGTTAAGGATGAACTCCATAGTCTGCTGGCCTACCGGTTTGGTAGCACTGTTGCATGAACTGAGTCCGCTGGCATCGTTCCAAATAATGACTATTCGGACCGTGTCTTCGTATTTTTGATCAACCCGGTAGCGGGCTTGAGCGAAAAGGTTACCACAGAAAAAAAGAAGTACTAACCACAAATACCTTTGTGTTAAACGCATAAATCCCCCCTTGGATTCTTCCCCAATGACACTTCTACTTATATTATAATAACGAAAGCTTGGAAATATATAGTTTTCCTAAAAAACTGTACTCATTTCAGGTACGAGCCGAGTAAATTAGGGGCAAATTGCATTCCCAAGGGAGTGGAGGAGCGTTATAATTGTTAAAAAGCAGAATTGGCATCTCTCATCCATCTTTCGGGCCGTTTCATTTGTGATCTCCCGGATCATTTACTATTTTGGTCCTCTCCTGTTTCCGTGAACCTGCCGTTATGGATGGAATCAGCTGATTCATAAATGCCCATTTCATCGTTCTTTCGCCGACCTCGAAAAAAAACTCCCTTCCATAGCGCTTTCTCTTGACCATAAACCCAATATATTGTATCTTGAATTGTGTCATCCATCTACGGGTAGTGGATATAACTTTCTAAGTCAATGATTTTTCAGCGTCTGAGTTTCAAGGATTTTTTTAATGATACTTCGAAAACTGTTGATCTACGGGTTCAAATCTTTTGCTGATAAGACCGAGTTGCGTTTCGGAGAGGGAATGACAGCGGTAATAGGTCCCAATGGTTGTGGAAAGAGCAACGTGGTGGATGCAATCCGCTGGGTGTTTGGTGAGCAGCGGGCTTCAATGCTCAGAAGTACCAATATGCAGGAGGTGATCTTTTCCGGAACTCAGAAACGCCAGCCTCTAAATATGGCCGAAGTTACTCTGGTGATTGAAAACAACAGGGGAGTGCTTCCAGTAGAGTACAGTGAAGTCTCCATTACCAGAAGAATTTACAGAAGTGGTGAAAGTGAATACCGTATAAACAAAGTTCCCTGCAGGCTCAGGGATATTCAGAATCTGTTTCTGGATACCGGTGTCGGCAGCGCGGCCTATACTACTATAGAAAACTCCATGATAAACGCCATCCTCTCCGATAAAGCGGAGGAGAGGCGGATACTTTTTGAGGAAGCGGCAGGTATTGGTAAATACAAGCAGCGCAGAAAAGAGAGTCAGCGTCAGCTTGAAAAAACGCGTCAGGATCTTCTTCGAATTAATGACAAGGTGCAGGAGGCAGACCGCCAGGTGCGCATGCTTGCGCGCCATGTGGAAAAAGCCAAACGCTACAAGAGTTACTTCGAGGACCTCAAGGCTCTGGAGGTAGGATTTGAGAACCGCAGATACATGAGCCTTACATCTGCAATGAAGCAGCGGAAGACTTTTCTGGATGAAGTAGAAGCCAAACGTGAAGTGCTTCGGGCTCAGATAGCCGCATCAGAATCGCGTATCGAAAAAATGCAGCTTGCTGCTCTTGAAAAGGAGAAGGAGCTTGAGATTGCCGGACGCAATGTCAGTGAGGCTAATGAGAAAATTATCCGCATTGACAGGGATGTGTCTGTTTCTTCGGAACGGCTTAATAACCTGAGGCAGAACGTGGAGCGTTTTGATCAGGACGTGTTGTCTCTTGACAAACAGATCGAGGAGAGCATTGTTCTGCGCACTCAGATCGAGAAAAGTATTATCGATCGTGAAGCTCAGCTGCAGAAAAGCTCGGAGAGAGTTCAGGGTGCAAATGATGAGCTTGCCCGTTTTGATGAACGGCTCCAGGTTAAGCGCCACGAAGCTGATCAGCTCGGACGTGATCAGATTGAACTCATTAACCAGCTGGGCGATTCTAAAAACCAGCTCAGCACCACTAAATCCAACCTCAGCAATTCACTTGAGCGCCGCGACCGTGATGAACGGGAAATTTTGAACCTTGAATCAAGGCTTGAGGAGTATCAGGAAGCGATCGAGGTATGCCGCCGGCAGCTTTCTGAAGTGGATATTGCCAATCGTAATCATCTGCAGTCAAGAGAAGTGCTTCTTGGGCGCATAGAGAAGGAAGAGGAACGGTATCGCAGCCTCGTTGAGCGGGAAAAACATCTTGAGGCGCAGATTGCTTCCAATAAATCGCAGCTTAAATTTCTGGCCGGACTCGATGCAGCTTTCGAGGGATACGAAAGCGGAGTAAAGGCCCTGCTTACGGCTAAACCCGCAGGTCTTCGTGGTATTGTAGCCGATCTGGTCAATGTCACTGATGACAAGCTTCTGCCGCTTGTGGAAAAAATGCTGGGCAATACTATTCAGACAGTGGTTTTCGATACAGATGCGCAGCTTGCTGAAGCCGTTTCATTCTTGCGCAACGAGAAGACCGGCTCGGCTTGCATGATTTCTCTGGAAAGACTGAGAAACATTTCACTTCCAAATACTATTCAGAGTGCAAATGTTCAATCCGTCAGAACTTTCGTGAAACCTGTCGAAGGTTGCTCTGAACTGGCAGACTTTTTCTTTAACCGACTGGCAGTTACGGAAGACTTTTCAAGCGCCAGTAGAGCAGCGCTCGAGAGTGGTTTTGGCTCCACCGTTATTTCCAGAGATGGGATAATATGCAGAGGTGATGGTTCGGTGGTGGCTGGTGAGCCTAAAAAGGAAAAGGCAGGTATTCTACAGCGTAAACAGCAGATTGAGAAGCTTACGCTCGATATCGATCAGTTCGATAAGGAACACCAGGCTATTCTTGTTGAGAAAGACGCATGTGTAATCAATCGTGATGAGGCCAAAGTTGCCCTGATTGAGATTGACGAAAAGATCAATAGAGGCCAGCGTGAGCAGCAGGAACAGCAGACCACTATCAGACATTATGAGAACGAGACTCACAACATAATGACCAGGCTTCAGGGACTCAGGCCGGAGCTTGATGGTTTGGGCTCCAAAATAAGGGAACTTGAAGAGGCCATTTCCACCGGAGAGGCTGAAGTGGCCTCATTTGAGAGTCGTCGTGATGGTCTGGAAGAACAGGTAGAACAGGCGAGAGCCGGCGTCAGAGGCATGGAGGAAGAGCGCAGAGCTCTTGTTGAACATCTCAAGAATATCGAACTTGAGGTTCACGGGCTCAAGAACCGAATCGCTCAGGACCGCAGAGATGTCGAACGCCTTACAAAAGATATAAAGACCTTCGGTGAGAGAAAACAGTCCAAAGCTGATGACAAAAGAAGAAGCCTCACTGAAATCGCGGATCTGGACAATTATCAGACATCACTGGGGCAGGACCTTGAAGCTGCCAAAGAAAAACGTCTTGAACTTGAGGCTGTTCGTGACGCTGTTCGTGAGGATTACAATGCCCGGCTGCATGAAATTGATCAGTCCCGCAAAGAGATAAAAGGAGTACAGTCAGAACTTGAGGAGATCGCAAACCAGGTGCATGACAGCGAACTCAAGCAGACTCGCGATGAGCAGGAACGTCGTCGTATTCGGGAGAGAATCTGGGAAGCTTACGAACTGGATCTGGAAACACCTCCGGAGGGATTACCTGTCATTGATGAAGAGGACAGTGCAGTGGTTCAGAATATCTCCATGCTCAAGGAACGTATCAAGCATGTGGGTCAGGTTAACATGGCTGCTCTTGAGGATTATGAAACAGAGAGCCAGCGCTTGAAGGAGCTGACCGAGCAGCGCGATGATTTGCAGAACGCGGTAGATGAGCTTGACAAAGCTATTAAAAAGCTCGACAGAGAGGCTCGCGCCCAGTTTCTCGCCACTTTCGACCAGGTACAGAAATACTTTACAGAGATGTTCACCACCCTCTTTGAAGGGGGAGAGGCAAATATTCAGCTTCAGGAAAATGTGGATCCCCTGGAGGCGGAGATTCTTATCAATGCCAGGCCGGCAGGAAAGAAGATGCGCGGTGTTCAGCTTCTTTCCGGTGGAGAGCGTGCACTGACAGCCATTTCTCTTCTGTTTGCACTTTATCTGGTCAAGCCATCAGCGTATTGTATCCTTGACGAACTTGATGCTCCTCTGGATGAGTCAAATGTGGGCAGATTTGTGAAAGTTCTTCGCAAATTTGCCGAAAAGACACAGTTTATTGTTATCACTCATAATAAACGCACCATGGAGGCGGCTGATCTGCTTTACGGTGTTACTCAGCAGGAAAAAGGAATATCAACAATTGTGTCGGTCAAATTTGATGATCCGGCATTGCAGGCAGCTTGAACTGATAAGCAAAAGGATTTGTGGGAATTGTGACAGGGGAGCAATTAATCGGCTTCTTCCCTGTGGTTTTTCTGGCTCAGTTCCAAGTAGCTTTTCAGGTCAATCGTTTTTTCATTCGGTAGAGTGATTGAGACTTTAATTTTAACGTGAACTTCCTGTCCATCAAGAGAAAAATTGATCTCTTCAGCTTTCTTTTTAAGACGGCACTGCACTACTTTAGCCCCCTCGCCATCAGTCATGGCAAGTATCATGAGGATAGACGGCGGATCTGAAATGTCAGTCGAACCTATTAAATCTATATCCCGAAGGAGTGCTTTGGCGCAGTTGAAAAGTTGAGGAAGAAGTTCTGCATGCTCCTCAAGTGCGGGAATGTGCTCCTGATTGTTCGTCACAACTTTGCTTATTGATGCGGTCAATGATGAAAAGGGAGTTTTATATCTAAGGTGTTGCTTAATTTCCCTGTTGATAAGGAAAAGCATGTTGTTCGAACCAAGTGCGCTGGAGGGAAGAATTATTTTACCGCCACTTTTGACCTGTCTTGTAAGAAGTTTGAAGAAATCTTGTATCTGCTGTTCGTCATAACCGCGCGCTTTGAGGGCTGCAGTAAGTGAATTTTGAGTATGTGCCTGATTCAGAGATGATCCCGCAAAGTTCCGCACAGTATCCGAAATAGTTTCCAACCCTCTATCACCACTGGAACTAATGAGATTTGAGATCCACTCGTCCGATGCAGAATTGGCAGTGTTATCAAATCGCTCGGTAAGTAATTGCTTTGTTTTAAGCAGGACCGGTTCTTCAATACCCTTTTGCTTGAGCTGGGAGAAAAGCTGACTTTCAAGCTGCGCCAGGACCTTTTTAAGTGCTTGTCCTCCCTGGGGCCCGGAAGTATCTGGAGACTGCAATGCCATTTTGGTGCAGACTTCCTCAATATAGTTTGTCAAAATTTCAGAAAGTCTAGAAGTATCCTGTTCATTGCCCTGGCGAATTTCCGAAGCGAGGAGAATCAGTTGTGCGGCCTCCTCAGGTTTCGATTTTATGGCCTCGACTAGATCATTCACCGATGCACCAATCACTCCGGCCGCTTCCTGAAGTGAGCCGGAAAGGGCTTCGCTTTCCACTTCTGTGTCAAGCATACGTATAAGTTGCAGATAGTCTGAAAGAGACATTCCTTCTGAAAGCAGCATCTGTTTTAGTCGAGGGAGGACCTGCATCAGCTCCGAAAAATCGGGAAGCATGCGGCGGATTACCTGTGTGAGCCTTTTAAGAGAGAGTTTCCCTGCACTGTATTCTTCCTTAACCAGCTTCACAATAGCATCACAGGTGAGTTCATTCATCTGGTTATAAAGCAGACTGGTGGATTTAAGCATTCTGCCGGTAACTTTCTGTACTTCGATAGCTTCCGCCAGATCATTTCTCAAGGCGCAGATACCTTCAAGTAATTCTTCAACAGTGTGGGGTTGTGCCGAAGAGACTTCCGCCCGCAGTTTGCCGAATGTATTGCGGACTTGATCGGGATTGCTGGTCTCAGAGAGAATGGATGCTGCTTCACGTGGTTTTTCCAAAAGGGCGCTTAAGGAAAGCACCTGTTCTATTTGCTTGATGGCATCACTGCTTAGGCCACCCGTGGAAAGAGAGTTTGAAAGGGCAGAAGCCGCATTGGACTGATTGGTATTGTTTGTCACTTCTGCGAGCTGATCGGCAGTTATCTTGCCGTATTTCACATAGTTAATTCGTACACCGGGAATAGTATCATTGGTGAAACTTGCAACCTTCTGTTTTGCTGATGCAATATTGGATATATCACCCGCGGTTTGCAGCAGCTTTTCAATTGCAGAAAGGCTTACTCCGAAATTAAAACTTACCGAGTTGATGCCGATTTTATCGAAATGCATGATCAATTTACCGGCATTTGCAGTTTTGTCAAGAGCCCAGTCTTCAACAAGGAATGTTCCCTGGTTTATAATAAATGAAATCAGGTGCTGCTTTGAAAGTCCTTTGGAAAGAGACTCGTGAAAAGTACCGGCATTTTTAATGGCAGTGGGGTGATTGCATCCATACAGAATGGCGCTGTTGATGAGCATAATGAACTGACGAGCTATGAATTCGGCTTCCTTTTGATCAATTTTGGCCTGCTCACCGCTGCTCATCTCTGCTCCATAGATTTAAGGTAGGCCTGCAGTTCGTTACGCATTTGAGCGCAGGTCTGGTAGCGCATTTCCGGGCTGCTGGAAATTGCTTTGAGGATTATCTGCTCCAGTTCAAAATCGATCCTCTGACTGTGACGTGCGGGAGTAAAGGAGAAAAAGGAGTCCGGTTTATATGCTTTCAGTCCGACAAGTTTGGTGGCTGGAAGCGAAGGAGAAGGAAGCGAGCCGGCGAGGCATTCCCAAACGACTACACCGGCAGAATAAATATCTGCCCGTGCATCTGTGGTCTCACCTTTGGCCTGTTCCGGGGCGATATAGAGCGGTGTTCCCCTTACAAAACGGGCATCCTCTTCAGTTACAAATGTGCGTGCGATTCCGAAATCCACTAGAAATGGTCTGCCGCTCGAGCCCTCAATCAGTACATTACCCGGCTTTACATCCTGATGTACGATATCCTGCTCATGTGCATAATCGAGGGCATCCAGTACTGAAATCATTATCTCTAAAGTTTTTGGAACTGGAAGGAGCCTTTTTGATGGCAATGGGTGATGAGAAAGCCTTTTTATCATAGATTGCAAGCTCTCACCATCTATGAACTGCATGGTGATGAAGAGAAACTCTTCTGTCTCACCGACATCAAAAACTGTTACGATATTAGGATGATTCAGTACCGCTACCGTTTCAGCCTCATCCCTGATTTTCATTATTGAATCATCATCATTCTCTTCTTTTGGGATGAGTTTTATGGCGATCTTGCGCTTAAGAGATTTCTGGAAAGCCATATAGACTAATCCGGATGCACCACGCCCTAAAAGTCCCAGAATGGTGACTCCAGAGATTTCTTTTCCGATCATTCTGTCGGGATCGGAAAAAATGCTGTTTTGTTTATTCATCAGCATATGGTGTTTAAACGTGGTAGTCAGAAGGTTTCATTGCATTGGATGCATAAATATACTACACAAATACTTGATTGTAGAAACGATTTCAAGGAATTTGAGCCCTCAAGCAGAATTGTGATTATTCTCTGAAAAGTGTTCATTTTGTGTGATATAGATATTGTAAGGAGAATGCTGAGCCGGACTCCTTATCATATTGTTAATGCTTTTTGGGTGACAAATAAGGCGGGAGGGGCAGGAGGGGGGTGAATGAAGAGACGTAATTGATAAGCTCTGATGACTATTTAGATGTTTCTTCGGTGCGGGAGATGCTTCCGGTGACCTGCGAGGCGTCTTGGCCGATAGAAGTGAATATTTATAAGGTGCTTAGGGGTATTTTGCTCGGGTGGGAGGGGTGCGCGGCCTGTGGGTGGCATCAAAGGTGAATTAAGGCTCTTTCTAAATTCATCTTTGAGTGATCTGAAGGAAGTGCCGACAGTGCAGTGCAGCCGGTGTCCAGCATACCCTACCGAGATCATGTCCTCTTTCTGACTTTTTCTAATAATCGGCTTTTTTTTGATGGACTGTGTGATTCTCATCACAATCTTTTTACCCAATTTCCTGGTACAATCTATCCAGAATGCAGTCTTGATTCTCACACCGGCCCGAGAGATCGGAGAGAAGGAGCACAGTATGGGACTACACAAAAAACTGATGCTGTCATTCGTGATACTTGTCCTTTCCACAGGAACTGCCAACTCAACCGCCATGTTGCAGCTCGGGCTAAAAGATCTGGCCACCGGGGCGGAGAAAATTGTACAAGCTACGGTGACCGCTGTAGTACAGCAGTGGAATGCCGACCACACCGTGATCTATACCTACGTTCGAATGGTAATAAAAGACGACCTGCTGGGCAGTGAAGAAGATAATGAGATCATTATAAAGCAGCCCGGTGGCAGTGTAGGGACACTAACTCTCAAGGTGCTGGGTTGTGCCGAGTATAAAGTCGGCGAGCAGAATATCCTCTTCTTGTCCAGAGATCCAGCAACTCCTGCAGCCTACCAGACACTCGGGATGTATCAGGGTAAATATACCATCTATACCGACAATCAGCAGGTCGCCCGTGTTTCTCAGGATACTACTCAGAGTCGTACATTGTACAAAGCAGCAGGATCAATGCTTCTGGAGACCGGCAATTCCATGACTCTTGATGATTTTAAGCAGTTGGTGATCGACTACCGCAACAACGGAAGCAGATAGGATGGTGTACCATGGAAAAAAAAATCACAATTTTAATATCGCTTTGTGGACTGATGTCTCAACTATACGCATTCGCATTTATCGGACCAAAATGGCCGGGAACAAATCCGGTAGTTGAGTATTACATCAATGAAAGAGGCTGTGAGGAAGTGCCAGATGAATGGGAGCATCTGCAGAACAGTTTCAGTGTATGGCAGGTGCCTTCCACTGCAATAAAATGTAACTACATGGGGACCACTAACGTTAACACAATTGCTGCAGACCGTAAAAACGTTCTGGTCTGGGCAAGCGGAAGTGATTGGCCTCTGAGCGGAAATGTGATTGCAGCCTGTTATTACTGGTACAATAATACCACTTTAATCGATTTTGATATCGTTTTTAATGGCCGGAACTTCAAATGGTCAACCACCGGCGAGCCTGATAAAATGGATGTCGGTCATATTGCCACTCACGAAGTGGGACACGCTCTGGGGCTGGATCATAGTTCAGTTTCCGGCGCAGTGATGTGGCCCACAGCCAGTACCGGTGATATTTCTCACCGCGCGCTTTCAGCTGACGATAGCATTGCCATCAGCCTTCTGTATCCTCGCACTACGGTTAACAACCATGCCCCGGTGATCACAAGCAAGCCGGTTGTAGAAGCTATTGCCGGACTTAAATATGAATATCAGGTGAGCGCGACTGATGCTGATGGTGACAGCATTATCTACTCTCTGGCCACAAAGCCGTTTAATATGAAAATAGATTCCATTACTGGTAAAATAGTTTGGTATCCAAAGTTTCTCGACCTTGGTCCTCATAGCGTAGTTGTTACCGCCCGGGATAAGTTTAACGGTATAGGGAAGCAGGCTTTCACGGTTAATGTAAGCGATCTGGTTGTTTTCACAAATGACACAGTGGTGAATCCTGGTGAGGCTGTTTCATACAACGTGATGGTCACGCCCATGGATGATTATGGTATTCTGGCCGGTAATATCGAGATGGTTTTTAATCATAATGAATTCTCGGTGAGCGGAATCGATACTGTGGGTTCAATACTGCATAATGTTACCCTTGCTACGAATCTTTCCGGGGATACAATTCGAGTTGCCTTTGCCGCACCGGACTACTTTTCCGGTAGCGGAGTACTGTTTCGTTTGAATTTTTCTGCCAATGGTGCACAATGTGGAAAAAATAGCGGTTTTAAAATACTGAAAGCCTTTTTTAATGATGGCAACCCGGTTGCAAACACTAAAAATGGTGTTATCTATATTGCCTGCAATGGTGACGGGCCAGGGATGGGATCTTCGATTGATGGTAAGGTGGTTTATTCCGGAAGCAGCAGGGGAGTGAGTGGAGTGAAGGTCGAATGCAAGGAGACCGCAACAGCATCCCTTTCCTCCCTAGATGGAACGTATCGGCTGGCTCCACTTCCCCGGACCTCTTTACCTTATACTATCCGTGTGCGCAAGGACTCCGGTGATGTTCGTCAGGCGGTATCCGCTTACGATGCATCGCTCATTTTGCGCTATGTGGTTGGCTTGGAGAAACTTGAGACGTTCGAGTATCAGAAGAAGGCTGCTGATGTCAATGCTAATAACATGCTGACTGCCTACGATGCTGCGCTTGTACTGAGATATATCGTAGGTCTGGATGATGTGACGAAAATCGGGAATTGGGTTTGTGCTCCATCAATTCAGACTATCCCCAAGCTGGATGCTCCATTGGCCGGTATAGATTTTAAGGCTTATATGATCGGAGATGTGAGCGGCAACTGGGGGGATACATATGATGGATTGCCAAAACGAAACAGTTCCGTCACTGCCCTTGTGTTAAACGAGTTTATCCAGAGTGAAAGTGGAACTTCCTCAGGAACTCAACCTTCCTTTAAGAGCACAATATCAATTGTCAATCCCAGAAATGATATTTATTCAGGAGAGCTGGATATTGATCTGGAAGGTTTCGATGCTGGAGATCTGGCTCTGAGGCCATTGGCACTTCTCAACGGTTTCATATATGCCAGCAACTTTTCAAATGGAAAACTTAAAGTGGCTTTTGCCGGGACTAGTCCTCTCATTAGTGCAGGAGATCTTTTTGAGCTTTCTGTCACCTCTAAGGATCTTCAGACAATGCCTTCTCTGGAAACAGCCGCCATTAGTTATAATAGGCTCAATGAGATTAGTGAGCGGGTGGTTAATTCTCCCGTTTCGTCCAGAATTGTGCCTGTGACTGCAAAGTTTTCCATCGGGAGAGTGTACCCCAATCCATTTATAACCTCTATTAGGATCGAGTACAATGTTGCTTCATCTCAGCCAATTGAATTATCAGTTTTTGACTTAAGCGGACGGAAACTTATCACCCTGGCCAATGGTATCAGAAAAGCCGGCAGGTACGAAGTGGCTTGGGACGGCAGAGATAACTATGGCAGACAGACCAGTGCTAAAGTATTTCTGGTACGGTATGTATCTGGTAGTGAAGTAAAGACGGTACGGCTGTTCAAAGCGCGTTGAAAGGCTGTAATGCCAGGAGTGATGGAGTGATTTCTCCATCACTCCTGGTATTTTTGAGGCGATTTTTTTTACTTGGGATCTCCCGAAGATGAATTATGAGCATAATCTTAATTCATCTTCGAGACATTCTATCTGGAAGGTTATCTTTCGATTCGTTTTTTTGATGAGTAATTGAAAATTATATTTGGCTATTTTGGTTGAGTGCTGATCCTTTTATCACTTGTTGTAATTTATTATGAGTATTCCTCAAAGATGAATTATGAAAAAATCCTAATTCATCTTTGAGAATGAAGTCCTGCAGAAAATCGTGGCAATACACTCTGATGCCTATTTATGACAGAGCTTCAAAGCGGGTGAGGAGTTTGGTGACCTGCAAGGCGTCTTCGCCGTTAATATTTGAAATTCCGTACTTTGCTGAAAATAGGAGGTACTATCGGGATACTTCCAGAAGGCATCATTGGGTACGTTGGTGGATTATGACGATTCCTTACATTGAACTTTGTAATTTCCATGTGTATTTTCAGTTAGAGTGGTAATCAAGGTTAGAATTGAAAGCATGAAAAAAATTTATCAGACGATTTCCATTACCGCAGTGTTGACTTTGTTGGGTTGTGCTCATCAGGCGAATCTTTCGGTGGAACATTTGTACTCCGATCCAAGTTTCACCGGTCGTAAGCTCAGCGGATCGGTAATCGCGCTGTGTCCGCTTCTTGTTGAGGAAAAGCCCGTGCAGAACGGAGATCTTCGTTCTGAAAATCTGCACAAAGTGCTTCAAAAAAAACGCCCCGATCTCCAATTTATGGGGTCTGATGGTTTCAAGAATTCATTTGTATCTACTTCAAGATTATCATCTCTCGAAAAACTATATCAAATGCTCTTCAGGAGCGAGGTACTTGCCTTGAAGCAAGCGGATTCACTCTGGTCTTCTGTGCAATATCCATATATATTGGTGTATAGACTTAAAACCGGCGCACACATAAATGACTTGCATGAGAATCAGAGCAGACGTTTTTGCGTGGTGGGTGAGCTCTGGAGCAGAGAAAATCGGGAGCCGGTCTGGAGGAGTGAATGTCGAGGCATTACTGCAGATCCCACAGTATCTGATACACGCATGCTTCTGGAAAGCATTTGCTTGCTGACTATGCAGATACCGGCGGTGCAACCGGGATTCAGCGAGGGGGAGTGGTAGAGATGAGAGAGAGCGCTGAAAGAGTAATCAAGGTGGGTTTCAGGAAGAGCCCAAAAAAGGTTTTTGATGAAATTGAACAGGTAACGGCGGAGATGATTCGGGCTGGCTGGGTTCTGCGCGAGAGTTGCCTTGAGGATGGATTGGGAAATGTGCACCTTTTTTTTGAAAGAGACCTTAACAGTACACAATCTGAGATAAGGGAGGAAGAGCATGCGCTTTGAAATTGAGCCAGTAGAGAAGTATCAGATGATCCATGTTGTGGGAAATATCGACACTGATGCCAATACAAAAGTATTGGATGACGAGATCTCGAAGCTGATCGAAAAGGGGTTTCACCATTTTGTTTTCAATCTGGAACGTACGACCTATCTGGACAGCGCAGGAATCAGCATATTTATTCACTGCTTGTGTGATGTGCAGGAAAATAATGGATCTGTGTTCATCATTGCAGAAGATAATCAGGTGAAACGTGTCCTGGAGATGGTGGGAATTAATCGGCTCATCCAGACGTACGGGTCGCAAAAGGAGTTCCTGGATGCTCAAGCTCAGGTGGCGATTTGATGAGGATTCTTCTGTGTACCGTAATTTGTGCAGTGAGTATGTTTTTCGCTGGATGTGCCATAAGCGGGACAATTGTGGATCGATCACAGAATTCTGCAGATTTAAAGAAAATGCGACTATCCGGGAGCTCTTCGTTAAGTATATATTGCGGAGGTGCAAAAAGAGATCTTCCGTTAAAAGCGGTAAGGAGCATGAAAATAGATCCATTTCGCACCACTTCTGTAGATGGACTGCTCTATCTGGGAGTTGAGGCTGAACTGGCTGATGGTACCCGAATAGACGGATCCGACAGGGGTGACTGCTTTATATCTTCGGATAATGGGCTGGTCGGTATATCCGGCAAAGGCTCATATTCTGTGACGTTGGACAATGTGAGCAGCATCACTGTAGGAAAGAAGTGATGGATGTAAAAGCACAGGAGAACCCCCGAAAGCTCTCTCCGGCAGTTGTGCTGATCAGTGGTTTAATATGTGCCACTTTGCTTGCTTTTGTGGCACTGTCTATTCATTTCCTCTATAATCATTATTCCCCCTCACTAGGCAATTCTGAACGATTATTGAAGAAAGGCAAGTATTCTGAGGCTCTTTCTCTTTTAAATAAGGTGGAAGTAAGGGACCCTTTTCGGTCCAGAGAAATGATTTTGCGAGGAAAAATTCTTTTCGGAATGCTCACTCAAGAGCTTTCTCGTGAGAACTGGGGTTCTTATGGTGTGAATTCCCAAAATTGGATTTCGCATCCGGTTGCTGATCAGGTTGAGCAGATTTTTGTTGATGTGCTTTCGCAGGACAGTGGTAATGTGGAAGCAAGACTTCTTTTAGGAAATCTATATAAGGAACAAGGGCGTTTTGAATATGCTCGGCAGCAATTTTCTCAGGTTTTGGAATTGGATGAGGAGAATAGTGAAGCCATGCTTGCGTTGGGTGTTCTTTATGCAGAAACCGATCAGCTTGAAAAGGCAGAACAGGTTCTTCGCGCTGCCTGGCTTGCTAATGATAAGGACCCCCGTATTGCAAAGAATATTGCTTTTTTCTATCGTTTTTATAGAAATGCCCCGGAATCATCGATTGTATGGTTCAATCGTTATCTCAATTTAAATCCTCATCGGGACCTGGATGTAAATCAGGCCAAGCTGGAGCTTGAAAATTTGCTGGCGCGATACCCCGAGTTTGAACCGCAGGAGCCTCAGCATTGGCGGGAGCAGGGGCGTAAGTTTGTTCCCAAACGTTGATATTTGTGGCACACTCTTTTGGAGTGATATCTCCAAAGATGAATTAATGAGGATCGATAATTCATCTTTGGAAGGCCTGGAATTTGCTAATTACTCCTTACCCACACAACCAAGGAGTTCCCCATGGCCTCTAAACCCAGAATCTCTGCTCCAGATGTTTTCTACCACATCACCGCCAGAGGTATACCCGAAAGAGACATTTTCCCTACCCTAGAACTCAAACGCTTTTTTCTTGAACAACTCGCGATCAGCCTTAAACGCTATGAATTCACCTGCCTTGGATGGTCTCTACAGAAAAATCACTATCATTTGATTTTGAAATCAAAAAACCATTCCATTAGTAAAATCATGCAGCGGCTAAATTCCGCATACGCTATAAAATTCAATTCTGAGTTCAAGCGCAAGGGGGTGGTCTTTTATCGTCGCTTTGCGTCTGTTATCGTACAGGATACCCATTTAAGGGAATTGATACGCTATGTTCATTATAATCCGGTACGCTGTGAGGAATGCACAATAAATAATCTCGATCATTACGAATTCAGCGGCCACAGTGCTGTTCTGGGTAATTGTGAGAATGACCTTCTGGATAAAGAGAATTTGCTGAAATTGTTTAATTCCTCTCAAGATGCGCGGAAGGCTTACAGTGATTTTTTGAAAGAAGGGACGCCCGGTTGTGCTCAGGATGAGGTGATTGCTCAGCTCAGGAAATCGAATCAGAATTGTCAAAACAGCTCTAAACCGCAATTATGGATATTAGGAGACAGTGATTTTGTGAGAAGCGTTATCGAGAAAAGTCAGCGGCAAGACAGTGTTCTTGCTAGGCATCTTCAAATGAACATTTCACGGGAAAATCTTCATCAAATAGTGGAAAAGGTGTTAAGTGTACCATCCGGGTCGCTTTTAAAGCAGGCAAGGGGTAATAACAAGTCGACAGCCAGAGTTCTTTTTGCATTTATAGGAGTAACAGTTTTAGATTTTAAGGCAGTGGATCTGGCTCGATATCTGGGAATAAGCGGTTCCGCTGTTTCAAAGATGATTTCGCGGTTTCTTAATGATCAGGTGGGTTTTTCATTTCTGAAAAAGATTAAGGCTGAAATCCGTTAGTACAAGTGTATTCGAAATACGATTTGATATTCGGTCCTCAGTGTTTGAGAGATCTCTGAGTTGTTTGGAAGGATCTTTTTTCATTTTCATTTCCGAATCACCATCGAAACAGGCCGAGTGCTGGTCTTTGTCAGTGGTAAGTGAAAATCCTGTTTGTAATTGGAGGAGGTGTGAAATTTTGGAAAAGGTTTGTAGTGAAATTTCCCTGTTTATCCTCAAAGATGAATTAAGATTATTTCATAATTCATCTTTGAGATCTAACCTACTTGTCCTTTACCTGCTCTTCTCCCAAGCCGTAATAATAGACTCAATCAGTTTGTCTTCCGCAAGATCGATCTCCCGGTGTTTTTCATCCTCCATGAACCATTTCACCGACTCATGAATCGATTCGGAAAAGCTTTTACAGCACTGAAAACCGGGAACAAAACGCTTAATCTTGGAATTATCAAAAATACCGTTTTCTCGCTTGTCTCCCATCAGCATACCCAAAGCATCCGGGTAAACTTTGGCGATGAATTCCGATGGAATATGAACTGGATTGATCTTTTTGCCAAGTGCTTTGCCTAATTCCTGGTAAATGGCATTCCAGCTCAAGACCTCATCACTAGTGATATGGAACGCTTCCCCAATGGCATTCTTATTCCCCACCAGCCCCATCAATCCCTTTGCAAAATCGCTTGAAGCTGTAAGGGTCCAGAGGGATTCCCCTTTGTCATGAATTATAAATGGTTTGTTTTCGAGGATCCGTGATGCAACGGTGAATCCGCATCCGTTGATCGGGGATGGAATCCACGTTTTACCAAAGGTATGAGACGGGCGCACGATGGTTACAGGAAACGTGTTGCTATGAACCGATTCGAGGTACTCTTCGCAGGCAATTTTGTCTTGAGCGTAAGGCCAGAATGGGTTCTTGCGGGGAGTGTCCTCCGTGATTGGAAGTGAAATGTGCGGTTTGTGGTAAACAGTTGCACTGCTAATGAAAATAAACTGATCGACCTTACGATTGAAAGCACGGTAATCGCTTCGGAGGTGTGCGGGGGTGAATGCCATGAAATCAATAACTACGTCAGCCATTATCTCTTCTAGAGTCGTCTCGAATTGTTGAGAATTGAACCGGTCGCATTTTAGGTGCCTGCACCCAAATGGGATTGTGTGTCTTCCAGAATTGATGATGGTGACTTGATGGCCAGCCTGCATCAAGGCGCTTGTAACCTCGGTGGAAATGTTCCCTGTTCCGCCAATAACAAGTATTTGCATCGGTAGTGCCTTTTATATGATCAGAGGTGAAAATTGAAATGCCAGTAATTCATCTTTGGGGATGTGAATCAGCAATCCCGGGCCTTGTCCCGTTCGCTCCACGCGAACTCTCCCGTCTCCTCCTCCGCCCCCTCTGCTGCATCCACTCTGCTCTTAATCTCCGCAAACTTCTCGATATTATTCAAAAATACATCCGTCAAATCCGGGTCGAAATGCTGACCCTTCTCTTTTTTGATAATATCGCAGGAGACTTCAATGGGGTAGGGGTTTTTATATGGACGTTTCGACGTGAGTGCATCGAATGTGTCGCAAATTGCCACGATTCTGGCCATAATGGGAATGTGCAACCCTGATATCCCTTCCGGGTAGCCACGACCGTTCCATTTTTCGTGGTGAAAAAGTGCTATTTGCCGCGCACATTCCAGAATATGGACTTTGGAGCTTTTTAATATCCCTGCTCCAATTACCGTGTGGGATTTGATTACGGTGAATTCTTCATCAGTCAGTTTGCCGTTTTTCAGAATGATATGATCAGGTATCCCGATTTTGCCCACATCATGCATGGGGGCGGCAAGTTCAATCTCCGCGATCTCCTGTTCTGAAAGTCCGAACAGTTTTGCCAATAGAGCACTGTAGCCGCACATGCGGTTTATGTGACCTCCGGTCTCGTTATCCTTGTATTCACTTGCAAGTACAAGACGATGAATAGTGTCCCGGTAGGCTTCCTGAAGGTCGGCATTAACTTTTTGGAGATCGTAATTGACCTTCTCGAGCGCCTGGTTCATTTCCAGAAGCTTTTTGTTTTTCTTCTTGAGATCTGCGGTTATTGTGCTGAAATCACGTGCATACTCCAGAACAATTCCCTGTTTAAGGTTCAGGTCTTTTTCAAATTCTTTGAGTTGAAGGGCGGAGTCTCGCTTGTTCCGTTTTGCGTGCTCGTGCACATTTGCAAGCTGGCGTGCGAAATTTTTAGCCTGAGTCTCAAAAAAGGTGATTTCCTGCTTGAGGTCTTCATTGCGCTTTATTTCCTGTAGATACAGAGAGTAATAGTCGGGTTGACTTTGAGCCTCATTGTCATTCGACATTCTCAGACTCCCATCTCGAGCAGTTCTTCGACCTTATTGATCAAATTAAGGGGACTGAATGGTTTCATGAAAAATTCTGATGCTCCGGCTTCAAGAACTTCACTGCGAGCTTCCCATTCTGAACCGGTTAGAATGATTATCTTGCAGCGCGCGGTCTGAGGATTGGACTTAATCCGTCGAGTCGTTTCGATTCCGTTGAGCTCTCCGGGCATGATCATATCCAGAATGATCAGATCGGGCTTGTGATGCTGGGCTGCTTGCACCGCTTTTGTGCCGCTGTCAGCCTCGATCACATTGCAACCCTCAAATTCAAGGGTTGCTTTTACCAGCTGCCGGATATCCTTGCAATCGTCTACAATTAGAATCGTTTTGTTTTCCATAAATTCAGGTTGCCTCAAACGTGAGTATGTCCTATGGAAGATTATTATAGCATTGAATAAACTGTGGTGCAACTGTTTTTATTTAAAGAAAATTAAACACCTGAAAGTACACCTGTTTCCTGAGGATAATGGTTGGATCTAACTTCTGTAATCACGTATATTTACAAGATTTCATCTACAAGGGAGATTAGTCAATGTCAGATATAATTCGTGTGCGATTTGCACCATCTCCAACCGGGTATCTTCATGTCGGAGGAGCGCGGAGTGCGCTGTTTAACTATCTCTTTGCTCGTCATCATGGCGGCAAGTTTCTTCTGCGAATAGAAGACACCGACAGAAGCCGTTTTGTAGAAAATGCACTCACGGAAATTTATGACAGCATGCGCTGGCTCGGGCTTGAGTGGGATGAAGGCCCCTTGAAGGGGGGAGAGCATGGCCCTTATGTGCAATCCGAGAGGCTAAACCTTTACAGCACTTGCGCTCAAAAGCTTTTGGATAGTGGACATGCATATCGCTGCTTTTGCACCCCTCAGCGCCTGGCAGAGGTTAGGGAACAGCAGGAAAAAAACGGTGGTCTTACCGGTTACGATCGTTTTTGCCGTGATCTGCCTTGTGAGGCTATTGAAGAGAAACTTCGAAATAATACTCCTTATGTTATCAGACTTAAAATCCCGGCAGGCCGCACTGTGGCTTTTGAGGATCTTATCCGTGGCAGAATCGAATATCAGAGTGATGTTCTTGATGATCTGGTCCTTCTGAAAACCGATGGCTTTCCCACATACCATATGGCTAACGTAGTTGACGATCACGATATGGGGATAACTCATGTATTGAGAGGTGATGAGTGGATCACCTCCACTCCTCGCCATGTCCTTCTTTACGAAGCTTTCGGCTGGACTGCTCCCAAATTCGCTCATCTGCCGGTAATTCTGTCACCTGATGGCGGAAAACTTTCCAAGCGGAAAGGTGCTGCATCCGTTATGGATTATAAGCGCGCCGGGTTTCTCCCTGAGGCCCTCTTTAATTTTCTTGCGTTGCTGGGGTGGTCTCCCGGTGATGAACGGGAGAAAATGAGTGTTGACGAGCTGATAAAAGCCTTTTCCCTTGAGCAGGTTTCTCCAAAGGCGTCTGTACTTGATGAAAAGAAACTTGAGTGGATGAACGGGCTTTACATGGCAGAGCGTTCCTCAGAGTCTCTGGCATCAGAGGTCCTTTCTGAATGGAAAAATCGCAACTGGGTCGCTCAGAGTGCCGTCGAGAATGATCCATTCATACTCAAGGTCATTGATCTCATGAAAGTACGTTCCAAACGCCTGACAGAGCTGGTCGAAAATGCATCCTATTTTTTCACTGATCCTCAATCTTACGAGGAAAAGGCTAAAAACAAGTACTTTAAGGCTGATGCGGCAGAAAGACTTCAGGGTGTGGCCGGAGCTATATCCAGTCTTGATGATTTTACTCATGCAAATATTGAACAGGTTTACAAAGCCTTGGCTGAGCAAAAAGAAATCTCTTCAGGAAGTCTGATTCACCCTACACGTTTGGCAATAAGTGGAGTGAGCTTTGGACCGGGGTTGTTTGAACTCATGGAAGTTTTGGGAAAAGACACCGTTTTGCGACGGATCGAAAAAGCTGTGGCATTTATCATCAAAAACGGAGAAGCGAAATGATCAGGCATATCGTTTTTTTCAGATTGGCCGAAAGTGCTCAAGGGAACACCAGACTTGAAAATGCTCGTATTATTAAAGAGATGCTTGAAGCTCTGAAAAGCCAAATCCCTCAAATTTGCTCTATCGAAGTGGGATTGAATTTTAACGATGGCCCCACCTCCTGGGATGTTGCCCTGTTTTCCGAATTTAACTCCAGGGAGGATCTCAATATTTACCAGGAGCATCCTTCTCACAAAAAGGTCGCTCAGTTCGTGGCCAGCGTGAGGACAGATAGGGCTGTTGTTGATTACGAAGTAAAATAGAGCTTTTGCCACAAGCGTAATCAGATATATCGGAACACTTTTTAAAAGGCAAATATATGGATTCATCTTCTGTAAACAATAGCCGTGAAGGTAAAGAGAACGGTAATGGTGAAACTATCACTGTGTCCAATTTCATCCGTGAAATTATTAAAGATGATATGAAAACCAATCGCTGGGGCGGTAAAGTGGTAACTCGTTTTCCACCCGAGCCCAACGGTTATCTTCATATTGGGCATGCTAAAGCCATCTGTATCGATTTTGGGATGGCACAGGAGTTCGGAGGTGAGTGCCATCTGCGTTTTGATGATACTAACCCGTCCAAAGAAGAAGATGAATATATCGAGGCCATCAAGCGGGATGTGCGCTGGCTGGGCTTCGATTGGGGTAAACATTTATATTTCGCATCCGATTATTTTGACAAGATGCACGAGTATGCTGTCCGGCTTATCAAAGCAGGGAAGGCCTATGTAGATGATCTGAATGCCGAGCAGATACGTCAGTATCGTGGAACCCTTACAGAGCCGGGTAAGGAGAGTCCTCATCGGAATCGTTCAGTTGAAGAAAACCTTGATCTGTTTGACCGGATGACAAAAGGGGAATTTCCCGAAGGCAGTCACGTATTGCGTGCTAAAATCGATATGGCTAGTCCGAACATGAACCTGCGCGATCCTGTTATGTACCGTGTGCTGAAAGCTCCTCACCATCGGACAGGCGATAAATGGAAAATTTATCCTATGTATGACTGGGCGCACGGTTTGGAAGACTCCATTGAAGGTGTAACGCACTCGTTGTGTTCGCTTGAATTCGAAGATCATCGACCGCTTTACGATTGGTTCCTTGATCAACTAAGTGTGCATCATCCGCAGCAGACTGAATTCGCCCGGTTGAATCTCAGTTATACGGTCATGAGCAAGCGTAAACTGCTTCAGCTTGTGCAGGAAAAGCATGTGAGCGGATGGGATGATCCCCGCATGCCAACACTGTCAGGATTGCGCCGTAGAGGGTATACTCCTGAAGCGATACGGAATTTCGCAGAACGAATCGGTGTTGCCAAGCGTGATAGTATGGTTGACAGAGCACTTCTTGAACACTGCCTCAGGGAAGACCTCAACAAAAAAGCTCAGCGCGTCATGGCTGTGCTTAAGCCGCTAAAAGTGGTTATTGAGAACTACCCGGATGGTCAGATCGAAGAGTTGGATGCCATCAACAACCCTGAAGATGCTTCCATGGGGAGTCGCAAAGTGCCCTTTTCAAAAGTTATTTATATTGAGCGCGATGACTTTATGGAAAATCCACCCAAAAAGTTTTTCCGTCTTGCTCCCGGACGCGAAGTGAGACTCCGCTATTCCTACTTTGTAACCTGTACTGATGTGATAAAAGATGATAACGGAGATATAGTCGAACTCCGTTGCTCTTACGATCCTGCCACTCGGGGTGGCGCAGCTCCTGACGGCAGATCACCTAAAGCCACTATTCACTGGGTATCCGCTGCACATGCCGTTGATGCTGAAGTGAGATTATACGACAGCCTTTTTACAAAGGAAGACCCGTCCGATGCTCCTGATGGCAATTTCCTGCTAAATCTGAATCCTGAATCTTTGAAAATACTTACTGGTTGTAAAATGGAGCCCATGTTGGCGAATGTACAGCCGGAAGATCGGTTTCAGTTTGAGCGACTGGCCTATTTCTGTGTTGATCCCGATTCGAAGCCGGGATCACCGATATTCAATAGAACGGTAACTCTTAAGGATACGTGGGCAAAAATTCAGAAGAAAGAGGGCTGAATCAATTTTGTTGACATCAAAAGTGGCTGTTTGTAATTTATAGCACTGTTTGAAATCGGGGCTGTAGCTCAGCTGGGAGAGCATCAGGCTGGCAGTCTGAGGGTCAGGGGTTCGATCCCCCTCAGCTCCAAAAAGGGTATCCGGGAAAATCTGGGTACCCTTTTTTTTATACTCTTTTGTTTAAAGATATCAATTATGAGTCTCTGTTGTCTGAAAAACACAATTCTATTGAGAGTATGTCTGCTTTCTTTTGCAGCAATCAGCCAGATTTTCCTTTCTTGCAGTACAGAAAGAAACTGTCTTGAAAAACATGGGTTTTCTAGTTGCGACGAAGTTCTTCAAGCCTACTCCAGCGCTCAAAATAACGATGAAGTAAAACGTTTGTTTGATGTTATGAAGGAGTGCTGTGATTAAGCATTTTAGTTCCTGTTATCCTTGTTACGGGAGACATTTTGAAGTTCTATTCGGAAAGTAAACCGGTTGCACCGCGTTCTCTCAGCTCTTTTACTCCTTGATTTATACCGAGATAGTTGCATACCCACCAGTAACCTTATATATTAAATTTTACGCAGTTTTTCTTAGGAAAAATCGTAATATTCATTTCCTTTTCGGGTGCAGTATATACAACGGAGGTAGTATGAAAAAGTACCAGGCGAGTTCAATTCGCAATGTATGTCTGATTTCCCATGGTGGTGTAGGTAAAACTTCTCTGCTTGAGGCTGCCTGTTATACTTCGAAGGCTACCTCTAAAATCGGCAAGGTTGATGCCGGTAGCAGCCTCTTTGATGCGAGGCCGGATGAAAAGGAACGTAAGATGACTATTTCCACTCATCTGGGCTTCTGTGAGTGGAAGGATCAGAAAATCAACTTTCTGGATACTCCCGGTTTTCTGGATTTTCTCGGCGAAGCCCGTGCCGCTCTTCGGGTTGTGGAGACAGCGGTCATACTGGTAGATGCGGTAGATGGCATTCAGGTTGGAACAGAGCTTGTTTCCCGCTACGTTGATGAAGTGAAAGTGGCCCGTGTCTTTTTTATTAACAGTATGGATAAGGATAATGCCGACTTTGATCGTGTTTTAGCCAATATAAAAGAAACCTACGGATCATCCGCCGCTCCACTTACAATTCCCATGGGGGTCGGAGCGAAATTTAGGGGCATAATTGACCTGGTTTCGAAAGAGGCTTTCGAATACACTCCCGAAGGTGACGGGATTGGCAGAAAAGTTGAAATTCCCGGCGATATGAGTGACAAGGTGAACTCTCTTCGTCTGGCTCTCATGGAATCCATTGCGGAAACTGATGAGGAGCTCATGAACAAGTACTTTGAACAGGGTGAACTGACCGATGAAGAGCTGCGCAAAGGGTTGGCTGCAGGTGTGCTCAATGGAGCAGTGTTCCCGGTTCTTGCAGGAAGCGGTCTGCAGAATATTGGTATCGACCAGCTGCTTACTAAAATCGTAAATCTCTGCCCTCCTGCCTCCAGTCGTTCTGATGTAGAGGTGCTCGAAGGCGAACAGTCCAAAATGGTTTCCTGCACAGAAGAGAGTCCTGCTGTATCATTTGTGTTTAAAACCATTTCCGAGGAACATCTGGGTGAACTTAACCTCATCAGAGTTTTCGCAGGAAAGGTCGCCACCGGTAGTGAGCTGCTCAATTCTGCTAAAGGTAACATTGAGCGAGTTGGTAACATGTACTTCCTGCGTGGAAAGGACCGTACCGACACCTCGGAGATTCCGGTGGGTGATATCGGCGGTCTTCTTAAACTGAAAGACACGCATACCAATGACTCTCTTGTTGACAAGAATACAAAATACCGGGTGAAACCCACCTTTTTCCCTGAACCGCTCGTAAGCATAGCCATTTCTCCAAAATCTAAGGGTGATGAAGACAAAATGTCTATGGGATTGACTAAGCTTCATGAAGAGGATGTGAGCTTCACTTACAAGTTTCACGCCGACATACATCAGTCCATTCTTTCAGCTATGGGTGATGTGCAAATCGAGGTTATTCTTGAAGGTCTGAGGTCACGCTTTAAAGTTGAAGTTGATCGTAAGCCACCTAAAATTTCTTACAGAGAAACCATTACAAAGCCAGTTAAATATGTGGAATATACCCATAAAAAGCAGACCGGTGGTGCAGGACAGTATGCCCGCGTTTTCATTGATCTTGAGCCTTTGCCAAGAGGACAGGGGTACGAGTTTGTTGACAAGATTGTAGGTGGAGTTATTGATCAGCCGCTTAGACCCAGTGTCGATAAAGGGGTCAAGACGAAACTTGAAGAGGGAATCATCGCCGGCTATCCCATAGTGGATGTAAAGGTGTCCCTTGTTGATGGAAAAACTCATCCTGTGGATTCAAAGGATGTGGCTTTCCAGATTGCCGGTCGTGAAGTATTTAAAAAGGCGTTTGAAATGGCCACTCCGATTCTTCTTGAGCCAGTGACAGAACTGAAGGTCACTGTTCCGGAAGAGTATACTGGTGATATCATGGGTGATCTTTCATCCCGCAGAGGAAAAATTGCCGGAATGGAACAGGTTGGAAAATTTGAGACTATCACTGCCAAAGTTCCTGAAGCTGAAGTGCAGTCCTACTCCAGTACGTTACGTTCGCTAACTCAGGGACGGGGTTTCTATACCAAAACCTTCTCTCACTATGAACCTGTTCCTAATGAACTGGCTAAAAAAATAATAGAATCTCATGCCGAACAGCTTCAGGAGGCCTGAGAATAATCGCTTTGTGCAGAGTAGCATTTTCAGATTCGGAACCCCTCTGGCTTTTTCGAGGGGTTCTTTCATTGGAACCTTTTACTTGTGATAATACTTACAACTGAACCAACAACCGGATAACGGAAATTACATGAACCGACTGAAAACAATTGAGTGGAGTGGAAACTGTGTGAAGATGATAGATCAGACGCTTCTTCCGGCGGAACTGGTCTACTTGGACATCGAAACTGTGGAGCAGATGCATGAGGCCATAAAGCTGCTCAGAGTCAGAGGAGCACCAGCCATCGGGATTGCCGCTGCGTTTGGATTGTATTTGGCGATTCGTTCCTTTCCGGAAAAAGGGTCAGTTGCTGTTTTTCTGACACTGCTTGAGAAAAATGCTGATTATCTTGCCGGTTCCCGTCCTACAGCCGTGAATCTTTTCTGGGCTCTGGAGAGAATGAAAAACAGAGCCAGTACTGATGCTTCGTCCTGTGATATAAAAGCACTTAAGCAGGCGCTCTTCAGCGAAGCTCAGAACATTTTGGATGAAGATCGCAGAATGTGCAGAAGCATAGGGAAGAACGGACTTGAACTTCTCAGGGGTAAACGCACAATTCTTACCCACTGTAATGCAGGGGGGCTAGCTACCAGCGAATACGGAACCGCTCTGGCTCCCGTGTATGTGGGGCAGGAGCAGGGAATCCATTTCCGTGTCATCGCAGACGAAACACGACCACTGCTGCAAGGAGCAAGAATTACCGCTCTTGAGCTTAGTAAGGCGGGGATACCAGTGACCGTAATATGTGATAACATGGCTGCATCTGTCATGGCGTCCGGAAAAGTGGATGCAGTGATTGTGGGAGCCGACCGGATCACTGCAAACGGAGATACTGCTAACAAAATCGGTACCTATGGAGTGGCATTGTGTGCTGCTGCTCATAAAATTCCTTTCTTTGTGGCTGCGCCCTCTTCCACCTTTGATTTATCTCTCCCTGACGGCACTCATATCCCCATTGAGGAGCGGGGCAGGGAAGAGGTGGCACTCTGGGGTGGCAAAAAGACTATTCCTGATGGCGCTGCAGTGTTCAACCCGGCTTTTGATGTGACTCCTTCACATCTGATTACCGCCATTATCACAGAAAAGGGCATTATCTACCCGCCTTACGAACAAAATGTGCGAGCCGTTCTCGAAACACCTCAGCAGGAGACCGCAGGGTGCACAGGGGCGTAGTTCTGTGGTTTAATGATATCAGTGGAATCGGACGGATAAGAAATGATCAGGACGGGTCACCGGTAAAGGTGACCCATAAATCCATAATGCGGCAAGGGTATAAAATCCTTGATGAGGGTCAGAGAGTTTCTTTTCTGGTAGTTAAATGTAAAGAGGGACTGGAAGCTCGTTCTGTGGAAGTGATCGATACCGATGTTTAAGGAAAATGAGTGTACTCTTTGCGGAATTTCCAGATCGGTGATCCTTTTGAAAATTGTGACATGATTACCGCAAGTGCCCTGGATGTAGATATTCCTGAGTTTGGGAAAATTCTGGCGAATATATCAGATGCCCGGTCAAAACGGTATACTCCGAAAACAGGGAGCAGCCCCTCTTTTGTTCTGTTGTGGTGCCGGTAAACCGTACCTCTTTCATATCCTGCTTCCTTCGCCATCTCCCAAACCCGGTCATTCCAAAATCCAAACGGGAATGAGATACTCTTCACCTCTTTTCCTGTGATATCCTCAAGAATCTTTTTTGAATCGAACAGCTCGCGTTTCAAATCCATATCATCTAGCCACACCAGGTTTGCATGGGTAAGAGTGTGACTCCCTATCTCATGCCCACTGTCAGAAATTTCTCTAAGCATCGGTTTTGTCAAGTGATCAGCTCTGCCCATCACATCCCAGCTGCTTTTCCCTCCCATAAAGCCAGCCACCATGAAAACGGTAGATTTCATCTTTTTTTCTTCCAGCAAAGGAAATGCGTGCGTGTAATAATCAAGCAGACCATCATCGAATGTCAGTATCACCTTTTTTCCTGCATTGAGCCTGGACTCAAAGAGAGTCGCTGCAGGAATTTTGGCTGCATTAAGGCAGTTTAGAAACTCTTTGAAGGTATTCTGGTGGAGACTTGACATGCTTGGAAGGGGGTTGCTGTTTACAGAGTGTAAAAGTAGCCCGCAGGGTTGATCGGTTTTCCTGCCTATGAGCAGTGATGCCAGCGCGCCGCCAGCCAGGGGAGTAAGTAAAATGGAAATCAGTGCTGATGCTGTCATTTTTTTCTAACTGTGTCCAAGTTCAAAACTCATAAACAAAATAATTTGATCCCGGCTGATCCGTATTTAATTTAAATGATCAGGAAAAATTCAAATCGGAGGTTTCATGGCTGGCCAGTATGCCTGCCCTTACTGTGGCGGTCCAATAGACAAAAATGCAAAGTCCTGCAGACATTGTGGTTCTGATGAATTGACCGGCTGGTCTCAGGACACTTATCTGGATGGAATAGATTTGCCTGATATGGATGATTATGAAGAACTGAAAGAAAAAGAATTCGGGTCATCACGAAGGAAAAAAATATCAATTCAGACGATAGTCGGTGCTGTGGTACTTGCAGCTATGATTCTGCTAGTAGTGGGATCTGTAATTTTTAGATAGAGAGCAGATTCCCATTCAGGAATCCGCTCTCTTCTGTTGCGATTCTTTGATCTTCTTTTGCAAAAACAGAATTGATGAATCATCGTTGACTATTTGTGAAGGTTGCTGCTGGTTTGGACCTGATGCCTTCTTGGGCATCTGGCTCATATCCAGATAAAAAACTTCACTTTGAGACTGTTGTTGTTGATATGCAGGTTGGTTTGACATCTCCGGATAGGCATACTGCTGTGCCGGTTGAGGTTGAGGTTGGGCTCCGAACAAGGGGCTGCCCATGTCAAGGTCCAGATCAATTTGATCCTCAGTTTTGTCGTAAACCTGTATTAGTGCCTCTTTGAGCTGCCGATCGAATTGCCGGGCGAACACTTTTACTCTGTCGATATTTGTACGATCATCAAAAACAAGGGCCAGGAATGTATTTTCATCTACATTGGCTATATAGATGTGCTTGTCCTTGCCCTGATGGTACATAGTACAGAATTCAGTCTCTCCCATTAGATTGGCAATTGCAAGGGTGGATGCGGAGTTTCCCGCAACCAGAGCAGCTAAAGACACAATGTCCACAGAATCCAACAGTCCCTGACTGGTAAGTAATCTTCCGTCCTTATTGATCAGAACTGTCAACAGCAGATTCGCCTTCTGGGTAAGAGGCAGTAGCACGCTGTTAAGTTTGTCAATATCCTCAGGGAATAGAATCATGTCCTTCATTACATATTGTCCTTATTAAAGAGTTTCGAGAGGAAACCCTTCTGTTGCTGCTGCCCCTTCATCTTGGGATTGACAGGCCGTTTAACCGGCTTCTTCTGACGATCACGATCGATGGAGGTGAAGTACATGGCATCATCACTGTCTTCTGCACTCATTTCGGCACTGTCCTGCTGTGGTCCCATAAATACATCAATATCTTCAACTTCCTCCTCGGGTTGAACCGCGGAATAGCTTTGCTGGGACTGGTAGGGGTTGTGGTCAGAAGATGGTGAAAAAGATTGCATTTCCTGAGTTTCGCCAGACTGGCTGGTTCTCATTTTTTTCTGCTTTTCTTCGATTTCCCTTTGATACTTCTCGATTTCCATGTCGAGATCTGTTCTGCCCGGAGAAACTGGTTCTATAGTTTCATAATCCGTCTGTTGCTGTTCAAAGGGATTGTTGGCCGGATTATAATCCATAGAGTAGTTACTCATATCAGCCACATCAGAACTCTGAGGCTGATTGAAATTTGGACGAGAGAAACTTTCGATTTCTATTTCACTGGATGAGTTATCAACCGGTGCACCATACTGAGGTTGCATCGGTTCAAAATCAACCGGCTCTGAATCATAGCTCTGCTGTATAGGCTGGGCTTCCTGAGCTGGTGCGCTGAAAATATCGTCATAGTTGGAAATCGGAAGAGACGATTCTTCTTTTGGCATTGCAGGAGCCGAAAAGTCGTACTGAGGCGCAGGAGCAGTTTTTGGCTGAACAGGTTTTTCCCAAGACTGCTGAGAGAACTGCTGCTGCGATTCCCAAGGAGCCTGCTGTGGAGCTCGCGGTGCCTGCGGCGCTTGAGCAGGCCTATACTGCTGGGGCTGCTGCGGCGGTGCAAACTGCTGACCTCGAGGAGCTTGCGGCTGCGGTGGTACAAATCCCTGATTCTGAGGTCTGTACTGAGGTGGCTGCTGAGGGTTGTACTGCTGACTCTGAGGTGCCTGAAACTGTTGTGGCTGCTGTGGCGCAAATCCTTGATTCTGCTGCGGCCTGTACTGAGGTTGCTGTGGCTGCTGCGGTTGAGCGAAGGATCTGGGCTGCTGCTGAGGCGGAGCTGCCCGGAACTGCTGAGGCTGAGGATTTGGCTGTGGCCTGTACTGAGGAGGCTGCGGCGGCTGAGTATACTGTTGAGCCGGGGGAGCCTTATAAGCCTGTGGTTGTGAGAACTGCTGCTGCCCCTGAGGTGGCATGTACTGCGGTGGCTGAGGAGCAGCCGGTCTGGCTGCCGGAGCGGCCTGAGGTCTCGGGGGCTGTGCCTGAGCTCTGGGAGCTTCAGGTGCTTCAGCTCTGGAACCACCTTTGGAATACTTCTTGTTCAAGTGGTCAATTACAATTTTTCCGATCTGCTTGAGCGTGTCAAATACACCAACACCCTTGTAGGCAATAGCTTCGCCATAAGGGAGGTTGTACTTGTTTACATGCATCTGCATCTCCTCAATGCTCATGGCATTGGGGAGGTCACGCTTATTATACTGAAGAATAATGGGGATAGATTCTCTTTGATACCCATATTCAGCCAAGTTATCCTCAAGGTTCTGAAAGCTCTCGAGATTTTCCTGGATTTTGTCTGCACCGCTGTCTGCCACAAATACTACTCCGTCAACACCACGCAACACGAGTTTTCTGGTGGCATTGTAGTATACCTGTCCGGGAACGGTATACAGTTGGAACTTGGTGGCAAACCCTTTGATCTTTCCCAGATCCAGAGGAAGGAAATCAAAGAAGAGAGTACGGTCAGTCTCTGTGGCCAGAGAAACCATATCGCTTTTGAAATCCGGCGGTACTTTTTTATGGATTACTTGGAGATTGGTCGTTTTACCGCTTAATCCAGGGCCGTAATAAACGATCTTAACGCTTATTTCACGTGCCGCGTAGTTAATTGACGCCATGGAGTCATCCTTTGGTTAATTCTGATGACAGGGATTGTTGGTTCAGTTTAGACCAACCGTTAAACTAAAATAGTAAGAATTTCCTCCCCGATGCAAGAAAAGCATTGAGGCATTTATTTCAATATACATTTTCTGTTGAAAGATCTTCAATTAGTCTTTGAATTCTGATAACGGGGAGATATCCCGATGGGATAACAAGTGCTGTTTTCGCAATGTTTTCAGAGAAGGATTCACTTCTCCGGTTACCGCACGGTGTAACAAAGAAGCGTTTATCGCTTTTGATTTGCTGTAGGATACCAGATTTTCCATGCGGGCGAGGGTGGAGTTCTTCTTGATGTCTGACAGGAGCAGGTTTTTATAAGCGAAGCCGGCCAGAAGGATAATCAGCAGAATTCCAGCAGAGAACAGGGAGGAAAGAAAGGATTTAATCCCTGAAGTAGAGTGACTTGAGACTTCCTGATCTTTTCGGTCGAGAGCAGCCTGAATGGATTGACTAATTTTTGATGGGAGCAGAATGACTCTCTGAGAATCTAAAAGGATATTGATGGATTCATATACTTTGTATTCGGAAAGACAACTGGACCGAACGAGGCTGAAAACGGTACTGCTTCCATCAAGCAGTTGGTAGATATAGGCCTCAGGCTTGCAGAAAACGTCAGGTTCTATGTTTTCTGAGGCACTTTTGTCTGCTCTGACAAAAACCGAATCATCGTTGAATTTCTGCTGCATCCTGTTCCATTCGTCAACACGACGCATTCCCTCCATAATGATATTTTCTGTCTGGATGGAAACGGTGCTGCAGATGAGCGGATCAACGGTACGCAGTGAATTGAAACGATACGACCCTTTTTTCCACATAAGCAGACTACAGGCGATATCTTCTACTGTCATATCTGCAAATGTTTTGACTTCTTTAACGGTCATAAGGTTACGATCGACTAGCTGTGCGCACAACGCATTAAGATTGCCTTCATGGGCGTTGAACATAACATTCAGATGTTCGGGAAGCTTCTTTTTAACGTCCACTAGGAAATTGAAAAGCTTGTTCTGCAGCGTTTCTTCACCCCGTTCGGCTCCCACGATGAGACCGCTTTTAAAAATGATGGCTCCTTCGCATTGTCCGTCTGAAAGGAAGAGCTTTCCGGTTATCTTCTGTTGTGTCAAAAGATGAAACACATCGGCGAGTATAAATTCCTTGAGAGTACCGCTAAGAACCACATCTGCTCCTTATCTGTAATTATTTCTTTTTTCCACTCAAATTCTGAAGAAGAACGCGGCCGTGCTTAATCAGATTGAAAAAGTTGTATAAGAAAAGAAACGAAAACAGTACTATCAGATTTAGGGTTACATTTTCAGGGTATCGGGTGAAACCGAAGATACTGGTGAAGTATACTGCAAAAACTGTGCATGAAAAGGCGGTCACCAAAATCGGCATAAACAGCTTTTCACCTTTTATCAGTTCATCTGACCCCGGCACAATCATCCCGAAAAGACTGCGGAAGATCAACTTGCGGGCGTGGCGCTTCTCCTCAAAAAGTCTTTGTTGAGCGTTAAGAGCCGCTGCGGTTTTGGAATATAGAGAATCATCATGGCAGCTTTGACACATCGTTCCTTTGCGACATCTTCTGCAGATAATCCTTCCGCATACTTTACACTTAAAGAGCTCCTTGACTTTAGAGTTTTTGCTCCAGACTACAGTGTCTAAAAACATGAGTAGGATAAACAGAAGCAAAAAGAAGAAAATACTCACCAGAGGAGAAAATCCCAGAAAATTATTACCCCAGATATCTTTCGATGCCCCAAAAGTTCCTCCATGTTTCCAGAACAGCTTGGTCCAGAAATAGAGAGGGGAAATTTCAGGTTGCATGAGCTTTCGGAAGGATGGGTTATCTCCTGAGAAATACTGGTCATTTTTCATTATGAATGAATTGACTTTTTCCGGATTTATCTTGGCAGCTTCATCGATAAGAGCAGTAGCATTTATGGATCCGCCCCTCTCAATCTGGAATTGTCCCAAATTGAATTTGGCTAACATGTTTCTTGGGTGTTTATTAATGAGATCAATGTAAAACGGCTCTACTGCATCCTTGTTTCCAAGCAGAAAGGAGAGATTTCCCGCAGACAGCAACGTGAGGGGGTCTTTTGCGGAAAGCTGGAGGGCTTTGCGCAGTGCATCCGCGCTGAGCTGATAATCCTGACCCTTTACTGCACTCAGTGCGACACTGAGCTGTGCCAGGTAATCGGATGGGTTGTTATTGGCATTTTGCATTGCCTGTTCATGAAGCCCGGTGGAGTATCCTTCAGAATTGACTCTGGTGAAAATTGTTGGTGAGGAGGTCGGACCTGCAGAGTGTAGAAATTTGGAGTATATCCAATTCTCTACTGGTGAAAAGATGACTAGCAGGCAAAGTGCGATCAGAAGCTTTTTTTCTGTTTTGCTCATGAAACGCAACATAAAAAAGGTAAGAATCCAGAACAGGGGGAGAATGCCGAAAGAAGCAAATGCCAGCAGCATTGCAATGCTTGCCGGGCTTCTGAATCGCAAAGGCAGGCCGGAAAAAACTTTGTCATCAAGGAAATGGGAAGCTGATGGGAGGTATTTAAATACAAACACGGCAAAGAAAACAATGATGAACAAAAAAGCCGCAATTCTGAAAGTGCGGTAAAGATGCAGTATCAGTGAATGTTGGGCTACCCACGATTGAGAGAGTGTCTTTGTCGCTTCCAGAGTGTAACCAAGAGCCGTCACTGGCTTTTGCGGCAGACATAAACGTACCTGTTGCAGTGAGGACCAGCTCTGCTGGGGATCAAATCGCTTAGCCCAGGAATAACAAAGTTCCGACTGCTCTCTGGAATCTTTTTCAAAGAGATTTCCTGCAAGAAGAAGCTGCTGTGAAATGGTGGGAACAGAAGTCGCTCCACTGATATACATCTCTTTCTCCAGTGCCTCAAGCGAACGCTGGGCCCAGGGGAATTGGCTTGAGCGGATAAACTCCAGTGAAAAAAGCCAAAGCGTTCCGGGAGATTTGCCACTCAATGCAAGAGCCTTTTGAAAGGCGGATTGCCTGTTCTCGGATTCAGCTGGTTGCAGAAGGCCCGCCAGATAATGGTACCATGGACTTCTTGGGTCAGCCGTTGAAAGGCGGGATGAAAATTGCTGCTGCTGTGAATTTATCCAGGACTGTAGTGAAGAGAAGTCCTGCTCCGTAAGCTTTATATCTTCAAGGAAAAGGTTTCTAGCCTGAAGTGCACTGTCGATATCCGGAACCCAGAACTGGGAAGCAGAGATAGCAGAACTGAGCAGTGATATGGCTGCCAGGGTGACAAGGAGAAATGGGTTTAACCTGTTGGTCATGTTATTCCGTAATACGAAGTTTATTCTATGCAATTACATCAAAATTAGTATTTGCATAGGGCACCGGCGGATCAAAAATATAAATATAGTGTTACGGTGAGAGAAAAAGGGGAAAAAAAGGCAGCTGCAGAAATTCGGCTGCCCTGAAATCGATTATTTCTCGATTTTATTCACAATTTTGGTGAGTCTTGATTTCTGGTTTGAAGCCTTGTTTTCGTGGATCAGGCCAGTTTTAACACTCTTGTCCAGAACTGATACTGCTGATTTTAGTGCATCAGAAGCACTTTCCTTGTCTTTTGCTCCCAAAACGCTGCGAATGGCAGTTTTGATGCGGGAACGGTTCATACGATTTACCTGGTTGGCTTTCTTGCTCGTGCGAACACGTTTTTCCACCGACTTATGTCGCTGCATTGTAGTACTCCTTATGTATAGGATTTGGTTATCTTAATTTTAAGCTCAAAAATAACAACCGCCAGTGGTAGAGTCAATTCATAATATATCAGCGACAAACAAAAACTTTAAGCTTGAATTTTTCAGTTTTTCCCTCGGTCTTTTGGATTAGCCTGCCTAGACACAAGTAGGTTCCGCTGCCAACTATTCTTCCTTTTTGGTTGGTGCCATTCCAGGTAATTTTACTATCCCCGTTCAGACCCAGTCGACTTATAGTTTGAATCACATTTCCCAGCGGATCATAAATAATCAACTCTATATCGTAACCAATATTTTCCTTATATTTTGCCTGGGGTTGGATATAAAAATTCATTCTGGTGAGAGTTGGATTAAATGGATTTGGGCCCAAACTGATCCTAAAACCAGCATTGGGGATCTGGATTTGAAGCGGGACTTTGTGATTCCCAGGGTTCAACTGCATAATTCCGCTCTGATCTGATACATTGCCATCAATACTGATCCAAACTGAATCGCCTTTTGCCGGAACAATATTCCCCGGGTAATCTTCTACTCTGAAAGTCCAGATCTTTCCATTGTTATTTTCCGGAAAAAGTCTCAATTGGTAAGTTGAATCTGACTGGGATCGACTGAACAGAAGCGGCGTAGAGGAGAAAGTCTGGGGTACCGATTCTGAAAATGTAATATTGAGAAGATCTGAGTCGCTTTCGTTTTCCGCATACAGTAATTGAGCGGAGATTAGCACCGGAGCTGCACTGTCAAGGAGAACTGAAGATCCGTTGCCAAGGTATTCCGGTGTGCTGTATTTTAAATAAAGGTCGCCCGAGCTAATACCGAAAGTCGAATCCACAAAGCTTTTTCTCAGATCGATTTTTAATTCAGTGCTATCTTTTCCATAGGTGATTTTTTCCGGAGGAAGTGAATTTGTCATCACTCCGTTTGACCAGGCGAACGTGCATTGGATTTCCTCCCGCTCCACAGCTCTGTTGAATTTCAAAAATCCTTCTTCCACAATGCCGTCTGCATCCCGGTCATAGTAGTAGCCTGACAAAACTTTGGGAAGACCTGGTTTCAGGATAAGGTTTATATACCTGTTTTGGGGGTGTGCCTTATTGCCATAAAAATCCTCAATGCTGCCGAGGGGATTTATTCTGATACTGTCCAACTTGTTAATTGGTCCAAATACGACCACTTTGTAGCTGTTGCCAATCTGAACAGCACTGCTGATGGAAACCAGGGCTTCATCTCCATTCGTTTTCTTGATGATAAATGCCTGGCCCCTGATGGAGTCGGCTGATAGTGGCTCGGAAAAGGTGAGTATAAGGGTGTCGGTACGATCTGCTGTATCCTTTTCCAGAAGATAGGCTTCTGTGATTAGCGGACCGATTCTTTCCTTAATTGAAAATGTTATGATTTCATCAGTAATAAAGCTAATCCCCAGTCTGTCAGTGCCATAAAAGGCTGTCATGGCTTGGGGAAATGGTTCTGAGATTGTAATTGTAACGTGTTGTGGGTTTTGCTGGTCAAGAAGCATATCAGAAGAGTAAATAATTCTGTGCTGACCGAAACTCGGCCAGGACAGGGAGATCGAATCGGGGAGCGAGGCCAGTTCCTTACTGTAAAAAATTTCTGCTTTGTCGACCATCCCCAGACCGTTGGTGCAGTAGTAAAAGGCTGAATCCACATCGTTGAGAATTCGCGGCGGATCTCCGGAAACCACAAAGGCGACAAATCCCTTCTGGGTATTGTCACTCTTCAGATAATAACGGATGGTATATCCCCCGGGCAGCAGATCCCTTACTGAGGATTCATCCACTATGATTGTGCTGAAATCTTCGGAAATTGTTATTCCACCGTAACTTGTTCCAGACAGAAGCTGCTTGGGTTCTGTAAATGATGGTCCTTCAATGAAAAAATCTACTGCCGCTTTTTGAACATCAGTAGTGGAGGCGCTCCGGTCACAGGAAAGATTGCTGCGGGTGATACGTTCAAATATTTCATATTGTGTCAAGTTTTCAGTGACATTGTCTGCTTTGTGAAAAATTTTGCTTGAAGTTCGCAGATTCAGTGAGGTGACCATGCGGAAATTGGAGCCGCAGCAGTGCCGTTCGGCAAAAAACAGTTTGAAACTGTAGGTTTCTCCGGCGGTAAGTCCCAGTGTATCGAGGTTAACCGCCCCCTCCACCGGCCCGTGAATGCCGCCTATGTCCACAACCAGCACGCTGTCAATATAGACCCATACATCGTCATCACCGCGGAAGTAAAATGTCTGCCCGGGAACGTATTCGAATTCTGCGGCAATTTCCATTGTGAAGTGATAATTGCGCTCTCGCGTCCTGCTGTAATTGGGATTGGGGATGGTCTCTTCCTCATCCAGAAAAAGAAAGTCATCAAGAGGGAAGAAATTGCTGTTATCAATTTCAAACAGGCCCTCATCGTTTTTCTGAAGCAGCATATTATAACAGGTTTCATTGGTGTAGCCGTTCCCCAGACTTTCCGGCAGGAACCAGTTGTCAAGCAAAACCGCACAGGAGTCAATATAGGTCGGTACCGGCTTGCCATTTGGTCCAAGCCTCTCTTCAACCATGCCCTGCTGTAATTTCACACAGGGTTCATTCTGGAAATCAGGATGACTTTCGTTTATATCCCTCATGACAGCACCCAGAAAAATCACTGAGCAGTCGCCCTTTGTTCCGGGAAAGGTGGTGCTGAAGGTTGGCGGTCCTTGCGGGTAGGGGGTGGGCAGAATCCAAGCTGTGTCGCTGGTGGAAAAATGTGCGCGAAGATCAATAAAACCGCTTCCGTCTAAGCCGGAATCACCATATACGGTGCTGTCTATTGAGTTGACAAATTTAAACAAGGCGCTGTCAGTTTCACCAAAGTATTTGTAGCTGGACCAACCGCAGTAGGACGGTTCGGCATTCATTCTGAGGAGCTTCTGGTTGGGAAGCAGAATGCGTGGGGCCCCTAAATTCCAGGGATTGAAGAAATAGATGACTTTGCATTCTGGGGCTGTAAAGATATATTCAGCGTCACTGTCAAGAGTGGGAGTGGTTATCCAGACCTCTTTGGCAGTTGGGTTATTTGCAAATATCTTCTGCATCGTTATCTGTTGAGAGCCACCTGTATAAAAAACCCGCTCCGCTTGAGCATCATGGATTGTGGGTATCACGCTCATGAACTCGATTCGTTCTGTGGAAGTTAGTGGTGTTCTAGTAAAAGTGTAACTGTACCAACCGCCACCTTCCGGGATCATTTGTTTTCCGGGCCACCATCCGCTTTCATTGGAAATGATGTAAAGAGGAGTTTCCGAACGAACTGAATCTTCTACCCAGGGACTTTTAAAGTGAACAGTGATCGTTTGGGCGAAAGAAACCGAAACGAGGAATAATAACATTGAGAATAATTTGGCCCGCATGATCTTTTTCCCTTGAAGCTGTTTTAAAGCCGCTTCTCTTATTCTATTATAAATAATTAAAAATGCAAAAGGTTCATTCTAAACGCAGATCGTGGTGAAAATCTGTCCCCCGCTGGAGTACAGGGAAATCATTGCTGCTTATCCAATCAGGTATTTGCTTCTGTATGTGTTTCGTTTTTCTGGCAGAAAGTATCAAAAGGCAATTCTGAGAGGAAAAATCCAAATTTTTCAAGTCATTTAGTAACGCTCTGGTACAGGCCATCCCTTTATGCTTTAACTCACACGATAAACAAATGCAGCGATGTTTTGACCTTTTGGCTTTCTTATTCATCAGCGATTTTGTTATTGTAGGTTATCCGAAATTGTAACTGTAAAATTACTTCAATTGGAAGTAATTGACTGCAATATACGGGAGAATAGTAGAAAAATCTGTTCTCCCGCGGGGCACGGATACCGTGCCGTTTAATACTTATTACATTGTAGATTTAAAACGAAGGACCGTACTCTTGCTTCCGGCTTTTACTCTTAGCAGATAGGTGCCGGATCCGAGTGTATGCGGTAGAGGAAACCGGTGGCTGCCAATAAAGAGATTTTTATCCACAATGGGCTTTATCATTCTACCCTTCAAATCAAATATGTTTATGGTTACTTTGCTGTCCTCTTCTAAAAAGAGTTCGCAAGCATTATTGTTTATCATGCAAAACTCAAGTCGTGCAGATTTTAAAAAGGAGTTAATAACCGGAATTGAGGAGTTTCGGGCTTTTAATGAGATGTTATCGAAAAAGTAAATGCCTTGTCTATTTAAGCCCCCAAGGTCAAACGACAGCCGGGCTGAAGGGTCAGAAGCAGAATCCATGGTAAAATCAATTTTAAATGACTGCTTTGTGGGTGTCAATTTGATATTTCTGGGTACCCCTCCATATCCACCATTATTTCCAATAAAGATATTCGCTGAATCATTATCCGATGACCAGGCATCAAAACAGAGAGTATACTGAGTGCCTTGCACAAGAGGTAAATTTCTCTGAAAAAACTGCACATTCCATGTTTCAGGGCCACCATTTTCAACAGAGTATTTAAGCACTCCGCTTTCCACTACAGCATTGCCTTTGGCGCTGTTGTCCTGACTCCATGTACTGAAGGTCCACCCTGTTTTACCGTTCTCAAATGTACCATTCACCACAAGTTCCTGACTTGACATGAATAGCGCTTTGATATCCAGATTTCTACTCATTTTTACTGTAATGCTCTCATTACTTGATATAGTATCTCCGCTCCATCCCGCAAAACTCCATCCCTGGGCCGGTATTGCAGTGAGAGTTACTTCTGTTCCTTGGGCAATCAGCTTTTTTTCATCGGATCGGTTAATGGTCCCCTGGCCGATTTCGGTGGTGGTTAATGTATAGAAAACTGGTTGTGGTAAAACTGTCTTGCTTTCTGTTGAAAGGATGAAGTGGAGCATACTGTGTTTTGGGAGAGTATAAGAGAACGAGTTTGCTTCTATCAACGGTACTGCGGTTTTCTCTACAAGGGAAGTGTCACCCTCTGCTAGTCCAAAAGCAATGCCTGAGAGGTACTGTTTTGATCCCTCAATACGAATTGTTGCTGGGATATCAGAATTCTTCTTATTGATGATGATCATGTGGAGAAATTTCGGGTTTTGGGAATTTAATGCGGAGTAGATGGCGTAGTTAATGGAATCTGGGTTTACAGAGGGTACATACGTATCGCCAAAGCCGTTATAATAGCCATCAAGGTTCCTGAAAAGTTTAAACGCATCTGCAAGAAAGTTGGTGGGAGGAACATGAATGTTTGCAGCAAATACTCCTTCTCGTGCGAAGATCCCCAACACATCCGCAAGGGCTAAGGCACCAGACCAGTGGTTGGAGGCACCGTAATTGTATTCAGTGATGGCAATTTTGGTTTCCGGATACCAGGTGTCAATGGATTTATGTACTCTGGGTAGTAAATTGAGAGGTTTTCTTCCATTAAGATCCATAAGCCAACTGTCCTCTTTGTACGTACTGTCCCATAGTGACCGTGGAGCCTGCAGTCTCGCTTCTATTACTCCGGCAGTTGTATCTTGTCCGGTTATCCTCTTCCCATCACCTTTGGCTTCCGGATACCAGTGGAGCCCGAGAATATCAAGCAATCGCATGTTTGCTGCATCCGATTTTTTTTTCATCTCCCCGAGATAAGCGGAAATGGCCCAGTCATAGTTTTCTTTGTAATGATCCCAATCGATTGAACCGCTGAAATCGTGCATTTCCCAATAGCCCCAGGACTCAAGTCCAATAATTTCTGCCGTTTCATCGACTGATTTGATTGCTAGCGCTAGTTCTGCGGATTTATCAATGATTTCCTGGCCAGTAGCTTTCACCGGGTGAATGCGAATGTGGGTGGAATTCCATAGTCCCGGTTCGTTGTCCAGACAGTAGGCATTTATTCCCCCCTGAGATGCTTTACCATGTCTCTGGACAAGATTGAATACACATTCGTCAACATAAACAGATTCATCAGTCAGGTCCGGGTTCAAAGTGAAAGCTGAATTTTTTTTGAAGATTACAGATTTCCATCTATTGGAAGGAGCTGTTTCATTTTCATTGACTGGTCCGTTTGCATCCGCAGCAACATAGCCGGCCATTGGGAGCTGTACAATACTGTATCGTCCGATGGTGAGGTTGTGAAGGAAAAATGAATGCAGAGCTCCTGCAGGGCCGGTTTCAGCCTTGAGTGGGTTGGAGGTAAGCCAGGAGTCGCTGTTATGTTGCCAGTCGCTACCAGCGCTGGAGGCATTGTTTTCCCAATTATAACCAGTCATCCTGTTTCCGCCAAGTCGGTCTGATCCTAGATTAAGTTCATCAAGAGATGCATAGGTGCTTGGGTTTTGGGCAATGGCGTTTATTCCGTAAATATAGGGGCTGATTGTTTGGGATGGCCCTTCCGGTTGCACTTTAAATATCACTTGCGCCGGAGATGACAAACTAGTCACTGTAAGCACTACTGTAACAAAGATCAGTCGGTTTGAGAGAGAATTCATGGAGACCTTCCTTTTCAGTCAGTAATGTGTTCACATTTTGAAAGGTATTTCATGATGAATAATATAATCACTTATGAGAGGATAAGGAGACGGAAATATCGCAATATTAAATCTTTTTGTTCACATGTATTTCATAAATATTGTATTAAGTAATCTGATTTATATTGCTTTTTTTGAAGTCGCGTTCAGATTAATTGTTGTAATTGATTGATTTTAATCACTATTGTGTTATTTGATCAGGTGCAGGCACTTCAGTGTACTATGACCGATTCTGTTCACTTATAAATGTGATTTTTTTTGCATTAATGCTGCTTGCGTGTGAACAAAACTCCAGATTGCATCCTGTTCACAAAATAAACGGTACAGGTTCCCCATTTAGATTGTATATTGTTGATATGGAACAAGTTCGTATCTTCAGCTACCTCGATTACAGGTCTTTTCTGAAGGATTCCTTTGAATTACTGCGAATTAAGAGTCCTTCATTCAGTTATCGAAACATCGCTGCCAAACTCGGATATAAATCCATTGGACATATTACCTGGATTCTGCAGGGGAAAAGAAATCTTACTCTCAAGAATGCCGATAAATTCTCTTCCCTTTTGGCACTTAACAAAAAAGAGGATGCGTATTTCAAACTTCTGGTTTGTTATACTAATGCAAAAAAACACCTGGATAAAAAGGATTACTTCGAAAAACTTGTTTCAGCCCAGAAGTCCGAGCAGCGAGTGGTATCGCGGGAGCAGATAGAGTACTGGAGTAAATGGTATTACTCGGCAATGAGAGAAGTTGTTGCGATTCATCGTATTTCAGATGATTATAAAGAGGCTTCTAAGCTTCTTGTCCCCAGGATTTCTCCAGTTGAAGCGGAAAAAGCACTTAAACTTTTAGAACAGCTTGGATTCATTGCCAAGGACAAGCAGGGGTTTTTCCGAAGGGTTGACAAGGTGATAAGTACAAATCCTGAATGGGGAAGTTTAGCTGTCAGGCAGCATCAGATGGATATGCTGGATTTGGCGAAACAGGGTTTGGAGAATATTCCCCGTGAAGAGAGGGATATCTCCTCGATCACCATGAGCTTATCACTGGAGAGATTTGAACAGGTTAGGGCGATGATGCAGGATTTTCGTCAGAAGCTCATCACTCTTGCCCGTACCGATTCTAATCCGGAGCGGGTATTCCAGGTTGGACTTCAGGTGTTCCCCCTTTCAAAACTGCCGGGAGGGGCTAATGAAGAGTAGTAGGAGGTTTTTTCCTGTTTTTTTAGCGGTTGTACTGTCTCTGAGGTGTTCCGTTCCGGTCGCAAATGATGGAGGAGGGGCAACGGAAACGGTGAATTGTCGTGTTCTGTCTTCGACCGGGATTCCGGAACAGGGGGCGGTTGTCAAACTAATAGATGCCGGAAACTGGCTTGAAAAGAAAAAGAACAGTTTATCTGTGGTAATTGATAGTGCCGTTACAGATTCCAATGGTGTATTTGCATTGACAGCAGATACAGGAGTTGTTGTTAATATGCAAATAGACGGGTTCAGTGAGGCTGTTTTTATTTCCAATTTTTCGATTAAAAGTGAAGACACAACTGTTACTCTCAGGTCTAAAGCGGTCCTGAGCGGGAATCTCAGCGGACCGGAAATCGGTGCTGTGGCGCTCTTTGGTACGGATTACATGACAACAATAAATGGCAGCTCGTTTTCCATTCAAGGCATAGCTCCGGGAAATTTTCCTCTGCTCACGCGTTTGCAGGACAGTACATGGGCTTTTAGTGATTTAGTCGTTTTGACAGATGCTGAAAGCCTGGAAAAAAACATTGAGGTTGATGCTCAATTTGTGCTGGTTGATAATTTCGACCATTTTAGACTTCTTGATTTTAGCATCTTAGGTTTGATTACCGGAGGAAACTGGTATACCTATTGTGATTCACTCTCCAGCATTAATGCCGTTTCAACGCCAGAACCTGACAGAAGTCTTGCTGTAAACGCTATTGTAAATCCGGGTCTTGAGTATCCCTATGCGGGGGTTGGTGTCAATATGGCCAGATCAGGGATGACACTAGATTTTTCCGCTGTCGATACTATTTCTTTCCGGGCAAGAGGGAATTGCAGCATTCGATTCAGTGTAGAAACCGAAAAAATTGACCTTTTGAACTCATCTCATTTTCAGAAACTTATTGGTTTAACAGATGTATGGACTGTTTATGAAATTGCGGTTTCTGATTTGATACTGCCTTCCATTTCCGAATCTGCGGGGCTTGGGCTTACCTGGGAGCAGGTTATGTCAAATGTAAAAAGGGTTGAGTTTGATCTTCCCTATGATGAAAATCCAATGGGTGATTCCCTTGGATTTGAACTGGATGATCTGTATCTTAAGGGCGCCACATTAGAAGATCTTATTCTGAAATAAGCAAGATTCTCAGTTGATAATTTCATCAAAACAGTCAAGCACAGTTTTCAGGTAGATCACCACAATCCCTATATTGTCTTTGTCCGGTGAAATCATACTTTCCTGCTCATCCATGATCTCATCTATAACAAACCTCAGCACGTCGCTCTGGGGATACTTTTTCATTATGATATCCACCGTGTCCATGAATTCGGATTCCGGTTCCCCAGCCAGATATTCAAGCATTTTCATATTTTGCTCTTCTTTTTGATCAAGAATATCGCCTTCAATTTTGGGGACATCAGGGAAATTATTCTCCACGATCTTCCAGATTGTCAGTCCCATGAAAACCAGCGTCTCCCGATCTTCCTCTGTCAACACATCGCTGCCTGTAGCCATGAGGTAGGCAAGTATATAAGGCTGTTTCTGGCTAAAATCCTCAATTAGAGCATTAAGCTGTTCCATATCCTGGTAATGTAATTCATCCCAGGTTTTTTCCACTGTTTCTCTGGATAAAAAATGCATTGGGTTTTGTCTGGCTCCGGATAAAAATCCTCAAAAGATCTTGAATTGTAGAAAGTAGCTATAAGAAAAATAGTTCTTATGAGGGGCCGGTGCAATTCGGCTGCGAGTGGGGTAAAAATTACCCCTCAAGGCAAACTTTGCAGTATGTGACTTTCCTGTGCAGATGGGGAAATAGTTCTAAAATGCTGAAAATCAAACAGTTACTGAGAGTTCAGGTTTAGGCATGCTTTTCGCTATGATCTGCTCGGTGAAAAATGAACAGGAGAAACTCATGATCCAGGGACTTTATACCGCCTCAACCGGAATGACCGCGCTTCTTCAAAAGCAGGATCAGATTGCCAACAATCTGGCCAACAGTAATACTACTGGTTTCAAGCAGAGCGGATTATTTACAAGTGCATACCAGAAGCTACTCAGTAATGATCAGAACCAGGTGTTCGCAAACAGGGAGATCAAGGCTGATGAAGTTTACGTGGATTACTCTGAAGGCACTCTGCGACAGACCAAGTCACCTTTGGATTTGTGTATTAAGGGAAGCGGTTTTTTCAAAATTATGACCAGTGATGGCGTTCGTTACACTCGCAACGGAAATTTTGCCCTTTCTTCTGAAGGGTTTCTGGTTACCAACGATGGTTCAAAGCTCATCGGTACCGAAGGGTACATCAGAGTGGAAAGAGATATGCCGGTGCAGTTTACGGAATCCGGTGAGGTGATACAGAATGGCGAGAGTAAAGGTGTAATAAAGATAGTGGATTTTGAGAAGCCTTACAGCATGCGTCGTTGCGGTGATAGTCGTTTTGCCCCGCTCAATCCGGAAGCACTGGAGTTAAAGAGTGAGAATTTCGCGCTCAAGCAGGGTTTTCTGGAAGGGTCCAATGTTGATGTGATCCGCAATATGGTGCAGATGATTTCATCTTACAGAAATTTTGAAGCTGACCAGAAAGCGCTCCATGCACAGGATGAAACTCTCGATAAAGCCGTGAATGAAGTAGGAAGAGTAGCATAAGCGGTAATCGCTAAAACATCAGACAGGGAATTGAAAAATGATCAGATGCATGATGACCGCAGCAACAGGAATGGAAGCCCAGCAGCTTTACATGGACACCATTTCCAACAATCTTTCTAATGTAAACACAACCGGGTTCAAGCGTTCCAAGGTGGAATTTCAGGATCTCATGTATCAGACCATCAAGGAACCTGGTGTTCGCAACTTCGAAGGTGGAATGGCTCCCTGCGGTATCGAGGTGGGGCTTGGGGTAAAACCTGCCGGAACTCAGAGAATCTTTGAGCAGGGGCAGCCAAACAGGACCGAAAATCCGATGGATCTGGCCATAAAGGGCGAGGGGCTTTTTCAGATCATGATGCCCGATGGTTCCACGGCGTATACCAGGGACGGCTCATTTAAACTGTCAAGCGACGGTTCAATCGTGAACGCTTCCGGCTTTTTCCTTCAACCTCAGATTTCGGTTCCTCAAGGGGTGCAGGAGATCGAAATCGCCGCCGATGGCCGCATCAGTGTTATTCTTCCCGGTGAAGAGAATTCCACAGAAATAGGGCAGATTGAGCTTGCAACATTCATCAATCCAAGTGGTCTTCGTTCACTTGGAGGAAATCTTTATGCTGCAACAGATGCCAGTGGAGCACCTGTGGTGGCCTATCCCGGAGAGGAGGGGGCGGGTACTTTGATGCAGGGGTATACCGAGGCGTCAAATGTGCAGGTTGTGGAGGAGATGGTCAGTATGATTGCGGCCCAGCGTGCATTCGAAATCGTCTCTAAATCAATACAGGTTGCAGAAGAGATGCTTCAGGTTGCAAACAATCTCAAGAGATAGCGGATTTAAAGTGGAAAAGTATTGCAATAGAATCTTATTGATGGCAGCGCTGACAGTTGTTCTTTTCGGCACCGTAAGGGCCGATCAGATCGAAGTCAGGCTTAGCTTCTACGATTCTGTTATGGTTAATGATACTTTAGTGACAATCGGCAATTTGGGAATAATTGAATGTACCGATCCTGACTTAGCTTTTAGAATTGCTTCTCTTTCTGCAGGGGAGTGTGCTCCTCCAGGATTTAGCCGCTTTATTAATGCCGATGATCTGCTGCAGTTCCGGCTGCAACCACGCTTTGCAAATATCAACTTCAGCATAGTTGGACAGAACCGGATTAAAGTAATAAGCGATTTTCGCGAACGCAGGGTTGAGGAGTTCAGTACCCATATAGAATCTTATGTTGAACAGAATATTGGATGGAAGGCTAGTGAGTACATCCTCACAATTAAAAATCCTCGTAGCAGCGTAAAGTGTTTTATTGGTGAACCCGCAGTTGAAATCAGCGGAATGAACGATCCTTTTGTTAAGGGAAATACGAACCTTCTGCTCATCTTGCGGCAGGGTACAAGAGTTCATCGTATTCCCGTTTCCTGTAACATTAAAGTTAATGCTACTGTCTTGGTCGCATCACGCCAGATTGATCGCGGTGAGGAATTGAATGAAAATAACTGCATTATGAGGTTAATGGACATAACCAGTTTTGCATATAAGCCTTTACAAAAGATTCCTTCTGCCGGAAAGCGTTTCGTGTTCCGATCTATTTCACAGGGTTCAATTGTTCATGACAAAATGTTACGGTCGATTCCGGTAGTTTCTCGGGGAGACCAGGTGAGGATCACCTTTTCAAACAGCCGAATTAGAGTTTCTGTTATGGGCGTCGCCCGTGAATCTGGAAGCACTGGTGAACGTATCTGGGTTGAAAACCTGCAGACTGGTAAACTTGTCAGAGCCGAGATCTCAGGCAAGGGATCGGTTTCATTGCATCAGGAAGGAGACAATATATGAAGTCTCGATTGGTAAAATTATCATTGATTTTTGTAATGGTTGCGTGCCTTAATTCCATTAGCACTCCGATGAACAATCTCTTTTCTGATCATCGGGCCATGAAAGTGGATGATATCCTTACTGTTCAGATTGTTGAATCTGCCAAAGCGGGAAGTGAGAGCAGCACAAATACCAAAAAGGAAAACAGCTTTGGGGTGGAAGCTGGCGGCGGGAGCGGAGCTTTAGGTTTCCTGCCTTCCTTTGGAGCCTCCGGAGGGAACAAGGTTGGGTATGATGGGACCGGCGGAACATCGCGGGAAGGTAAACTGGTGGCCACAGTCAGCGCACGGGTAATTAAAGTGCTGGATAATGGAAATCTGGTCATTGATGGAAGTAAAGTGGTGGAGATCAATGACGAAAAGGAGATTATAAAAATAAGTGGTATTGTAAGACCTCAGGATGTGCAAAAAAACAATATCGTCTACTCATCCAGTATCGCTGATGCACAGATAACCTATTCGGGAAAAGGGGTCGCTCACACGGCGCAGCGTCCCGGTTTCTTTGCACGGCTTTTCAACTGGATTTTTTAATTTGACAGAGGATAATATTATGAACAGACTGTCGGCTGTTGTTTGTATCGCTCTTGCTATGGTGGCCCTTGCACCGGCTCAGCAGCAGGTGCGCATAAAAGATGTGGCTTCGGTGACTGGTCTTGAGGATGTACAGCTTTTGGGCTATGGGTTGGTAGTTGGGCTTGCCGGAACTGGTGACCGCAATCAGACTATTTTTACCGAACAGACTGTCGTGAATATGCTTAAAAACATGGGTATTGAGTTACCCGAACGCACTCTGAGGGTAAGAAACGTTGCTGCTGTTATGGTAACCGGTCAACTCGCTCCCTTCAAACGCAAGGGAACCAGGCTTGATGTGACCGTCTCGTCCATGGGTGATGCCACAAGTCTCGAAGGTGGAACGCTGATTCTTACCCCCATTCAGGGGCCTGACGGTGAAATCTATGCTTCGGCTCAGGGGCCGCTCGCCACTGGTGGTTACGATCTCAGGGATCGGGGTCTGACTCATATAAAAAAGAATCACGTACTGGTGGGGCGTATCCCCGGCGGTGCAATTGTACAGAAAGAGTATCTCTTCAATGTTCTTGACAGTAAGGAACTCTCGCTTTCTTTAAACACACCTGATTTTACTTCTGCTGTTTCAATGGCACAGTCCATTAATACCCAGTATGGGGTTGCCAATCTCGCACGGGCGCTTGATGCGGCAACTGTTGGTCTGGATATGAAAGCGGTTCCGGAAAATACACCAGTTACAGAGTTTATTTCTCGTGTGGAGAACATGACATTTGATGTTTCATCTCAGGCTAAAGTGGTTGTTAACGAACGTACAGGTACAATCGTGGCAGGAGGCACTGTTCGTATCAGTCAGGTGGCAGTGACCCACGGTGGTATCAAGGTGGAGGTGGTGAATCTTCCGGAAGTAGTGCAGCCCGCACCGATGAGCCTTGGACGCACGGAAGTGGTTCCCAATCCTCAAATGGTAGTTGAGGAGAAGGATGCGGAGATGGTGGTTCTTGACGGCACTACAACGGTGAGCGATCTTTCTCAGGCTTTGAATTCTCTGGGGGTGACTGCTCGTGATGTGATTGCCATTCTGCAGGCGATCAAGGAGGCTGGGGCATTGCACGCCCAATTGGTTATTCTGTAGCTTATACCATATCAGTCGTATTTAATAGAGCCGCTGGAGTTTTCCGGCGGCTTTTTTGTTTCTAGGCCATTGGTGGACCTCCGGCGCCTATAAGAACCGTAGGACAGCCCGTAACGATGGTGGCAGGCGGGCCTGCACACAGGCAGAGGTCAGTTTGGCGGGCCGCGGGTTGACCGCCAATCATGACTGTCGTGCAGCCGCTTGCAATCGGGCCTCCAGCATGTGGAACGGGAGGCGTCATGGGGGAGAGCATGGGGCAGGCATGCATATCTCCGGCTCGAGCTGCCGGAAGTCCTCCGATCAGCACTGTGGGGCAGCCGCTGCAAACCATTCCACCATGAGCCGTGAGATCCGAGACCCGGGCAGCCATCATATTTCCTCCAATGCTATAGGTAACGGAATTGGATGTTACTACAAAATAGTAAGGGCAGAACTCTGCAGTTAGTTTTTTACAACAGAGCCGGGGTTCAGATAAGTAACAGAAATGGATTTTATTGTGACATCAGATCATTCAGCTTCAGAAACCGCTTTGAAAGACCTGTAATCATGTTCCTTACCCATGGCGAGAGCTTTAGCAACTCTTGTTCAACTGACTGACGGTCCATTATTCTGATCACTGTTTGAGGATTAATGGAAGTTACTGTGGCAGACCTCTTTTCATTTGCAAAGATCGCAAGCTCACCGGCAAATTCGTTTTTCCCCAGCTGCGCCAGAATGATTTTTTTACCGTCAAGCATCCTGGAAATCTCCACTTGGCCTTCAAGAACTGTAAAGGCGTAATTTCCGAGATCTCCCTCTTTAAAAATCTCCTCGCCGGCACCGAATGTCTTTGTGGAAAAGGCGGTTCCGGAATTTTGAAACTTGTCGATATCGATCAGCACTTCATGGAAACTGTGATACCGGTTGTAGGGATCCTTTTCCAGCATTTTTGTGCAGATGTTGGAGAGCATCTCCGGAACATCGGGACAGATTTCCTGTGGAGCAGTGATCGAGGTGGAAAGCAACCCCGATTTTTCAGTAAATGGCTGGGTTCCGGTAATTATTTCATAAAGAACCACCCCCATGGAGAAAATGTCGGATGAGGGTGAAATGGATTCTGCATCTCCGGACAGTTGTTCGGGGGAGTTATAAGGGGAAATGTCAAAACTGTTTCTAGGCAGAACATCTGGAACTGTGGGGACATTCTTTATCAGTTTAAGAAATTCCTCATACGGTCTGTGATCAAAAAGATCTGCCGTACCCCAGTCTGCAATGGTAACTTCCCCATACTGCCCCAGCATGACATTTTCCGGACATAAGTTAAGATGAATCACTCCTTTGTCATGTACATAGGCCATTGTTTCGCAAAGTTTGGTGAAAATGGCAATTAGCTGAGCTCGGGTTCTGGATCTCATCTCCCAGCGTAAATCATGCCCTGAAATCATTTTCATAGTATAGCAGGGGAGAGAATCGCTGTTGATAAAGGAGTCATAAAGAACCACAATACCGGGGTGATCTATATAACTTATAAGTTTCTGCTCAGTAAGGAAAGCGGTGACTATTTTCTCATCATTCAGAAATTCCTTGCGCAGTTGCTTCATCGCAACTACTCTATTGGTGAAGCAGTCAAAGCAGCTGAACACCTCCGTATAGGTGCCTTTGCCAAGGCTTCCCAATAAACGGTAGCGGTCTTTCTGTCGCAATGCCTCCAGAGCCTGGCTCTGCTGGAAATGAAATAGGTTCATGTCTTCTCCCAAAGAGTTTGCCCTGCAGAAAAGATTCTACCATTTCGGCAAGAAGGGGGCAAGGGGGAAGGGTCCTGGAGGCCAGTAGACAGAGATCAGAAGCCAGAGGCCAGAGACCAGATTATCATCCTGAAAATGTTACTATCATGGGACGAGTGCGGATTATTCACTTTTCAAATCTTTTTGGTGATCGGAACGGGGGCAACCTCATCCTCGTCAAAAGATTCAAAGAAATCTGCGACAATGCTTTTATATTGGTCAACTGTTGACGCGTGTACAATAGCGTTGCTTAATTCTCCACTGGAATCCAAACCTAGACCGAGAAATCCCCAGAGCTCTTTCATTTTTCCAAGAAGACCTGCTGCTGGCAGTACTTCTGAATTAACTCTGTAAAGATCATCTACAAAATGTCTGATTCTGGAATAGGGGAAAATGGATCTGTCTTCACCTCTCAGTAAAGGAAGCAGGGGAGGATGCTTTATTAGTCCTCGACCGATCATCCAGTGAGTTAGTTCGGGGAAGCGATTTTTGAGATGGAGAAGATCTTCAGGTGTGTTGAGGTTTCCATTGTAGACAACTGTATGTTTTGAAAGTCGGTAACAAGTTTCGAAACTATCCAGATCAACATCTCCACTGTACATCTGCATGCCCGTGCGCGGGTGGATTATGATTTCCTTTAGCGGGTATTGATTGAAAATTGGTATCAGTCTTTCAAGATCTTTCTTTTGCTGATAACCTAGTCTTACTTTTATGGACATCGGAAGCAAAAGCTGTGGTAACGTTGTATCCAGAAACATTTTGATTTCATCGAAATAAGGGAGAAAACCACTACCACGTTTCTTTTTGGTTATCAGAGGAGAGGGACATCCCAGATTCCAATTTACGGATTTAAACCCCAGTTCGGCGAACTTCCTGGTAAGCAGCACAAAACCTGGTGTTTCGTTTCCGATTATCTGCGGGATAAGCCTTCGGGTATCATTGTGCTCCGGAAGGGTATCTTTCAGATAACACAGCCTTACGTCATCACCTCTGACAGTGGACACGAACGGGGCCAAGCAATAATCAAATGGTCCGAAATGCTGTTCGTAAACTGAACGGAAAAATCTGTCGGTAATGCCTCTGAGTGGAGCCAGATAAAACTTGTCTTTATTGAAGTTGCTCACGGATAACTTCCATTATGAAACCGGATGTGCTGTTTTCCTTATGGCCGGAAACCAATCGCTGATCGAAGGCGTCTCTGGCTGGTACCTGTAATTGATTAAAAATACCATTTCCCGGAAGCTATTTTTAAATTTTACAATAACAGGAATTTTTTCAGTCGAAAAAACTAATATGGACTCGCAACCAGCTGTAAAAATTGGATCAGTGCCATTTATTCCCTCCGCTTTGGGGCTTGGATGCTGGGCTCTAGGTGGTAGAGACTGGGGGGGTAGCCAGGATCTTCAGACATCATTGAGGGTACTTCATTGCGCTTATGATCTTGGTGTAACTCATTTTGATACTGCACAATCGTATGGTGCCGGACTTAGCGAGCAGCTCGTGGGAAAAGCACTGAGAGGTAAAAGAGAGAATGTTTTCATTGCAAGCAAGGCATCGTGTCGACCGGGTTCTGCAATGAAAAAAGCCGTTGAGCAGAGTCTTAAACGTATGCGGACAGATTATGTTGATCTGTTTTACATTCACTGGCCCGGAAAACCTCTTCAAAGCTGTATGGAAGGATTGCTGGAGGCTAAAGCGGAGGGGAAGATCAGGGGGATAGGGATCAGTAATTTTTCAGTTAAACAGATGAATTCTGTATTGAGCTTGGGGACCATTGATGCTCATCAGCTTTGCTATAATCTTCTCTGGCGGAAGGCCGAGAGGGAAATTATTCCTCATTGTACTACAAATGGGATTTCGGTTGTGGCTTACAGTGCTGTCGCTCAGGGCATTCTGAGTGGTAAATTTCAGAAGACGCCGCACTTTTCGGCTGGTGATCATCGTGCAATCACACTTTTGTTTGATCCTGATTTCTGGCCTCACGTTTTTGAAACGGTTCAAAAATTTAAACGCATTTCCGAGTCAGCCCAGACCACTCTTCTTCAATTGGCTATTCTATGGGTGAAAAATAACAGATTAATTTCATCTCTTCTGGTGGGCGCGCGAAATGAAGTGCAGCTTAAGCAGAACAGTAGGGCCTTCACGGGGGAAATCAGCAGTGAAATACTTGATGCGCTGACTTCAATATCTGATTCGCTGGAGCCGTTTACACCCAACTATGATAATATTTTTAAGTATAATCCAGTCTAAAATCAGTACCAGAAATTCATACCCAGCTCGATAAGCTGATCCTTGCTGTAGATAGGCATGTCTCTGGGAAAATCGTAATTGTAATTTGCAAAGAAAGATAGTCCGTGCTGGTATCGGGTGAGATCAGCCATGACTGAAAGTTGTCCTGACCAGTATCCGGTTCCGGTGGTGTCGGCGAAAAACTGCATTGCATGAGAGGCGCTCAAAATCCAAGATTTACTTGAAAAGAACGCGTATCTGGCTCTTACTTGTATAGTGCTGGTCCATCCGTGTCCACCCGAAAGTATGATCGGATTGACTGTGCCGAAGAAATCAGTAATAAAATATCCTGCATAGAAATTCCATGATAATCTTTTTAGCGGATTGTGGTCATTATCCTGCAATACTGATTGATTGAAGGAACGGTGACGGTAATTGTCGGACGCAACTTGTATAAATCCCTGATTCCAGTAAGGGGTTTTTCGTGTATTGCGGTCTATCTGATGAAAGCAGCGATGATCCAAACCCGTTTGGAAAATGTGTCCTTTATAACGAAATTCTAAAAAGGGATTGATAGCATAATTGACATCATCGGGATCGAAAACAATGTCTCTGTACTGCTTTCCCATACCAAGATGGTTGCTGTAAAAGGCGCCGAAGAAAAGTTGTTCGCGAAATGAGATCAGCATTGCCTCTATTGAGGTTGTTGCTTCCAGAAGGTAGCTTTTTTGGAACTCTTCATTCTTGTGATTAAGGAACCATCGTATATCCTGTTCAAAATAGTATTCCGACAGGAAATCAAACTGCTCAGAAAGTTTTAGATTTTCTTCACCTTTGCAGAAATGGAACAGACCAAATAGAAAAAAAGGTATCAGGTATACGGTTTTTGTATTTTTTTTCATAATGCTGCCATGTAAAAAGAAATAAGATTAAAGAACAACGAAATATATTCTGCTTTCAGGCTCTTATGCAAGTTTATCCGAATAGATCCTGCTGGCCAGAGATGATCCTGTCGAAACTGGTACCGGTCCATTCCAGAATCGTATCTGCTATGGGTTTTAACTGGCAGAAGAGGTAGTGGTCGTAATCAAGTGGTGAGGAAATTTTTTCAACTGGTTGAGGTCCATCAACCGTGATCAGGTATTTTATTGTATGGCCGGGTGAGTCGAGGAGTTTTGCTGCCTGAACATGAGGGGGAACATTGGAGGTATACTCATCCAGTCCTTTGCGCAGTCGCTTCTTGTAGACGAGCTTCTCATCGAGCATCCCGCTTTGCAGCTTATCGGCTGTACTTGCTACAAAGTCTTCAAGACTAACATTTGAGAAAAACCTGATAAACAATTCATGTTGGAATTCCTTTGCAAGCTCAGTCCAGTCACTTCGGGCAGATTCCATCCCTTTGAATAAAAGTTTAAGCGAGCCATCTTTATTGATTGTTGAGCCGCAGTAATGCTTTTTGCTCCCCTGATTGGGGCCACCGCCCCGTAAGGAGGGCATGAAAAAATGACGGAAGTGGTTTTCATACTGAAGTTCCAGTGCTGAATCAGCTGCATAGTTTTTTTTCAAATGTTCACTAAGCCAATCGGTCACCTTTTGTGAAATGGAGAAACCGAAGGCATCTGCCTGATTTGAAAAATCTGGGCCAAGGTGTACAAAAAGAGAATCGGTATCTCCGTAAATCACCTTTTTTCCACTCACCTTCTCGATCTGTTCAATGGAAAGCTTCAGAATGTGCTGTCCGGTGAGTGTTATGGTGGAGGCGATTTCCTGAGAAAAAAATCTGCAACCGGTGGATCCCAGTACACCGTAAAAGCTGTTCATTAGAATTTTTATCGCCTGTGAAAGATAGGGGTTCTTATCCTTTTTGGCCCTGGCCCGTGCTTCCATCAGCTCTCTGATGATCCCAGGCAGAATCGAATGCTTCCGTGAAAATGTTGTGCCCGTCGGATTGGTGATCCGATCTGGATCATTAACTCTGAAGCCAAGCGGATCGATAAGAAATGTCATGATCAGTGAAGGGTAGAGGCTTTTGAAGTCGAATACGAGCACATTGTGATAGAGCCCCGGTTGAGGTTCCAGAACGTAACCGCCGGGTAATGGCTGGTCCGGTCGCCTTATGTCAAGAACGTCGTTGGCCACGAAACCAGCCCGGTGCAGTTTAGGCAGATAGAGATAGTCGAATGTGGCCACACTTCCTCCGCTTCGTTCCAGAGTCTGTCCGGAACGTTTGGAACGCTCGATGGCATTCTGCAGCAGTCCGGTTTTTTCGAATACCTGCAGAGTCAGCTGTGTATCTGTCAAGTTGTACCGTGCCAGGGCCATTTTATCATTAGCAAACAAGTAGTCTATTTGAGCAATCTTTTCGCGGCCGGTTTGCTGAATTGTTTTATGTAGTCCGAGGATTTCAGATGCTACAAAGTCTAGAGAGTACTCTTCAAAGGAATGGTGGTAGGCTCTGAGCATCATTGGTACATCAATTATCACCCGTCCGGGAATTCGAGCGTTCCACAAGCCACTGTTCTGGCCTTGGACCATGCGGCTGCCTCTTTCCCGTCCCGGTTCAAACCCTAGACCCAACCTCTGACATCGCTCGGAAATAACTTTAAGGTCAAAATCCACCACGTTCCATCCGATAATTATGTCGGGGTCTTCGTTTTTTAAAAACGTAAAGAAGTGCAGAAGAAGTTCTCTCTCATCTTTGCAAAATTGGATTTCATCGGTGCTGCTTTGGCTGCCTCTGATGAAAACTGCATTTACCCCGCCGTCAGTACAGGCAATGCTGTAAATTTCCCCTGTTGCCACACAGGTTTCAATGTCAAGTGAGACTACCTTTAGAGATGGTGAAACATCGGTACCTCTGACGTGGGGGTTTTTGAAGAAAAGAGTGTTTCCGGACTTCTGAACCGAACCTGTGATTCGTAACCCCCCAGTCACCATTCTTTCCATGAGAAATCTTTCCAGAGGGTGAATGTCAGATTCATAAATGGCGTAGTTCTGGGTACGAAGGGATCGTGCGCAGTTCTGAAGATCCCCGTTTGTACGAAAGTAAAGGCAATCCACCTGGTTTCCTGCAAAGGTTGAGAGATCCAGTGTTTTTCTCTCCTGGGCGCTGGCAGTTTGACCTTTTTCCACCGTTTTACTGCAGAAAAAGAGTGGTCTGAAGTTATCTACGCTGATTCTGACCGGCTCTCCTGAAGAGGATGAAGCCCATAAGGTGATCTCAAATCTGCCTGATATGTCGCGGCTCTGTGATGTCAGAAGAAATGCATCCAGGGAAATACTTTTTTTCGGTTCGTTCATTGCTACTCTGATTAATCCATGCCGGAGAAAACTGTATGATTATAGATTAAAAATACATTTTTCCACAGTTTTGCTCTGCTAAGTTAAAAAAGTGGATTTGTCGATTCGGCTTTAATCATTTTATATATACAACATTTACTCAGTAATCACTTCCAGATTTGAAGGGGGTTATGAGATGGACAACAGTATGTGGGAAAAAATCAAAAAGGGTTTAAAGGACGGGGCGACCATGTCCATGGAGAAGATCGAGGAGTATACCAAGATCGGAAAACTGAAGGTTGAGGAAATGGCCGCCAAGCGTAAAATTGAGCGCAACTTCGCCGATATCGGTGAAAGATTGTACGATCTGGTCCAGGAGGGTAAAAATTCCGGGCTGGCCGATGATCTCGCTATCAAGAAAGCTGTTGAGAACATCAATTCGCTCAAGACCGAAATCGAAGAGATTCAGCAGAAGATTAAAGATATTTCCGAAGCAGCCAAAAAAAACAGGCCTTCTGAAGAAGAAGAGAACGAGATAAGCGGTATCTAAAGAGGAAATGAAAAGAAGGACAATTCTCATAGTACCACCACGTGGAACTCGTGTCAAAGCGTTCCAGATCCGTCTTTACGTGGTGGTGCTTCTTTTTTCTGTCGTGGCTATAGGGTTGACTGGCTATCTTATCCCTTTCAACAGTTTAGATCTCAATGTGCAGGAGCAGAATCAGAAGAAAAACTTGGCTGAGCAAAATAAACGGCTTCTTCAAAATATTATTTCCACACTTCATATTTTAAACAGTCTTAAAGAGCAGGTAAGCCGGCTTGAAGATAAGAGCGTGCAGGTCAGAGAGTTGGCTGGCATTCCGGAGACCAGGTTAAAATCCAAACAGAAAAAAAGTATAGATCCCGCTCAGATGAGTCCTGCTGCACTTCTTCTTTATGTAACAGAGCGGGAAAAGTACATTTCCAGTTTTGCCGCAGCAGTAGACAGCCAGAAAAATCTTTTCACAAGAGTGCCTCTTTGCATGCCCGTCCCCTCAAATGCCACGATTATGTCTAAACCGTTCGGGCCTTCAAAGGATCCTTTCACCGGCAAACAGAAGATGCATCTGGGGGTTGATTTTGCAGGAGGGCTTGGGACACCTGTTGTGGCCACTGCTTCCGGGGTAGTTTCTTTGGTTGAAAACGATCCTATTTGGGGCAGAAGAGTGGTTATCAAACATGCAAACAATCTGAAAACAATTTATGCCCATCTGGGAACAGTTCGCACTATTCAGGGGCGAAGCATAAACAAGGGAGAAATTATCGGCACAATTGGATTATCCGGACTTACCACCGGTCCGCATGTGCATTATGAACTCGTAATCGGGGAGAAGCCGGTAAATCCTGAAGAGTACTTTTTTCCTACAGAATATCTTTCTCTTAATCTGACAGAATCATCTCAAAAAAATTAAAGCCACTGTTCCCGCTATGGTAATGCCAGCCGCTGCTGCCGCAACGATCCATGGCCACATCTTTCTTTGTGGCGCTGAATTGTTGGCTTGCGTAGTCGGCTTGGGAACATAAGTCGGGAATGAGGTGGGGTTCTGCATGAAACGGGTGAGTATGTCCTGGGGAGCCAGGTCCGATACCTCACGAAGCACTGCATAAATGTCGTAACCGAACTCCAATGCGCTGTTATATCGGTCCTGAGGGCTGAGAGCCATGGACTTCTCAACCACTTGCACCAGTTTTTCTGGGAGTGGGAGGTTATGGCTGTTAAGAGGTCGATACTGACCGGCAGTTTTCTTCTGTACCAGTTCTGAGAGCGTTTTCTGAGGAAATGCGCGACTTCCCGTTATCATTTCATAGAGGACGGTGCCTAATGAGAATATGTCGCTCCTGTGGTCCAGCGCCTGTCCGTTGAGTTGTTCGGGACTGAGGTAAACCAGAGTTCCCATAATCTTGGAACCAACAGTGTGAAGGCTGACTTCGCTGGGGCGGGCAATACCGAAATCCATCAACTTGACTATACCATCTTTGGAAAGAACAATATTGTCCGGCTTTATATCCCGGTGAATCAACCCGCGGTAAACTTTGCCGTAAAGTGTGTAGTCTTTGACATGGGAATAATGCAGGGCCTGACAGACGAAATAAGTGGTCGCCAGTGCAACAGCCAATGGCGCTTTTCCCTGTTGGGCAAGGACGTGTTTAACTGATGATCCATCCACAAATTCCAGCTCAAGAAAGGGTATCTGTTGATCCATATAACCGATATTATGTATCTCTACAATGTTGGGATGATGTATATCGGCCAGGATTTTGGCTTCCGTGAAGAACCGTTCTCTGGCATCCTTGTTGTTGCCCTGTTTGAGTATCTTTATGGCTCTGATCACTTCCAGTTCTTCATGCCACACCTTGTAAACATTTGCACTTCCGCCTTCTCCCACCAGTGTCTGAATGATATTGGGGCCGATTTTGTCCCCGGGTACCGGCATCGTGAACTGCTGTTCATAGGGGTTTCCAACCTTGGCATTGGCTGGCATCTGGATGCGATTGGTTTGAGAAGGATTGGTAAAGCTATCCATGTTTTACCTTTTGATTGAAGGAATCAGCTATTTTTTAATATAATTTCTGATGATAACATCAGGGCAGTAGCAATAATAGTAAAAAATTCTTAATAACCGGTTCTGTGTACATGAAAATACTTCTGATTCGTTTTTCCTCCATGGGGGATGTGATTCTGACCTCCCCTGTGCTCACTTATCTTAAAACTGCTCATCCGGAATCATCAATAACCTTTATTACTGATTGCGCTTATGTTTCTCTTTTCTCTCTAGATCCCAGAGTAAACCGGGTGATCGGGTTGAAAAAAGGCGATCCCTGTCCACTCAGGGAACCCTTCGATAAAGTTATAGATCTTCAGAACAGCAAACGAAGCAGTAGACTTCTTAGTGACTGGGGTTTAAAGGCAGACGGGGTTTTTCGCAAATACCATCTTGCGCGAACTCTTTTACTTCTGTTTAGAATTAATACTTACCCCGAAGGGCTGAATGTACCTCAGAGATATTTGCTCGCTGCAGGTTCGGATGGCAGAGAAATTCCTCAGTTGAAAATGTATTTACAAGATTTTCCGCCTCAAAAGGTTTTAAATTGGCTTAAGGAGGAGGATTACAGACCAGTTTTAGCACTGTTTCCTTTCAGCGCATGGAAAAACAAGCAGTGGCCCGGAGAATATTTCGCTCAAACTGGACGCTACTTCGTTTCAAAAGGGTGGAAGATCCTCGTTATGGGTGGAAAAGAGGATGTGGAGGATTCCAGGAAAATCTGCAGTGAGATAGGGGGGCAGAGCCTTTCCGTTGCCGGCGAGCTCTCGCTTGCCCAGTGTGGAAGCTTGCTTACCCGCTGCTCTTTAGCCCTGGGCAATGATAGCGGACTCTCTCATCTTGCGAGAGCCTGTGGGGTCAGGACTGGTATCATTTATGGACCGACCACTCGCCATTTCGGATTTTTCCCATTTGGGGAGCCGCCATACCGAGTCTTTGAACGTAAAATGCTCTGTCGTCCTTGTCATCCACATGGCGGGCACTTTTGCCCTCTGGGCCACTGGAACTGTATGAAAAAGCTGATTCCGCAAGAAGTGATTGCCGGTCTGGAGGATTTGAGATGCAAGCCGATCTGCAAAACTGAGAATGCAAATGTCTGAAAGGTGGCCTGTGCAGTGTCAGGTGTATTGACACTTTAACCTTCCAGTGACCATTTTTATTATTTCCTTTGAGGACAGAGATTTATGATGTTCAAGAGAACGGCATTGTTTATACTATTGATCTCTTTTCTGGCATTGGCAGTATCGCCGGAAAAAGATGAGCCTTATATTCAGTTTATTGCCGGTATTATGATGATAAAATCCAATCCAAGGCTCACTAATGTGGAGATTGCGACCAGATTCAGTGAACTGGAGGCAATTTGCGGTATTAATGGGAAGCAGGCGATCGAGTTTATCCGTAAGTTCAGGGACAACCCTCAGGATTGGAAAAAGATAAGTGAAAAGGTTCAGAAGGTGATCGTTGAAAATACAAGTGGAAAGGAGTAGGTTGTGAGCGGATCCTTGAAAATTTTTACAGACCAGAATTTTTCCGAAGAAGTGCTTTCCAATTCCATGCCCGTGGTGGTTGATTTCTGGGCAGAATGGTGCGGGCCTTGTAAAATGCTCACGCCCATAATTGAAGATATTGCTTCGGAATATGAGGGGAAAATTGTCATCGGGAAACTGGATGTGGATTCAAATCCTCAGACTGCCGCAAAATACGGCATTAACAGCATTCCATCCCTTCTTTTCTTTAAAAACGGCAACATAGTGGATCAGCATACCGGACTTCTGGCCAAGGCTCCGCTTAAAGCCAAAATCGATCGCGCTTTCCAGTAAGAGAACAGTGAATGAAAATACTCTCCCTCAATCCTCCCTTTCTGCCGAAATACTCCCGTGAGTCACGGTCTCCCGCTGTAACAAAGAGCGGAACTCTTTATTACCCGATGTGGCTTGCTTATGCAACCGGCTATCTTGAGAAAGCCGGGTATGATCTGAAGCTGGTCGATGCTCCGGCGGCTGATCTTTCGTTAGATCAGGTGCTTGAAATGGCTAAAGAGTTCAAGCCCGGACTTGCCGTGTTGGATACTTCCACTCCGTCAATTTATAATGACGTCGAAGTTGCCAAAGCCCTCAAGTCTGCGTTGCCTGACCTCTTTGTAGTATTGGTCGGGGTGCATGTTTCCGCATTGCCTCTGGAGACGCTGGAGCTTTCCCCGGAGATCGATGCGGTGGCTTTCGGTGAATATGATGAAACGCTGGTGGAGCTTGCCGGGCACATTGCCGAAGGCCGGCGTGACGATGAAACGCTGCAGAAAGTAAAGGGAATTGCTTTCCGGAAGAGTGACGGGGCCGTTTGCCGTAATGAAACTCGACCCTTTATGGAAAATTTGGATGACATACCTTTCGTTTCCAATGTTTACAAAAAGCATTTGGATGTGGATCCCTATTTTTACGGCCACAGCCGTCATCCATTGATTGTGCTTGTTACCGGAAGAGGTTGTCCGTTTCACTGCACCTATTGTGTCGTGCCGCAGACGCTTCAAGGGCATAAGTACCGTAAGCGTTCGATCGAATCAATTGTCCAGGAGTTTATTTATATTAGGGATAATTTCCCGGGCATTAAGGAGATCATGATAGAGGATGATACCTTGACGGCTGATCGTAAAAGGTGCAGGGAGTTGTCAGAGGCTTTGATCGCCACCGGTGCAAACAAAATTCCCTGGTCGGCCAACAGCCGCGCCGAGGTGGATCTGGAAACCATGCGCCTGATGCGAAAAGCGGGCTGCCGTTTGTTTTGCGTGGGGTTTGAAAGCGGCGATCAGACAATCCTGGACAATATTAAGAAATCCATGACCTTGGAAAAAATCGCGGAATTCATGAGGAATGCCCGAAAGGCGGGTATTCTTGTCCACGGATGTTTCATGGTGGGCAACCGTGGTGAATCGAGAGATACACTGGAAAAGACACTTCGATTCGCAAAAGAGCTCAATCCGGACACTGCTCAGTTTTATCCCATAATGGTGTACCCGGGAACAAGCGATTATGCATACTTCCAGGAGAAAGGGTGGATCATTTCCAATGACTTTCGAAAATGGTTAACTGATGAAGGCCTGCATTCTTCTGTTGTGTCAAATCCGGATCTTACCTATGAGGAGCTGGTGAAGTTTTGTGATCGGGCTCGTCGGGAGTTTTACCTCAGACCCAGTTATATGCTTTCAAAGGCACAGCAGATGGTGACACATCCATCTGAGGCAAAACGTATTGTCAAGGCGGCTGTTACGTTTGTCAAATATCTCGTTCAGCCTTCTCTTAAAGCTCCGGAGAAATGAATGCGCCTGGTGTTTGAGGCCCTTTTCTGGCTTTCACTTTTGATGATCATATACTCTTATCTGTTTTATCCGCTTCTTCTGGTGGTTTTTGCCAGATATTTCAGTAAACCTGTCAGAAGTGATGAGAACCATTTGCCCACGGTTGGTGTTCTGGTTCCCGCATATAATGAAGAAAAGGTGATTCGTCGCAAAATCGAAAACATCCTTTCTCTTGATTATCCCGCCGATAAAATTTCCGTCTGGGTTGGGTCTGATTGTTCCAATGATGCCACGGAAAAGATTGTTTCTGAATTTACAGATTCTCGGGTACATCTCTGGAGGGCTCCTGGTCGTGGGGGGAAGACCGGTATTGTCAACAGGCTTGCCCCTCTGGTTGACAGTGAAATTCTTCTTTTTACCGATGCCAACACTGTTCATAAATCAGGTTGTTTGAAAGCTATGGTGCGTCACTTTGCTGATCCGCAAGTTGGCGGTGTGGCGGGGCACATCGAACATGTTACTCAGGAGGGTGATGAAAATGCGGAGATGATCTACCGCAATTTCGAATCTAAACAGAAGTATCTGGAAGGACGGCTCCACAGCTCAATTTCCGCTTTCGGCGGGTTTTATGCCATTAGAAAGAGCCTGTTTAAACCGATTCCCTTCAATGCCTATTCAAACGATGATGTGTTGATTCCCATGAACATTATTCGGCAGGGTTACAGAATAATTTACGAAATTGACGCTGTATCAGAAGAGGATATGACTGAAAAGGTGAGTTCTGAATTCCAGCGCAGAGTGAGAATCGGGGCCGGGAACTTCCAGGCATTTTTCTGGCTTATTGATTTCTTCAGTCCTGCCAAGGGATGGCCATGGTTCTGTTATATGAGTCATAAGGTTACTCGCTGGTTTTCGCCTTTTTTCATAATGCTGGCATTCTTTTCCTGTCTGGGGTTGGTCGTTTTAGATGATTTAAAGTTCTACGATTTTATTTTCACCTGCGGTTCCATTTTCGCATTGTCCGGCGTTCTTTACAAATCCATTTCGCTTCGCATAAACCGGCATATTTTCTACTTCTTTGCAATGAATCTGGCTTTGCTGCTTGGCTTCATACGTTTTGCAGGCGGGATTAGATCCGCAGTTTGGAAAAGAACCGAGCGAACTGTCTGAAGTAAACCTCGTCACAGGAAATCCGCTTTCCAAGGTCACATCGAATCTCCCCTGATATTATATTATGTCTAATTCATTTTGACTATCACTATACAGTACAGAGGAGAACAGATGCAGCATATTGATTTCATGTCTGTTGCTGAGAAGGTCATGGCACAGATCCGAAAAGGAGCTTTCCTCACGGTTCAGGCCGGTGATGACATAAATGTAATGACAATCGGGTGGGCCTCACTGGGGTTTGTCTGGGGACGACCTATGATGACAGTGCTGGTGCGAAACTCCAGGCATACTTTTCAGATAATTGAAAAATCCGATGAATTTACGGTTTCGGTCCCCACGGTGAATGTGGAGAAGGAACTGGCTTTCTGTGGAACTGAGTCCGGCAAAAAGTTCAACAAACTCAAAGAGTGCGGTCTAGAACTTTTACCGGGAGGGAAAGTGCACACACCGGTAATAGATGTGCAGGGTTTGCATTTTGAATGCAAAATAGTGTACAAGTCTCCAATTGATCCCTCGAAACTGGTTGAATCCTATAAACATCTCTATCCTCAAAAAGATTACCATACAATTTACTATGGTGAAATCGTTTATAGCTATTCGACGGAAGACCAACAGAAGAGCTGATTAGAAAAGCCAGCTTTCCTCAGGTGAACCCCTGCTTTTGCGGGTGTTCACCAATGTTTTAACAGTGTCAAAATTATTCATGGCATCCCGAGTGGTAATGGTGATTTCCAGAAGCAGGTTATCACTGTTGCCGTTTTGGTTGACTGTAAAAGAAGTGATCTTGCCTTCATTGCCTCGCAGTAAAACCGGTTCTCCGTTTTTAAGGAGGTCTTGTCCATCATAGGTATACTCCAGCGTGTCTTCCTTGTCTCCAATAAATATTATGGAATTGAGGTCTGCATCGATAACTCCCGGGCTGCGCCTAAGTCTGAGAGTGATCTCATCTGCAACTCGTACCGATTCATTATGATGCATTGCCCTGATTTCCTGATGTGCGACATGTTTGTTGATCTGGTTCCATGTTGTCAAGACAGCTGTAACAACAATGGCCGAAATGCTTATGACCACCATCAGCTCAAGAATTGTCATTCCCGCCTGGAAATTCCTCTTCAATTCGGTCCTCCCTGAATCAACTTGAAGGTGTATGGAGGAAACTTTTCTGATTGCGGAGTGATAATAATATGGATTTCCACTGGTCCCGAAGAACTTTGGTCGAACATTTCTGATTTCACTGACTCTCGTTGAACAGTATAGGTCAAGCCTCTTATGGTTTCTGTGTAATTTGTATCTCCGACAACGATGTTGTCCAGAGCAATATTTCGGACTCTTTCGGCTTCATTGAGAGCCAGCATGGAGACTGTTTTGGTCACATGTGCTCTTCCGCGGATCCTGTCGCCGGCATTGAGCCCCTGGTACAGAGAAACTATGATGAATGACAAGATGGATAACGCTACTATCATCTCCACAACGCTGTACCCTGCCATTTTGGTAGTTTTCATCATCAGTTTTCTTTCCAGTTTACAATTACGGGTTCGCCTAAAAAGTAGGGCATCGCGTAATTTTCAATGGAAGATAATGAACTTATGGTGCCTGTAAAGGTGTTTTCCTTTAAAGATGAAGGGAACAAAACCGAGTCGCTTTTAATATCGGTGCAATCGATTAGATATTCGGCCCGGATGATTCCAGATAGTTCACCACTGTGGCAAACAAGCTTTTCTGCCCAGAGAATACCGGTTGATCTTGTGTCGGGATCTGTTTTAATCCCGCCGGGATTTCCAAAAGCTACAGCTGTTCCATCAAACGAGGCGTTTTCAGAAATGAGAATGGAAAAATTCCGAGGGATATCAGTGCGTTTCCCACTCAGGGAATCGGTATTACCTGCTGCCAGAAGTGTGCTTTTTCCGAGTACTGAAGCATTGCCGTAGATATTAATACTGCCCATGGCAATCATATCTCCCTGAAATTGAGCTTTGTCCCCTATGAAAATTCGCCCGGAAGAGAAGAGAGAAATGTTCTCGAGGTGACTCTCGTCAAGAATTCGTATTTCACCGCCAACCGTAATATCCAGATTTTCCAGTCTGAAGGTACCAGAAATTTGCAGATCGCCGCGTACAATGATTTTCCGGTCCTCACTCCAGGTAATATCTGTAAATGCACCGTCCAGAATAAGATGACTGTTCACGTCATCAGGAATCAAGGACAAGCTTTTTTGGCTTTGAATTGTGAGTGGTACATCCAGAATGAGGGAGTCCAGTGTCGGAAGTACTCTTTCTTTAAGAGCAGAGAAAAATTTCTTGTATTTAATTTTTTTCTGCTCTTTTCGAGTAGAATCCTGTGCTTGGGCAGTTGGTTGACATATTTTACCCTTTATCGAACCATTCACCGGCAGAGCATTTTCCAGTATCAGAACTGTATCCGGTCGAGCCGGAGCAGGGCAACCTAGTGTGGCTTCCACTTTTCGAGTGGTCTTCAGAATGCTTGATTCCGAGCTGATGAGACAGAAAATGCCTTTCAGCTTAGCAGCCACTTCTGAACTGTTTACTGTGTCATCTTTATATAGTGTCATCAGTTTGGGATCACCATTAATGGTGAGGTACTCTGAAGAATCCGTTTCGGTGGTGATTGAATCAAAAAGATCCATACGAAAGATCTGATCGAGAGTCGAAATGGTGGGCAGTGAATCGGTCTGGTTAGTGGAATCCAGCAGTTCTAGTGCTTTATAGACTCCTGACCTGGCGTTAAGAAGTGCCTGTGCACCGGAAGGGGAGCGGTAGGCAAGAAGATTTGCCCTGCCCTGATGAGCTAAATACAGCGTGACCACAATCATACCGCAGGCTGCAAAGAAAAGAACTATGGGAAGAGTGTTTCCTCGCTTGTTGAACAAGGAGAATTTCACCTCTTCTCCTCCACAGTCAATTCATAGGTGCCCAGACTGTCCTTTAAAACCACCCCGTTATTGCTGACTGAAAGAATGAGTGTGTTAAGCACTTTTTCTCCCTGTCCACGTATGAAGGTTTCACCTTTGGCATCTTCAATAATCGCGAGCTTGGTAGAATTCATCAGCCCCTTTAGCCGCAAATTGTTTCGTTCAGGCGGGGTAGAAACACTCTTTTTAACTGTTGGTGTGCTGACCTTTTCCAGCTTAAACGGTCTGAATGGAGATTCCATGGTTGTAAAGGAAACGGAAACAGGATCAACTTTGGATGCGAGTGCCTCTTCAATTCTTGAGGAGGTTTCTCTACCGTGGGGAAGTCCGTTTGTTTGTGAATGTCCTCTCAGTTTGGAAAAAGGGGTATTCACAAGCAGATGAATGCTAAGTGCAAGTGACAGTAATGAGACTGCAATGTAGATGTAAGGATTGCTTTTCTGTGTTCTCATTTCATGCCTCCCCTGCAACAAAGCAGGTTACCAGCATTTTGACATCTACAAGACCATGAGTGTCCACTTCCAGTGCAATTTTGGTGATTTGAAGAATCTGCGGAAGTGCCTCCAGTGCAGCTGTAAATTTACCCAGTGAATTGTAATCAGTTTTCATTTCCAGAAGAACCGGTACATTGAGCCTGGAGCCTGATCTGCTTTCATTTAGCGGCTGTATTTTGCCAAGTACTATCCCCTGATCCGCCGCACGACCGATAAGTTCCTCCAGAATACCGGAAACTGAACTGGAGGGCGTTTCGGAGGGAATGGAATCGAGCTTCTTTAAAAGTAAAGCATTTTTGCTGCTTATTTCCTGCCTGATTTTATCGAATCCGTCTGCTGAGGAAAGATAAAAATCATAGTGACTGATTTTTCGATTTTTCTCCATAAGAGAATCGTACTGAGGCAAAGCTATGTAACGTACTGAAGCACTGCAGAGCAGAATGCCAGCACAAATCAATGCAGTAAAAGGAGAATCCTGCGTCAGTTTTCGAATAATTTCATTGTGCATACAATTTTATACCTGCATAGATCCTTGTTTTTCGGGTCTCGTTCCAGAGCAGAAAGCGAAACGTTCTTCATAAATTCTGTCGCTTGAAGTTTGGAAATAAACGTGGTCACCGATGTTTCTGACCGTGACCACCCAGCCATTCTAATCTCCAGATCAGTTTGAGAATTACGGCTTTGATCCGAAGCAAGTTTTTCGATATACAAATCAGATGGTTTTACTGTTCCCAGGACCTGAAGCAGGTTGCCCCAGTGTGAAATCCGTGAATAGGTTTTGCGTACTGATAAGATTCTGAAGGATAGTTCATCTGCTGTCTTGTTAAGTTCCTGAATGGCCTGATCCTCTTTCAGAAAAGAGGAGTAGATCTTCTCTTTTTCCGCTAATTTCTTTTGGAATAGAGTATTTAGTGTAAAAGGAATAAGGCTGATTAGAATCGCGGCGACCAGAATGCCAACAGCACTTTTCAGGGCTAGAGGTCTAAAGGGCCGGAAGCTATGTCGAAGCGGAAGCTCAAATTCAGGCACTTCAAAAAAGTTAGAGAGAGCAACCCCTGCCGCTTTGATTGCGCTGTCTGAATTTAGAGCTGGAGGTAAATTTAACGTTATCAGGGAAAAAGTATCCGTGTCGCTGATCGTTGTGTTTTTATCAAATGTTACAATGTGCTCTGGAAAATCATCTCTATTGAGAACATATCTCCAGTATCGGATAAGTTTGGCCAACTGTGGCCCAATGTCGCTTTTGGGTGACCAATGGAAATAAAATACACCTTCCAATTTATTATTGATTATTACACCTATCCGCACGGAGTTAGTTTGCGTGCAGACAGAAATGAAAGAGTGTGAAATTTCCGGGCAGAAGGTTTTCGGTATAGTCAGTAGAAATGTATCATCTGACAGGATACGTTTTACTGCACCAGAATGTGATTCGGCATAGATGTCAATCTTGTATGATGCGATGCAGGGTTTGAAAAGTGAATTCGAATTTGCAAATGCTACCCGGCTATCTTTTGTGCTGGTCTCTTTGAGCCAGTCTGTTGCAAGCGCCAGCGTCACTCCTTGAGGAAACCTGTAAGTGCAACCCACAGGATTGTAACCCGCCCACGTCGTGACAATCGGTAAAAAAGTTCCGTTTTTCTTTTGAAACCTTACCGATGTAAACATGCCATCCTCAGTAGGCACTACACCGATGGAAGTTTTCTGGTTACCAGTCTCAGTTTTTTCCGGACTCATTTGTAACTGTACTTTCCTTTGAAACTGGAACAATGGTGGAATCCGGTTGTGTCGAGGGTTCCAATGATGTCTTTATCACAGGTGCTTTTTTAGTGCTGTTTTCGTTTTGAATCAAAGTGTCCTTCTTGTTGTCTTCTGATATACTCTCTTTTTCACTTTCTCGCGAGTTGAAGAATTTCATTCCGCTGTAAACTTTCTTTTCAAAAAAGCTTTTTTGCTGGAAATTGAACTTTTCCAGCTCTTCATCCAGATTGACAGCCTGCTCCCGCGACACTATTTTGGGAGTTATGTACACGACCAGATTTGATTTACTGCGAGTACGACCGCTGTGCCGGAACAGTGCTCCTATAATTGGAATATCTCCCAGAATCGGAACTTTGTATTTAAACTCGCTCTCCTGATTTTTTATAAGCCCCCCCAGAATAAGCGTCTCGCCATCATCAAGCCGGACTGTGGTAGTCAGAGAACGCGTGGACACATTTGGGTAGCCTTCCTGGTTTGTTTTATCTGAGTTGGAAACAACCGGTGTAATTTCTGCTGTAATTTGGCCGCTTTGTGAGATCCAGGGGGTTATATCGAGCTGTATTCCGAACTTGATCGGTTGAAAGCGAATGGTGTAGTTTTCGGCAGTTCCGGTAGTAACTTTAAAGTACTGCGTTTCGCTCACGTCAATAGATGCCTTGTTGCCGTTAAGAGTAAGAATGGAGGGTTGAGCAAGAACTTTGGCTTTGTTCTGATTCTCCAGAAACTGCAGCACTACAAAGAAGTCTTCAGGAATCTGCTGAGTGATGCTTCCACTCTGCGGGATTTTTTTAAGAAAATCGATAATAGCCTTGCCGCTAATGCCAAATTCGGTATTACTTGATTCATCAGAGACTCTGGTGCCCGGTGCAGGTGTGACACTGTAGGAACGGTCTTTTAGTTTTTTGTCAATTCCGGCTTTCAAACCGAATTCTCTGTCAAGATTGTCTTTGTATTCCACAATAACAGCATCGATACGAACCTGGGGAGTGGGGATGTCGATAGTCTTAAGAAATTCTCTTGCAGCGACAATATCCTCAGATGTCCCGGAAATAAGAAGAGCATTCTGTTCTTTAATCACCCGCACATTGGTGGGTGGGATATCTTTGGGAAGTATGGAAGGGACGTTGTCCGCTTTTATATGACGAAGGTGAATGAGTTCTGATTTTGAAAGCGCCTGCCCCGATGGTGTTGCGGTATTACGATCTCCAATTAGTATCACCTTATCCCTTTGAACAAAAGTAAAGCGGGTTCCTCCAAGGAGAAGTGCAAGCGCTTCAGTGAGGGGGGCATTATTGATTCGGGCGTTGATTTCAGTCTTGATGCTCCCATATGTGATAATCTCCACATCACCCTGTTCGGCGATGGCCTTGATGATTTCTTCCAGATCCCCGTTTGTTACATTCATTGTGATGAGACCGTTTGTGTAATCCACATAGAAATTGCTCGAGGAACTGTTCCGGGAGATTCTGGCAGATGGAGGACCCTCCAGTTCGCCAGTGGACACCTGATAAATATTTCTCCTCTTTACAACTTTGAATCCGTTCCCTTCCAGAAGAGCCCTGAGCCCGTCATCAAGATTTACCTGGTAAAGCTTGCCCGAAAGACGTCCTTCCACTTTGGTGTCGGGAACAATACTTACAGCGGTTTTGTTGCTGAGCTCTTTCAGAAACTCCTTGACGTCCATATTCTGAACATCCACTGTAAGTTTACTGTCCAGAAATCTTATCATGGACTTGCTCTGGATCGCCGCTTTTTGAATTCTATAAACACTGCCGTCCTGAATAACATCAAGTCCGTTTGACTCTGCAATGCTTCGAAGTCCTTCCATAATTGGGACATCCGTAAGATGAAGCGTCACCTTGCCTTTAATCTCCTGATCAAGCAAAATGTTAAGATTATATCCTTTAGATATCATTCTAATGACATCTCTAAGGTCTGTGTCCTTAACATCCAGAGACATGAGCTGTTCGGTAGTGACAGTACTGTCGGTTTTGGGGGGCTGAGCCTGAACCCAACTGGAAACGATCATAATCGAGATCAGCAAATAGGATAACTTCATGAATCGGCCTTTACGTTTGACTCTTCTTTATCTGAAAAGTGAAGAGCATCTTCCACCAGCACGACTCTGAGAAGTTCTTCGGGGCTGGTGATGCCCTGTTCGATTTTTTCTATGCCATCCTGAACTAGAGATATGAATCCGTTATCTCTCAAATAGGCGCGAAGACTACTTTCCGTGGCACTATCCGCTATCATGGAACGCATCTTCTCGTTTACAACGACTAATTCGAATACGCCAGTGCGGCCTTTATACCCGGTACCTCTGCAGGTATCACATCCAGGAGCGTCAAAGCTCCTGGGGAGTGGTGCCGATCCCAGTAATGCCTTCCAGCGCGCCTTGGTTTCGTTTGACATCTCCACCTCTCGCTTGCATGCCGGACAAAGCACTCTCACTAGACGCTGCGCCAGAATGGCCACAAGAGATGAGGAGATGAGAAACCCCGGAATGCCAAGGTCACGAAGTCTTGTCACAGCCGAGACCGCATCGTTTGTATGCAGTGTGGAAAAGACAAGGTGTCCGGTCTGAGATGATTGTACGGCAATCTGTGCTGTTTCAGAATCCCGTATTTCACCTACCAGAATGACATCAGGATCCTGGCGCAAAATTGAGCGCAGTGCCGCAGCAAAGGTTATCCCTGCTTTTTCGTTGATCTGGACCTGATTTATCCCCTCAAGTTTGTATTCGATGGGGTTTTCGATGGTGGTGATGTTAATCGCTTTACCTTTAATTTTATTCAGACAGGAAAAAAGTGTTGAGCTCTTTCCGCTTCCTGTTGGCCCTGTGACAAATATCATTCCCTGCGGCTTTTCAATCAGTTCATTCAACTGCTCAAGCTGCACGGAAGACATGCCGATATTTGACAAACTCAAAAGTGCTTTATCGTGCTTGAGAATACGGATTACAGTCTTTTCACCATGGTGAGTGGGAAGAGTAGACACACGAAAATCAAAGGCCTGACCCTCCGCAGAATACCTGATGCGGCCATCCTGAGGAATGCGCTTTTCTGCTATGTCCAGATCTGCCAGAATCTTTATTCTTGATGTCAATGGGGTATACATGTAACGGGTCACCTCTGTGTGCTGCCGCAACATTCCATCAATTCTGAATCTGACAAGTGCATTATGCTCATAAGGTTCAATGTGTATATCTGAAGCACGGCATTTGATGGCTTCATCAAAGATAAGTGAGGCTAGCCTGACGACCGGTTCAGATTCTGTTCGCTGGCGAATTTCCTCTATGCTGAGAGCCTCATCAACGGCCCCGCTTTTCTCTTCATACTCACGAAGAATTTTGCCTGTGGACTGTTTAAACAGATTATCACCATCAAATAGTCTTCGGTGGGAGCTTTCCAGCTCCGATGCAGTAGTCAGGACAGCCTGCGTTGGAAGACCTCCGGCACAAGAAACCTCCATTACAATGTCGATATCCAAGGGGTCGGCCACTGCTATGCGCAAAAACTGATCGCCACCGGTCAGCGGGAGGCAGCGTCCGGATTTAAACAGTTCAACGGGGAGCTCCCGCATAAGTTCAAGGCTAATTTCCTGATCCAGTGAAGTGATGAACTCCATGGAGAACTGTCTTGCCAGAGCCTTATAGAGTGTTAATTCGTCCAGGGCACCTTCTGACAAGAGAATTTGGCCGATGCGTCTTTTATCCTGTTTGGAGAGACTGACTGCCCTCTCCAGGACACTTTTGTCCAGCGGAATAAAATCTTGAATGATGGAACCGATTTTCTGGGACATGCTCTAGCTTTAATAATGTAGTGGGTGCCAGTACTGTATACGAAAATAACACTTTCCGTTCTGGAACGTAAGTGCCACGACTAAAATAGCTAATTTCTAACATATTCTCAAATATCTATATTTAAGGTTCTTATCAAAAAGGAGACATGATGAAAATTGATCTTTCTGGAAAAACAGTCCTGGTCACTGGTGCAACAGGCGAACTGGGAAGAGTGATTGTTCGGACCTGTGCCTCCTGCGGGGCGGATGTGGCCATTCACTATTATAAGAATAAGGAAATGGCTGAAAAACTGGTTTCTGAACTGAAAGTGTTAGGGCGACGATCCGATATCTTTAAGGCAGATATTACAGACCGTGAACAAATAAATGCCATGAGAGATCATTTCAGCGGATCTCTTGGGGCTCCCCATATTATCGTGAACAATGCGGTTATTCAGTATGCCTGGAAATCGGTACTAGATCAGGATCCTCAGGATTACGAAAGTCAATTCAGATCCTGCACCATTCACAACGTGTTCATGGCTAAAGCTTTTATTCCTGAAATGATCAAGCATCGCTACGGAAGGGTAATCTCAATCAATACTGAATGTGCCATGCAGATGCTCCCTACACAATCCGCTTATGCGGCAGCAAAAAGAGGCATGGATGGTCTGCTCCGAGTTCTGGCCAGGGAAGTGGGGGAACATGGCATAACGGTCAATCAGGTGGCCCCCGGATGGACAGTTTCTGAAAAGATCCGAAACGCTGCACCGGAAGGGACAGTGAACTATGCCGCCGGAGTTCCGCTGCGAAGGATGGGTACTGATCAGGAAGTGGCCAATGTAATTGCGTTTCTGGCCTCTGATCTGGCTTCCTTCATAACCGGGGCTTATATTCCGGTTTGCGGCGGAAATGTAATGCCTGCCATTTAGGGAGAAGGTTCATATTTAAAGATTCTGTCGTCTTCGGGACCGGGATTACCCCTCCCGTCCCGGTTGCTTGTAGCCACATAAAGAATGCCGTTATGAAGCACCACATCACGAAGTCTGCCCATGGTGGTAAGGAGCTCTTCATCGTTGGACCCGGAAAGGTCAATTTTTCTGAGCTGATTGCCTCGTAGACCCGCAACATACAGATAGTTTCCCATTATCGCGATTCCAGAAGGTGCCAGTGTGAAATCGGTATAGCAGCGCACTGATGGAGTCTCATCACACTTTTGGGGCCAACCGTAATCCATTCCCCGCTCGATTTTTCTTATGGCATCGTATCTCTGAGGGCCATGTTCAGATGCATAAAGGACGGTATCCTGCCAGGCAATACCTTGAGGGTCTCGAAGGCCCTTGGCCCAGACCTGATTTCCGAACGGGTTGTCTTGCGGTGCTGAACCGTCCTTTTTCATTCTCAGGATTTTTCCTCCGAAATTTTCAGTGTCGGAGGCCACTTCCGGATTGCCAGCATCACCTGTAGTGGCGTACAAATAACCATCAGGACCAAATTTCAGCCTGCCGCCATTGTGAATGTTCGCTCCCGGAATGTCATCTAAAAGTACATATTCTTCCTGGAGTGAATCGTTAAATGTGAATCTGGAGATACGGTTTTGAATGCCACCGTTTTGATACGAGTAATAGAGGTAAACATAGTTGTTCTGACTAAACTGAGGATCTATTGCAATTCCCAGCAGGCCGGATTCAACCACCTGTGCCACATTGATTTTTCCAACAGTACGGGTGGCTCCCTCATTGTAGATTTTTACACTTCCGGATCGTTCGGTAAAAATCATTCTGCCATCAGGGAGGAAATCGATGGCCCAGGGGACCTCAAGATTAGTGATTACATCGTCTTGATACCCACTGCCATCTCCATTAGGGGAGCTACAGAGTAAAAAGAGTGCTATGAATGAAGGAATCAGGTTGATTTTTGTGCTGAATAGCTCGTTTTTATGCATTCACTCTCCCAGTTTTGTGGTGTTTTACTGAAATAGTGAATACAAACAGAATGCCAGAGGTAGATACATTGATCTTTACGGGAGAATTTACCGTATTCTCCCGTTTTCTAGCTCAGATTACTTCATAAAGTAACCGCCGCCATCTCCTTCACCTTATCAATAGTATATAAAAGATGCTCATCCATGTTAACCATACCGTCAAAATCAAGATTCCAGAGATCCTTGATTCCCGATACATCAAAAATGGCCGGATCTGCACCCCACCCCTTGTCCTCCACTACTATTTGACTGGAGGATGCAGTTAATTCAATTATCCTGCTACTAATTTGCTCCCAGGAGATAAACCGGTTCCCGAGTCCATGAAGTACAACTCGGTTCTCATCACTTTCGACCAGCTTTATATAAATTTGAGCAAGGTCTTCCGCCCAGATGAACTGCGTTCCATCATAACGGGTTACTCTAAGGGGATTTCCGTTGAGTGCATTTTCCACAAGGTTGAAAAAACGTCTGTCCGGTTGGCTGGCCCCACCCTCGAATGCCGGATTACCATAGGTGTATCCAGGGCGAATTATGTTGCATTTCATTTGACTTTGGTGGCTGAATCCGAGAAGGTACGCTTCTGAAGCAGCCTTGGTTGCTCCATAAAGATCCACAGGCCTGCACACTGAATCGGCTGTCATGAGCTGACGTATTTCCCCCAGCGCGGCCGTAGAGGATGTATAGATGAATTTTCTGATCCCTGCTTTAGCGGCTTTCTCCAAGAGAAAAGCTGTCACTGAGGTGTCGTTCTGGAGCATCTCACAGGGGGTATCTCCCCAACCAAGTCCGATATGTATACAGGCATCCTGACCCTGAAGTGCATTTTCCACGGCCTCCCGAGCTGCAAAGCCGCCCTGCACAACAGTAACATTTTCTGTGGTACAAAGGATTGGCAGTTTTTCCGGATTGCGCACTAGAACGGTAAGCTCATGTCCATGCTTCAATAGCTCTCTTACCACCCATGAACCGATAAACCCGCTGCCACCGGTAAGAAATATTCTCAATTGTTATCTCCTGTAAAGTAGTACCTGTTTATTTCAATATAGGTGGGGGATAGTTTTTTATGATGGTTTTCCAGTGATGGAAATTGAAGCAGTGTTATATGCTTGATAGGAAGGCAGATCTGCTTTTATGATGAAAACTATGCTCTGCTAGTCTTTGCAAGGCATCTCAGCACTTCCGCAACACTCCAGGCCTGTGCAATGCAACCGCGAGGAGAGAACGGCTTTTCAGCATCAAAAATTTCACTTACCGACCCAATGCAGGCCTCATTGAGGTGTTGTTCGAAACCGGAGAGCAGCTCCCTTGCACCGTTGAGGTCCTCGGGATAGACTTTGACGTATGCATCTATGAATGGTCCGATTAGCCATCCCCAGACTGTTCCTTGATGATATGCAGCATCGCGTGTGCGAAGATCTCCGAAGTATTTGGAAAAGTACCCGGGGCTGCCCGGACTTAGGGATCTGAGCCCAAGAGGGGTAAGCAACTGCTCCCGAACAGTTTCCAGAACCGGTTTCCACTTATCTGCGGCCAGTACGGGGTGGGGAAGGGAGATGGAGAAAATCTGGTTTGGTCTGCACAAAAGCATCTCTTCGTTGGCACCGTCTATCAGATCAAAAAGATGCCCCTCCTGTGCATTCCAGAATTTCTTATTGAATGATTCCTTGACTCTTGAAGCAAGCTCTTTATAGTAATCGGCAGTTTTTCGGTTTTTTTCCTGCCCTGCCCATTTTTCCATAAGACAGAGAGCGTTATACCAGAGAGCATTGATCTCCACAGCTTTTCCCCTGCGGGGAGTGACAACCCATCCGTCTACTTTGGCGTCCATCCAGGTAAGCTGATATCCTTCAGCGCCTTGACGAAGAAGACCGTCGGATGCATCCATTGCAATCCCGAAACGGGTGCCTCTAATGTGATGATCGATTACACCGGTTAATTTGTCAAACAGCTCAAGCAGTGTGGCTCTATCGTTTGTATAATGCAGGTAGCGATCGAGTGCATGAAAAAACCATAGCGTTGCATCGGCTGTATGATAAAGTCCCTCCTGCTCCCCTTCAGGGAAAAGGTTTGGGATGAGTCCGTCACGCAAATAGTGAGCAAACGTACGCAGGATCCATCCGGCTTCCGCATGTCGCCCAGTGATAAGTGTCAACCCCTCAAGGCTGATCATAGTATCTCTGCCCCAGTCGGTAAACCAGTGGTATCCGGCGATGATGGATTTAACCTCGTCTCCAGAAGCATGCGTTCGAACCGCGTCTGCCGCACGGCCCATGGGAGAAATGATAAACTGATCGGCGGCAATAACCAGCTCCGCTCCATATCCGCTTTGCACACTGGCCTCGGCAGCATTTACCAGGTGCCTTCGTCTAGTTTTTTCCGCCTGCCGGGCCTCGGAGGCTGTAAGTGCAAGAGCAGTGTCCCAGTCTTCCGCCGAAGCAATCAAGGTGATGCTCTCACCTTCTGCAAGATCCGCCGAAAAATGCCCGGGAATCCAGAATTGCCCCAAGGCGTCGTACCCCCGATCTGCCTCCTCCCGATGAATCACCTCTCTTCTTAGCCCACCATCTAGGGTAAGTGATGCCGGTGCACCCTCTGTTGTCAGCTTCAGTGAGACCGCAAAACCAGGCGAGGAAATTTCGAAGAGGTTTTGTCGGGCCATGAGAGTGAAATCATCTGAGATGCCGCTTTCAAAGGATGCGTTATGATTTCTGAATTGTATATAGGGTTTTAAAATTAACTGAAGAATCTGGTCGCTTTTTTTTAGGGTATAGGTGATGTGAACAGTGTTTTGAAGATGAACCATGAGTATGCGCTTCTCTATGACAGCATTGTTGATTTTGTAGACCCAGGCCGGAAGACCCTGCTCCAGCGAGAACTCCATCAGATGCGGTGCCATGGGCTGGTTGGGATCTCTCCGGGGATGGTCCTCCGCACTCAATCGACCTTCGTTGCCATCGTTACAACGCACAGTTTCATCGATGCGGCTCAACATGCTGGTACGTCCCCGAGGAGATTCCAGAGCCGCAACCAGTAGCGAGTGATGACGCCGAGTCAGAGAACCTGCAACTGTGCCGCTGGAATAACCCCCCAGACCATTGGTGACCAGCCATTCTCTGCTGGTGAGTGCAGTACTTTCCTCTCCCTCTTCGGACCAGGGGATAGTTCTGAACTGAATGTTCGGCTTCACAAGTGCTCCTCTGCGACAGGTTCCATCTTCAGCTCTGAATTAGCGTGCGCTGCAGGCTGCGGGATAGGGGGACGCCCATCTTTCATAAGGATATAAATTGTATATATCCCCAGAATTGTTCCAATAGGGATAAACACCAGATTGAGGCAACCCGTAACCAGGAGAAGTGTCTGGCTCCAGCTCCAGTTATTCATAACTCCCACACCTCCCAGAGCTCCGGGCAGAGCTAAAAAAAACCAGAGCAGAGGCAACGACCAGGAGTATCATGGTGTTAATTGACATGTGGCTATTGTGGCCGGAGGTGAAAGAACCGGTTCCGTAAAGTACCAGAACTATACCTGATGCAGTCAGAACGTAAAAGAGCCCTGCTGCTATGTTCATAGCTCCAAGCAGTGTGGTTTCATTACGCATGATTGCTCTCCCGGAGTAGAAGTGTCTTCTACCCTTACTGCAATAACTCTGCCACGCTAGGTTTTCCCTTTTCCGCTCAGACGCTCCAACAAGGAGGGCATTAGACCGTAAGCTGCCGCACCCAGAATTGAGCGTAATCCCATGTAAACAATTCTTGGTTCCCGGCGAGCACCTTCAAGAATGCGATGGGCCACAAATTGAGGCGTTCGCATCCGACGCTTGCTGCTGCTGCCCGCTTTCCTGCCAGCGGGACTTATTCCCAAGGCATTGCGGAAAAACGGGGTATCGGTAAGTCCGGGGTAGACGGTGGTAACCCGAATATTTTTACTCTTTAATTCAAGCCTTGCCGCTTCACTCAAAGCATCCAGAGCACATTTGCTTGCCCGGTAGGCACCAGACCCGGGGCGACTGATTTTGGTTATCATGGATGATACATTCATGATAAGCCCACCGCCAGTCATGGACATAACCGGTATGACCGCCTGCATGATCATAAGTGGTCCAAAAACGTTGGTATCAAGGACTGAATGCACATTTTGAAGATTCATGTTCTCAACACTACCCACACAACCCACTCCGGCATTGTTGATTAGAATATCTATTCGGGAAAATCTCTTCACCGTTTTTGTGATGAGTCTATCAATTTGTTCACGATCTCTGACATCAGTCACTACGGCCAGGCAGTCGCTTCCGAGCTGCTCTTCAAGGAATTTGATTTTGAGCTCCGATCTGGCCGCGAGCACCACTTTTGCCCCTTTCTGGTGAAATAGTCTGGCGGTGCATTCTCCAATTCCACTGGATGCTCCGGTAATTAACGCAACTTTGTCTTTAATTTCCATGTAGACCTCCCGGTTGGTCATATCCAGAGAGGCAAAAGTGGGGCCGACTCGGCTGAAAAGGAGGTGGTTTTGCTCTGAATCAACCTCGGTTCGAAAACGGCTTGGCTGTTCCGTTTTCGCACTGGTCATTGTCTCTTTAGCTATTCTATCATTTCCAGTTTGTAACTGGCTTCCTTTATGTGAAGTGCTCCCTCGCGACGAAGTGTACTTGAATAAAGATGGAACTCCGTTACCGAAAAAGGCTCTGTCTGGAAAAGCGCATTGGTGCTCATGAATTCACCCAGCTTTTCTGCAGGAGCGTTATTGAGTCTGGCCATGGTGATATGAGGAGTATATTTGCGCTGTTCGACCGGTGCATCGACAAGTTCAAGCGTTCTCTGGATTTTGCCCTGCAACCGTAACAGTTCTTCACTGGAGGAAACTCCGCACCAGAGTACACGGGGGACTTTTCGAGGTGGGAAGAAACCAATTCCTTTGAGATTCAGGCTGAAAGGGTGGATTTTGACGGTAGAAAGTGCCCTTTGAATAGCAGAAGCTTTATCTTCCGCTACCTCACCGATAAAGGTTAGTGTCAGATGCAGATGAGCATCTTCCGTCCATTTGGCTCCGGGAATCGCAGCATACATTGCGCTGATATCGTCCCGTATTCTCTCGGGGAGGTCTATCGCTGTAAAGAGTCGCGGCATCTTTGCACCCCTTGTGGCCGTTGAGAATGATTATTTTCCGTAAAGGTGCTTCACCTGCTTTTCCGCAATGAGCGTGAGGGTGGTGAGCACCTTTTCGATTTTAAGGAGCTGAACAGAAATCATAATGAGAAACGAAATAAGAAGCACTGAAAGACAGATTAGGATTATTATCATGCGAACTCCTAAATTCCTCGCCCCGGATCCATCTCGGGAAAGCGTGTCTGGTGAATCTGAGCCCTCTTATAGCCGGCCATGGCGATCATTGCTCCATTATCTGTACATAAAGAGGGCGGCGGGAAAAATACGTGGTCACGGCCAAATTTGCGCGTCAGCTCCTCCCGAAGAGTCTGATTGCAGGCTACTCCGCCTGCAACAGCCACTGTCTTTATGCCCGTCTTTTCGGAGGCTGCCTGCAGATTGGACGTTAGAGATTTTATAACCGCCTTCTGAAAGGCGTGACAAATTCTGGAGCGGTTCTCCTGCACAAACTGCTCACCCTGATTTTTCAAATAATTTTTCACTGCAGTTTTCAGACCGGAAAAACTGAAATCCAAACTGTCCGGGGAGGAGAAACGGGCCACCGGAAAAAGTATTCCCTTGCTTTCCTTAGCTTTGGACGCTTCCTGTTCAATTGCTCTGCCGGCAGGATAGTTGTATCCCAGAAGCTTGCCTACCTTGTCGAAAGCCTCACCGGCGGCATCATCCACCGTCTGCCCAAGACAACAGTATTTCCCGAACTCTTCAAAAAGGTAAATAGCTGAATGGCCTCCCGATGCCACAAGGACCAGAAAAGGGGTGGGAATCTCAGGATATTCAATAAAAAGGGAACTGATATGTCCCTCCAAATGATTCACCCCCGTAATTGGTACCCCGTAGCGGGAATGCATTCCAAGCGCAAAAGATACTCCCACCAGAAGCGCCCCTGCCAGCCCGGGGCTGTCAGTCACCGCAATCAGGTCGAGCTCAGAAGGCTGTACAGATGCTTTCTCCAGGACTCCGAATGCCATGGGACCGATTTTCTCCAAATGTGCCCGTGAGGCTACTTCCGGAACCACTCCACCAAATTTTGAGTGTTCTGTCTGACTGTAAATATCATTGCAGATCACTCTTCCATCCCGAATGAGAGCAACAGATGTCTCATCACACGAGGATTCTATCCCTAATACATTCATTACTGGATACCTTTAAAGAAAGGGCGCATCGCGGGAATCGCAAAAAGCATCGAACCCAGCGGCTGACTGCAACCGCTGAAATTCACCGAGCATCCACTCTTAGCGGCGAAACTGCATATTTTATAGAGATACTCAATTTCCTGTTTCTGCAATGATTCAATGCCGGCGAATTCCACATCGACTAATTTTGAACCGCTCTGGACCGCATTTTTCAAATTGCGCCAAAGATTGTTGAAGTCAGCCATCATGCTGGTTTCATTTAAAAGCTGAACCCGCACAGTTTCAGGGTAAATCTGCAGTTGTTCCTTTTTAAACTGCCCGAGCCCTTCCGAATCATTTCCAAATTGATCTCTTGTACTCCTGACGATCTCTATGCCGCCTGATGGTGTCTCCTCGGAAATGTTCCTAACTCCCTGTGAGCTCTCTTTTTTAAGCTGATCCATCTGTTTTGCGCGTTTTTCGACCTCGGTTTCGAGGCTGTTTATCCTCTGTGAAATCTTTTTAAGATGTGCAAGATTAAACATTGCCAGAAACGCGGCAGCAGTAAACACAATCACTACCGCTATGAAAATGACATGTATACTGATCATGAAATCCCTCTCTTTGAAGGAAAAATAACACCTGCGCTTTTCAATACGCTCAGAATAGGCAAATTGGGGCGCTTTTTTGAATCATTCCAAGTAAGTTCAGATTTATATTAAGTTGGAATTGTGCCAAACCGGGTTAAAAAACGAATGAATGAAACAGAATATAAAGACTTTTGTATTCTGGTAGCCGATAGCGAAGAGAGAGTCTTTTCTCTTTTAACTGAACTGTTCTGCTGCCGGGGGATACACGTAATCAGAGCAATTAGCGGCCCCCAGGCTCTTACTATGATCGAACAGAACAACCCCGCACTGGTGGTTGCAGATATTCATCTTCCGGGAATCAACGGCTTTGAACTGCTGGGGACAGTGAGGCAGCGCTTCCCGAAAATCCGCTGCATGCTGATGACCAATTATGAGGTGGACCAATACATCTCACTTGTCATCGAACACAATATCGGGAACATTCTTATCAAGGATGAAGATTTCTGCCTTAATGAAATTAGCACCTATATCATGTCTTTGATAAAAGGCGATATTTTCGGTCTTCAAAGGTATTTTCCACATACGGACATCCATAAAGCGCTGGTTACCAGTTATGGCGGTTGTAAGAACCTTTACTCTCAAATCATTCAAAGTGCCTCGGTTGCAAATCCACTCTATCTGGAGATTGCCATCGATGAATTAGTTTCAAATGCCGTCTTCCATGGAGTCTTGCAGTTTACGGGCGTTCCGCGTGAGCTATGGGCTGAAGACTTTTGCTTTACCACCGGTGAGGCCATCTCCTTAAGCTGGGCCAGTGATGATGAAAAGGTGGGCATTTCAGTGGAGGATCCCCGAGGAAACCTCAAAAAAACAGATGTTCTCTACTGGTTGAACCAGCACAGGGTATCTAAGGATATATCCAGTCAGGAGCACGGAAGAGGGTTTTTGCTGATCCGCAAGGTAATAGACCGGCTAATCATTAATATTGATCCAGGTAAAAGGACCGAGTGCATCGTTTTCCAGTATCTGGATAAGCGCACTATAGGTCACAAGAAGCCTTTGCTGGTACACGAACTTGCGTAAAAATTACTTTTGCAGGTAATTATTACCGCATTGTGTTGTTATTACCTTCGAGAAGCGCTGATGTTGAACTAAACAAATCTTCTCTATATCAAAGTTTTAGCTATTAATTGAAATGGCACACTTTTCGCTTTCGGAGATAAGCCATTATGACATCAATGTTTCACGTTCTTATAGTTGATGATGAAGATGACATAAGGGATGCCCTGTGTCGTTCTTTGATAAAGCTTGGATGCGTGGTAGCAGTGGCCTTAACTGCCGAACAAGGCCTCAATCATCTGGAAAGTGATCGTTTCGATGCTGTGTTTGCGGCTCTGTGTGTAAGGGAATCAGGGGGCAGGGGTATTGCCCGCTATGTGAAACAGCACTGCCCCGAAACCAAAGTATTTCTGGTCACCGGTTGGAAAGGGGAGCTTGAACCCAGTCTTTTACGCCACGACGGAATACATGATGTCATACATAAGCCTTTGAATTTTAGTGAAATACGGGATAAACTCCTTGAACATCTAGGATAAATTCTCATACGGGGTCCGGGGCCTGCTTTCTTTGTGTTGACTAACTTGGAGTGCCCCGGTCCCTTTTTTTTGAAAAAAGAGGTGCAATGTGTCTGGTGTCTGTCTCGAATGCGGAAAAAAACTCACTCTGAACGAAGAACTGTTTTGTGAAGGTTGTGTGGCAAAAATGGAAAATGATTTCAGAATTCAAAATGAAGATGATTTTGAACTGGAAGACAACATTTTTTACTCGCTATTTAAATAAAAAACTTGCTTCGCGTTCTTTTTTCCTATATATTACTATAAACTATACTTAAAACCAGCTTCAGGGTTAAAAATGAATAAAAGAATTTCAGGGTTAATCTTCATTGTGGTGTTAAGTATGTCTGCCTTTTCACAGCAGAAATCACCCGATTCCAGTAGCGTCGTTTCAACCGATTCAATTCAAGTTTCCTCCTCAACAGACCAGAAGAATCTTTCAAAACAGGTGGCCATCTATCGGCCGAAAACTGTAACCAACTGGTCAAAAATCAAAGATCTCTTCAGATAAGACAAAATCTGCAGCGCAGTAATTAGTTTTCACCTCCTTTGGTATTTTTCCCATTCCTCAGGTTTCTTAATCAACCTCCTTTAGCTTTTCTGAACTGTACGCATGCTTAAATACAAAAAAAGCCCCGCAGCATAACTACGGAGCACAAAACATAATGTCGTTTATAGATTATCAGTATTCCTCGGCTTCAGTCTCTATTCCGTAAAGTCTTGGAGTGACCGCGCCGATACTGAAAGAGATGCTGAATTCCTGTACCGGTACTCTTGAGGATGAGTTAATTTTGGGAGAGGCCGTGAATTCAAGTGAACAGTAAGGCTTGTTGTTGGTAATCGGGTCGACTTTGGGGAAAAAGTCCACTGCAAGCCACCCGCGAATATTGTTCAAGTTTGAGTAGGTGCCTTCCGCACCGGTGTAACTTCTGTTTTCGCCATTAATCATGTAGAGTTGAGGACCAAATGATACGAATCCGAAATTGGGAACTTTGAACTGCATCCCAAGTACCGCCGCACCATCCTTACCTCCGTACATAGCATTTGTTTTATTCTCTGAGTAGAACAGTGCACCTTGGGCAAGAGCAATAAAACTGAATGAATTAAGAAGCATCGGGGAGGTTAACTTCAGGTGCGCACCGCCAGAAAAACCATACTCACCCTCGAAAACCGGAACCGTATCACCTCCAACGGTGTACCTCTCCACATTCACCTGTGCGGCGCCCAGATCCAATCCGAGATTCACGTATTTCAGAGGGGAATAACTGATTCGGCCATGGATTCGGTTCACCATCATGGGAATTTGACGATTTGTAATGGTGTATCCGCCCAAGTCATATGATACCCCCAGTGAAACCCTGGCTTCTGGCAGGGGGGCTGCCGGATTGGCCAGGTTGGCTCCCGCAGAAGTGAGAGCCAAACTGGAAATAAGCAATGTTGTTACTATAATTTTATTCACGATAACCTCTTCATGCGGTTTTCAAGTTAATCTCTGTATCTCCAGTACTGGGCATCGCTTTTCTCGATGGGCAGTATGAACTGTTCAGGACTGGAGGTGACAAGTCCTCGACACTCTGCCCATATCTTCACCTGTATTCTCCAGGCATCCGACTGCCCGTAGATCATTTCGTTGTCTGCCACTCCGTTCTTGGTCAGAACAGTTCGGGAAATTGTCACGGCAGTGCTGGGATCTGCGACACCGTTATGGTTCCAGTCGATATCAAAGCGGCCGGTACCGGGAACTGCTGCAGCCATGGCCTGATAAACACTCCAGGGAATTTCCTGTCCATTTTCCCCGTACGCCCTTTCGATTGTGTCTCTTTTTCCGTTACCGTTGTAGTCGGCAAATACCGAATCCAGCGAGCCATCAGATCTGGTATAGGTATGAATGGGTTCTGGGAAAGTGTCTCTAACGCCGTTCCAGTTTATATCATCGAAACCGGGGCCGAACTGGTAAATTCCATCACCATTGAGATCTTCGCCTCGATTCACGATACCATCCCCGTTCATATCCTCACCGGGATCCAGGCGGAAATTGTTATTCAAATCTTCAAATGGTAGCAGTACCCCCACCGTATCCACTGCATACTCCATTCTATCTACAAGAGAGTTCCAGTAGAAGTTAGGGAAGAGCTTGTAGATCATGTAGCCGGTAACCTGAAGACTGAAAGTCACTTCAGTTCCGTCCGCTACAGGGTTACCGTTAACGTCTGAAACGATGGCGGAAACTTTCTTTCCGTAGGTGGCGGGGTATTTGATGAGTTCACCCATATTTCTTCTTACCGTAATGTACTTTGGTGGTCCGGCAATAGTGAATTTGGCGGTATCCGAGCGGGTACCTGCGAAATCACTGGCGGTGATCCATACTTGTTTATACATGCTGGGGATTGTGCCAGAGATCAAGTAGGTGGAAGCTGAACCATCAATGCCGGTAGTGGCTGTTGCAGGATCAAGGTATTCACCACCGCCGGGGCCGTTCAGCATGTTGAAGGAGATGACCGCGTCTTTAACTCGGTTGTTCATGGCATCATAGGCAACCGCGGTTAATTTTGTACGATCGCCGTTGGTGCTGATCACTTCGGGGGTACCTGTGAGCTCGATTCTGTAGACTCCGCTTGCACGGAAGTACAGGGTAAAGCTTGCAGTAGTGACTTCCTGATTAGTTCTGGCTGTCACGAAAATGGTTGCCGTATTGGAGAAATTAGGATTCTTCAGGTAGAATATCTTGATTCCATCGTCTGCCGAAACGAGAGATAGCGTTTTGGCGAAAACGGTATCATGAATTGATCCCATAGTCACACTGACATTCAGTGATGCGCTGGAAATAGGTGTGTGTTGATCACCCTGCATGTATCTGATGCGAATCTGAGTTGAATCGGTACCGTTGGCAATTGCCGGCTGGAAAGAGGCTGTGTCCACTCTCAGGTAGTTATTGGAATAATTGAGTACGGTTCGTGTGAACGCGCCGGCAGCCTGAATCGTAATAGTATCCTGTCCGGTTCCGGTACCCACAATTTTACACCGGGCTTCACCGCGATTATTTGTGACAGAATCGCGCGAGACGATAGTTGTGGCAGCCTTTTGCTTGGAGAAGTTAACCCGTTCACCCACTATGGGGTTCTTTGCCGCATCAATAAGAGTGATCAGCACGGTGCTGGTGTCTGAACCGCTGGAATTGATACTGGGCGGGTTGGCGGCCGCAGAGATGGTTACTCCTGAAAACTCCACGTTGACTTTGGCTGTGCGGGATGGATCTTTTTCCAGAGTGGCGGTCACAGTGGCCACTGTGTTTCGTCTGTCGCTTGTGAGCTGTGCGACAGCTTTTCCTTCAGCATTGGTTACTGCCGAGGCGGTCACCATACCTGCATCACTGGCAAAAGTAATCACATCGCCCACGATAGGATTGTTGGTTTCGTTTTTAATTTGTACTGTGATGGTTGATTTGCTGGTTCCGTCCGCCTGAATCACTGATGGTAATGCGGCAATGGTCATTGTTCTGGTAGTGATAAACTCCAGGTGAGCCTCAGCGCTGGCCACATCGCTTGCGGAATTATAGCCGGTGACCACGAGGCGCATGGTTCCCTCATAGGGAAGAGCGCTTATGGACATAGAAGCTTGCCCCTGAGCGTTGGTGACCATGCTCATGGTGTCAGTGGAATCAATTCCACTTTGTTTTTTGAAAAAACGGGCTACCAGGATCTGTTTGCCGGAGAGTGCTGTTCCGCTTCCCTGAGTGAAAGTGGCATGTAACGTGGTAGATAGACCCTGACGTGCCTGCAGAACGTTCTCTTCCAGTTCAACATTAAGGTTTAGGTTTGTCACATTCAGTTTTACGATTGCAGAAGCTCCGCTGGAGGTGACTTTAAGTGAGTCTGAACCGCTGGGTGCTATGCCTTTCACCACGATGCGGGCAACTCCGTCAAGGCCCGCTGAAGTATCTGTGGAAATTATCCGCAGAGGTGAGGCCAGGCCTTTGCCCAAGTCAAAGTAGGTGCGGGCAAACGGAATCGGCTCCCCTGATGCATTCAGAATCTTTGCCGAAATCAGCACTTCTTCATTGTTTTTGATATTTGAACTGCTGAGGTTTATCTGAATGTTCACTCCCTGAAAACCGACCGCCACTTCATCGCTCAATGACTTGTTGGATGCCAAATATGCTGTTACAAAAGCTGTATCGTTGATATTGGTGCTGGTCAATTTGGCTCTGGCGATACCATTTTCATCGGTTAGGCTCTGTCCGGAATTGGAGGCAAGAGGAGGTTCACCTGCAATCACTCCTGCGGTGCTGATGAACTGGACCGCTTCGCCAACAATGGGGTTATTGTTGTCGTTAAGAACTCTTACTGAAATGATGGTGAAATCTTTGCCGTCTGCTTTAATGATGGACTGCTGCGGTACAGCCTGCAGTCGCTTGGTAATCTGGCTGGGAGTGTTGGTGATATCCACCCTCAGGGTCTGTTGGGCTGAATGGGAGGTGAAGGTGATCTCAGCTTTTCCCTCGGTGGTATCAGAAAAGTTGACTATGGCTCTACCGTTTGCATCCGTAATGGCAGTATCTTTGGAAACCCATCCTCTGGTGTGCCTAACTATCACTCTTGCTCCCGCAAGAGGGTTTGCGTCTGCTGTGCTGTCGGCCAGCACACGAATTCGCAACGCGATGGTGTCACCTGTTCTCACATAAGCACTATCGGCGCTGGCAAAGAGGACCGGGGTGGCGTTCTGAGGAATTTCGGTAGTGGGGATTCCGGGGTCAACTGGACTTCCGTTATCCTCTCTTATGGTGCAGAAAGAAAAAAGAAAAACGCTTAAACTTAACAGCCACAAATGGCGTGCATTGTGTTTCACAGCCATTCCTCCTTATTTGTAGAGCTTAAAAAAAGCCAATTGTTGCCAATTTGTTGAAAATCATTTTTAATTATAGATATTATAATTTGGAAAAATCAATGACTAAAACGTATACTATCTGCTCAATTTACATGAATTTAGCCAACCTGAACTATGAAAAATAAAATGAATTCCGACAAAGATGGATTAAAAATCAGAAAATTAAATCCGGACAGTTTTCTTTTTCAGATGGGGCTTCGCCCTGGTGACCGGATTCTCGCTGTTAACGGACAAGATGTTATTGATGAGCTTGATTTCTATTTCTATGCAGCTGAATCATATCTGGAGTTAGAGGTGGAGCGCAGGGGACGTCTGGGGATTTTTGAGCTCGAACGACCGATGGGCTGCTCAATGGAGGTTGATTTTCACGAAAAACCTATCAACAAGTGCACTAATCGCTGCATTTTCTGCTTTATTGATCAGATGCCAAAAGGTTTGCGATCTTCCTTATATATAAAAGATGAAGATTTCAAACACTCCTTTCTCAATGGAAATTATGTCACTCTATCATCGGCAACTCAGCAGGATCTTGAGCGGATTGTGCATATTGGGCTTTCCCCTCTTTTTATTTCAGTTCACGCCACCGACCCTGCGGTGAGGGCGAAGATGCTGCGGAACAGAAAGGCTCCCTCAATTCTTGAACAGCTTAAATATTTGAGTGATCATGCGATCTGCTTTCACACCCAAATTGTGGTTTGTCCCGGATTCAACGATGGGGAGATTCTTCTTCAAACTATAAACGATCTCTTAAAGTTTGGCAAGTCACTACTTTCGATTGCTGTTGTTCCGGTGGGATTGACTCGTTTCAGAAAAGAAAAGCTTCTTCCGGTGAGTGAATCGAAAGCTGTGGAGATCTGTGATCAGGTCTCTCTCGTCTCAGATTTACATGCAAAGCAGGATGGCATGAGAAGAATCTTCCTTGCTGATGAGTTTTTCATTAGGGCTGGAAAGCCTATTCCCCCGGTCAGTTATTACGAGGAATATCCTCAGATTGAAAATGGAGTAGGGTTGATACGCCTGTTCCTGCAGTCTCAGGTGCGTTTAAAAAGAAAGCTTTTGAGTTCAAGGGGTAAGGTCGATAAAAACGGAGCGAGGAATTTGGTTGTAACCGCTTCTTCGGCATTCCCCTTCATCAAAAGAGCTGTTGAACAATTGTCCTCTTTATTGATGGCAGATTACGAAACCGTGTGCGTTCAAAACAGATACTTTGGAACCAGTGTCACAGTGGCCGGTCTGTTGACTGCATCCGATGTGATTACCGCTGTGAGGGAACGTTTAAGAAACTGTCACTGCTCTGCGGTATTCCTTCCGTGTGTAATGTTTAATCATAATGGATCAACTTTGGACGGATATTCTGCGGAGCGCATTAGCAGACTTTTAAAGCTGCCGGTGAAAGTGGTTTCATCTCTTGAAGAAGTTGCGGAACTGGAAGAAATGGAAGGTAAATGATGCAGAATCGAATTGAAAGAGAAATGGATCAGCAACCGGTTAGGATAAATCGCTATCTCGCTCAGTGCGGGTTGGGATCAAGAAGGAAGTGCGATGAGCTGGTTCAAAGCGGGCGCATTTATGTGAACGGGGAAAAGGTAACAGAGTTGGGGACCAGAGTTGTTCCCGGTGTCGATAATGTCGAGTATTTGGGAAAGACCCTTAGACCTGTTAAAAAACTTGAGTACTGGGCCTACTGCAAGCCTCGGGAGGTCATGGTGACTCGCACTGATCCCGAGGGGCGTGTTACCATATACGATGCACTCAGGCGTGATGGTCTGGATGCCGATCTGCTCAAATATGTTGGACGACTTGACTACCTTTCAGAGGGTCTTCTGCTACTGACAAATGATGGTGATCTGATTCACGCCCTGACTCATCCCCGTTTTCGCATAAAGAAAGTTTACCTTGTGAGGACCGGTCGTGCGCTTGTACAGCAGGAAATTGAGAGGTTGATTCAGGGTGTGGAATCAGAAGGTCAGCTGCTCCATGCTGCCGAAGTCAAGTCTGTTGATGTGAAGGATGATCAGAACTGGTATGAGATTACACTGTTTGAAGGTAAGAACCGACAGATAAGGCGAATGCTGGAGGTGCTTGGACATGAGGTGCGCCGGTTGAAAAGAGTTCAGTTCGGTACTGTTCGCCTCGGAGACTTGAAAGGCGGGCAATTTCGTGAATTGACACCCCGTGAAATCGGGGGCTTAAAAAATGCAGGTTACAAATGAACCAAAACTTTATGAAATATAAAGCAGTCATGTTCGACCTGGATGGCACCCTGCTGGATACGTTGCTTGATTTGGCAGAATCCATGAATAGCGTTCTGGAAAAGCTTGGGTTCCCTCAGCACCCAGTTGACAAATACCGTTATTTTGTTGGTGATGGTATGAAAATGCTCGCCAGACGCGCTCTTCCGCAGTCTGCCGATGAACAGACTGTACTACGCTGCCATGAACTGATGCGGGAAGAGTACGGGAGTCGTTGGGATAAAAAGACCCGGCCCTATGATGGGATCCTGGAACTTCTGGAGGAGCTGAACGGCAGAAATCTCATCCTGACAGTTTTTTCTAACAAACCGGATGATTTCACCCGCCAGGTAGTGGCCCATTTTTTCAGACCCGGCATATTTCACATAGTCATGGGAGCCGGTCAGTTTCCCCCTAAATCAGACCCCTCCGGAGCATTGTACATTGCCCAACAATGTTCCATTGAAACTTCGTCCTTTTTATATGTTGGTGATACCAACACCGATATGAAAACCGCTATAGGAGCCGGTATGTTTCCTGTGGGAGTGACATGGGGATTCCGCTCGCGGGAGGAACTCGTGAATGCAGGTGCAAAGTGTACAATTAGCCGACCGGATGAACTGCTGGCTTTAGTGACAAACGAGTAAAAAAGTATGAAAGTTCAGAAAAGAAATTTGTCTTCCGAACCTGCAACATATAGATTTAGGTTTCGGAGAAATCAATATGTTTTCAGCACGAAATTGTATCATTCTAATAGGTCTGTTTTTACCCCTGTTTTTTCTCTTTTCAATTTGCCATCATTCAGATGTGGTAAACGAAGTTCAGCGGGGTAGAAGCGAGACTGTTCTTGACGGAGAAACCGAAGGAGATGCAGATGCTGAAATCTTGCTTCAGTTGGAGTGTGAGGGGAGTGAGAGTTGTGAAGAAAACCAGACAAGAGTTCGACTAATCTTTTCTCATTCCGGCCGTACACAACAAAACACCTCCAGACTATCTCAATGCTACTTTAATTCATCTGTTTCTTTTTCCGCAACTTGTCATTGTGTCCATAATTCCTTCCCGCTCAGGGTCTGATTCCTAAAAGTCAATATCAAATACGATGCATTACTGCATCCTGATTGATCATTGCAGGCACTAGTTAAAAGCGCATGTATGATTGATTCGGCGCATGCTTTTGCGGTCTGGAATCCTAAATATGGGAGTGTATTGTGAAACTTTCTACTCTGTTTCAAAAAGATCATGTATTCATTGATCATCAGGTGCAGAACACCGGACAGCTCTTTGTCTTTGCTTCAAGGATAATGTCGGAGAGCACTGGTGTTGATGCGTCAAGTATTGAAGCTGCTCTTCTTCACAGGGAATCCCTCGGGGGAACTGTTCTGGGAAAAGAAACCATGGTTCCTCACGCCTATGTGGAGGGGCTGAAAGATTACATAATCATGTACGTAAGGCTGAAATCTCCCTTGCTGCTTGACGGTGGAAACACCGTACGGCACGCCTTTATTATCCTTACTTCAAGGGAAATGGCTGCATTTCATCTTAAGATCATGAGGGCTGTTGCAGACATATTGACCAATCATGATCAGATACTTCTCTCAGCCGGTTCTGCGGAATCATTCATATCCGAACTTGAAAAAACCGGTGTGCGGGTCGAATCCCATCTTCACGCAAGAGACTTTCTGCAATCAGTTCCGTCAATAAGAGAAACAGACTCGGTTTCCAGGGCTGTTGATCTTATGAAAGAGCAGAACTGGTCACATGTGCCGGTAACAGATGTCAATGGCAGATTCGTTGGTACTGTGGACTTTATTGACGTACTGGGGGCCACCATGCCCGATTATGTGATGAGACTTTCTGATCTGTCATTTCTGGAGGATTTTGAACCGCTCAAGCAGTTCGCACTCAAGGAGAACAGCATGAGTGTAAGAGCGTACATAAAAAACATCAGCACAATGATTGTTACTGATGATGTGAGTTATGTGGAGGTGCTTTTTCTTATGGTAAAGCATCGACACCGTTTTCTGATCGCTGTTGATCAGAAAGGACTTTTTCTGGGGGTCATTCGTTCCATGGATGTGATCAACCGGATTTTCAGAGCATAAATTGGGAGAAAAGAAATGATAAAGCTGCTTGACTTTCCTCAGATTGAAGCACTGATGCTCTTTCTGACAGCCTATGGTTTTATTGTAACTGAAAAGATAAATAAAACCCTGGTGGCGCTACTTGGTGCAGGTCTCCTGTTGGCTTTTCACGTTGTTCCTGCTGAAGAGGTGATTACTCACATTGACGTAAATGTTATTTTCCTGTTGATTTTCATGATGATAATCGTGAGAATTACCGAGAAGAGCGGACTTTTTGAATACCTTGCTGTCTGGGCAGCTCAAAAAGTGCAGGCCCATCCGGTAAAACTCATGGTTGCTCTCTTTCTGGTGACCGGAGTTTCTTCTGCTATACTTGACAATGTCACCACGATTCTGCTGATAACCCCCATTACCATTCTTATTGCCGCTCAGATGCAGACCAGCCCCGTTCCTTTTCTTATTACGCAGGTACTGGCGTCCAATATTGCCGGAACCGCAACACTCATCGGTGATCCTCCAAACATCATGATCGGTTCAGCCGCGAATCTTTCCTTTATGGATTTTGTGATCCACTTGACACCCGTTATTATTCTGCAGGTCTTGGTTGTATCCGGGCTCTTTTATATTTTCTTCCGAAAAAAGATTCAGACCTCAGCCATTGCCCGAGCCCGCATCATGGAGATGAAAAAGAGCCGAATGATAAGAGATCCTTTACTTTTAAAAAAATCGCTTGCGGTCATTGGGCTTGTGGTGGTCGGCTTTCTTCTGCATGGGTTTCTGGAAATTGAGGCCAGTGTCATTGCCATGATCGGAGCTATGGTCCTTACGATCTGGACAGGAATGGAACCGGAGGCGCTTTTTGAAAAGGTTGAATGGGGGACCATTATGTTCTTCATTGGCCTTTTTATAATGGTTGGCGGATTGGTTGAAGTGGGAGTGGTTAGAAAAATCTCCGAGCTGCTTCTCTCAGTTTCCCAGAAAGACCTCAAGGTGCTAAGTCAGATGTTCATCTGGGTTGCTGGGCTGCTCTCTGGTATTATCGACAATATCCCTCTGGTAGCCACTTTTATTCCTGTCATAAAAGAAATGTCCCTGGTGATGGGGGTTGAACAGGTGGAACCTTTATGGTGGAGTCTTGCGCTGGGGTCTTGCCTCGGAGGAAATTTGACCGCAATAGGTGCATCGGCAAATGTGGTTATGATCTCATCGGCCAAGAAAAGTGATATCAAAATCACTTTCATCGATTTTCTTAAATACGGAATTCCAATCACCTTTCTGACATTAGCCATGTCCAGCATTTACGTTCATTTCAGGTATTTCTAAGACTTACACCCTCTTTCAGGCCCGTTATTTGCTTCTATTCTCCTCCTTGCGGGCCAAAGAGAGAGTGTTCTCTCTGTTTCATTGCTCGCCAGATTTATTTATTTTAAGACGTTTCAATGCTTTAGGCTAAATTGGACGCCCGGATTCGATCGGGTCCTCCTGAAAAGAAAATGCAATTTAGAGAACAAGGATTTTCAGAAAGGATACATTCATGAACAGAGTGGAGCTGGCATTCAGGTCTTTTTTCTGGATTTTTTTCAGTAAGGATTTCAGAGATGAGATCGCTCCTTATTTTGAAGAGGGGCCTCGGCAGCTTGAGCAGAAACTGGAGGAGAAGCCTGTTATTGTGGAAGAAAAGAAAGTGACTCGTTCAGATGCCATAAAGCTTCTGGCCCTGTTCCAAAGGGAGGGGCGTCTGGTTGATTTTCTCAAAGAACCTATCGATGCATACAGCGATGCGCAGATCGGGGCAGCAGTGAGAGATGTTCATCGCGATTGCGCCGCAGTGCTCGATCGGGCTTTCGGGATGGAGTCTCTGGTTGATAAAGAAGAGGGAGAGGCTCTTTCAGTATTGCCCGGATTTGATCCCGACCAGTATCGACTTACCGGAAATGTGACCGGAAATCCACCTTACAATGGCACTTTGAGGCATCACGGATGGAAAGCCACCAAGTGTGAACTGCCGGTGTGGCAGGGAACTGAAGAGGCTGTAAACGTTGTCGCTCCTGCAGAAGTGGAGCTGTAATCTTTGGACTGTTTTATGAAACAGTTTCTTGCAGATCAATGCATCAAGGAGAATTCATGGCTTCGAAATATGCAATAGGAATAGATTTAGGCACTACCAATAGTGTTCTGGCCTACAAAACTCTCGAAGAAGGATCGGAAGTAAACCTGCTTGAGATCCCTCAGCTGGTGGCAGCATCTACAATCGAGAACAGGTTTTCTCTGCCCTCGTTTTGCTATCTGGCAACAGAGGCGGAAAGTGAAAAAGATGTTTATGCGCTTCCATGGGATTCATCTCGTGATTTTGCCGTTGGGGAGCTGGCCAGAAGACAGGCTGCCGACGTGCCGACTCGTACCATTGCCGCTGCGAAGAGCTGGCTGGCTCACTCGAAGGTAAATAGAAGAGAACAAATATTGCCGTGGAATGCCCCGGCTGATGTGGCCAAAATCTCTCCTGTGGAGGCTTCGCGAAGGTACCTGGCTCATATTGTTGATGCTTGGAATCATCTTTTCCCCGATGCTCCATTCGCAGAACAGCAGGTGGTGCTCACTGTTCCCGCTTCTTTTGATGCAAGTGCAAGGGAACTGACTATGGAAGCTGCCAAGCAGGCTGGCTTGCCGGCAGATCTGGTTCTGCTCGAAGAGCCTCAGGCTGCCGTTTATTCCTGGCTTGCCGATGCCGGAGAAGACTGGCGGCGCAGGCTTAAAGTTGGGGATAATCTGCTGATTTTCGATGTGGGAGGGGGTACTACCGATTTTACTCTCATCGGAGTCGAAGATGACCATGGGGACTTGGCTTTAAAGCGGCTTGCGGTGGGTAACCATATTCTGGTTGGCGGGGATAACATGGATCTCACGCTTGCTCACGTGGCCAGAACTGCTTTTTCTGAAAAAGGGGTAAAGCTCGATGCCTGGCAATCGGTTGCTCTGTGGCATTCCTGCCGCAACGCAAAGGAGCAGCTTCTCTCCTTGGAGGGGCCAGAGAGCTATCCCGTTACAATTCTTGGAAGGGGATCGAAACTCATCGGGGGTACGATATCCTCCGATTTAACTTCTGATCAAGTTCGCTCGGTGCTGGTTGATGGATTCTTTCCTGTCTGTTCCGCCGATGCCGTTCCGACTCGAAGGCCGGCATCCGGTTTCAGGGAAATTGGCCTTCCCTTCGAATCAGATACAGCTATCACTCGTCATCTGGCTCATTTCCTTCGATTACAGGGGCAAAACGGTGTCAGTGTGCATCCATCGCACGTTTTGTTTAACGGTGGTGTTTTCAAAGCGGAAATTTTCAGAATGCGCTCCCTTGAAGTTATTCAGTCATGGTTCGGGAAGGATGTGACTCCTTTAGAGCAGAATCCTGATCTGGATTACGCGGTGGCCCGCGGTGCCGCATATTATGCTTTTATCAAACAGGGTAAAGGTTTACGGATTAGAGGCGGAACCGCTCGTGCCTATTACGTGGGTATAGAAACTGCCGGTCCGGCAGTTCCTGGTATCGAACGGCCGCTTTCGGCGCTCTGTGTGGTTCCGTTTGGCATGGAAGAGGGAACTCAGATTGATGTCCCCAGTGAAGAGATCGGTCTTGTCGTTGGGGAGCAGGCAAAGTTTCGTTTCTTCAGCTCTCCGGTGCGCAAGCAGGATGCTCCGGGTGATCTGGTTGATCAGTGGAGTGAGGTGGAAATTGAGGAAACCGATTCCCTGGAAGCTAATCTTCCCGGGGATGAAAAGTTTACTGAAGGTTATGTGCCAGTTAAGTTTCAGTCCCGGATTACAGAGTTGGGGGTTTTTGAACTGTGGTGTAAGAGCACCGTTTCCGATGATTCCTGGAAACTTGAATTCAGTGTACGGGAAAATCAATGAATCAGGAACTGGAGCAAAGAAGCCGTTATGTGGTCGGTATAGATCTGGGCACCACTAATTCTGCCGTCTCTTTTGTTGATACAGATGCAAAGAATCCGCAAATAGAGGATTTCCCTGTTCTTCAGATCGTGGCACCGGGGGAATACGATAGAAGAGATCTGTTCCCCTCTTTTCATTACGAGGCGGGGGAGGAGGAGTTTTCTTCCGGCGCATTGAATCTTCCCTGGGACACACAGGAAAGTCGCTCAATCAGTGGCGTTTTTGCCAGAAATCATGGGGCAAAGGTCCCTGGAAGGCTTGTGGTATCCGCCAAATCCTGGCTGAGTCACTCCGGGGTTGACAGAACGGCACCTCTTTTGCCATGGCATGCTGTGGCCGATGTTGAGAAAATCTCCCCGGTAGAAGCATCTTCACGCTATTTGCTTCATATTCGCCAGGCATGGAACTTTGCTCATCCCGATGAACCGCTGGAAAAGCAGGAAGTGGTAATTACTGTTCCTGCATCGTTTGATGAAATCGCCAGAGAATTGACAATCAAGGCTGCTTCAGATGCGGGGCTTTTCAATATCGTTTTGATCGAAGAGCCTCAGGCTGCTTTCTACTCCTGGATTAATCTTCACAATGCAGATTGGCAGACAAGAGTCAGTCCCGGGCAGAAGATACTTATCTGTGACATTGGCGGCGGGACTACCGATTTCACTTTGATCGAAGTTCGGCCGGAAAACGGCGGTGGAGTTCGTTTCCACAGAATCGCGGTTGGTGAGCATCTGATACTGGGAGGAGACAATCTCGATCTGGCGCTTGCCTATCATCTGGAAAAACAGCTTCTTGCAGGTAAACGTCTTCCGCCACGCCAGTTCACTGCTCTTGTAAGAAGCTGTCAGTTTGCAAAAGAAACTTTGCTTTCCGATAAGGCTCCCGAGCAGGTCACGGTCAGTATTCCCGGAGGGGGATCGTCGCTCATTGGTGGAGCACTGCAGGCAACAATGAGCAGGCTGGATGCCGAGCAAATATTGATTGATGGTTTTTTTCCGGGTGTGGGGATTGATGAAAAGCCGACTATTCGTCAATCGGGTTTTCAGGAGTTCGGTTTACCTTATGCACCCGATGCTGCCATAACGAAGTATCTGGCCTCATTTCTCACCGCCCATGGAAGCCGTGAAGAAAAGGGTAGTATTCGTCCGGATATTATTCTATTCAATGGTGGTGTTCTGACTTCACAAATGATCCGAAACAGGATTCTTCAGGTGCTTCAGGGCTGGTTCAGGAAAGATGATCCACAATACACCCTTCAGGTACTTGAAAATAACAGGCCTGAACTGGCAGTTTGTCGCGGAGCCGCTTATTTCGGTCTTGTTCGCAGAGGACTCGGAGTGCGCATCTCTGCCGGACTTGCCCGTTCCTATTATATAGGCGTGGAAACGGTTACTAATGAGGGAGTTTCACTTCAGGCCCTTTGTCTTGCCCCTGCCGGTCTTCAGGAGGGTCAGAGTGTTGATCTCGCCGGAAGAGAGTTTGACTTGCTTATAAGGCAACCCGTGGAATTTCCTCTTTACGTTTCCAGTATCCGCACTGTCGATAAGCCCGGAGACCTGGTGGAAATTGATCCTCTTGAGATGCATTCTCTTCCGCCAATAAGGACCGTGCTTCGTTCCGGAAAAAGTATCGAGGCCGGAAGTGTTGCGGTAATGCTCCATGCGAGGTTGACTGAAATAGGGTCTCTTGATTTATGGTGTTCTGAAAAAACCGGTACTCGTTCATGGAAACTTCAATTTGATGTCAGATCCGCCACCAGAACTGATATTGCCGCCCATGGGGGTGCAGGTGAAGCCGCAGGGTTTCTCGATGTTGACACTGTGTCCTCCTGCAGAGATCTGATCGTCAACACGTTCAGGACCGATTCATCCCGGGAGGGGGATCCTCGGGATCTGGTAAAACGTCTTGAAGCTCTCAGTGGTATGGATCGCACCCAATGGCCTCCCTCCTTTTTACGTTCGCTTTGGGAAGTCGTCCTTGACAATGAGCCCGGGCGAAGAATCGATCCTCAATACGAAACACGTTGGCTGAATCTCCTGGGATTCACATTGAGACCCGGTTATGGTGTGGCGGTTGACGATTGGCGCGTAAAGCAGACCTGGCAAATCTACCGACTTGGGGTTGTACATTCCCGTAATCAGGCATGTACTGCAGAGTGGTGGATTCTCTGGCGTCGAATTGCAGGAGGTCTGTCTCAAGGGCAGCAGCGCACTCTTGCCCAGCCTCTGGTTAGCACTCTAAAGGCCATATCCCGAAATCAGGAAGAGAGAAGCAGAAAGAAAGGCAAGTTAGAAACCGAAAAACTCGGTATTCACGAGTTGGCAGAAGTTTGGCGGCTATTGGGCTTACTGGAATACTTGCCTGTTTCAATAAAGAGTGAGCTTGGGGATATTGCACTGAAACAGGTGAGGCGCAAAGACGCTGTGGCTGATGCTGCTGTCTGGGCTCTGGGAAGACTGGGGTCGAGAGTTCCCATGTATGGCCCGCTTAATGAACTGGTTGATGCAGAAAACGTTCAGCACTGGGTACGGCAACTTATTAAAGAGGCTCGTCCGGGTCTTACACTTTCCTTTACGTTAGTATTAATGAGCCGATTGACAAGCGATCGCTACAGAGACTTGGATGAGCAAGTCCGGATGGAAGTAGCTGGCTTTTTAAAACTGCACAATGCACCTGTTCATTATTCTTTGCTTGTTACCGAGGGTGGGAAACTCGATGAGGAGGAGCAGTCTGCTGCATTCGGTGAGCAGCTTCCTCGAGGCTTGAGAATATCTGGTTGAAGGTGACAAGTCAGAGGCGACCTGGTGTCGCCTCTGAAATACAACGCATTATTTAGCTTCGGTAGCCTTTGAAGTTGAATCTTCCACAGCTTTAAGTGATTCCGCATCTACATCGATTTTATCCATATCGCTTTTCCCAATGAGGAAGAATTCTTCGTTGCCTTCCACTTTTGTCCAGTAAAGATTGCTTTCACCTTTGGTTTTGCCGATCACAACCTTTCTTTCAGCACCGCCATTGAGGCTGACTGTTGCCAGAAGGGCAGGTGAATTCATGCCGCTTGCGGTATCAGAGGGTGTTTCGTAGACAAACTCGGCAGCTTTGAGTGCTGAAAGGGTATTGATGATTTCGTTTACCTTATCTGCAGATGCCTTGTGCTGAATCGGTTGCGTTAATACCCATCCGCTGTCTGCCTTTTCAATTGTTATCGACCCTTCTTTTTTCACGAGCTCGATCTTTTGTGCAGCACTGCTTTCAAACTTCATGATTTTTTTGTCCCGCCACCTGTCGAGTTCCGAAAACAGTGAGTAGCGCAATCCACCGGGAACGGTGAAAACCGAATTGCTGCCCAGCTTGCGCACATAGTTGCTGTTCCAGTCCGGTCCGTTCTTTCCGATGCGTATGGCACCTGCGGAAGCGTCGTCTCCTTTCCAGATTTCTACAAATGTCCCGCTTAAGCTATCCACCTGAAATGTGGGCTGATTCTGAGGGTTTTCAGAGATCAGATCACCTTTTTTCATGGATGTAAGCTTTTCAAGAGCAATCTGTACCGATGCACTATCTGCTTTGTATGATTTTTCCTTGATCGAATTGGAGTCTGTAGTATCAGCAACTTTGCTGACCATCCACTCCTCTCCTTTACGGCTGAGCTTTACAGAATTGGTACCTTCTTTGATGACCAGGGATGAGATTGATTTGTCATCCAGGCCGGGAAAGAACTTGACTTCATTTTCTGAGGGCTTTTTATCACCTAATTTTTCCGAAACGATGAAAATGGCTAATACTATGATGAGAGCACTTAAGCCTGCAATGATTTTCTTGTTATTCATTCCTCTACTCCTTCTTTTCAGAAGAGGTTGAAGTTGATTGTGATACAGGTGCAGCAACTTTTTCTCTGCGTCTGATAGAGATGAAAATTCCCAGGATGATGATAATGACAGGCATGCTTACGATGTTTGCGAGTCTGATCATGTTGGGCTTTTTAGAACCCTCTTTAAGGACATTAGCATCAATGGTTTTATCCTTCAATACGCGAGAGCGAATCTGAATCAGATTGTCGTCGAGCGAAAGCCAGTCTACCATATTGGCCATGAAAAGCAGGTTCGTGCGGGTTGTGTTCTGGGCAGATACAAAATCGGCATCACCAACCACAACTAGGTTACCCTTGCTGTTTGATTCCTGAATAGTCCGGTTTGCATCTTCAGGAGAAAGGTTGATTTGACTTATGGTGTCACCTGCGCTCTTTTCCTTGGCAGGTGGAATGGACTTTCCTTTGAAGTAGCTGGTGAAATCTCCGGTCAGGTAAGCCGCGAGGCCTTGACTCTTGAGCTGATCTTTTTCAGGAATGCTGTATTCGGCTTTGGGCATAAGATCGAAATGACCGCTGGCTACCCAGCTTTGATCGGATGATGAAGCCAGAATGGAGCCCTTTACTCCTGAAGCGCTGTCTGTCTTAAGTGTTACAGCGCTGGCCCAGGCTAAGATAAGCTCAGGATGAGAGGAAACTGCCGGATTGTTCTTGTCAAATCCATTGTTGCCAACTCTCACGAAATAGGGGTAGGGAACCAGTTCGTTCATGGTAAACGGACCATAGTTTCTGGGTATGGAAACTTGGCTGCAGAAAGCATCCAGAACAAGATTGCGCTCCACGCGAACACCGTAATGTTCTAAAAGGTCAAACAGTTTGGATTCCTGAACAGAACCATTGGGGCCGTACTGGAAAGAAATGGTCACCGGATCTGTCAAGACAATCAGGTTTCCGCCTTTCATGAAAAACTGATCAATTTCATAGATCTGACGATCTGTAAAACGGCTGCTTCCGGGAACGATGAGTGTTTTGATTTCACTGTCGATTTGCTTCCCCTCAGAAATATCAACAGGGATCACGTTGTAATTCTGTCGAAGCTGATCAAAGAGAGGGGAGTATTTCTTTTCTGTGGTTTCCTCCTGCATGTTCATGCTGGCACCAATCTGCTCCGGTACAAAATCCGCATCCTGGGTCTTCAGAATACCGACTTTCGGGGTTGCGGTTCTTTTAACTTTCATGATGGCCTGGGTGAGATCGTATTCAAGGTTGTTCAGATTCTGCACAACAGGTATCGATTCTTTCCTGTCTGCAAAGAGAATCCCAATACCCATATAACCTTTCATGGCCTGAGCTTTGTCTTTTTTAACTGTCTGAAGTGTGACTTCAGGAACATTGAGGCTTCTTGCTTCGTTCACCGCTTCGGCATCTTCGGCTGGATCTACCCAGGTGATTCGCAGCTTTTTTCCGGCGATGTTCTGATATTCGCTGAGAAGATCTTTAACTGTGGTAACAGTATTGTAGGTTTCAGGTGGAAGGTCTTTTGAGAAGAACACCTTGATATTTACAATATCATCGAGGTTTTTAAGAATCTTCTTTGTGGCATCAGAAACTTTGTATTGTTTGCTTTCTGTAAGGTCTATGCGCTGAAACCAGCGGTTTGCTCCATAATTTACGAGCGCTACTACGGCCAGAACTGCCGCGATCACCACGATCAGTTCGGTCCGGCTTTTTATCTTTTTGGTTTCCATATTCAGTTCCTATCTCCTCTTATTCGTATTTTCTGCTGCTGAGTGATTGTGTGTTGAGAAACAGAAAAAAGCCGATAACAGACAGATAATAAATAATGTCTCTGCTGTCTATGACACCTCGGCCAATGCTTTCAAAATGGGTGACAAGTCCCACATTTGAGAAGACGGGAACCAGCCAGCTTGGCAGAAATGTAGTGACCAGAGGATGGCCGATCATCATCAGAACGAACGTGACCACCAGCCCCAAAATAAAAGCAACTATCTGGTTTTCGGTATGGGAGGAGATCCAGAGGCCGATTGACAGGTAGGCCGCTCCCATGAGAATTGCCCCAATGTAGCCGCCTATGATGGGACCGGGATCGGGGTTGCCAATAATGGCGATTGTGACAGGAACGGTAATCGAGAGCATTATGACAATGGAAAGAAATGTCAATGAAGCCAGAAACTTGCCAAGGACAACCTGTGCATCGCTGAGAGGCCAGGTGAGTAGAAGTTCCATTGTTTTACCCTTTTTCTCTTCCGCCCAGCTTCGCATGGTGATGGCGGGTACAAAGAAGAGAAATACCCAGGGCAGGAGGCTGAAGTAGTTACGCATCTCCGCCTGATTAATAAGAAAGAAGCCCTGAAAGAACAGGAAATTGGTAGCCACAAGGTATACGGTAATGAATACGTATGCGATGGGCGATATGAAATAGGAGGTGAACTCCTTTTTGAAAATGGCACCTATTGTACTCACTTTTTAACTCCTTGTCAACTGGGTGAAAACATCCTCAAGGCTTGCAGTCTCCCGCTTGAGCTCAGAAAGACTCCATCCACTGTCAACTGCGCATCTGAAAAGGGATTCCCCGATATCCTCCTTGGAGGAGGTTTTTACCTGTGCGCTGTACCAGCCAGGTTCAAGATCCAGAAGCTGAACTGTAGAAACTCCGTTAATTGCAGAAAGTCCATTTTCAATGGATATTTTTTCACCCTTGATTTTCAGATTGTACTGAGAACCGCTCTGGAAACCCTCCGTAAGCTCCTCGGGAGCTCCGGTGGCCACTATAGATCCTTCACTGATGATCAGAATGCGGTCGCAGGTGGCTGATACTTCCGATAATATATGAGAACAGTAGATTACTGTCTTTTCCTGCCCAATTTTCTTGATGAGATGGCGGATTTCGATGATCTGGTTGGGGTCGAGGCCGGACATGGGCTCATCCAGAATCAGCAGATCCGGATCATGAATCATTGCCTGAGCCAGTCCAACTCTCTGGCGATATCCCTTTGACAATCTGCCGATCTGTCGGTTGGCCATTTTGGTCAGCCCGCACACTGAGAACATCTCGTCAAGTCTCGATTTCAGACGTGTGCTGGAAAGTCCCCTCACTTCTCCAACAAAAGTCAGATACTCCTTTACGCTCATTTCGTTGTACAGAGGCGTGCTCTCAGGGAGATATCCAATTTTTTTGCGTACTGCAAGACTGTTTTCAACTGTATCCATTCCATCCACAAGGACAGTGCCGGAGGATGCTGGAATGAAACAGGTAATAATACGCATAGTGGTGGTTTTGCCGGCGCCATTTGGCCCCAGAAAACCAAACACCTCTCCTTTATTGATCTGAAAGTTCAGGTTCTTGACGGCATGCACCTGACCGAACTTCTTGTTGAGGTTTTTCACCTCAAGCATTAAAGAGTTGCTTGTTGGGTTCATAATACCACCATTGTGTGACGTAAAGGTGATTGGATATTTGAAACATTACTGAAATCTACATCTAAACAGGTATTAAAAATGCGTAAGGAAAAACGCTGTGTCAACCGCCTCTATATAAAAAAGAGAGGCTTTCGGAAGGTTATTACGGATTGTATTCTGAATTATTGCAGAGAAGATGGAAGGAGAGGGAGAAAGACTCCCTCAAAGTACTAAGATTACTGCTGCTCTTCTGTTTTCTTGGCATCCTGAATCTGGGTACGAAGATCCTGGGCCAGTTTTTTAATATTCTGAAGGCTTTTACGGGCACGGGTTCCTGCTGATTTATTTCCCCGCTCAAACTTCTCGTATTCAGCTTTCAGTACTTCCACTTCATTTAAAAGATCCTGAAGAGACATTAGTCCTCCTTAAAGAGAAAAGGGTAGATGCTGTGATTAATACTTATGGCATTGGTATAGTAATATCATAATTCCGCTCGTAATAAGCCAGTCATTTTGCAAAAAAATAGACAGAAACAACTAAGGCTGGAAAAGATAGTATAATCCGGCGGGTTTGGACAATGATCCAAGTGCAGGAAATTTGCTTCGTGCCGATTCGGAAAAGAGGTCCCAGAGGCTTTCAGAGTGTTGTTTCTTTTCCACAACTTTGGAGCCTTCAGTTACGCCTGTTTTTTGATAAAGATAAGCCAATGCGTCCTCAAATCCGCCCAGAGAGTCAATCATATTGAGTTCATACGCCTGCTTGCCGGTGAAAATGCGACCATCTGCAATTGGTCGTATTGAATCGATGTCCATCTCCCTTCCCTTACTCACATCTGTTATGAATTGCTCGTGAGTATCATCCAATAATGTCTGTAACAGTGCTGATTCCTGCTGTTCCATGTTTCTGTAGGGACTTCCCATATCTTTGAATGCGCCAGCCTTGAAGATTCGAAACTCCACCCCCAGCTTTTTAGTGAGTTCCTGATAAAGCGGCAGAGTGAATATCACACCGATGCTGCCGGTTAGTGTACCCGGTGAAGCAAAAATCCTTTGGGCAGGACTGGCGATATAGTAACCTCCTGAAGCCGCAATGTTGCCCATACTTACAACCAGTGGCTTGCCGGCCGCTTTATAGGCGGCGACTTCCTTGTAAATTTCCTGGGAGGGCGCAACAGCTCCTCCAGGAGAATCAATGCGCAGAAGCACTCCGGAGATGGAGCGGTCCAGTCTGTGCTCACGCAATACTTGCACATACCAATCTGCGTCTGTAATAACGCCTTCCAGGCGGACCACTGCCACTTTTTTAAAGGATATCCCACCCTTGAGACCTGTTGATCCCGAAGATAAGAGAATAATGATTCCCAGCAGCACTGGAAGAAGGATGACTACTGCCACCAACCATTTTTGGACACTGGATTTCAACTACCGCCTCCGCGAACGATTTTCAGTGTATCTCCCGGCATCAAAACTGAATCGGGCGTAAGGTTGTTATGCTTGCAGATGGAATCGAGAGTCACTCCGAAATTGCTTGCAATCCGCCAGAGGTTATCTCCCTGCTGAACTGTATATATCTCGAATTCCTCTGGAGCTTGGTTTATCGGCTTTTCGTCAGCTTTTGCGGACTTCTCTTCTGTTTTGACAGGTTCCGATGATGGTATTTTCTGAATTTTTTCATCAAATACCAAAATATCTCCCGGGAAAATCAGTGGGCGTCTTGGGTTGAGGCCATTGATCCGTGCCAGCTCTTCAACTGTTATTCCAATGCTTTTTGAGATTGAATACAGGTTGTCTCCCTGCTTGACCAGGTACTTGCCTGTAAGGTTTTTTGCATCGCTGCTTTTAATTTGCTGGGGCTCAGACTCGTTGTCTTCTTTGTATATGGTGAGAATCTGGCCGGCTTTGAGTTGACGGGCACTGTTAAGTTTATTCCAGCCTAAAATCTCTTCAACAGTAACTCCGAACAGCTCCGAGATTCTCCAAACGGTATCTCCCGCGCGAACTTTATAACTTACTTTCTTACCTTTTGGCGCAGAAGAATTGTCCTTTTTGGGCTTGCTTTCATCCTGAGTGGCGGCAACTGTTGCCGGTGCTTTTTCGTTTACCGGAATGGGAATGAAAAGATGATGACCGGCAACAATGCGATTGGTTCTCAGTTTGTTAATTGTGCGAAGGCTTTCTACGGGAACCTTGAAATTTCGGGCGATTTGCAGAAGATTATCACCGCGGCGAATTCTATAGCGGTAGAATTTGACCTTCTTTTCAGCGGGTAGCTGGCTGTAGAAGACTTTGAACGTGTCGGCATACCCTTTTGGAAAGTAAAGAAGAACGTCCTTTACATCTGGAGGAGTGCACCAGTGAAGAATGTGCGGGTTCATCTTCGCCAGTGTGTCAAGCGGCAGGTTGATTCCCTTTGCAATTGTGGCCAGTTCGATGCAGTCGCTTACGCTTGCAGTGTCCGGATCAAATGCGTTTTCTGTATTGAATGAAAAGTCAAAAACATCGGGGTTTTTTGCTACGATAATAGAAGCCAGATAGAGTGGAACATAATTCATGGTTTCCTTAGGCAGACTGAGGGCCCAATAGTTTGTCGAGCTGTCCCTTTTCATGGCTCGGCCCATTCCGCCTTCACCGCAGTTGTAGGCACCCAGAGCCAGATGCCAGTCGTTAAAATCGTTGAAGAGTTTTTTCAAATAGCGAATTGCTGATGCAGTGGCCTTCAGTGGATCTCTTCGCTCGTCGAGCCAATAGTTCTGGCGCAGGCCGTAAATCTTCCCCGTGGAAGGAATGAACTGCCAGATACCTGCTGCTCGGGCTCGTGAATAGGCATGAGGGTTGAATGCGCTTTCGATAATAGGCAAGTAGGCCAGGTCCTGAGGCAATCCTGCTTCAGAAAACATCTGTTTAAAAGTAGGCAAGTAGTAACCTGCCCTGAAGAGCCATTTGTCAAACACGCCCTTTCTGCTTTTCAAGTAGAAAAGCAATGCTTTCTTGACTCTGTCATTCCAAACCATGGGCACATCATAGACTATTCCCTTTTTACTTGAAAGTCTGGCCAGGAAAATACTGTCCTCTGGTGACATTTCTAACGTATCAAGTGTTTCCAGAATCTGTCTTTGAAGATCCAGAATAGAGATTTCGTCAGGGACTGGGAATTCTTTTGGCATCAGATCAGAATAAATAGCCACGATGTCAGAGAGGTACTCCTGTACCGGTACCCATTCAGCATCCGCATATTCATATCCCGCTTCGATAATAACAACTATTTTTCTCAGAATGCTGTCAGCTTTCGCATAATCCTTCTTATTGCAAGCCTTACGTGCTTCCTTCAAAAGAAGATCGATATTCTCATTTTCGACTTCCTCCTCAAACTGCTCTATGGAATCAGCCTCCTGGACCATAATTTCAGTAATTTCAGGTTCGAAATCAATTGGCTTCGGTATCTCAGGAGTCTTTTTGATAGTGCTTGCACATCCTAACAGGACGGGGATGAGCAGAAGGGCTGAGAATTTTAGAATTCGAGTCAATGTCATATAAGTGCTATACTTCGTTTGTCTTTCGGTTCTGTTTTTTGTGGGGGAGAGAGACTCGGAAATCTTTAAAAAAAGATTCCCGAGTTAGAATAAAATTACATCATGCAGTGCTTATGGCAAGTTTTACGCAGCGACAGGGAATCAGACCGGGAAAACATCTGCAACGTAGTGTTCGATTTCCCGCTTAAATATCAGGCCTTTTTGCTGGACACATTGATCTTCTGCACTGCGAATTTGATCTAGCACCCGGTTTCTGTCAGATCCACAATAATTGACGAAAAAGCGGGTCCTCTGTGAGCACTTGGTGTACTGGGCACAGTGGCTGCAGGAGATTTTTAAAAACTGCATGCAAGGCTCCCTGGTGGAGGTTTCTATGGTTGTGCTATTGTGGCCATTAATAGTATAATCCGCAACTGGTTGTATGTCAATGAAAAAAGAATGCAATATTTGGTGGTCCATGGTAGGTTGTTGAAAAATGGAGGAGAGGGATGTCTGGGGTAAAGTCGTTGGTGAGCAATCAATGGCAAGGGATAGAATCACTGTGAGTTATCGTGATTGCATCAACAATTTGGAAAAGAGGTTGTACTTGAATCTTCCTTAATATAATATGGATGTGAATTTAAAAAGATGGAGTGAAATGAATAAAGGTGATGTGAATTTTGCAACTATAAAGGAAATGGTGGAAGCGATTACAGGACCTGCCATGTTGTTGGATGCTTCAGGGTGTGTAATTGCGATGAATGAGTACTCATCCAAGCGCCTTGAGATGGAAAAGAAGCGTATTCAGGGAAAATCTATTTATGCACTTTTGCCTGATTGGGCAGGGGAGCAGCTAAGACGTGCCATGGAGGAAGCCTCGCAGTCCAGGAAAATGGTATCGTATGAAAACAGGGTCAGGGATAGGGATTATCAACACTCTGTATTACCTGTTTATAATCAGGACACCTCGCCAAAAGCTTTCGCTGTTTTTACCACCGATATAACAGAGCAGAAGAGCCTTGCCAGGCAGGTCCAGGAAAATGAACGATTTCTGCAGTTAATTCTTGATACATTGGAGGAAACAGTTTTTCTCACCGATAAAAAGGGTATCATTCGTTATGTGAGCAGTAATGTGGGCAGGATTTTAGGCCTTTCCGTGGAGCAGGTTGCAGACAGGAAGAACATCTTCAAGATCGTAAATGATTTGCATAAACAGATATCAGATTTTGACAATCAAGATTTTGATAAAAACCTGCAGTGCTCAATCATAACCGATGACGGATCCAGGAAAATGGTTCTTGTAACTGTAAAATATCTAAGTTTACCTGAGGATTCTGTTCTTTTCCTGTGTAGGGATATTTCGGCTGAAGTAGCCGTAAAACAGGAATTGGAACAGAAGAATGTGGCATTGTCTGAATTGATAAAGAATATAAAGTCGGAAAAAAGTAAGGTTGATAGGGGAATCAGTTCCACATCGCGCAAACTGGTTTTTCCCATCGTGGACATGATCGCCGAAAAACCTGGTTGTGAGTCTCTTGCCAGACTTCTGAAGAGTACCATCGAACACATGACCTCTCCTTTTGCCACTAAAGCTGCGCTGGGTGATTTCAATCTGACCCAGAGAGAGATTCAGATCTGCAACATGGTGGCTACTGGTTTATCAATAAAGCAAATAGCTCAGCTGACAAACACAAGTCCTCTTACAATTGAGAAACATCGCAAGACGATCCGGCGTAAACTGGGAATAAGTGATAATAAAACCAATCTGGTCACCTACCTGAATTCCCTCTCCTGATTATCGGGTAAAAAGCATACCCGAAACATACCCGATAACACCCCCTGTGATGATACGATCATTCTTGTGATAATATGAAACGAAATCCCGGATCTTGCTGCAGCAGATGATGGGAGATCGAGTTTAGAGTACGTTGAACAGATACACTTTTTAATCTATGCTGGGAGGGCTTTATGTTTGGACAATTGAAGCTGGCTACAAAAATTTCACTTGGGTTCGGGGCTTTAATAGTCATTGCCATGATTCTAGGGGGAGTTGCGGTTGTGAACATGCTTACGGTTAAAGGAAAATCCACCATGCTGGCAAAGGAATACGTCCCTGAAGTGGATATAGCAATGAACTTAAGAGGTGCTGCCAACGAAACTATGTATGCAATGAGGGGCTATGGATTTACCGAGGAGGAGAGGTTTCATTCCGACGCACGTAAACAGATCGCCAATGTTGAGAGTTCCCTCAATGATGCTCAGGAATTGCTTAAAGCAGCCACTCACTTAATCGCCTTGAAAACACAGCTTGAGGTGGCCTCAAAAGCGGTGGATAATTATAAACTGCTTATGGATCAGACCGCGGAAGTCAATAAGAAAATTACCGAAAATCGCACAAAAATGGACGAGGAAGCTGGTACTTATATGCAAAGCTGCAATAAATTCCTCGAGGGTCAAAACAACCGCATGAATCAGGAAATCCAAAGCAGAACAACCAGTATCGATCGGTATAGGAAAATCACCCTTGTTAATACCATTATAGATGAGGGTAATGCGGTCAGAGTCGGCAACTTCAAGGCTCAGGCCACTCGTGACCCGCAGGCTTTCAAGGCGGCTCTTGACAGGTTTAAGTCAATGTTCGGACTGTTTGATGAACTGCGTTCCATTACCCGTCTTGAGGCAGACCTCAAGGAGATAGATATTACTCAGAAAGCAGCTCAGGAATACGTCCAGGCCATGGATGAATTCCTTAATAACTGGAATAAAAGGGAGGAGCTTGCAAAACAGAGAGAAAGCGCCGGAAATGAGGTGGTCGCAGCTTGCAATACCATAACCGATGCTGGGATGGAGAATACAAAGAAGATTGCCGGTGATGCCGCTTTCGCACTCTCTGCCTCAAGTACTATCATGATCACCGGGCTCATCATTGCACTGGTATTGGGAATACTTTTGGCATTTTTCATTACCCGTAGTATTGTAGGTCCCATAAATACTGTAATTAATGGTCTTAACGGGGGAGCGGAGCAGGTGGCTTCTGCCTCGGAGCAGCTCTCTTCCGCTTCACAACAGCTTTCTGAAGGAGCAAGCGAACAGGCATCGAGCCTGGAAGAAGTATCTAGCAGCCTTGAAGAGATCGCTTCCATGACAAAACAGAATGCCCAGAATGCCCGCCAGGCCAATGGTATGGCTAGTGAAGCTTATAATGGAGCAAAGCAGGGCAGTGAGGCGATGGGGCGCATGAAAGATGCTATCAACAAGATTAAGGCTTCCAGTGATGAAACTGCCAAAATCGTCAAGACAATTGATGAAATTGCCATGCAGACAAATCTACTTGCATTGAATGCTGCGGTGGAAGCTGCACGGGCAGGAGATGCCGGACGAGGATTCGCAGTTGTGGCCGAAGAGGTTCGAAATCTGGCTCAGCGTTCCGCACAGGCAGCAAAAAATACGGCTAACCTCATTGAAGGTGCTCGAAAGAATGCTGAAAATGGAGTTTCTGTATCAGAAGAGGTTGGGAGTTCTCTGGAACAGATCGGGACCAGAGTACAAAAAGTGGCACAGCTTGTTTCTGAAGTGAGTGCTGCCAGTGATGAGCAGTCCACAGGTATCGAACAGGTTAACACTGCCGTTGCTCAAATGGATAAACTCACACAAGGCAATGCCGCAAATGCCGAGGAGACCGCTTCCGCCAGCGAGGAACTTTCGGGACAGGCTGTAAGCCTCAATACCATGGTTGCTCAGTTGACAGCCATCGTGGGTGGAACCGAAAACGGCAATGTTCAAGGCCATTACGTTTCTTCATCCAAGCCGAAGATGATTATAAGAGCATCAACCCCGACCTCATTACCGGTTGTACAGGAACGACGTTCTTTGAGTGTTAAAAACAATGAAAAGAAGAACGGGCTCACTCAATCATCAAAAGGAAAGGTAGTCAAGCCGGAAGAGCTTATTCCTTTGGATGATGATGCCCTGGCAGAATTTTAAACTAATTTCAATTACAAAACCACCGGGTGCGGAGAATTTCCGCGCCCGTTTTTTTTGCAGAAGTGGCAAGTAAGGCTGAAGAGCTTCAATTCAGTGCCAATGTTTTGGTTAGGGCAACTGGAGAACTTGAAAAAATGGTCCGGCAGTTTAAGGTTTAGGGTTAAAGACCTTGCTAGAGACGGTTATACTTTTTGGCATGGCCTTTTGACTTTTCGACAGGGTATTTTAGAGCGTTCTTTTCAATTTTTTCAGATGCAGCCTGGAGCAAGTCTATATTCAGCTTTGATGCTATCCGCACCAGGTAATTAAAAACATCGCCCAATTCATCTTTGACTCGAGATAAACTCTCTTCAGAAAGTACAGAACTCTGTTCCGCAGTGAGCCACTGAAACTCTTCAACAAGTTCTGCAACCTCAACAGATAATGCCATGACCAGGTTCTTAGGGGTGTGGAACTGGTTCCAATCTCTCTCACTGGCAAACTCTTCCAGTTTTGAAGCCAGAGTGTTTATCTCATCCATTGGTATCTGGTTACTGCCTTTCTTGGTTGCTCTGTTTAAACCTATAATTATATTGAAGTATAACGAGAAACCGAAGGGGTTCATTTGCATCTGCTTAAAATAATTAGTAACTATTATGTTATACACAAAACCAAAATAAATTTAAGCGACGTACCTCAGATTGGTGATCTGGTTTTTTTGAGCGGGAACCGTTACAAGGTTACCGGCGTGAGAAGAACCTACGATATGGATGCCAGGCCGTCTGAAATATCGATAGAGCTGAGTGTTTCAGAGGAGATATAGCTCTCCTTTTCTGGTCTTGGCTAAAATTGGCCAGACGTTTGCCGAATATGTCATCTGTAACGATCAGCTCTTAATCTTAAATTTCCCCACAGAGCTTTTCAGGCTCTGAGAAATCTTTTCCAGTTCCTTTGCGGCTGTATTTACCTGTGAAATGCCGGTTGATGTTTCGTAGATGGCGCTGCTTATGACCTGAGTCGTGGAGGCCACTTCATTGAGGCTTCCGGCTGATTCGGCTACATTAGTGGCTACGTCCCTGGCTCCAATATTGACAAATCCAACATTCTTGGAGATCTCATTTACAGTGGCACTTTGCTCTTCAACCGCGCTTACAATTGTTTGGGATATAGATGCCACTTCCTCAAATACCTCTGTAACCTGCTCAATCGATTTTGCCGCTGACCGTGTGCTGTCTTGAATCCCTTTAATCTGATTCTCAATTTCCAAAGTGGCGCTTGCAGTCTGCCTGGCAAGTTCCTTTACCTCACTTGCCACTACGGCGAATCCCCTTCCGGCCTCTCCAGCCGAGGCCGCTTCGATAGTGGCATTCAGTGCCAGCAGATTTGTCTGATCCGCCACTTTCTTTATCACTGTAACAACCTGCCCGATAGAGATCGCAGCCTGGGTAAGGCGGTCCATTGTCTCTTTACTGGCTTGTGCGTGATGATTCGCTTCCTGGGCAATTTCCACTTCACGATGACAGTTCTTGGCCACCTCCATAATTGATGCGCTCATCTCTTCGATGGCGGTAGCAACACTGTTTGCGGATGAAGACATCTGTTCCGCTGCGGAGGAGATGGCATTTATATTGTCTTTTGCATGTGTAGTGATAGATGCAACAGTGGAGGCGTTGGCTGTAAGTTCCTCTGTGCTTGAAACCAACTGCGTGGAGGAGGCCGACAGGTTTGATGAACTCTGCGAGACTGAGAGTGCGCTTGAATTCACCAGCTGCATGGTGCTTTTCAGTGATTCGGTCATCTTGTCAACAGATTTTCCGATTTTCCCGAATTCATCCTGGCTTTCAAGATTGATTCTTACAGTGAGATCACCGGAGCCTATTCTCTCTATAGATGAAAGGACCGTTTGGAGTGGTTTTCGTATACTGTAGGAGGTGATTACCGCCAATGTGGCTCCTATTGCCAATACCAGCATTCCAAGCAGCAGCATGTTCGATGATAGCTTTTTGGAGCTCTTCTCAATTGACTCCATACCGGAAACAAGTTCAGCGGTGTGCTCTTTTACAAAGCGATCGACCATGCTGTTCAAAGACTCCGCGTAAGGATCAAATTTTTCCATCAGGATGTTACCACTTTCAGTCCCCTCTGAAATGTAAACAGTAGCCATCCGTTTTCCAGTTTCGTAAAACTGATCGAAGGCAACCATAATCGAATCTATTTCGGCTATCATTTCCTGGTTTTTTCCCTCCAGGAAACTGCTCCTGAATTTCGCAGCATCTTTACGAAATGATTCAGCATAGGTCTGAGCCTCTTTAAAGCCATCGTCCATTTTGGTGGCTGAGACATCTGTGAGCCAATGCTGGACCTCTATGATGTCCCTTTTCATTTTTTCAGCCAAAAGGGCGTACTTGAGGCTGTTCTCTCTCGCAAAAACCGTCTTTGCTTTAACTTTCTCTCCATTTATGTAAATGGAAACTGTCATCACCATAATTCCAAATATTAGAACTGAAAAACAGACCCACATTTTTCTCATTACAGACATTCTGCTCATAAACATCGCTGTTCTCCTCTCTCAAAAGATAGATAGTATCATAAAAACCTGAAAAAGTCCACAAAGTAGATAAACATTGAGCTGTTGCTTTGACTGGATTGGTTCTAAAGGGAGGTTTTTAGGTCACCAAGCAATAAAGAACAATTTATTTGCAAATCTGTTCCAGGTGTTTTCCGCAATAAGAGTCAGCAGAGAGTATCACGTTTCACACCTCTTTTTTACAGTACAGAATTGCAGGTTGCGGGCTTCCGCCAAGTAGGAAAGAATTCCGTTTACCATTGTATCTTCTTATAGCATCTGGCCGGAGTGATCCTGCCGGCGAAGAGAGGAAAACACCAATTGCGGGGCATCAATTATTTCCAAAGTAACCTGGCTTGATAAACTGTAGTGAAATCGTCAGTTCTGATTCTGATTATGAGCCATCCCGTTGGCAGAGAATACTCCTGCAAGTTTATAATGGCTTTACTTTTAATAATTGCGACTCTGATGGTTTCAATCTTTTTTCCTCTTAAATCAAAGAGCTCAACAGTGCAGTACGGACTGTTAATAATTGATAGCTGTATTTCCTGGTTTGAAAACTTCGTCAGTGAATAGTCAGAACCGCTTGCTTTTTGTCTTACTGCCACACCAGGATAGATGTATTGGTATCTATCGCGCAATTCGTTTGTCCATCCAGCCACTTCATTCCAGGATTGTTCCGTTCTGGTAAGTATATTTCCCAAAAAATCATGATTGAAAACAGTGCGCGAGTTTGGAATCCAGTCGATACTTGACCAGATGTAATTCACAGTAGTCGTGACTTGGCCGACTGCATTTATTGTATCGATTACTCTTCTGGAATTGATCCACGATTCTCCGGACACAAACTGAATCACTGAAGTCTTCACAATTGAATTCTGTATTGCTGCATAGGAAATTGTTGTTCGTTCAACGGGCGTAAGAATAGATGATGGCTGTACTGCTCCATAGATGATTCGCTCTGTGAGTCGGTTCTCTGAATCGTAGGAATAAGTGCGTTTACTGATACTGTTCCATTTTTCATTTTTAAATTGCTCAAAGAGAGATGAATCGATCAGTGTGTCTGAACCGAAAAACTGCAGTTCCCGTTCTACATTTACCCAGGAAAGAAATGCCTCGTTCCAGGTTTCATGAAGAAAGAGCGTCTGCCTGCCCTCTGAGTTGTATTGGTAGCTGTAGCGGTATTGAGGCAGCCAGCCGGAAGTGTTCCAGATTGAGTGGTGCCGCAGGGATATTTGTTTTTGAGAGGTATAAAGGGTAATATCGCGGGTTTGGTTCAGCCAGGAGGGGGCGGCTGCGGAAGTGACGGGCTCCTGAGAGATGATGGTATCTGCCTGGGGGTGTCGCTTTATTATTCTGCGAAAGGTGGGAATCCAGGAGAAAGTGGAAGCATCATAGGTTTCGTGAGTGCGGATGCTTGTAAAGGGCGCAGGGTAGCTGATTATAATTCTTCTGGCGGGATATGAAGTGCTGCCCTCATAAAATTCTACTCTGGTTTCGTTATATCGGTCATCATAGAAGGTGAGGACCTTTTCACTTACCGCCCATTGGCTGATCCATACCTCCTGTGCAAAGAGGCTTACCAGTCCGGTGTCATTCTGTGCGAAAGACAAGGTTGAAAGGAACAGTAGAGTGATTCCTGCAGCTTTATACATGTTTCCTCCATAGGTTTTCGGCTCTGTTTGTAGTCCCCTCAATCTTTAAGCCATTATTTTCGGGGAGGATTTCTTCCGCTTTTGGAGCAGTTATTGCACGGGAATTCAATGAATATCTTCTTCGGGCGGGCTTTCAATGGATATTTTCGATCTGGTTGGCCCCAATCGGGCCGTGGCCATTTTCGGTATCAAACTAGTGGGTTTTACTGCAGAAAACGGGCGAAAGCTTCTTCTTACAGTTACCCTTTTCATCCTGTTACGCATTCTGTTTCGTTTGCTGAATATGATAAGCCACCACATTGCAGTTAAGCGTCATCTGGTCCGCACCCACTTCTGGTCAACTCAGGCACTAAGCATCCTTTTTACCATTGTATTCATCATCGGATTTCTTTCAATATGGTTTGATGACCCGGTTCGCCTCACTACCGCACTGGGGCTTGTCACCGCAGGGCTTGCCTTTGCGCTTCAGCGGGTTATCACATCCATTGCCGGATATGTGATCATTTTAAGAGGCAAACTGTTTAACGTGGGCGACAGAGTCTCTTTCGGAGGTGTTCGGGGCGATGTGACTCAGCTTAATTTCACCTATACCACTGTTATGGAAATGGGACAGCCGCCCTCTGTACAAATGGCTGATCCGGCAATGTGGGTGGAAGCTCGGCAGTATACCGGACGCGTGGTAACAATAACAAATGATAAGATAGTTGATAATCCTGTTTACAATTACACTAAAGAATTTCCCTTTATTTGGGAAGAACTGCACATAATGGTTCCCTACACTACAGATTTTAAAAATGCCGAAAAGATAATACTTGATGCTGCTTCCGAATATACCCTCAAAATCGCCGACATCAGCGCAGATGCTCTTCATAAGCTGGAAAAGCGCTATTTTATAAAGGCAGCTGAACTATCCCCTCGGGTTTACTTCCGTATCACTGATAACTGGCTTGAAATGACTGTCCGGTTTATCTGCAGAAGTCACAGGATCCGTGATCTGAAGGATGCAATCAGTCGTCGCATCGTTGATGATTAACCATCGCCTCTCAGACAGTCGACATCGTAGGTTTTCCCAAAGTCGAGCTGAAAGACGATGACCAGTAGTCGAAAAGATTATTGTAAAGCCGGGTTTCCTGATCTGGTATATGAATCGGCCGGGGGGAGATAGATCTGGGTAACGTTTTTGGATGTAAAGGCGGTGTTGTTGTAGAAGAATATGTTTTTACAGGGTCTTTATAGCTGCAGTTCCAGATAACATTGGTGAACGGTTATGTCAGAGCAGTGATTATTGTAACCTTCTCTCCCGGTTGGGCTTTAAAGGTTACCGGTGCGGACGCTGTTCCTGACGTAAGCACCTTCAGTGTTTCGTGATATGTTCCCCCCCATGATATGGACCACATCACCCGATTGCGCCTGTGCTGCAGCCAGCTGAATGGTTTTAAAAGGGTTCTCCGGGCTGCCGTCTCCATCATTACTATTCGTGCAGTCTACGTAATATTCTGACCCGTTTGCTGAGATGAAAAGAAACATTACTGCTGCATTGATTAAAAAAAGCTTTCTCAATAAGCCTCCCACAAATGAATTTAGAGGAGTATTAGTGGATAAAACTCTGGAAAACATTTTGCTATTGCTTATGCGCCCGATCTGGCATAGCAGTATCCTTTTATCTACATTTGAAGTGCAGAAATCATGGATCGGCTATTGAGCAGGAGCAGAGTTCGTACCTTTTTTCATGAAAGTTCAAAAATGACAAATGATATTATTTCGCTTTATAAAACGCGACTTAAAACCTTCACCTCTTCGATAGCCCGACTGAAGCGGAGGAGTTCCGCACTCAGCAACCTTCGGCTGCTTGCCTTTGCCGCCGCTTTCGGGGGAGTGATTTTCATCTTATATTACAAAAGGCCTGAGGCTCTCCCTTTATTGTTTACCATTTCATCGTTCATTTTCTTTATTGCCCTTATTATCACTCACAGTCGAGTTTCAGAGAATATGAAGTTTCTTATCGCAATCGCCGAAGTAAACAGAAAAGGTATCGATCGACAGGAAAACCGGTGGCAGAGTTTTGAAGAGAAGGGGGAGGGCTTTCTAAACCCCGAACATTTTTACACGGGTGACCTTGATATTCTTGGAACAGGTTCGCTTTACCAGTACATTTGCGTTGCACACACTTTTCTTGGGCGGAAAAAGCTGGCGGCCATGCTTTCGGAAAATACTCCCGATACAGAGGATATATCCGGGAATCAGGAAGCAATCAGGGAACTTTCTTCGCTGTTGGAGTGGAGACAAACATTTGAAGCGCGTTCTGTGCTGGAGAAGGGGTACGGAGAAAATCCCGAACCGCTTCTGCAGTGGATGAAACCGGACCAGGTTTCACTCTCTTTACTTAAGTTTCGCTGGCTGTTACTTGCTCTTCCTTTTGCTTCCATTGCTCTTTCTTTTCTACTCTATATGCTCTTTTCCATCCCAGCGCTGGTTTTTCTGTTTATCCCTATCAACGTTTTGACCTACTTTAGTTTCAGCGGAAGGATATCCCGTGATCTGAATCGTTTTGACAAATATGAGAAAACAATTCAAATGTATGCGGTTCTACTTGATATGATTGAACGCCAGGCTTTTCATTCACCAAAGTTGAATGAGATCTGCAAAGAGATAAAGGGCGGCTCTCATGTCAAATCATCGTCAGCACTGGAATCCCTTTACAGACGTATTACCTTTTCCCAGATACGATATAACGGACTGGTCGCATTTGCATTGAATCTCTTTTTTCTCTGGGATATCCAAAGTCTTCTTTCACTTTACTCCTGGCGCAGAAGACATGGCCTTCAATTTCAAAAATGGATAAGCATTATAGCTCATTTTGAGGCGCTTTCCTCTCTTTCGATTCTGCATTTTGAAAACCCCGAATGGGTTTTTCCTGAGATATCTGCAGAAATAAATGGGTTTACTGCTGAAAACCTGGGTCATCCGCTAATCTCCGGCAGCGCTCGCATTGCAAATGATATCAGTATTCCCAACCGAAAGACGGTGACGATCATAACCGGCTCAAACATGTCGGGTAAAACCACGTTTTTGCGTACTGTGGGAGTTAATCTGGTGCTTGCCTATGCTGGAGCTCCGGTGTGTGCCTCACGGTTTCGGTCAGCCCCCTTCAAACTGTATTCATCAATGAGAATAAGTGATAATCTTCAGGAGGGCATATCCACCTTTTACTCCGAACTGCTTAAGATCAAGCGAATTCTTGAGACCGCTTCCAAAGATGAATCTCTTGTGCTGATAGATGAAATTTTCCGGGGAACCAATTCACGTGATCGACATACCGCAGCAGTGATTGTGCTCGAAAAGCTTCTGGACAAGAATGCACTTACCCTTATCTCCACGCACGATTATGATTTGACAGATCTTGGAAAAGAGGCTCCTAAAGTCTATTATAATTATCACTTCAGAGATTCATATACCGAAAAAGGCATCTCTTTTGATTATAAGCTGCAGCCCGGAGCATCCGAGCAGAGCAACGCTCTTGCACTGGTGAAGCTGGCTGGAATCTGGGTTGAAAAGTGAAGGTATCGCTATTTACCCTGTCACCTAGCCGTCTTTCGATGCTAGTATGTTTCGTTGACCGTTCACAGCTGCCCGCGGTAAAGGGTGAACTCTCAAATAATTTATAAACGAGAAAACCATGAAAACCTATGTTGCACTGTTCCGGGGAATTAATGTGGGTGGAAATAACCTTCTGCCTATGAAAGAACTTCAAGAAATTCTGGTAAAAACCGGGTGTAAGGATGTCAGGACCTATCTTCAGAGTGGAAATGCTGTATTTGCATATGATAATACGGAATCCAATAAACTCGCTGAGACGATCAGTTCAAATATATATGCTGTTCGCGGTTTCAAACCGAATGTGTTTGTATTAAAGGCATCGGCGCTGCTGGATGCTGTCAGAAATAATCCGTTTTCTTCGGGAGATACCAAAACAGTGCACTTTTACTTTCTGGAATCGGTTCCTGAAAGTCCGGATATGGAAAAATTATATGCATTAAAGACTGCCTCGGAGGAGTTCGCTTTGGCGGGTCCGGTTTTTTATCTTTATACCCCGGAGGGTTTCGGTCGTTCCAAGCTGGCTTCCAAAGTTGAAAACGGCTTAGGGGTAGCAGTCACAGCGAGAAATCTTAATACGGTCAGCAATCTGGCGGCTATGGTCGGTTGAACCCTAATGGAGTTTCAACCGTTGTGCAGTCCGAGGTCGAAGGGTGAGTTTTTGTCGAGTTGTTTTCATTTTTCTCTCCTCTTAGAACGGAATTCTTGCCCCCGAATCCCTGAACCTTCTCCACCGTAAATCCCGCCGAGGCTAAATCTCTTCTTACATGTCCTGCAACCGAATAGGTCGCTACAGTTCCCGTTTTCATCGTTTTCTGTGCCACTGCGTTAAGGAGCTCCGGCCTCCACATAAGTGGGTTTTTCTTTGGCCCGTGCCCGTCAAGAAACCAGGCATGGCATGGTTTCTTGAGTTGCTGCACCATTTCAAGAGCTTCTCCGATCCATAGCCTGAGCGTGATGCGGCCGAATGTACCCTCGAGTTCAGTTTCCTGCCAACCGGGTTTGCTAATGTCCAGTCTGGAATAAGCATCCACTGCACAATTAATAGCCGGACCAACCAGCTCTTGGAAAACCGCCAGAATCTCTTTCATCCGTAAATGTGACACAGGGTGGAGTTCCACGGAGTTGTACTGAATGGAGAGGTCCTCAAGTCCGCTTCTTTCAAGGCTATCAACAAGCGATACAAGCACCCGTCCAGCCCCGAATCCAAGTTCGCCGATCTGAAATGATTCCTGTGGTCGCATTAATGCGAGTCGTTCAAAGATCCGGTTTCCTTCAAAATAGATGTGCTTTGCCTCCTCGATCGCATTGACTACGTCAAAGTAGCGGTCCTGGAAGTGTTCATTAAGAAGATTAGGAGGAATATTCATTCTGTAAAAATAGTAAAACGCGGGGGATAAGTGCTGTCTTGGTTTCTATTACGTGTACAAACCCAGTGTTCCGTTCTCTTCGGTATTTTTGGTATATTGCTGTATACGTTCGGAAAACACTTGTATTGCAACTAAGAGTTGGCTCCTTTTAAGCGTGAAGACGTCTCAGGGCCACCAGTGGCATCTCTCGCTTTAAACTGCCTCAAAAAAGTCATTAGAGTTTATCAGTCACGAGTTTCAGAAAAGAAAACACATCACCGTTAGGCAATATGCTTTTTTTAGCTCAATTGCTATCCCGCCCCAGAACTGTTTGCCCAACCAGATATCAGTTCACCACCGCCACTGCTTGACCATGCCAGATAACCTTACCATCTGCATCCTTAAGCCTCACCACCACAGCTCCTGATGCTTTTCTTCTTATTAAAATGGCGGTTTCTGATCTTCTCAAGAGATGTGTTCCGAGCAGCCGGCCTTTTACATCAAAAATCTCCGCTTTGTATGTTCCCCGGGGAATATTAATTATCTGTAAAGTGCTATTCCTCAGTTTCAAAAGCGTGTTGTACTTTGCCGAAACGATCTCAGATGAAGGCCTGGCATGTGTGGGGTCTTTGGAGACGTAGGCATATTCATTTCTGCCACCTTCTATATATGAATGGATGTTCATATTCAACGCAATATCCCACAGATCATCACTGATTAGATTACCCAGGCAGTCGTAGGTGAAAATGCGGACTGCTGGATTATCTGGCACTTCTTTTGCCGTTTATAAATCAAAGCAAAATCGGGAATTGAATTCAACTTTTTTATCGAGAGTACAAGCATGTCCAATTATCAAAATGAAGCAAACTATGGGCAGTCTTCCGATTACGGTCAGAACGACAAAATGTCCGGTGATGAAGCTCAGCAGACTGAACGACCCGGTTCTCAACAGACCGATCGGAAACGCGTAGTCCAGAAGACCGGTTCACCTTCCACAAGTCAGCAGTTCCAGACCACCGCGCCGCAGCAGCCTCCTTCGCGGGAAGGCACCCGGCAAATCGTTGCCGAAGCGGGGATCGAAAACCTGCCCCAGGAGCAGTTCCCTGATGTCCTGCTCGATATACCCACGGTTAAGGTTGATGAAATAAAAATCCAGGTGGATGACCTGGATGCTCAGGTGGCGATCAGTGCCGAACTTGCCAATCTGCTCAAGCTCAATATCGGTGCCCGTGTGCAGATAAGCAAAGTGGAAGTTGATATCCTGGGGGTTGAAGCTCAGGCAGTTCTTAAAGTGCGGCTCAGAAATCTCCAGGCAATCCTTTCACGCACCCTTGATACTGTCGATCGTAATCCTCAACTGCTTGGTAATCTTCTTCAGCCGGTAGGAGAAGCCGTACGTGAAGTAGGTAAAGGGGCCGGAAGAACAGTGGGGGAAATCGGGCCGGGTTTGGGGTCGGCTGTATCTGAATTAGGACCCGG